>JBPOFU010000119.1:0-7412 GCA_051252075.1 Oceanococcus sp. | reverse complement strand
TCCCAATCTTCGCCGTGCTTTTTACGCGCAGCCGATGCTAGCGCCGCTTCTAAGGCACCAAAAATAACCTCTGGCTCGACACCTTTCTCATTCGATACAGCATCTACCACGAGCAATATATTCTTACTCATGCATCCGGCTCCAAACTATTAATCAAATACCGCAACGAGACGTGCTCGTTCGATATCAACAAATGGCAAATCAAAACGCTCTCCATCGACTTCCACCGACACCGTATTTTCATCGCAAGCCAACAGCTTGCCGCGAAAATTTCGTCGACCCTCGTGGGGAATTCGTAATCTCAGCTTCGCGTCTCGCCCTATGTACTCAATGAAATGTTGCGGTTTAACTAGCGGGCGGTCCATGCCAGGTGACGACACCTCCAGCCGGTAGGCTGAATCAATAGGATCATCCACATCCAGCAAAGCGCTGATCTCGCGACTCACTGCCACGCAATCTTCAACACCAATGCCGTTGGGAGAATCTATGTAGACACGTAAAACGGCATCCACACCTGTGCTCTGCAGCTCAACGCACAGCAGGTCGTAGCCCAAACCAACCACCGCCGGTTCCAGCTTATCCTGCAGATTGCTATTCAAGCCCTGAGCCATCAAACCACCAAAGACACAATGTCTTTTTTATCAACTAGTTAGGAGGGAAACTTAACAAACCAAAACCATAGATTCGTAAATTTCAGCAACAAAAAAGCCCCTATCATGGGGCCGACTATTCCTCCAAATGTATTGGTAGCGGGGGTAGGATTCGAACCTACGACCTTCGGGTTATGAGCCCGACGAGCTGCCTGACTGCTCCACCCCGCACCAGAGCCGCGCAGTATAGAGATGAGCACTCACACTATCAATGCGTGTTTTAAATAATCAACCAAATCAATAGCTTACGAAATCAAAAAGAGCACATCTTCCGCAAATAATCTTTCAATGCGCTTTTCAGCCGCACATTTTTTCCTGATATTTCCATCTTGGTGCCCAAATGGTGCCCACGTGGTGCCCATTTTGGAAAATGCAGAAAACTTCAAAGACCCCCTTTGACCGTCGGCTAACTTCAGCCCAAACCGGGTTTGTTAATTTTTAATGTATTCCATTATGTCTCCAACCTCACAATCGAAATAGGTGCAGAGCCTATCTATATTGTCGGAGCCAGTACTGTAGCCGCGTTCATTAGCGATCTTTGAAAGTGTCGCACGATGCATGCCGGTCTCTTTGGCTATTTCTGCAAGTGTCACAACCCGCCCCTCTCGAAATTCTTTATCTGCCATGAGCTCTTTAAGGCGGAACCTGATCACAAAATATCTCCATTGGTCGATATATATCGACATTTGGTGTTGACAAATGACGTTAGATGCTTATTATTATCTTCGAGCGTCGATTTTCATCGACACATGGACTCTTTAATAGACGAACGGAGATTAACATGAGCCAAACCTTTCTCACTACAACTGAGTTGTCTGAGATCATTAAATATGACGCCCGCACCATTCGCGAGCGACTCAAAGACACGGTGCTAATTGAGGGGCGCCATTACATTCGTCCGTTTGGCGGGAGGAAACTACTCTACATCTGGGAGGTAATCGAAAAGGATCTACTCGAGTGCCACGCAACAAAAGCGAAAATAACAATCCCCTTAGCCAGTGGGGGTGTTTGTAATGGCTAGTGTTCGAGAAAAGCGAGGTAAATTATTTTTTGATTTTCGCTTCCGAGGTATTCGTTGCCGTGAACAAACGACTTTAGCTTCTACTACAAAAAACAGAAGATTAATGGAACAGATGCTTGAGAAAATTCAAGCGGAAATCACGCTAGGAACCTTCAATTACACCCAGTACTTCCCTGGCAGCAAGAACGCAGCAAAGTTTGCCCTACCCCACCCATCGGCTGCGATTGTACAAAATCAAACCAAAACACCCTTACTTAAGGATTTTGCCGAAACTTGGTTCGAAGAAAACACCTTGGGCTGGCGTAATTATCATACCGCTACAATTCGCTCGACGCTGGATCTGCATTTGATCCCTGCGTTTGGGGAAAAAGAGGTCAGCCACATCACCAAAGCTGACGTGATGTCATTTCGCTCAACACTCGGCAAAGTTAAAGGGCGTAATGGCAACACGAGCTTGTCTGCAAAGACCATCAATCGGATCATCCAAGTTCTTGGACAAATCCTGAGCGAAGCAGCTGACCGCTTTGAGTTTACCAATCCTGTAGACAAGGTAAAACGGCTCAAACAGAAGAAGGTCGATATACAGCCGTTTTCAATGAACGAAGTTCGGATGATCATCTCATCTGTCCGCCCTGACTACCGCAATTACCTTACCTGTCGGTTTTTCACGGGCATGCGAACGGGTGAGATCAATGGCTTGCTGTGGAAATACGTGGATTTTGAACGTCGTCAAATCTTAGTTCGGGAATCATTGGTCAAAGGCGAAATGGATGAGACCAAGACGATTGGATCTGTGCGTGAGATCGATATGAGCCTTCCTGTGTATGAAGCATTAAAGGCACAACATGCCGTAACGGGGAAATTCTCGAAGTTTGTTTTCTGCAACCGTAAAGGTGAGCCCATCGACTTGGATAATTTCACCAATCGCATCTGGTATCCCCTACTCGCTGAACTCAAGCTTGATCGTCGTCGCCCTTATCAGACACGTCACACCGCAGCCACGCTGTGGATGGGCGCTGGTGAAAATCCAGAATGGGTCGCGCGGCAACTGGGGCACTCAAACACCCTGATGTTGTTCAGCGTGTATTCCCGCTATGTGCCCAATCTGACACGGCGCGATGGCTCAGCGTTTGATCGCTTTGTCTCAGGCGCCCTGCATGAGGAGGCGCCCTGTGAATCCTAGTGTCGCTTCGCATATTCAATCGGTGAGTCATGAGATCCAGTATTCGCGCCAAATCCACAAATTGGCTGACGCACTGATTTATGCACTCAGCATTCCATCTGGTTCAGCTCTGGTGCCTTTTTTGGCACCGCTGCATCATTCTAATAATCATTCAGCGGTGGCCTATTGGATCCGGCAAGAGCTCTTAGACCCAGATATTGAATTATCACGGCATTGTATTGAGGTTTTGCTGCCACGCCTTGAAAGACGCTTAAGTGACGCCGTGGAGGTAGTGTGATGAAGAACGTTGATATGACCTGTTGCGCGGAACTCAACACACGTGATGGGCAGTGCGCAATGATTCAAGCGCGCGTTATCTCCATAAACGTACTTCGCCGGCCCAATCAATCCGGTGTCACCACACAGATCAAGCTGTCTGATTACAGTGAAACCTGTCATGTACTGGTTTGCTGGGGTGTTGATTGTCGAGTTCATGAGCTACAGGTGGGCATGGTGGTCGAGGCGACAATTTTGGTGAATGTGCATCCTTGGGGTATCGGCGGACTATTAAAAGACTGGCGCGTATTGGATACGCGTGTTTTATCAAACGCCGCCTGGCACCTGCCCTTTGCCCACTGCCCCGATGCCGCAAAAGAATCACTCACAAAGCTTGTTCGTTGTATTGATGAAATCAATGCGCCCGAAGTTCATCGCTCTATTAATGTGTTGGTCGGCGAACTGGATGCAGCACTGCTGCATGCCACGGCCAGCTGGAACGACCACCATAGCTTCGCTGGTGGCTTGCTCTGTCACACGATGGAAGTGGTTGATCTGGCCGCATGCGAAGCTGAGGTCATTTTTCCCGGTGACGAGCTGAAGAAGGAACTCATTATATTAATGGCCTTCATCCATGACATTGCCAAGGCTGAGCGTCAATCCACATCCAATGCCTTTATCAAGGGTCTAGGGCACAAGCTCGGAGCTTTAGGCATGGCCTATTCCGCGCTCTCGGAACTTGCCCATCTCAATCCCTATGCAGGAGAACTGGTTGGCAAGATGCTGCAATGGCTGTTGCAACCGCCGTCTTATCGCAAGATTCGTCAATGTCCGGAAGCCGAACTTGTACAGAGGGCTGACGAACTGAGCTGCATCAAGGATTTTGTTGGTAAACAACCCTTACCCCAGGAGCCCAGCATTTCTTCAGACCGCCAGCTGCAGGTTTCCCTGTGAGCGCGGGAACAGTTCCGAACGGTTCCAAACAGTTCCCTACGGGCCGACCCGCAAAAGTGTCTGATGAAGAACTACAAGCCTGCGTAAGCCAATTGGCCAATGAGAATGGGAAAATGCCCACGCTAAACCAGATCATTGAAGCGTCCGGAGGTTGCCAGCGCGCACGGGCGGTAAAAGCACGCCATGCAGCGGTAGAACACGCGATGCAACAGCAGATCTACGAACAGCTGCAATTGCCGGGCGATTTAGAAACGCGTCACCGCCAGTTACTCAGTCAGTGGTTGAACATCGCACGTAGCCATGTCGAGCCGTCGATGAAAGCTTTGGTGGCAGACGCTGAACAACGCGCCGATCAAGCCGAGTTATCAGCCCAAGATGCCCGCGATAAACATGACGCAATCACCCAAGAGCTGCAAAAGTTACAACGCTCAGTCAACGATCTATCAGACCAGCTTACTCTTCAAACTGACAAAATAGCCGCCCTATCCTCCTCAGAAGCCAAGTGGAAAGCGTTAGCCAATGAGCGCAAAGCTATGTTGATGAACCTGAACCACCTGAAGTCGGATAAATAATTGCTCCTATCAGACGAATAAAAACTCGTTTGTTAGCCTGACACTGAATTGGCCACATCCAGTGGTTAAACCAAAAATCAGGAGACGACATGACCGACACGGTTTCTAAAAAAGATCTGGTAGCAGCTATGGCCAAGGATGCCGGTATCACTCAAAAAGAAGCGCAGGCCGCTTTGGAATCTTTCACCACCACAGTGGCCAAGAGCGTCAAGAAAGACAATAAAGTCTCAATTTTGGGCTTTGGAGCGTTTTCATTGAGCAAACGCGCCGCTCGAACAGGTCGCAACCCTGCCACAGGTGAAGCGATCAAGATCAAAGCCAGTAAATCGGTGTCGTTTAAAGCTGGGAAGGCCCTCAAAGAATCACTTTGATACCCCTTTCAGCACTTGGGCCAGGCCTATTCGGCCTGTCCCAACTCAACGAACGTAAGCCAATTCATGATTAACCGCGGACTTATTCAACTCATTTACAAGGCTCCAGCATTGCAGTGGATCTTGGAGATTGATCCTGATCAGAGTCAACTCAGTCTGACACTGGACGCTCTCAATTCTGAGCGAACCGCCTATCTAATTTCAGATGCAGATGCGGGGGACTCAGAAGCGACCAGAATCTGGATTTCTAAAAATTATCGAGCCCTATTCGAGAACGAATTGGCCGCTTGTTATCTAGATAAGGATCTCTGGCCTGACGATCTAACGCTAGAATTATTTAATAATTGGTTCGATGTTGAATGTCACAGCGTAGTCATTGACACCGTCGGCGAGCCCATTCTTCAAGAGGATCCTGAACTCGAAACCGGCCCACCTGACCATTTGCTGAACTAATTACGAATTGGGCAGGCTTAAGCTCCGATAACTGGAGGTATCCCAAATATAGATTCCAGATGGGGTTTTCAAACCGTATAAGAATTCCGAAACCGCCACCTGCTGACCTTCCCGCCCCTCGGGTGAGCACTTGACCGATTAGCGGGAGCGGACATTCAGGCAAGCCGCCACTCCGAATGCCGGATGTCCGCCTGAAACCGGTCACTCAAAGAAGTCGGGCAACGCCGGAGAAGTGCCTAGAGCCGACCTACAAGCCGTAACCAGTCACTCACTGTGTTGATGCCGATGCGGACGTTCGGGATCTGAAGAAGCTAAATTTGCACTTCCCCGAATGCGGTCATTCCTTCAGCAGAATGGTTGGCAGAGACGTGCCATTGGACTAAACCGCTCGCGCGGTAGTTGCCAGTGTCGATGAGGAATTGAGGGACGCTGGGTGTGATGGAGGGTCTTGTGAATTAAGGCATGTGCCTCGATCACGGAGTATCACGATGAGCCTACCCATCGAAATCGTCAGCCCACTGCGTCAGCGCATGTTGGAAGACATGCGGATGCGGAACCTGAGTGACAAGACACAGGTGCAATACATTCGAGCGGTGAAGAAGTTGGCCGCGTAATTGAAGCGTCCACCTGACACATAACACCCAACTCTGCAAACTCGATTGCTTGCTTTCCAATTTAGCCAACAGCGCCAAATCAAATGCAGCGGTTTTACCACTACCGGTTTTGGCCTGAGCGAGCACATATTTGCCCTGCAAAAACCTGGGCAGTGTCGCGGCCTGTACTTCGGTCGCGTCGGTGTAGGCCAATACCTCTAGGGCTTGGAGTAATTCGGGGGGGGGGGTAAAGCGAGATCAGCAAATTTTGTCATTCGCTATTATCTCACGCCCCGAAAATTTATAAGCTCCCATTCCAATAATATGGTGACGGGCACTGATGCGTTTGGGCCACGTAACGACAGAATGCGCGTAACAATCAGGCCAAAATACCTGCGAAAAGTCTGATCTCTAAAGATTCCAGTGACTGATTTGCCCTTGAGCACTAATAATCCAAACATCGCCTTTGGCCGCAGCATTGATGTAAACCGCAGTTTCCTTATTGGCCATTTTTTCCCAATACGATTTAGTGCCCCGTCGATACAGCCAAACTTCACCAATTGGATTAATAGCCCAAAGCCCGTTCGGACCACCCGAAATCCTCGTCCATCCGCCAGGGGGGCTGCCGATCTTATCCCAGGCTCGATCATTTTTCGACTTGTACAAGTCGTACCCGCCGCCGGAATTCTTACGTTGTGACAAATGCCACGCCACCCCCTGTTCATCAACCGATACATCGCTGGCGGCCCCTGGAATCTTGTTCCAATTGCTATTTTGATAACGCCATATAGCACCTTGCGTATTGCTCCCCCACAGTACATTCGGCCCTGCCGACAAGCGCAGCTTTCCTCCAGCGATTCTTTCCCATTTGTTCGCCGTCGTATTGAGGAAATAAATATGGTTGTTGTTACTACCGTCTTTGTTTGTATCTAAGCGCCAAACCTTACCGTCAGGCGCAACACTAAGCACTATAGAGGCTGCCCCGCCCAATCGCGTCCACGCTCGCTTGACGTAATCATATTTCCAGGTTTGGTTAGTAGCATTTCGGCCATACAAGGCATCAGGCCCGCTTGAGATTTGATTTAGACGATGCGGATTGTCGAATGGAGTCCATTGAATCGTTTTCGAACTTACGTTTTTCACACCACGCGAATCATTCGTAGCGGTTCGCTTGCGAAGTTCAGCCTGCAATTGGGCGGCGTTTGCCGCCTGCCTTTGCAATCCAACCAATGCGCGTTCAGCGTCAGCAAGATTGGCTTTGCTGTCTTCAAACTGCTGGCGCGCCAGTCCGGGTGAAGAAATATAACGGCTAACGGCGGCCATGAATTTACCTCCGTCATCTTCAAAATAGCTACCAAAG
>JBPOFU010000118.1:0-7475 GCA_051252075.1 Oceanococcus sp. | reverse complement strand
GCATATAGTCGTAGTGAGAAACACTTCAATTACGATGTGAGTTCAGTGTCAACAAAATACAGATTGGGACTGCTAATGGATAATCAAATTTATTGTCGAATGTCGAGTGGTAAGTATTTCATTTTTGATACATCTATTGTTGACAAATATGATGCGCTGTGGGATTTCAGCGAAAATAGACTTAAAGACCATCTTATTTATGCCCTCCTAAGCTGTGATCCTGAATTATCTGTCGCGGGCCCGTTAAATGCGCTTCGTTTTTCAGACAAAAAGCTATTCTCGATCGATTCAGACAACTTCGGGATAGGATTTGTACGGCCAAATTTTGCATCGATTGACAACGGTGATTTCTTGGATGGAGCAAAAAACCTTTACGGTGTTTTCGAAGGATTTGCGTTGTACGAAAATCGCGACGGTAACTTTGGCTTCGTAGAAGTAAAGAACGATGTGGTCTTCGACAAAACCGGGGCCGTTTTTGAGGATGCCTACCGATACAGGGAAAGTTTCGCTCCCGTAAAGTTAGATGGTGCATGGGGCTATGTAAGTTTCGGTGAGACCGAACAAATCGTTGTGCGCAGCACCGCTACCCTGCAACCATAAAAATTGGCGCAGGAAGAATTTTGAGTGAAATTTTCATCAGCCATTCCAGTCGAGATAATAACCACGCAATAGCAATCCGCAATTGGTTGATGTTGAACAATTGGAATGAAATTTTCCTCGATTTCGATGAAGAGCGAGGAATTATTGCTGGGCAACGCTGGAAAACAGCGCTTCGACTTGCAACTGGAAGTTGTCATGTCGTCATCTTCATCATAACGAAAAACTGGCTGAAATCGGATTGGTCGCGCACTGAGCTAATAGCTGCAATAAGCATTGGCAAGCCGCTTCTGGCGGTTGTTGTAGAAAAAGTCGACTTAAAGGACCTTCCAACGGAACTCACTGCCGAATACCAGATTATTGACATGACCGTGCAAGGACATCAATCAGACATTGAAATTGAGACGTCAACAGGCAGTAAGGTGATCACATATGCTGAAACAGGTCTCCAACGTTTATTTAAAGGCCTGCAGCTAACCGGAGCGAATGCAGACTATTTTCAATGGCCACCGGAAAGCGACCCTAAACGTCTTCCATACCGTGGCCTTGAAGCATTTGGAAGCGATGATGCCGGTATTTACTTCGGCCGAGCTGCCGAAATAACCGCAGCAATCTCCGAAATTCGAAAGATCCGCGAGCAGAAAAATCCCTCACATTTCGTTGTTTTAGGCGCTTCCGGTAGCGGAAAATCCTCATTCGTATCAGCTGGTATCTTACCACGCCTCGCGCGTGAAACGGATCAATTCACAATCTTGCAACCGGTTCGTCCAGATCACGACTTGCGTGGCAACGGCGCATCGCTTGCAGCATCAATTGCGATTGCGTTTCAGAAGTTGGGCACCAATCGTTCACGAGGTGAAATAAGTCGTAGAATTGCTGAAAATGGCAAGGATGGAATTTTACAGTGTATCGACGATTTGCTGCAGCATAACGATGGTAACTACAAAGGTGAGCCCACTCTGGTCATGACGATCGACCAGGCTGAGACGCTGTATGATTCAGGCCAAGAAAACAGTACTTTTGTACTGCGTGATGTCATTTCTGCTCTCATTGAACGTTATGGCCACCGCGTGATGGTGATGTTTTCAATCCGATCAGCCGATTTCGAGAAACTACAAAACGATGATGTGATAAAGCATCGAGGATTCGATACCTTTGCGCTCGGGCGTGTCCCGCGAGGCGCTTACAAAGAAATTATTGAGGGTCCAGCCCGCCGCTACTCTGAAAGCATTGCGAGCTTGACCATAGGATCCGAGCTGGTAAGCCACTTACTTACAGAAATCGATGGCGATGGTGCCAAGGACACACTTCCGCTCCTTGCCTATACAATGCGACGGCTTTTCGATGATTTCGGAACTTCGGGCGAAATCGCTCTTGAAGACTATAATGCAATCGGTGGATTAACAGGCTCCATCGAACACGCCATCGAGCACGTTCTTGTACTCGCCGACAGAGATATCCGACTTCCAAAAGACCGGGAAGCAAAAATGGCCTTGCTTAAGCGCGGTTTGATACCCTGGACCGCTGGCATCGACCCAGTTAATGGCCAACCTCGATGCCATGTTGCACGACTTGACGATATCCCCCAAGAAGCACGCCCAATAGTGGAACTGCTCATCAACGAGCGTTTGCTGTCTACGGATCGCGATTCATCCTCCGGTATGGCAACGGTGGAACCTGCACATGAAGCATTTCTGCGCTGCTGGACCGAATTGAATGGTTGGCTTCAGGAAGACCAACCACTTCTTGCAAGTCTTGATGTTGTTAGGGCACAAGCAATCATCTGGGCCGCGAACAGCAGAACTGTTGACAGGCTCAGCTTGCGTGGCGACTCACTGCGCGATGCCGATAAGCTGCTAGACAACGAACGCTTTTACAAACAACTGACTAAGACTGAGGCAGAATACATTCGCGAATGCGCAGCACGTGAATACCAAGAGAATGCGCAAAAGAAACGCTCAATCACAATCCGTTTGATACTTGCCAGTGCCGCTGCGGTCTCATTGATTGTTGCCGGCGTTCTTGCGTATCAATGGCAGCAGGAGAAGGCAGTTTCAAGTGCGGCGCAAACTATGCAGCGTGCACGCGTCGCATTTGAAAGCGGCGACTCTCATACTGCTGCGAGTGAGGCGCTTTCATTGCTATCGGGTCTTTATGCAATCGATGCGCGCGATTTGATCGTTGCGGCTGCTCTGCGCGGAGCAAATGTAACGGATGTTGCGGCGGAACCTGTCGAAGGGCAGTTCAGGTCAAACTCCATATCCTTTTCGGAAGCCGTCTATGTTGGTTTTGATAACGCAAAAATACAGCGGGTCGACCCACTAACCCTGACCAGGGAAACTATAGATACAGGTGTGATAGCGCTTCGCGATGATGCGACATCCAATCGAGTGATATCACTTTGGTCAGCTGGGCCGGATAGGCTTGTGGTCTTACACAACGATGGAAGTCTACATTTTATTGATCCTCAAAGAGAGTTACCCAGGACATTCAAGCTTGCAATGGAAGACGTGCGTATTTCACGTATCCGTGTTTCACCTGATGGCCGTACGTTAGCTGTGTCGAGCGCAGACAGCATAAGGATTTTCCAATGTGCCGAACGCGGAGCACAACTCGTTTGTTCCAATTTTCACCTCCATCTTGAAAGCAACTATCAACCGCTTCACTGGCTCGTTGGAGATGACGGCGCTATTCATGATCTGCGACTCACTGATGGCAAATTGCTTCACACCAAAATTTTGCTTGGCGACGGCGACGCTGTGTCATCCACCACTTTGTCTTTACCTAATTCTGATAGTTGTAATATCTCAGATTTTAATATTTCGACGGGTGCTGGTGTCCCTCCTGGCACAGCGTTTATCGGATCAAAAAAATGTGATACACTTTATCGTTTTGATGTGCAGGGCCGAGTGAGCGCCTTGCCCGTCGGTGAAATCTCCGTTGCTCATATTTTGGACATTTCGAACCGTTTCGTTGCTGCAAGGTGCGATGACAGCGCTGTGTGTTTCTATACTCTCGAAGATGTATCCGGGCGTTTGCCCGGAACACGTATCAAAGTTGATCTACCTGATACCTATAAGCGCTTTAAAGTGAGCCTTTTGTCGGGCGATCTTGCAATAATCTCGATCTTCGATCAGACTGAAACGCGGTTCTTCGCGGTTGATCTTGCGGCACCAGTGCCACTGACGGCACCGATGCACAACGGCTCAGCGCCTTTTGCAAGTATTATTGCTAAAAACTCTAGTGTCATTTCCTATACGCCAGCGCATCGCATCACTTGGAATTTTGACGGCACCACACTAGCTGACCGATTGAAAGATTCGAGTATTCCGCAAGAATATCTGGCGATTTCGATAGCCGAATTGGAAAATGGATTGATCACAGTACTTTTCGGGGCTGAAGAGGGTACTTCTAATAAAATGCTTGCGGTCTTTGACGGCGCGAAACAGGTCGCATCCGTGCCTGCTCGGTCACGCGACGAAATCGTTTTAGCTGATGGCAATGATCTTATCATAGTCGGCGACGACGAAACGTGGTTTTTGGCCGGGAGCGTCAGTGCACAGTCTGGGTTACTAGAAATGAGACCCGCAAGTCTAGATGACAGACTTAAAGCAGGTATTTTTGCACGGCACGGGAAACCATGGGGTGCAGTATTGTCGCCAGATCATCAATACCTCTACGTGTCTCACGGAAAGGGGTCAATACTTGAATGGAGCGCCGCCGATCTGCACTTCTCAAGGGTCATCGTTGATGGAGCGCGATTGCCAGGACACCCCGAGGGAACTCGGTCACTGTCGGTAAGTAGCGATGGACAATTTATTGCAACGGCCGACAATCTCGGTGCACTGGTTTCGGTTTACCCCGTGAACGGAGACACGATTGACGGACGCCGCACGTTTACTCTGGAAAACTATCCCACCGATGGCGAGGTTCTGCGCGTAGCGTTCTCGCCAGAAGGAGACAAGCTCGCAATCCTCGCAGTCGAAGGAATTCTCGAAATTTTTGACTGGAACAACAGCTTCCGAGAAAGAATTTACCGAGCAGTCCTCGTTGATAAGCATCACGATACGGCTAACCCCGTCCTTGATCTCAAATGGATCAACAATGAGGTAACAGTCGTTGTTGTTGGCGACCGCTCGGTTCGCTTTTTCCCAATCGATTTTAACCAAATTGTTCAAAGCGTTTGGCCATTGGCTAAGTAGAAACAGTTGATAGGATATCAAGATGAACCGATCAAAACTACTGAAGGTAATACTTTTATCCACACCAGTTATGGCTTTTGGCCCGATCGCTCTTGGCAGCGATTACGAAGTGAGGTCAGTTTTAGAGCGCGTGCAAAGGGACGAGGTTTCGGTCTTGGAAGATATTTTCGTTGCTAATCCTCTTAAAATGCGCCGCTGGGCACAATTAGTATGGGATAATCATGAGCGTCGGCTGAAACGTGTCATTTATGAAGCCGCCGATCCTCTCGCAGATGCTAACCTCGACCCTTCGTTCATTGCTGCCGGCGATACAAAAATCGAATCCGGTCCGGCAAGCGGCCACGGTGAAATTATCTGGCGCAAAGATGGACCAAACTCAATCAATCCGACCATCATAGTTGCGAGTTATAATGGCTATTTTGAAAGCGGTACGCTAAATGGTTACGGGCTGTTCCAACATATGTCTGGCATGCGATACAATGGTCGGTGGAAAGATGGGCGACCGCAGGGCGAAGGACAACTGCATTTCCCCAATGGCGATGAATATGTCGGGCGTTTCGAAAATGGCCTACCCCATGGTGATGGCGTTTATGTTGATGCCAGCGGTGCTATTTATGATGGCGGTTTTGCCGGTGGAAAGCGCAGCGGTACGGGAACTATCTACCATCCCGGTAAGGCTGCAGTCTTCTCACAATGGTCTAACGGAAAGCAAATCGATGGAACCGCCACCATTTTGCAAGATGAAGAAAGACGTTTCCCGCTTCAACTCGCCGCTAGTTATGATCAGGTGCCGAACGTCAAGATAAATCTGATTGTCGACCGTACACATGCACAGCGTCAGAATGGCCCAGCGTTTACCGCTGTCGAATATGCCGGGTCTAGTGAAAGCGAAACGCTGAAACTCACGCTTGCCAACAAAAGCCTTTATGGCGTTTGGCGCGGTACTGACAATTTGGTCATTCGACCAGGTATTGTGAACATAGCAGGGGAATTGAGCGAATTTGGGTTTTGGGGACTAGCTGATGAAATTCAGCCAGTACCAATCCTCGTTGAAATTGAAAACGATTCCGCTCGCGCAATCGGCATTGAAGAGGCATGGATTGACGTGGAACAAAGCATCCCTGATTCCAGTCCAGCGCTCCAAATTTACTCTCCAGACTCCGGAACCGAGAGATCATGTGATCCTCCAACATTCGACACTGAATTCTTGATCAAAAATTTTGGTTGGGCACCAATTATGCAATCAACGCTAACCTACAGCATTGGATCGACCAAATCAAAAAAGGTTGAAATCGGTACTATAGAGGATGAACCAATCATCTTGAGTTTTGAGAGTGATCTCAGCGATCTTGGATTTGATACCGAGAGTCTGAAGGAAAGCGCACTGCCTTGCGAAAATTCACATGAGTTGTGCTTTACGGACCTCGATAAGCGTTCGCTATTCGGTGATTTTGCGGCAAACGTACATCTTAACCCTAGCGGTTATTTGACTCTACCAATAAAGGGCGAAATTACCACGCAATGGATTGACGCAGAGACCAATGTTAAAAAGCGCAAGTCACCATTTGCAACATTCCTCGTGGTTGGAAGATTTTACGGAGCTGCTGAGTGCGGCGAGGGTGGAATGCGCGACACCGGCCGAGATCGTCCATTTGAACTGCGGCTCCAAGGGGCAAACTACGAGATTGGTCTGCCAATTCAGGATACCATCAATCGCAGCGTGCGCGCATCTTGGCGAATCAAACTTCAAGCCAAGCAGTCATCAATGCATCGATTCCGTTTTGTCTTCCGACTCGAAGATGGAAGCTTGATTGCCTCACGCCCTGTCGAGCTTGAATATTTCAAACCTAAGACGTTCTACTATGACGAAAAAAAAGGATACGATTTGTCCCTTGATACGCGTTGATGTCATCTCACAGGCTTTAATCTATGCCCTGCAGCATTCTGCATTTGATCAAAAAGATTCGGTAAAGGGATAAGCCGTGCTGCCAGGGTGCCAGCACCGAAAATGCGTATCTCCAACAATGCGCCGCTGCCTTTGTCGCCGGTCTGGTCAAAGGCCAAATTACCAAGTGAGAAAACACCAAGACCGCGATTATCGTTGAAACTGTTAGTGCCGATTGCGGCCAGGTGCGAATGCCCTCCCACGACTACGGCAAAACCGCAGCGCACATAATTCCTCGCGAGCGCACGAGTTTGCATATCAAATGATCGGAGGTATTCAACACCCCAATGGGTAAACACGACCACTGGCGGTTCTACATCGGCAAAGCATAGCTCATTAGGCAAATCCCCGTTTAAAACTCCACCCGTGTCATTTCCTCTGCCCTTAACATGATTCATTGCAAGCAAGCGTGCATTGCCCAGATCGAAAAACTGCCCGTGTTCTATCGAAGCAATTCCAAGGTGTCGAAGTTCGTCGCGTGTCGTCTGAAACCCAACTTCGCCGAGATCATAGCTGTGATTGTTAGCAAGACTTGCTACACTTACGCCCATAGCTTTCAGGGCCCGCGCTGCAAGATTGGTTTGCATGCTGTGCAGATTGGGGGGCACTCCTGGTACGCTGTTGGGCAGGAGCGTTCCCTCCAGATTTACAACAAGCGGCGCACCACGTGTTATATTAAATATTGAATCACTCAAAACCTCTAAAGCAGGTTCATTGGTCAAAAGCGGGGT
>JBPOFU010000117.1:0-7526 GCA_051252075.1 Oceanococcus sp. | reverse complement strand
ATTTCAGTCCGAAAATCAAAATAACCCAAAGCCGCACTTTCACCACTCTCGCCTTCCAATCCACTTGGATCAGCGATCGATAGACCCAACATCTGAAAGCCACCACAAATACCGATCAGCTTTCCTCCGTAACGTAAATGTCGCCCTAGATAATCCCCCCAGCCTTGTGCAAGAAGATGAGCAAGATCATCTCGTACCGATTTTGAGCCTGGCAATATGACCAAGTCTGCTGGAGGTGGCACCTGATTGGGTCCAACAAATTCAACATGCACTTGCGGATGCTGCAGCAGTGGGTCGAAATCTGTGTGATTGCTGATACGTGGCAAAACTGGAATGACGATTTTCAATTCCGCTTGGGCGTCTTGCTGATGCGGTGAAATTGCATCCTCGGCATCCAACTGGAGATTATGCAGATAAGGCAGCACGCCCAATACGGGCTTATTGGTTCTTTCCTCCAACCACTGCAGCCCTGGTTCCAGCAACGCAATATCTCCGCGAAACCGGTTAATAACGAAGCCTCGTACCCGCGCTTGCTCACTGGCACTGAGCAAATCCAGCGTACCAACCAAATGGGCGAACACCCCACCCCGATCAATATCAGCGATGAGAATAACCGGACAATCCACCGCCTCGGCGAAACCCATATTGGCGATATCGCGATCACGTAAATTGATTTCTGCTGGTGACCCCGCGCCTTCCACAACAACGCACTCAAAGCGCTGCTGTAAGCGTTCAAATGAACTCAAGACTGCAGCCATCGCCGTGGTTTTATAAGCGTGATAATCCTGTGCATCAAGATTGGCAACGACACGACCATGAACAATGATTTGTGCGCCGATATCACTGTTCGGTTTCAGCAACACCGGGTTCATATCCACTTCCGGCAGCAAGCCTGCCGCCTGCGCCTGCAGCGCTTGGGCCCGGCCAATTTCACCACCGTCTGCCGTAACCGCACTGTTCAAGGCCATGTTTTGTGGCTTAAACGGAGCCACGGCCACGCCACGTCGGTGTAATACTCGGCACAAGCCAGCAACCAGGGTGGTTTTACCCGCATCGGAGGTCGTGCCCTGAACCATTAGCGCTCGGATCATGCTGCTTGCTCCTGCCCATGCATTGCCAAGGTGACCGGCCAATAGCGTGCTATTGGCCGGTTTACCCCAAATACTAAAACACGTATTTGCTTAGCAAAGCGCGCTCAATAACCTATCTGAGCAGCCTAAACTCGTACGATTCGTGAAAAGCAGCTGCTATGGTTGATAGCGCAAGTTCATGCGATAAGTCGCACCAAACTGCTGATACCCCAAGGCCGTCTGATACTCCTTGTCCAACACATTATGCGCACCGAGCTGAATCGACCACGCAGCAGCCAACGGCATCGTCAATCGCAAATCCAAAGTGGCATAACCCGCAAGTGGTTTGCTATTGGCCGCATCTTCGTAACGACGGCCCACAGCCGTCACGCTCATGCCCCAATCCGCGAAGCCGAGACTGTGATCAATATCGATGCGCGCTGATTGTTCCGGGCGGCGACGTAAGGTCTTGCCGTTATTGGGACCGCTGGAACGATCTTCCGGTTGACTCCACGTGAGCGCAGGCCGAATGCTCCAGGCATCAAGCTGCCACTGAGCACCAAACTCAACACCGGTGATCTGAGCGCGATCGACATTTTGTGGCTGGTAAATGAAGTTATCAGGATCGACCAATACCGTGCTGATCAGATTGTCGATATCGGTTTGATACGCTCGTAGGTCCCAACGGGTCTGAGCAAAGCGTCCAACCAAACTGAATTCAACACTCTCCGCTGTTTCTGGTCCCAATTGATCATTTCCAAAAAATGGAAAATACAATTCATTGAAACTAGGGGCACGGAAGGCTTTGCCATAAGATGCGCCTATACGCAGTGTGTCAGCCACATCCCACGCCCAGGCAGCAGAACCGGTCTGTCTTGAGCCGAAGGATTCGTCATCATCATAACGCCAGGCGGCTTGCAAGCTGTGCGCATCGATATCGACCTGATATTGCACAAAGCCGGCCAAGGTGCGGCGCGAACTAACCGGAAACTCCGTGCTGGTATCGATTTCGTCATCGACGCGCTCGCCACCAAGCACCAACAATTGCGTCGAACTCAGTTTTAGTTCATTGAGTAAAGAGAGGTGCCGGCGCTGGGTATTAAAGGTACTCGTCTTGCTGCCTTCCAATCGACCGGTGTACTCGTCCTTACTCAAGCCACCAGACAAACGCAGCGTCCATTTGTCACCTAGGGCTTGCTTCCAACTCACACCACTCGCTTGCAGTCGCGTATCGTTGCTGTCCGCGCCAACCGTAAATTGGCTGTCGAATTCGTTGTCACCACTTGCGTGCAGAACGTGGGCATTCAGTTCCCCGCCTGCCGGCAAACGAACACCTGCGTGACCGGAAACCGACCACTGTTCAAATCCATCTTTATCCGGCTCGCCATCCTGTGGACGTGCGTCTATGCCATCCGTGCGACGTCCGCCAACACTTAAGCCATACCAAGCCGATTGATTACCGGCTTGAAAGCCCAACTGCGCTCGGCTGCCGCCATGACTCTCCACGCCCAACAACAATGATGGTGTGAATTGTGTGACTGAGCCACTGCGGGTGAAGATTTGAATCACGCCGCCCAAAGCTTCCGAACCGTACAAGCTAGAGCGCGGCCCACGCACAATTTCTACTCGCTCAATCTGTTCAACTGGAATGTTTTCAAAGGCGGCAGCACCACTTGTTGCACTGCCAATTTTGATGCCGTCTAGCAGGACTAATACATGGTCGGTTTCCGTGCCACGCATAAACACTGAAGTGCCCTTACCTGGCCCTCCTGTATTGGCCACATCGATACCCGGAAAACCACGTAATAAATCAATAAAATCGGTCGCTTGTAAAAGTTCGATCTGTTCTCGCGTAATGACGGTAACAGCAGCCAGGCTGTCAGCAGGTGTTTGTGCAACACGGTTCGCGGTGACTTGGATAAGCTGTAGCTCAGCTGATTCTTGGCTGGCTGCAAAAGAAGAAGATGCAACAGCGCTCAATGCCGCCGCACATGCAATATTTTTAATAGACATAGTAAAACCCCGACCGTGCGCCCCACGCGACAGTTCGTAGATGAATAATTGGCCAGGGTGGACAACAAAAACTGGGCACGACTAAGCAGCCAGTTGAGCGCGCCCACCGCGAGCCTCCAGTGGTTTCAGGCCGGTCTCCGGACTTACGAGCGAAGCTGTGAGGCTCCTGGCAACAGCACCTTCCCATGCAAAATACACAGTGGTCTTGGCTGTTCCCTACTCGCTTACCGTTGCGGGGGCAGTGTCGGAATCGTGTTGGCTTTGGCGCAACACTCACCGACTTCCCGTTTCACCCTGATGTGAATACATCTCGGGCACCTGAAACTGGCGCGGACTCTAGCAGCCGCCAGTGGATTAGTAAATCGCTAGGGTGGGATCTCCAAACCTTGGAGGCCGAAACGACATCACTGCAAGGCACTTCGCTTTCTCGTTAATTTGTTGCTTAACCTACTGCATGGGCCATATCCCAGACAAAAAAAAGCCCCGCCGAATGGCGAGGCTTTTCATCAATTGCTTAAGGCACTACTTTGCAGCTTTACGCGCGCGGGTTTCTTCAATCACAACTTCAGCCACGTTCTTAGGACATGGCAGGTAATGTGAGAACTCCATGGAGAACTGCCCACGACCTGAAGTCATGGTGCGCAGATCGCCAATGTAGCCAAACATTTCCGACAATGGCACATCAGCCTTGATGCGTACGCCTGTAGCGCCCGGCTCCTGTGACTTGATCATGCCGCGACGACGATTCAAGTCACCGATGCAATCACCGACGTGATCATCTGGAGTGAATACGTCAACTTTCATGATCGGCTCGATCAACTGAGGACCCGCCTTAGGTATGGACTGGCGATAAGCCGCTTTGGCCGCCAATTCAAAAGCGATAGCTGAGGAGTCAACTGCGTGGAAACCACCGTCCATCAAAGTTACTTTGAAATCCAACAATGGGAAGCCAGCGAGCACGCCTTCTTCCATCATCAACTTAAAGCCCTTTTGAACTGCAGGCCAGAATTCACGAGGCACATTACCGCCGGTAACCTTGGATTCGAACTCGTAGCCCGAACCCGGCTCGCCCGGCTCGATAACGTAATCAATCTTACCGAACTGACCAGAACCACCCGACTGTTTCTTATGGGTGTATGAATCTTCAATCGTCTGAGTGATTGTTTCACGATAAGCCACTTGCGGCTTACCAACGATTACATCCACACCGTGAGTTCGACGCAAGATGTCGACCTTCACGTCTAAGTGCAATTCGCCCATGCCGCCCAAAATGGTCTCACCACTGTCTTCGTCAGAGCTGACGTAGAAAGAAGGATCTTCCTGAACCATTTTGCCCAAAGCAATGGCCATTTTTTCAGCGCCCGCTTTGTCCTTAGGTGCAATGGCCAAGGAAATAACCGCAGCTGGGAATACCATAGGCTCAAGGGTTGCCACGTCTTTAGTATCAGACAGCGTATGACCAGTCTGGGTGTTCTTCATGCCCAGTACGGCAACGATGTCGCCAGCTTCAGCTCTATCCAACTCCACTCGCTCATCAGCGTGCATTTCAACAATGCGGCCGATACGCTCGTTTTTGCCGGTAAAGGTATTGACCACGGTCATACCCTTTTCGATAAAGCCGGAATAGATACGCACAAAGGTCAGGGCGCCAAAACGGTCATCCATGATCTTAAAGGCCAGCGCGCGCAGTGGCCGCTCGGAGTCAACGATAGCGAACTTGCCGGTTTCGTTGCCTTCCAGATCGACTTCAGGCTGCGGCTTGACTTCGGTAGGGCTAGGCAGAAAATCAACAACAGCATCCAGCATGGGCTGCATGCCTTTGTTTTTAAAGGCCGAACCACAGTAAGTCGGGAAGAAGGCCAAATCGTTAGTGCCCTTACGAATGCATCGCTTGATGTCTTCGACACTAGGCTCATTGCCTTCCAAATAGGCTTCCAACAAATCGTCATCTTGCTCAACAGCAATTTCGATCAGATTTTCACGCCATTCTTCAACCAGATCGGCCATGTCTGCAGGCACGTCTTCGATGCTGTAGTTCAACGGATCACCGGAGGCGTCCCACACCCATGCTTTACGAGTCAACAGGTCAACAACACCTTTAAACTCATCTTCGCGGCCGATGGGCAGCACCATAACTAGCGGTGTCGCACCCAGTACGTTTTTGATTTGATCAACAACGCGCATGAAATCCGCGCCCATTCGATCCAGTTTGTTGACGAAAATAATTCGTGCAACTTCGGAATCATTGGCGTAGCGCCAGTTGGTTTCCGACTGCGGCTCTACACCACCGGAACCACAGAACACACCGACACCACCGTCAAGAACTTTCAGTGAGCGGTACACCTCGATTGTGAAATCAACGTGCCCAGGGGTATCAATAATGTTCAGGCGATGGCCATTCCACTCGCAACTGGTCGCTGCGGACTGAATAGTAATGCCGCGCTCGCGTTCTTGGTCCATGAAATCGGTGGTCGCTTCACCATCGTGAACCTCACCAATCTTGTGAATTTTTCCGGTTAGGCTGAGGATACGTTCGGTACTTGTGGTCTTGCCCGCGTCAACGTGGGCAAAAATACCAATATTTCGATATTTACTAAGGTCTTTCATTATCTGTACACAATAGAAGATGGGGGCCGAAGGGGCTATCCCGCAGCCGGAAATCTGGATATCAGGGAAATCGGACCAGTATAAACTCAATGCGTCCGCTTTTCGATCCCGAAAGTGAAATTTGCCACCCACGTGGCTTGCGCGGATTCGCGAATGTTTCTGAGAAATGGACGAAAACGTAGAACTTTGACCGCTTTATTGAGGCGCTTTAAAAGGATTAAGGCGACCAAAGTCACTTTCAATGGCCCACAAAACGTCTGTCTCGGCGCAATTAATGGCTGTACGGAAACGCTGCCGTCTGGTTACGGCCAGTTTCCTTGGCGTGATACAAGGCACTATCGGCTTGCTCAAAAACCTCTGACAGGCTGAGCGTCGGTTCACCACTAAACGTGCTAACCCCCATACTTGCGGTAATCGCTCCAGCCTGGCTTTCAATCGTTCGAAGCAGTTGGTGGATTCTAGAAGCAAGTTCAACAGCCTGTTTGCGATCCGTATCAGGCAATACCAACATAAATTCTTCGCCACCATAACGTGCAACAACATCGACGGTGCGTGCACAGCTTGCCAACACCGAACCAAGTTCTCGCAACACGGTGTCACCCTCGGCATGGCCGTATTTGTCATTTACGGCTTTGAAAAAATCGATGTCGAGCATCAAAACGGACAAATGGCCCCCTACCCGTTTAGCGCGCTCAAATTCCATTGCGGCCCTGCGCTCCAATTCCCGACGGTTCAACAACTTTGTGAGTTCATCCGTGATCGCTAAATTGGACAGATTTTCGTTCAACTCCTCAAGCCGTTCCCTAGTGTTCAAAAGCTCCTGATAGAGCTTGTCACGGTTGTTCGCAGTAAAAAAGCTCCAGTACACCAGATCGCTTTCCCCGCCTGCCCATCGCCCATTGACGACCATCGGTATGCAGACAGACGCGTCAGCAAACGTTTTGACAGTTAACTGAATTTCATCGCATCGATTTTCGTGCACCAGCATGGGCAATGCATAACTATCAAAAAACATCTTAGAAGCGAGACTGAAAATACTGCGCAGCGGAGCACCCAACAAGTCGGATTTCGGCCAACCCAATGTTGTGGTTAGGTACTCATTCAGCTCCAAGATGTTCCAATTCGCATCCGTCACTAGGCAACCACAAGGAAACTCGTCGATATCTACTGCAGGTTTGTCTACGCTCATGGTGTAACCAAATATTGCTGTAAGGCGTTGAGCACCAACTTCGGATGCGTCATATGCAAACAATGGCCCTGTGCAGGCAGAACTTGAAAGGTGCTATTCGGCAGGTGCTTATGCACATACTCACCCACTTCTTTTGAGGCAAGCGCGTCCACTTCGCTTTGAAGAATCAATACCGGCTGCTGAACCTGCGGCAAAATTTGCCGAAAATCAGATAAAAACGTAGCCCGTGCAAAGGCTTTTGCAACTACCGGGTCCGTCGAGCAGAAGCTGCCCGATAGCTCTCCAGTTAACGGCTCTGAACTTTCCTCACCCATAACCAATGGGGCCAAATAATTTGCCCAACCTATGTAGTTTTTGTCCATTAGATTCAACAGCTCTTCCAAATCGCTGCGTTCAAAACCACCACCATAATCCGGCGGACAATTTAGAAAACAAGGAGAAGGCCCGAGCATGATGTGTTGAACAATTCGTTTGGGCACCTCGAATGAAGCCAGCAGCCCAATCATGCAACTCACGGAGTGTTCGACCAGGACAACATTTTCCAAGTCCAAGGTATCGCAAATTTCCTGAATATCCTGTGCGTAGCCTTCCAATCGACTGTATCGATCAGGATTAAACGCAGTCATGCATGAACGACCGGATCCGAC
>JBPOFU010000116.1:0-7676 GCA_051252075.1 Oceanococcus sp. | reverse complement strand
GAATACAACGGCGAACTATTCGGAAAACCCAATGCCGGTGAAGATATGACCTTTCACTTCGGCCAATTGATTGCACATGCGTGCAAAAGCCGTATCATGGCTGCGGGCTCTATCGTCGGCTCAGGCACGGTATCCAATAAACAAGGCACCGAACACGGTTCCGCCATCAGCGAAGGTGGTGTGGGCTATTCCTGTATTGCGGAAATCCGCATGATAGAAACCATACGCGACGGCCAGGCCGCCACACCGTTCATGAGTGATGGCGATAGCATCCGTATTGATATGTTGGATGACAAGGGCACGTCAATTTTCGGTGCAATTGAACAGCGGGTGAAAGCACTCAGCGCTGAAGCTTAACGAGCCCGTCTGATGCATCGCCATCGCGTTCTCAAGCAAGCCGAACTCATAGCTTCATTGCCGCGGCATCTGCGGCAATTCGTACGCCAGCAGAGTGCGGATTATTACAGCGCTCGCGATCACGCGGCTTGGCGCTTCCTGCTGCATCAACTCGCCCAGCACCTCAAGGAAACCGCACACCCGGTTTATCAAGAGGGCTTGAAGCAAACCGGCATCAACCTAGAACACATTCCATCCATTGATGAAATGAATCAGCGCCTGGCCAATTTGGGCTGGGCTGCTGTGGTGGTGGATGGGTTTATTCCACCCGCCATTTTCATGGAGTTCCAGGCTCGCCGTGTGCTGCCCATTGCCTTGGACATGCGTCAAATCGGCCATTTGCTGTACACCCCTGCCCCGGATATCGTGCATGAGGCTGCCGGCCACGCACCATTTATAGTCGATGTGGATTACGCCGAATTTTTGCAACGCTTTGGCGAAGTCGGCATGAAAGCCATTTCCACCGCCGCCGACTATGCGGTTTACCAAGCGATACGCCACTTGTCCATCGTCAAAGAAGCGGTGGATTCGAATCCGCATGAGATACAACAAGCACAGGCCGCACTGGACACCGCGCTGACGGCCAACGACAACAGCTCCGAAGCGGCTTTGTTGGCGCGCTTGCATTGGTGGACCGTGGAGTATGGTTTGGTCGGCGAATTGGATAACTATCGCTTGTTTGGTGCCGGACTGCTGTCGTCCTTGGGCGAAAGCCTGAGCTGCTTGGACGACAACAAAGTTGTGAAGCGGCCGCTGACACTGGAAGCGGTGAATACTCCCTACGACATCACCGCTACCCAACCGCAACTTTTTGTGGCGCGCAGCTGCAAGCATTTAAGCCAAGTCTTGGACAGCTTCGCCAAAGGCATGTGTTTTAACCGCGGGGGCGTCAGCGGCTTGCGCACCGCAATCAATAGCGCCAGCGTATGCACCGCGCAATACAATAGCGGACTGCAAGTCAGTGGCCAGTTTATACGTGTGGATTGCGACGCCATAGGCGAGCCCATTTACCTCGCGACACAAGGCCCAACGCAACTGGCTTTTGCACAACGACAATTGCACCAGCATGGCACCAAAACACACCCAGCCGGCTTTGGCTCCCCCATAGGTCAACTGGTGGATATGCCACGCTGTTTATCGGCCTATAGCATTGATGAGTTGAAGGCGAACGACATAGTCGTTGGTAAGCGCAGTCGCCTGGAATTTGTCTCGGGCGTGGTGGTACAGGGCCAGCTGGACAAAATTGTCAGAGAGCTGGGCCGCAACCTACTCTTCAGTCTCAGCGACTGCAGCGTCACGGGCCCTGGCGGGCATACATTGTTCGACCCTGCTTGGGGAAACTACGATATGGCAGTGGGTTGCAGTATTGATTCGGTGTGGGGCGGCGCTGCTGATCGGGAACATTTCGATCTGTATAAAGTAGATGAGTTGGAATGCACTCCGCGAATACCCCATAGTGACAACACGCAAGGCGCGGATGCTTTGTATGCGCAACTGCGAAAGCTACGGCAAAGCGAAGACAAACAAATTGCCGCGCTGCATCGCCTTTATGAAACCAGCAGCGCATACCAATGGTTCGGCACTGAATGGTTGTTACAGCTGGAGATGTATGAATTGGCGCTGCGCTGGGACTGCCATGCGTTGCAACAGAAACTGGTCGCACTGCTGCAGCATAAGCATTCCGCTGATAGCTCTTATATGATCAAGCTCGGCCTGAATCTTTTGGAATCCAGCACGTGAGATATCGATTATTCAGCTACTGGCGCTCCAGCGCTGCATGGCGTGTGCGCCTGGCCTTGGAGCTAAAAGAACTGGATTACGTGATTACGCAGGTTCATCTATTGCGCGACGGTGGTGAGCAGAGCCACGCTGCTTACACCGCCTTGAATCCCATGCAGTTGGTACCGAGCTTACAGTTTGACCAGCACACGCTGACCCAATCCACTGCGATCTGTGAATATTTGGACAGCCGCCATACTCAGCAACGACTGCTGCCAGCCGAACCTATTGCCGCCGCAAAGGTTCGCGCTTTTTGTGCTGGCATCGCCTGCGATACCCATCCACTGAACAATCTGCGTGTCTTGCAATATTTAGAGCAAGAAATGAAGCTGGAAAAACCTGCGCGCGATCAATGGTACCGGCACTGGATAGGCAAGAGTTTCGCCGCGCTGGAAAGCATGGTCGATGGCGAATCATTTTGCTTTAATAACGAAATCAGCTTGGCCGACTGCTTTTTAATTCCACAGATTTATAATGCACGTCGCTTTGATTGTTCTATGCAGGCTTACCCCAAGCTGCAAGCCATAGAAGCTCACTGCAGCCAACTCCCCGCTTTCATAGCGGCCCATCCCGACCAACAGCCCGACAAGCCTGATCATGCCTAACACTGCCGCCCAGTGGACTCCCAGCACACAACGCATCGCCGCCTCACGTCTTAGCGACTTTAGCGATGCCTATGCTCCGCCCAGCACAGGCCGTGATTACGCGAATCTGCATGCTTGGTCGCTAGAGCAGCCCGATGACTTCTGGTCTGCGGTATGGGACTTTGCACAGGTCATTGGTGACAAATCCGGCCCGGTCCGTGGCGGCTGCGGCATGCCCGGCACGCAGTTTTTTCCAGAGGCTCAACTCAACTTTGCGGAAAACTTATTGGAACGCGGCACCGCGGACAGCATCGCCATTCGCTATCGCGGAGAAGACGGTGAAGAATTTCAACTCAGCCGCGCGCAGCTAAAACAGCAAGTGGCCTCGCTGGCTGCTTGGATGCGCCAGCAAGGCATAAGCACGGGTGATCGCGTTGCCGCGATGATGCCCAACCGCCCGGAAACCATCGTCGCGATGTTGGCGACAACCAGCTTAGGTGCCGTGTGGTCGTCCTGTTCGCCTGACTTTGGCCAAGCAGGCGTGTTGGATCGCTTTGGCCAGATCAAACCCAAACTGTTTATTGCCTGTGCGTCGTATCACTACGGTGGTAAACAATTTGATACCTGTAACAAAGCCGTTGCCATTTTGTCCGAGTTAGAAAATGCACCCGCGGGTTTGATGTTTGGGGACACCTGCGCACCAGGCTTTTCCAGCGGCGCAGAGGCATTAAACACCAGCACTGGCAAGCTCAGCTATCAACGCGTGGCCTTTAATGCTCCGCTGTATATCTTGTTCTCCAGCGGTACGACCGGGGTGCCCAAATGCATCGTGCACGGTGTCGGTGGCACCCTGCTACAACACCTCAAAGAGCATCAGCTGCAAGCAGACATCCACCCCGGCGATGCGGTGTTCTATTACTCGACCTGTGGCTGGATGATGTGGAACTGGTTGGTGTCGGCCCTGGCCAGCGAAGCCACCGTTTTGCTGTTTGATGGATCGCCCTTTCATCCCACCCCAAACGTTCTGTTCGATTACATTGCCGAAACCAAGGCCAGCTTCTTCGGCGTGTCCGCCAAATACATCGACGCACTGAAAAGCCATGAAGTGCGCCCGGCTCAGGATTTATCCTCGCTGCGCAGTTTGGCTTCCACAGGTTCGCCGCTACTCCCAGAATCCTTCGATTACATCTACCAACACATCAAAGCCGATCTCGCGGTGCAGTCCATTTCCGGCGGCACCGATATCGTCTCCTGCTTTGTACTGGGCAATCCTTGGCAAGCAGTGCAACGTGGCCAGATCCAATGCGCAGGTTTGGGCATGGCGGTGGATGTCTGCGATGAGCAAGCCAACACCTCGCCTATCTGTGAGAAAGGGGATTTGATTTGCCGCGCGGCTTTTCCCAGCATGCCCATCGGTTTTTGGAACGATGACGATCAAACGCGTTATCGCAAAGCCTATTTCAGCACCTTCGAAGGTATTTGGCATCACGGCGACTATGCGGAACGTACTGCGGAAGGTGGCTTTGTCATTCATGGCCGCTCCGATGCCACGCTCAATCCAGGTGGAGTACGCATAGGCACCGCAGAAATCTATCGACAAGTCGAACAAATCCCCGCTATCGCCGAGTCACTCGCCGTGGGGCAAAACTGGCAAGGCGATGTGCGTGTGGTCTTGTTTGTCACCCTGCAACCTGGGCATCAGCTCAACGAGGAACTCAGCACCACCATTCGCAAACGACTGCGCGAATTCGCCAGCCCTCGCCACGTGCCGGCCAAAATTATCGCAGTGCCGGATTTGCCACGCACCCGTTCCGGCAAGCTGGCAGAGCTCGCCGTACGCGATGTCATAGAGGGCCGCCCGGTCAAGAATCAAACCGCGCTGGCCAATGCACAGGCTTTGGATTACTTCAGTGAGCTTGAAGAACTGAAATAAGCTGCTCGGACCAGTTTTCTCTCGGCTCCGTCCGCTAAGCTAGCGCGACCAGAGGAGAGAGACACATCATGCTGAGAACGACCAGCCTCATCATCATACTAAGCCTATTGGCCTGCCAAGGCGCTGATCGTGGCGTCCCAGCTGGTGATGGCAATTTCTCCATCGCGGGACCGGTAGCCACGTTTAGCGGACCCATCGGCAATGAGGGTATTTTTGGCCATGCCATGTGGGACACCTGGTACGACATTGGCGAGGTGGGTTATCAGGAAGAGGAATATTTCGTCAGCGGCAGCGCGCGTTCACACGTTGATGATTCAGTCGCGGAATACACCTCCCGCGTTATCGTGCGCCGACCAGAAAATGCGGCTGACTTTAACGGCACGGTGCTGCTGGATTGGGTCAATGTCACCGCCCAATTCGAAAATGCCGTCGACACATTAGAGGCCCATCGATTCTTCCTGCGCGAGGGTTATGCCTTTGTCCATTTGAGCGCGCAAGCGGCCGGTTTGTGTTGCACCCCGCTCACCCCGCAAGTGTGGGACCCGGTACGCTACGCCGAACTCAATCACCCCGGCGATGATTATGCCTTTGACATGGTCTCGCAGATCGCCCGCGCCTTTAAAGTCGTCGCTGAGGTCAATCCCATGGCTGGATTACAAACCCAGCGCGTCATTGCCATGGGGCAATCACAATCCGCTATCCAATTACACCAATACATCAACGAAGTTCAAGCCAGCGCCCAAGCGATCGATGGTTTTCTTGTACATGGTGATATCGGCGCGGGCAAAGATTTCGGCAGTCGCCCTGCCGCCCCCGTATTGCATTTGCTCAGCGATGCCGAAGCCGAACCAGAAGAACCCACGGCAACCGAGAACTATGTGCTTTGGGAAGTCGCCGGTACCGCACACCAAGATTTGTGGGTGGGCTATCACCAGGAACTTGGACAGGCTCGACGCGTCGTTGCACAACTGCCAAAAATGAGCATGGAGCAGGACGATCAACTGCATGTTTTGGCCGCTAACTATGGCGAAGTTCCTGACCCAGGACTCAATGTCTGTGTCGCCGCTGGGGCAGCCTTTCCCATGCGTTATGCCGTCGCCGCTGGCCTTCATCATTTGCATCATTGGCTACGCGATGGCATTAAACCGCCGCAACCGCCACGCTATGAATTCAGGAGCGGAAACTTAGCAACAGACGATTTGGGTAATGCCCTAGGTGGACTGCGCTACCCGCCTATCGATGTACCTATCGCACGCTATCAATCCACGCTGTGTCAGTTGGGCGGCATAACCATACCGCTAACAGAAATCGAATTGCTACAGCGTTACCCTACTCATACCGATTACATGGCCGCACTGAGCAGCGCGACCGCACAATCCGTATCCGACGGTTATTTGCTCACAGCTGATGCTAAGGAACTGTTGTCCCGCGCACAAGCGGCGTCGCTGCGCTGGCCTGTTGACCTCTTACTCGGTAATGCTTCGCCCTAAACCGCACAAGCCACCGCGTTTTAGTGCAGCGCTTGAATGCCAGTCAAAAGCATTTTCTTCTGCGCTTTTTCCAGAGAAGAAAATGAGGCTGCCGCTGCAAAATCAAAGGATTTCTGCGATTCCTCCAACACACGCATACCCGCCGCAGTAAGCACAACAAAGCTAACGCGAGCATCGCGGGCATTGCTTTGCTTATCTACCAGACCAATTTTTTCCATGGGGTTGATCAACCGTGTCACACCGGATGCACTCAGGCCCACCTCATCGGCCAAATCTATACGGCGTAACTTGTGCTCCGTAGCCCCCTGCAAACACAGCAGAACGAGATACTCGGTAAAACTAATGCCGTGCACTGACAAAGCACCCGCCACTTTTTTCTGAATCTTGTTTTGCAGTGAAAACAACTCCAAAACCAGGCTCACTTCTATTGAATTGTTCATTTAATTACTTGCCATTTACTTGAGCGCGCAACAATACCGGCAAGTTATTGCGCGATCAAGTAACGCACAAATAAAGTCCGTGAAAATTATCTGTTCACTTCAAAGCCGGACCGCAAGCAGTGCTTGCAATCGCTGTAAGCCGCCCCACACAACGCGATAAGTTAGATAATAATGACACCCTAGCAGCAGACATTCGCGAGAATGAACAGAGGCAACGTGAAGTGCCGGTATTCGTTATGCTGTGCTACATCTAACAGGGTCGGCATTTCATGGACCTACCCTGATCAGTCCCAAACCAATCACTTAAAATTTTCACGAGCCAAAGCTCTGGAAAATACGATTGCGTGGTTTGGGCTTGCGAAAGCGAAGATCAATAAGCGGCCGGGCTGGCGCACAGACGAAAAATCCAGGTATTTGAAATGCAGTATTTTCTAAAGCGTCAATCCAAGGCCTTCTTGTTACTTTTGTTTGTGTGCTCTGATGTATTTGCACAAGCCACACCCGATCTGCAACCGCCCTATAGCACGCAACAGGTGAATGGCTTTCTCGCCTTGGACTATGAAAAAATCCCAGTACCTGGCGAAGAATCATTAGACCTGTTTGGAATCCACTACTTACACCAATTGAACGACTGGTTCTATCTCGGCGTTGGGCTCCATGCACCTTTGTTCTATGGCGAGTACGGCGGCTTCATGACCTTTGACGCGACCGCACATATTCGTAAAAAATTGTTCGGAAACTTGTTTTTTGATGCCGGTTCTTCGCTAGGCGGCGGCGGCGGTGGATCGAGCATAGAGCAAAGTAAATTACTCAGCGGCACAGGTGGATTTAACAAAAATTACGCCGGTTTATCTTATCAATTCCCTAAATTCTCCATGGGGCTTGCGTACACCGACTTTCACTTTTTTGGATCGCTCATCGATCATTCACAAATCAGCTTGTACTTGCATAAACCGATTTCTTTTTCTGTCGGCCCCTACCTCGGCTCCGAAAGTCTATTTAGCAATATCGGTGACATGTACTGCGAGAATGGTTGTTCAGAGCCGTCTAAGAG
>JBPOFU010000115.1:0-7713 GCA_051252075.1 Oceanococcus sp. | reverse complement strand
CCAAACTGCTTCGGACTCTTGAGCTGTACCTGACGAGCATGGATGGCGTTTCATATCGTGACTGACGCATAACGCCTAGTAGACACAACAAATAGACCGACTTCCAAGCCTCCAAAAGTCAACCTATCACGCATAGCCAGCGATCGAATGTCCGGAGAACCCCCACAAACTCGTTCTAACTGGTAAGTACACATTGAATGATATCGGGTCATGTTGGAACCACCTCCTCCCAAGCTACTGGATCAACTCCGCGAGCAAATTCGTATCCGTCACTATAGCGTTCGTACGGAGGAAACGTATGTGCAGTGGGTTCGTCGATTTATTCTGTTTCATCGCAAACAGCACCCGCGGGATATGGGCAAGCGCGAAATAGAAAGCTTTTTATCTTATCTGGCGCTCGGCAAAAGGGTGTCTGCTTCCACCCAAAATCAGGCCATGTCGGCGCTTTTATTTCTCTATCGACAGGTGTTGGGCATGGAACCGGATTGGTTAAGCGATGTGGTGCGTGCGCGCCGCCCGGCAAAGCTTCCAGTGGTTTTAACGCCTGGGGAGGTGCAGCGGATTTTAGAAAATTTGCGCGGACCGAATCATCTGTGTGCGGCCTTGATGTACGGCGCCGGTTTACGCTTATTAGAGACATTGCGCTTGCGTTTGAAAGACCTAGATTTTGCCTACAACCAAATCACGGTACGCAACGGCAAAGGCGATAAGGATCGCCACGTGCCATTGCCGGATCTTCTGAGACCAGCATTGCAGCAACAACGGCTTGCGGCGCTGGCTTTGCATCGAGCGGATATCACTGCCGGGTTCGGCGAGGTGTGGTTGCCCCATGCCTTGGCGCGTAAGTTCCCGCGCGCGCCGGTATCAAACCAGTGGCAATACCTTTTCCCGGCACGTAGCCGTGCAATCGATCCACGCGATGGCAAAGAACGTCGGCACCATATCAATGAATCCAGCGTACAAAGAGCGGTGAAAAATGCGGTGCGGCGCGCGAAAATTGAAAAGGCGGCTTCCTGCCATACGCTGCGTCATTCCTTTGCCACACATTTGTTGGAAACCGGCGCCGATATCCGCACGATTCAGGAGCTGCTAGGCCATTCCGATGTGCGTACCACGCAAATCTACACGCATGTTATGAACCGCGGCGGGCTGGGCGCGCTGAGTCCGCTGGATCGCTTGGCCATGTCACTCACACCTAAAATTGATGCTTAAGACGAAGCTCGTAGGCAATCCCCTTGCCGTTGGCCTTTACTGCCCCACAGGCGCAGGGTTTGGCGAAATCGCAGCGCGCAGCACGTCCAAATAACCAGGTGCCGCCTCCGCGTTCATGCGCTCACGCAACATTTGATGCATACGCGGCAAACGATAAAACGGTACGGATGCCATGAGATGATGCTCTTGGTGGAAATTCACGTGCAGCGGCGCGACACTGAGACGTGCCAGCCAACCGGCGCGGGTCGTTCGTGTGTTTTCGAACATATTTTCGCCACCAGGCAGGCAGGCATGCTCGGCGATCGAGCGTATACGGATGAACAGACTGAAAGTCCCCAAGTACGCCAGCACCCAGGCCCAATATACCCAAGCAATCCCGCATGCCGCTAAAGCACCAAACAACAAGGCATTAGCCGCCACGACAGGAAGAAGATTGACTATGCCCTGCTTGGCACAGCTTAAGAACGTACGTTGCTGCTTGGGTACCCAAGTCACTTCACTGGATACAGAGTAATTCAACACCCCGATATCCATCAGCAACAATCCAAGCATGCGTCGCAAGCCGCTGATGCCGACTAAATCACGAACGATTTTACGCCGCAAAGAGGATCTAGAGCAGGGGTATGGCGTCACCAAGCTCATATCCGGATCTTGGCTGCTCCCGGTGTGAGCATGGTGCTTGATGTGGTGTGTACGATAGCGCTCTACATCCAACCACATGATGCGAGCGCACAGCCAATCGGCCAGCCCACTGTTCAGCCAACGCTGGCGAAATAGAGTTCTATGGGCCGCTTCATGTGTGATGATCGCGAAACCCAACTGCTGCCCACCCAGTACCGCGATGACGAGCAGCCACATCAACGGATGGGGCCACTGTGCCAACACGGCAAAACTTCCGGCGACGATGCCCCAAGTGCGAATAAGCGCCCAAGCGCCCTGCACATTGGACTTGGCCGTCAGTTCTCGCACTTCGTCGGGGCTGAAAATATCTCGAATTCCAGGCTGCATCTCGTCCAACTCCAAATGTCTGTTTCGTCAACACGCTTTATCGTATTGGCTAGCGGTAACGCTCGAGTCATGACAATTTAGGCCTTTATTACAAAAATTGCAATTTAATTTTTTCTTGTACCTATGTCGAGTTCGTAGCGCAGTCTCGCCCCCGCCCAAACTGTGCCCTCTATCGCGCCTTATCCAAGGCTGCACACAAGGCCCGTGCACCGTCAGCGATGCGCGCGGTGTGCCGATGCATGACATCGGGGTTAACGGCAATAAGCCGCTCGTTTTTTACCGCTTGCAAGGATGTCCAAGACCGCCAAAAGCTTTGCATCTCCTGCGCGCTCTGGCCGGAAACAATTAATTGCGGGTCCAAACTCAGTACCGCTTCAATACTGGTCCGTGGGGCCAAGGCCGCGGCATCGGAAAACACATTGCGCCCGCCGCATAAGGCAATAACGGCACTGATGAGATGCGTGCCATTGACCGTTTGCAGCGGCTCGTGCCAGATCTGATAAAACACGCTGACTTCGGATTTACTTGCATACTGCTGACGCAAGCTGCTCATCTGCATTTCGAAGGCATCCGCACGCTGATGAGCTTGCGCCTCTACGCCGCTTAAAGCTCCCAGATTACGCAAAGTGCGCCCTATATCAGCTGGCGACTTCGATTCAGAGGCATAAACTTTGAGGCCGAAGTCCTGCAGCTGTTGCAGCAAGCCCTCGCCGTTGCCACTCGCCCATAGAACGACTAGATCCGGTTTGTAAGCCACCACCGCCTCTAAACTCACAGAGTGATAACTGCCTATGCGCGGTATTTGTTTGGCTAGCTCGGGATAGTCGGCCCAACTCACTGTCGCGATGATTTTTTGACCGGCCCCTATGGCGTAAAGATTTTCGACGATATGCGGTGCCAAAGCGACGATACGCTGTGCCGCCTGCGGCAAAGTCACGCTGCGCCCAAGGTCATCGGTAACGGAAATTTCAGCCTGTACCGAGGTCGCACAAAAAACACCGATTAGCAGACAGTGCGCAAGGCCACTAAAACGCATGCAACACCACCGGTTTTCCCGTTTGCGGATGAGCATCGACCAGACATTCACAGGAAAACACTTCGCGAATATGCGCTTGCGTCAACACCTGTTGCGGCGTGCCGTCATAAGCCAAGCACCCCTGGTGCAGACACAGCATGCGATCAGCCCAAGCCGCCGCCAAATTCAAATCATGCAGCACAACGACAACGGCGACACCTTGATCGCACAGCTGGCGCAGCAGCAACATCAATTGTTTTTGATGGGCCATATCCAAGGCCGCTGTGGGTTCATCCAACATCAGCACCCGTGGCGCTTCACTGTCTTCTGCCTGCCAAATCTGTGCCAAAACCCGGGCCAGTTGAACTCGCTGCTGTTCGCCCCCCGACAACTGCGTATAGGGGATATTGGCCATGCGTGCGATATCCAGCGCATGCAGGAGTTCAACTATGATTTGCTCATCCCGCTGCTGACCGCTGGCATGCGGTGTCCGCCCTAAGCGCACCACTTGCTGGACCGGAAATGGAAAGTTAAGTGATGCCCGCTGCGGTAAAACCGCACGATGACGCGCCAACCAAGTCGCCGAATGGGCGCCCGGCCATGCAGGAAAAACCAAATCCCCACTGCTCGGCTGTTCATCCCCTGCAAGCACAGCCAAAAGACTGGACTTGCCCGCTCCATTGGGGCCGATTAAGGCCAGCAATTCGCCAGCCTGAACGTCAACGCTCACATTCTGCAGTCGCGCAGCCTTGGCATGACCAAGACTGAGGTTTCGTCCCTTTATCAATGTCTTCGCCATAACTAAGGCGCGGCCAAATGCGGCGAACGCCGCAAAATCCAAACAAACACGGGCGCGCCGATGATGGCGGTCACCACGCCGGTGGGAATTTCACTGGGCGACAGCAGCGTACGGGCCAAAGCATCGGCGACCAGCAACAAACAGGCTCCACCAAGCAGACTGGCGGGCAGCAAGCGACGATGATCCGGCCCCAGCAGCAAACGCAACATATGCGGCACCACCAAACCGACAAATCCAATCACGCCGGCGACAGCCACGGAAGTGGCTACTAACAAAGCCACCCATACAATTAACTGCCGCTGCAAACGCTGCACGGCAATCCCGAGATGGCGCGCTTCGGAGTCGCCTAGCAATAAAATATTCAAGGCGGTTGCTTTGGGCAGTAGCAACAAACTGAAGGGCAACAGCAAGGCCAGTCCCAGCAACACGCGGCTCCAGTTGGCGCCATCCAGCCCGCCCATGCGCCACAAACTCATGCGCCTCAGCATAGTGTCATCAACGAAGTACTCCAAGCCACTGCTCACCGCACCGGCCATGGCGGTCACCGCTATGCCTAACAGCAACATGGTACTCACCGCACTGCCACCGGCACGCCGCGCCAAACCAAACACCAAGTAACTGGCCAGTAGCCCACCAATAAACGCACCCAGGGTAATAACACTCAAGCCGGACAATGCCGTCGCTGCTACACCACCGCCGCCAAAGGCGATCGCCAAGCTCGCGCCCAAAGACGCACCACTGGTGACTCCAATAATGGAAGGATCCGCCAAGGCATTGCGAAATAGCCCCTGCATCACGGCCCCGGAGACGGCCAATGCCGCTCCTACTAATAAGGTCAGCACACTGCGCGGCAATCGCAGTTGCAAAAACACCACCACGCTGGATGAATCGCCGCTGTAGGCGCTGGGATCTTGTAACAGCGCTAGAAGTTCTGCCCAGCGTAAATCAAAGGGACCGGTCAGTAGATTCCAGCAAAACGCCGCAACCGTGAGTAGCAACAGTATCGGAATGATGAATGGGCCTGAATCGACCCACCGCAGGTGGCCGCGGGGCGCAGTAGGCAACTCACTGCTCATGGCAGGCTGCGGCATCAATAACTCCAGAAAAACAGCTGCAATCGGGGCTAAACGGCATACACAAATCGAGTTTTGGAATTCATATTCTGGATATTGTAAGTCCCCGGCCGCCAAAAACAGGGAACCAACAGCGCCGCCTCTGCGTTAAGGTGCCAGGGCTACCTATTTTGGGTAGCAACTATAAAGACCGTACGAGCGCTATAAAGCCTCGACAATCTGGAGAACCCTATAATGAATAAGACTCTGGCGTATGGCCTGTTGGTCAGCCTGGGCATGAGCACAGCCTACGCAGCCAACATTGGCGAAGGCACGCTTACTCTCGCAGAATCCGAACTGACTTTTAACGGTGGCCCGGGCATTGGCGCCAATCTGTCGAGCACAGCAGGAGATTTGACCTGTATGGACCCGCTGCTGCCGTGCGACGACTACGCCCTAACCGCGGATCTGCCAGCAGGCTTAGGTGAATTCTTCCCAAACTCACAAATCCAAATCGATCTGTTTTGGGAATCTCCAACCGAACAGGACGACTATGACTTGCACCTGTATAACGAAAACGGTGATTTGATAGCGGAATCCACCAACGCCGGTGGCCCCGAGCGTGTGGGCACCATCGCGCTGGAAGGTGTGAAAGCTTATGGCATCACCATAAGCCATTGGTTGGCCGTCGGCGCTGCCTATGAAGGCGCTATCCGTTTGGATTTAGGCGAACCCGATCCCAGTAAAACTGAACAAGAAGTCGCCCTGTGGCTCGCCGAAAACGGCGTAGCGAACAGCGACGATGTCGAAGCTCGCGCCGAAGACAATCCCTATTGCAGCGAGCCCGGCCCTATCGTCGTTACCGATCCAGCGGGTGACAACGGTCTCATCGTGGTTCCGCTGCCAGGCACTGACCTGCTTTCGCTGTCGGTCTTCCAAACTCAGGATGACAACGGCGAAGATCTGATCGGCTTCCAATTGGTGACCGACGAAATTGGCCAGTTGTATCCGCAAAGCGTGTACTTCGCATCCTTTGACACGCTGTTTGGCGTGCCTATGGGCGTACGCATGGTGGTGGATCAAGAATCCAATGTTAGTTTTGTTAGCTACACCGTTGGTCCTGATTCAGATGATGAATTCCAAGGCCATTTTATCGCTGACGGTAGCGCCAAACCGGCTCATGAGATGAGCAACTACAGCGCCGACGGTATGATTACCATTTACGCGAAACCTGCTGATATTGGTTTGCTGCTTGCTGGCGACCCATTGATTGGCTTCAATGCCGGTGTGATCCTCAACATCGGTGCAGAAGGTGCTGCGACCTTGGCTTTGAACAGCGACGCCATGCCGGATTCCTTGGAGCGTGAAGGTCAATTCACCTATCAAACGGAAGAAGAATGCTTAGGTGGTGCTGACGAAGTAGATGCAGAAGAACGCGGCACGTTGTTGGATACACGTGGCGGAGCGGCTGGCCCTTGCTTGCTCATTTTGTTTGCAACAACTTTGTTGTGGCGTCGCCGCCTTGGCTAAGCAACTTGCTCCATAAATACTAGCCCCCACAACGCACGCGTTGTGGGGGCTTTTTTTATTTTCAAAGAATATTTAGACTATGAAATCAACTTGTGAGCCCAAATAGGATCACAGATGGAACGAAATGAGTTTGTAGTTCGTTTCTGACAACACAACAAGCAATAATGTCTGAACAATTGACGTAAAATTGCCGTACCTACGTCGTGTTAGTAAAAAAACCCTAGCGGCTAGCAGATTCCCCTCACGCATCCATGGAAGATAAAGATGTTCGAAACAAATAAGATCCCTCATATTCTTGCTGTTGCCGCAGCAAGCTTTGCATTAGCAGCGTGCCAAGCCAACGGCGGCGGTGCCGGCGCGGGCGGCGGTGGTGGCGGTTCCAACGGTACCATCGCAGCCGATGACGGCATTGATGCCAATGGCGATATTGAAGGCGACGGTAGCAATACTGATACCGGTTTCCCAAACGATCCACTCGGCCCTGGTGGCGATAGCGTTGACGGAACCATCGTTCAAGCGGGCGTAGATGACAATGGCGACCCTGTCGATACCGAAATTGCTTACGGCGACAGTGGGAAGCGCTTCTTGTGCTTAGCTAGCATCAATGCAAATGCTGGCGCTGAAACCGCAGCAGCTGCTGGCGGTCTAGTCGGTGGCGTCGTAGGCGGCTTACTTGACCCACTAGGTGGCGATTCTGTTAACGCTTTGACCAACAGTGTCAAGGATCAGACCCTCGCTATTGATAGCGACCTGAAAACAGCATCGGTATTCACCCTAACTGCCAGTGCTTTAGAAATCATTGGAAGTGCTGTTGGAGGTGCTGTTGACGTAATTCAGCAAGAAATTAGCTTACCCGCACCCATAGGTGGTTTTGCGGTTGCTGCACTGAGCTTCCCAAATGGAACGCTAGATCTTAGCCTGCAGGGTTCGGTTGTCATAACCACCTACTTGGATCTCGCTGGCGCGCCTGCTGAAGAACCGGCTGAGCCAGCGGTTTCTTTTCCTATCACGTCAATTGACCTTCTCGGTCAGTCCGTAGTGAACCCAGGCTATGCATTCGTGGGCCGCCAAGTCACCAAACCTTACAACCGGGTAAC
>JBPOFU010000114.1:0-7757 GCA_051252075.1 Oceanococcus sp. | reverse complement strand
GAGGATACCCAGCGTAATTTGGATGATTTGCAGAACAACGTGTTATCCGGCGTGTTGTTGGTGATGATTGTTGTCGTTGCCTTTCTTGGTCTGCGTGCAGGCTCACTGGTGGGCGTGTCGATTCCAGGTTCGTTCTTGCTCGGCATCATGGTTATTGGCCTCATGGGAGTCACCATCAACATGGTCGTGCTGTTTGGTCTGATTTTGGCGCTGGGTTTGTTGGTGGATAGCACCATTATCGTGGTGGAATTAGCAGATCGTTATCAGGCCGAAGGGCAAAGCCGTAAGCTGGCTTATTTGCACGCGGCGCAACGTATGGCGTGGCCGGTGATAGCCTCAACAGCGACCACCTTAGCAGCCTTTGTGCCGCTGCTGGTCTGGCCGGGCGTCATGGGGCAATTCATGAGCTATTTGCCGCTCACCTTAATCTGTGTGCTGGCATCCTCGCTGTTCATGGCTTTGCTGTTTATTCCGAATTTGGGTGCCTTGGTTGGTGGAACACCGCCGACTGGCGGACAAACCGCATGGAAGCCAGGTCAAGCCTTGAGCGGGTGGACCGGGCGTTATGTCGCTGTGGTTCAGTCCTTATTGCCGCATTCCGGCAAGGTTTTGATCTTTGCCTTTGCGGTCTTGATCGGCACCTTTATGTTGTATGGCAAAGTCGGCAAAGGGGTGGAGTTTTTCCCAGAAGTGGACATGGATAATGCGGTGCTTAAAGTGCACGCCCGTGGACCATTGGCTTTGAGTGAAATTGATCGCTTGGTGCGTGAAGTAGAAGATAGCTTGCAAGGGATAGAGGGTGTTGAGTCGATCTATGCACGTTCTGGTTTGGCATTTCGTCGTGGTGACAATAAAGAAGACACCATAGGCATCATTCAGTTGGGTTTCCAAGACTGGGATCAACGGGTGCCGTCGAAAGAATTGTTGAAGACTATTCGTTCCCGTATAGGTCAGCCGGTTGGATACGAAGTGGAAGTGCTGGAGCCGCAAGCCGGCCCGACCAGCGGAAAGCCGGTGCAGATCGAATTGTCCGGACCGTCATTGGAAGAATTACGCAAGGCAGTGCTTTGGTTGCGTAAGGGCATGGCGGAAGTGGGAGGCTTTGTGGGTGTCACCGACACCTTGCCGCATCCCTCCCTGGAGTGGCGTATTGATATTGATCGCACTGAGGCGGCGCGTTATGGCACGGATATCGCCACTGTGGGGCAGGTGCTGCAGTTGGTGACCCAGGGCATTAAGGTGGGTGAATACCGCGCCTCGGACGCCTTGGAAGAAATGGATATTCGGGTGCGTTTTCCCGAGGAAATCCGCGATCTGGATGCTTTGGGGCGTTTGAGTGTCACCACCGATGCTGGATTAGTGCCTTTGAGTAACTTTATGCAGCGAGTGCCAGCGTTCAAAGTGTCGAATATCAATCGTATCGACGGCGCGAGGGCGATCAGCGTTGAGTCTTATGTGGCGGATGACTTAATTGTTGCCACCCAGTTGGGCAAACTCAATGCATGGGTGGAAGAACACTACGCCGATGCGCATTTGCATCCCGGTTTGCGCGTAGCATTCAAAGGCGAAGATGAAGATATTCGAGAAGCGGAGGCCTTTTTATCTAAGGCTTTTATGGCTGCCTTGGCGTTTATTGCGGTCATTTTATTGACACAATTCAACAGCTTCTATCAGGCCGGTCTTATACTCACCGCGGTGGTGTTTTCGACCATCGGTGTGCTCATAGGATTGATGTTGATGGGGCAACCCTTTGGCGTCGTCATGTCGGGTATAGGCGTGATTTCGCTTGCCGGAATTGTGGTGAACAACAATATTGTTTTGATTGACACGTACAATTTGCATCGTGCTGACGGTGTTGATGTGTTTGATGCGGTAATCCAGACTGGGGCGGAACGTTTGCGTCCGGTTTTATTAACGACCGCCACTACCGTTTTGGGCCTGCTACCGATGGTCTTGAAAATGAACATCAATTTGTTCACTCGAGATATCAGCTTTGGGGCTCCATCAACCCAATATTGGGCGCAGCTCGCAACCGCGATTTGTGGCGGTTTGATTTTTGCTACGGTACTGACTTTGGTGGTGACGCCGTGCCTGTTAGTTTTAGGTGAGCGCTTGTACAAAAAAATGGGTCGTGACAATACCGTTCACGTCGCGGCCGCCCAGGAGGCGTAACACTTGCCGAGTACTAACCGTTTGATGCGTACCTTGCTGAGCCTGCTGCGCGTCGCAGTCATTGTTGTATTTGTTGTGCCTGTGTTCGGCCTGCTGTTGGCGTCCTTACATACCCCCGGCAGTGTGCCGGTACCGGGTGATTTGTGGCCGGACACATTGAGCCTGTCATCTTGGGCAGCTGTTTTTGAGCAAGTGCCAATGGCTGGCGCATTGCTGAATTCCACTTTGATCGTAGTTTTGGCTGTGCCCATTTCCTTAGCCTTCGCCAGTTTGGGAGGCTTTGGCATGAGCCGCATGGGTCCGCGCGCTCAATTTTGGGCCTTGCTGTTGGTGATTGTAGCGGCGTCCATTCCCTATTCAGCTATCTGGTTACCGCGGTTTTTGGCGGTGCAAACTTTGGGGCTAGGCGATGGCTGGCTGGCGCTGTGGCTACCTAGTTTGGCTGGCGGCAATGCGTTGCTGGTATTACTGTATTGGTATGCGATACGCAGTTTGCCATCGCACACTGTCGATGCCGCACGTTTGGAAGGTTTGGGCTGGCTGCGGATCTGGTGGTCCGTGGTGCTGCCGCAGCTGAAAAGCATCCACCTGGTAGCCGCTATTTTGGTGGCGATATGGACCTGGGGAAGTTGGCTGGATCCCATGCTTTATGTGCAGCGCGAAGCGGATCAAACGGCTGTACAAATGCTGTCGGCTCTGGAATTGATGGGGGCGAATAACTGGTCGGTATTGGCGGCGGCAGCTTTATTGTTGTGTTCGCCAGTCTTGGGGGCGTTGTTGTTCCTGGCTATGCGCAGTGCCTTTTTGAATGGTCTGCCAGCTCGGCACACGCTGTCTGTTGCTTTAGTGACCACACTGGCATTGTCTTTACTTGGCTGCAGCCGTACCCCCGCTGATGCAACGGCTCTCAGGCTGCAAGCTGTGGCCGATGCGGTGGAAGCTAAAGCGTACCGCGAACTCATCAATGCGTTTGAGCAAACCCATCCACAGATTCAGGTGGAGTTTATGCCGGTTGGGCGTCATGCGGAGCACGTCACTCGACTGGTGACGGCGTATGCCGCAGGCAAAGGTCCGGATCTGTTCCTCATCAACTTTCGACGTTGGGGGCAGTTCCTACGCCACGATGTGTTGCAGCCTTTAGGGCCACTGCTGGCCCAGCGTGAGGGTTTTAACTTGGATGACTATTTTGCACCCTCACTCGAAGCATTTCAGCACCAGGGCCAGCTGCTGTGCATGCCGCAAAATATGTCCAGCTTGGTGGTGTACTGGAACCGCAGCTTGTTTCAGCGCTATGGTGTTGCGCCGCCGCAAACCGATTGGGGTTGGAAAGAATTTCATGATGCTGCCGTTGCCTTAAGTCGTGACCTCGATGGCGACGGCAAAACCGATATCTACGGCTTGGTTGTTGATCCATCAATTGTGCGTTTAGCACCGTTTGTATGGCAGGCGGATGGCGCCGTAGTGGACAATGTAAACAACCCGCAACGCTTTCATTTGCGTGATCGTAACTCGGTAATAGGCATGATGTTTCTTAAGCGGCTGAAGAACGAACGTGGCGCCATGCCGGAGTTATCGCAGCAGCGCGCACAGGGACCGGATGCACGCTTCATGCATGGTGGGGCGGCGATGACCCTGAACAGTCGACGGTTTACTGCAAACTTACGTAACGTGCCCGATTTGGACTGGGACGTCGCGCCGTTACCTCAATACAAACAAGCTGCGACGGTGTTGCACGCAGATGCCTATTGCTTGGGCAAAAGCAGTGCGCATCAAGCTGCGGCGGTTCAATTCGTGCAGTTCGCGACCAGTCAGCAAGGTCAAGCTTTGTTGTCCGCGTCCGGGCGTATTGTGCCGGTGAACAAAGCGGTCGCTCATAGCAACGCCTTCCTCGATGATAGCCAGCCACCGGCCAGCGCCCAGGTTTTTCTCGACGCGGTTGCGCACATGCGGCGCACGCCCAACATAGCGAATTGGTACGAAATTGAAACGCGTATGAATCCACTGATAGAGGAATGGATGTTTGAACGTCCATTGGCAGGCAACGTCGAAGAAATGACAGGTCTGCGTGATGGTTATCGATTGGCATTGATGATTGAGCGCAGTGTGGGTCCTTTGCTGTTGCCAGCGCCATGAACGGTTTTGAACTGCGCGATGTGCAGCTCAGCTTGCAGGGTAAGCCGGTCTTACATGGTTTAAATTTCAGTTGCGCTATCGGCGAATTCGTTGTTTTGGCAGGACCGTCCGGCAGCGGTAAGTCCAGCTTGTTGCGTGCGCTGGCTGGCCTACTGCCTCTCGATCACGGCCAGATACTGGTGAATGGTGAGCGTATCGATGGTCTAGCGCCTGGGCAGCGTGACATCGCCTTGGTGTTTCAAGATCATGCTTTGATGCCGCATCTGTCAGTCGCAGAAAATTTGGCTTTTGGCTTGCGCGCACGCGGTATGAAAAAAGCGGCCGCCTTGCAGCAAGCGTCCGATGTCGCATTGCGGCTTGGTTTGCAGTCATTGTTGGAGCGTCGTCCCGCCGCACTTTCAGGTGGCGAGCAGCAACGGGTCGCTTTGGGACGGGCCATGCTGCGCAATGCGCGATTGGTGTTGATGGATGAGCCTCTGTCCAGTTTGGATGCCCCTTTGAGAGCGCGTTTGCGGCAAGAAATTTTGCAGCTGCACAAGGAGCAAGGCTGGACCACGATCTACGTAACACACGATCAAGCGGAAGCTCTATCTATGGCCGACCGCTTGGGCGTTTTGCAAGCAGGGCGTTTATTGCAGATTGATACTCCTGAGACGGTTTATCGTGCGCCTGAACATTTGGATGTGGCCCGGTTTGTTGGCAGCCCTATGATGAATGTGCTTCCATTAGAAAGCGTGGATCGCGTCAACATGCGTTTATGCGGTGCGAAGTCCGGCAAGCCGCAAGCATGGCTGGGCGTGCGCGCCGAAGAGATTAATCTGCACTTGGATGAAACGCAGATCGCGGTGGATCATCTGCAGCTTAAGGCGAGCTTGCAAAGCATTGAGTTTGTGGGTGATCACAGTGTGATGAGCTTCGATTGCGATGGCCATCACGTCCATTTACGCTGCCATCAAACACAGTCATTAGTTTTAGGCGACACCGTGATTTTAAGCGTAGATGTCCAAGCCGGTCGTTTGTTTTGCCCGCAGAGTGGAAAGGCACTGGCCTAGCGCTATGAAGCCACACAACAACGGAAGCTTTTTGGCCTGGCCCACATTGTTGGCAATCGTGTTGCTGTTTTTGCTGCCACTGTTGTCCACCGTTGTGCTGGCCTTGTTTCAATATGATGCGCTGTCATCATCACGCTTTGTCGGATTGACTCACTTCCAGGCCCTGGCCGATGACGAGCTGTTTCGGCAATCTTTAGAAAGTTCGCTGTGGATAGGTGGCTTGGCTGTACCGCTGCGCTTGTTGATGTCGCTGTCTCTGGGCCTGCTGCTGAGTCCCGCGGCGTTGAGTGGGCGCATCGGCTTAGCGGTCGTTTTGTTGCCTGTATTGCTGCCAGAAATCGCCTGGGCATTAACCTGGGCATGGCTGCTCAATCCGCATTTTGGTCCGGTCGCGAGCGTGCTCAATATGGGCAGTCCCTTGGGCGCGCACTGGCTGCTCAGCGCCGAAGGTGCGCGAGTAAGCGTGGCCATGGTGACGAGCTTTTTGATAGGTGAAATGGTGCTGATACTGGCAATCGCACGGCAGCGCTTAGATCCGCGTCTATTTGCAGTATGTGCGGTAGAAGGAGGCAGCCCTTGGTACGCCTTTCGTCGTATTAGCTTGCCTTTGTTAATGCCCTTGTTGATTTTGCTAGCCGCACGCGACGTGGCGGTAAGTTTGCAATTGAGCTTCGTGCCCTCCGTTTATGTCACCAAGACAGGGCCGATGTTTGCGACCTATGTGCTGCCGAATGCGATCTATCAAAGTGCATTTGAATATTTGCGCTTTGGTTATGCCGCAGCGATGAGTTGCGTACTCATTGCTTTAATCGGTTTTATGGCCTTTATTCAGGCTTCGACTTTGCGAGCAAACAAACAAGACGCCGCATAACAACGGTGAAAGCCCCTTCAAACCAGTTTATGGTGGGTCCATGCAGTGGATTAAAAAACTAAAGCCAGTGGATGCCAATCAGTTAGACATGCGTTTTCGCATCGTTCTGGTACTGGTCACTGGTGTATTTGCGGGACTCCAGACAGCCTTGGCAGCGCCGCCGGCGTGGGTGCATGCCGTGTTTGTAGTGTCTATGGCAGGCATGGTGGGGTATTTCACCAATTTCCTGGCCATCCGCATGTTGTTTCAGCCGAAACAAGGCAAGGTTTTAGGCTGGGAAGGCTTGGTGCCCAAGAACAAAGCGCAAATTGCCCAGAGCTTGGCCGAGAGTGTACAAACACAGCTGCTAGCTCCTGACATCATTTTGAAATATCTACATGATTATCAATTGATTGAGCGCGTTACCGCGCAGCTGTCGAATTGGCTAGATACGCAGCTCTCGGATGCTGAAGTACGCCAATTGATTACCCGCAATTTGGTGAAATGGTTGCAAGCCCAAGGCCCAGACTTGCTCAAAGCCTTGCTAGACAATGCCGAGGCATTGCTGACTAGCATGGCGAGGAATCCGGATCAGGTAGAACAGTACTGGGTCAGTGTCCGTGAGATTCTTGAGGAGTACCTGAAAGAACCCGACAACAGAGAGATCTTGGCGCAACGCCTGCAGCGATTGCTGCTAGAAGAGCTGCCCTCCATTGCGCAAAAAATTGATGAGGCACTAGAAGATTATCTGCGCAGTCAAAATACGCGTGGCAGCATTGGCATGAGTGTGAAAAAGGTCTTCGCGGTCGATGATCAATCCATCGCCAAGGCGCTAAAGACCCTCGTCGCAGATGATGAAAGTGCGGCACGCATTATGGGGGTGATGGATCGCTTGGCGGATCAAGCGATAGCGCAATTGGGCTATGAGGAAACACAAGCGTTTGTACTCGAGAAATTGGAATCTTGGGTGCATTCCACTGCACAGTTCTCCCGCGAATCAGTATTGCCGCGTGGCATAGAGCATTTGCAGGCTTACCTGGATGATCCAGGCAATTGGGCCAGCATGGAAAAGCAGATTTTGTCGGTGTTAGAAGCGGGCAAAACGATGTTGTTAGAGTTTGTGGATTCGCAGCGCGGTCAGCGGGTGCTGAAGCAAGCCTTAGAAAATGCAGTGCATCGCATTAACGTCACTGAATTGGTCGAGCAACAAGTCATGGGTTTGGACACCGATGAGTTGGAAGCGATGATCCTGAATAACACCGGTGGGAATTTGGTTGTGATCCAAACTTTAGGCGGCGGTCTGGGTTTGGTTGCGGGTTTGGTGCAAGTGCATATCGCGTTTGCCTTGCCTTTGCTTATGGGGCTGGCTGTGGTGTGGCTGGCCTTTTTATTGAACCGTCGCAAATTTAAGAAATCGAAGTCCATCCCTACTTAAGGAAAAGCACAAACATGCGGAAAATGACAATTTTTGGTTTGATAGCCGCCATCGGCTTTAGCGGGCATGCAACAGCAGATGCTTTGCGACTAGCGGTTGATGGCGAGCAGAGGAC
>JBPOFU010000113.1:0-7911 GCA_051252075.1 Oceanococcus sp. | reverse complement strand
TTTGCTGATGATGTGCCTGGCTATCTCGACAACGAATAAATTCGGCAATTTTTATCAGCTTTGCAGTTATCCGGTGATCCGTCAGCGGACTTGATGGCGTGCTACGTGGCACTAGTTGAGCGAGGCATTTTCGATAAGAAAGAGTTACAACTGGTTGAGCAGTGGTTGGTGGAAGTGGGCGAGCGCAAATAGGCGACTTGTTTTTCAACGGTCAAAAATCAAACTTTGGAGTCATCTGTGAACCCTTTTTTAAAAACAATTACTGAAACGAAAAAAATTCAGTCTGTAGATGGAAAAGCCCTTCCGATGCACTCCAAAGCTCATCAGGAAAAGGGGGCCTTATATCTCTCGCCTAATAGAGCGAGAGCCGCCCAAGGAGTCCTTGGGAATTGGTTTGCCACAAGATCGTTGCGTTGCTTAGCGCAAAGAGGGTTATGAATTTCTCGACGATGGAGCAGGCAATGCCCGCAGTTGAATTTTTATCGCGACTTTTAGTAGCGCTGGTTGAATCATGAACAAAAGCGATGCTGATGCTAGTGTGACGAATACAAATGGAGCGAGCTTTACCATTAGCCCTAGCCGTTCTCCGATGCTGGATTCTGTTCGGGAGCTCATAGAGTTTCGAGAGCTCTTACTGTTCTTGACCTGGAAAGACGTCAAAGTGCAGTTTGCACAAACGATTTTGGGGCTTGGCTGGTTGATTTTGCGGCCTTTACTGAATGTCATTGTTTTAACTCTGGTATTTGGGCGTTTGGCCAAAATTCCAAGTGAAGGGCAGCCCTATTTGCTGTTCGCATTTTCAGGCGTGATTTTTTGGGGGTATTTTTCAACTGTGGTGGCAAAATCCGCCATGAGTTTGGTGGGTAACGCCCAACTGCTCACCAAAATCTATTTTCCACGCATGTTCTTGCCGATGAGCATTGCCTTGAGTGGCTGCATTGAGTTTTTTGTGACCTTGTTGTTGTTCTTGCTAGTTGCCGGCTTTGGCTATGGCCATGTTCCTGGGCCAGAGATGTGGCTGTTTCCGCTGGTGATGTTAGTTCTAGTGTTGGCATCCCTAGGGGTCAGTCTGTGGCTGTCAGCGTTGGCCATTGATTTTCGCGATGTTCGGCACGCCAGTGCATACTTGATTCAGTTGCTGATGTTTTTAGCGCCATTGGTATGGCCAGCCAGCTTATTGGCCGAGCGTATGGGCGATGCGGCGGATGCTGTCCTAGGCTGGTATGCCTTTTATCCCATGGTTGGTGTCATTGAAGGTGGCCGTTATGCGTTATTGGGTGGCGATGCGGTGCCTTGGCAATACATTGTGCCTAGCGCGGTGTCCTCGTTGCTCTTGGTTCTGTCTGGCGCATGGTATTTTCGTAAGCGCGAGCGCTTAATGGCGGATTTGGTATAAGCCATGGTGAATACAGCAATTTCAGTGCAGCAGCTCTCTAAGTGCTACAACATAAAGGGCAAGCAACAGAGGCCTCAAGAAACGCTGGTTGGCCAGCTCGCCCAATGGGTTGCTTCTCCGTTTAAACGGGCAAATGACTCGGCTGGTGTGGCAGCTAAGGATAGCCTTCATTGGGCTTTGCGGGACCTTGATTTTGAAGTTCCTGAAGGTGAGACTGTCGGCATTATTGGGCACAATGGCGCTGGTAAGAGCACCTTGTTAAAACTGCTCTCCCGAGTCACTCAACCAACCAGTGGTAAGGCGGTTGTGCGTGGGCGTATGGCCAGTTTGCTTGAAGTCGGAACAGGATTTCATCCGGACTTATCCGGGCGCGACAATGTTTTGCTCAACGGCTCAATTTTGGGCATGAGTCGGCGGCATATTGCTCAGCGGTTTGACGCGATAGTCGATTTTTCCGGAGTCGAAGACTATATCGATACTCCTATCAAATACTATTCGTCCGGTATGAAGGTGCGTTTGGCCTTTGCAGTGGCGGCACATTTAGAACCCGATATCTTGGTCGTGGACGAGGTCTTGGCCGTTGGCGATGCGGCCTTTCAAAAAAAATGTCTCAATCGTATCGAGGAAGTTGGTTCCAGCGGGCGAACTGTGCTGTATGTTTCCCACCAGTTAACCACAGTGGCGCGTTTATGCTCACACGCGATTGTGCTGAATCACGGTCAAAAGGTTTTTGACGGTGCTGCTTTAGAAGGTATTCGTTATTACACGGAACAGCTTGGGTTTGCCACGTCCCGACGTCACTGGGCAGACTCTGAGGAGCCGCAGGGTGATAGCACCGCGCGCTTGCACTCAGCAGAGCTATTCGTTGACGGCGAATTGATTGCGGCGCCGGTGAGTATAAATAAGGGCATCAGTGTTGTGATTGACTACACTTTGTATGAGAGTAACACCAAGCTGACACCTAGTATTCATCTGGCGGACACCAGTGGCACGTGGGTGTTTTCGGCAATTGATCTCGAAAAAAAGTGGCATAACAAAACGCGACCCGCAGGACGATATCAGACTCGGGTGGAGATTCCAGCCAATTACTTAAATGAAGGTACTTTTACCATTTCAGTTGCGTTAGCGACTTTGGAGCCTTTAGAACAGCATTGTTATGCACGCGATTGCGTGGGGTTTACTGTTTACGATCCTATGTTAGGGGATAGTGCTAGGGGCGAATACCAAGGGGAGTTTCCCGGAATCGTTCGGCCTATTCTCAACTGGCAAACTCAAGGTGAATAAGTCATTGAAGACGAGGGCGCCACTGATATCAGTTATCATTCCATCCTTTAATCAGGGGCGTTTTTTACGTGGATGTATCGAATCCGTTTTGGAGCAGGAGTATCATCCGCTAGAGATTATTGTTGTTGATGGTGCGTCTAGTGATGAGACGGTGGCGGTGTTGAAAAGCTGTCAAAATATTCCCCAGCTGCGTTGGATATCTGAACCAGATACCGGTCCAGCCAGTGCGGTGAATAAAGGCCTTGCGATGGCCAATGGCCAAATCGCAGGCATCCAAAGTGTCGATGACTACTATTTGCCTGGTGCTTTGCATTTGGCCGCCAGGACATTTGAGGATAAGCCGAATCTAGGATTTATTTACGGAGAAGTTCGTCGCGTTGGTCCTAATGATGAATTTTTGTCCGATAGTCGTCGGCCAGCTCATAGTAATGAGTTGTGTTTGGCCTTGTGCATGTGCGTACCGCAGTCCTCTGCTTTCTTTGATCTACGGTTAGCGCAAAATCTAGGTGGTTGGCGTGAGGAATATTTCACCTGTGATTGGGAGTTGTGGTTGCGAATGATGTTTTATGCACCGGCCATAAAGTTAGATCGAGTGCTGTCGGTCAGGCGCATTTATCCAGACCAACGCACCGGGCAGAGGTCAGATGTGTTGGCAAGTTTTTTGCGGATGGTGAATGAGTCTCAGGATCTTGCAACGGCTTCGCGTAGCATGCAGCGAGCTGCAGCGGCTTCACGATTTTCAGCGCAGTATTTCTTTGGACAGGATGTCGGTCCATTGCAGAAATTGGTCTGGCTATTTTCGGCAACTATACGCTTTCCCAAGATTCTGTTTTATGTGTTGGCGAACAGCAAGCTTTTTGCCAAACGCTGAGCGGTGGGAATTATGAGGCTAGGTGGCACCGCGAGTTCAACTCGGTGGCTTGAGGGTAAAATGGGATGAGCAAGCAATCAGCTCATTGGCCAGAGATTGATGGCATTCGCGGTATTTTGTCGATCATTGTCGTGCTTGGACATATAAACGTAGCACTCAAGGTGATGGCCCTAGGGCATATGCATGTTTGGTATTGGATGCCGATGGATGTGTTTTTCGTTATTTCGGGATTTTTGCTGGGTCGTATTGCTATGCTGAATTCTGGCCAACCTGGTTTTTTAAAGGCTTACTTCGCAAGAAGAATTTTGCGGATATGGCCGGTTTACTATGCGGTTGTGATAACGGTTAGCTTATTTGTCTTTGTTGCCGCCTGCTTGGGGCTGGAGGCGGCAGAGAACGCATGGACGACAGTTGGTTTTATTAAGCAGCTGACTTTCACGCAATTTGCTGAATATTTGGTGTTGAGTCCTCGGGGTGACTATTTGTGGGCTCTATTGCACACCTGGTCCGTCGCGATGGAAGAGTATTTCTACGCTTTGCTGCCGCTGTTTGCATTTGTTATGACGCGCATCACCGCAAAAACCATACTGTTGCTGGTGGCCTTGGCAGTCGTTGTCGGCCCGGTGTTCAGGATTGTCTTGGGTATGGATCCATGGGCTTTGCCGGTGAGATCACACAGCTTTGCCCTTGGTCTGCTATTGGCGTGCTTGACCATTTGGCATGAGCGGGCGGAACATCCAACGCTACCGGTTTGGGCGCATTGGGGCGTGTTGCTGGGCGTAGGGATCAGCCTTGTCACTGCATTTATTGCTCCGATCCTACCCTATCACTATGTCATCGACGCGCATATATACGAGGTGCGTTGGAGTATTCAGTCCATAGCGGCGGCCAGTTTTGGCTTTTTCGCCTTAGCGGCAATCTATACCAGCAATCAGGAGCAACAAAAGGGCATCGCTGTTCTGCGTATTCCTGTTTTGGTTCACCTTGGCAAAATCAGCTACTCGACCTATTTGTGGCATTGGCCCATATTGGCGGGCTTGTCTTTTTTATCTCTACACGAGCATTTTTCACCTACTTTGGCATCGTGCATTGCGGGCGCCTTAATTTTGTTTATAGCGAATCTGAGCTACCACTATATTGAGCTGCCCTGTATGAACTTGAAGCACCTTTGGGCCTATAGGCCTGCACCGATTCGCGTGCCCAGCCAGCCTGGCTGAAGCACTTTCGTTAAATTCAGGATTTCAATGTGAGTTCAGTACTTAATTTACCCGTTCGCGTAGTTCGGCGAATGCTGATGATTTGGCGGCAGAAACGGAATCGTAGAATCGTCACTCGATTTAATGTTCGCCGTCCAAAACACGCCGCGAAATTACTAACACAGTTGGCGCGTCAGGCGTGCACAAGCGAAGACCAAAAAATTTTGGTTCTACACGACAACAGTGAGTTTTTTACCAAGCTGAGTGTGCAATTCGACAAGGCAAGTCTGCGATCGGATTCCATTGCATATTCCCAAGTTGCGAAGCTTGATGAGTCAAGCATGAGCAATGTTGGTTGTATCGTTTTAGGTACGCTTAACTCTCAAATTCAATTCACAACGTCTCGTGACATATTAGCAAACGCGGCCACCGCCAATGCCCCATTAGAATACTTGGCGATTCCGGCATTGGAAAATGCGGGCGTCGAAAAATGGGACAAACTGACCGATGTTGATTTCGTATCGCCGATGTTGTCCAAGCAGGGCATGCAGGCTTTTGAAATTTTTGAAGCATCTTTGAAAAAATTCAATCACAAAACGGAAATCCGAGATTTCTTGGATCTCTGGGGATTGCTTAATTCCGTCATTGAAAGAAATGTTGCGGGATGTATTACTGAGTTTGGCTCGTTTTGGGGACACAGCGGCTGGTTGATTGCGAAAAGCTTGCAGCGTTTGGGTTCAGACAAGATGCTCTACATGTTCGATATGTTTGAGAACTTTCCGGATGAAGGTATCGGCATCGACAAATTTTGGAGTAACACGCATCCGGTTAATTTTGAAACTGTCCGCGCCAAGTTTACCGATGAAAAAAATGTACAGCTGGTGAAAGGTGACTTTACCAAGACATTGGCGGGTACAGACACAGGCCCCTTGGCATTGGCATTTATTGATTGTGATTCCTTTCGCGCGACGCTACATGTTCTGGAGGAGATTTGGGATAAGCGTCTGAGTGTGGGCGGCATTGTGATACTGGAAGATTATGGACATGCGGCATTGTTGGGGAATCGCATAGCAGCACACGATTTCTTTGATGGCCGCGCGGATGCGTATTGCTATTTTTCCCAATTCAGCGGCTTTTTTGTGGCAGTAAAGTTGGAACGCCCTGCGGCGTCTGCATGAACCCGCATTCGTTGCTGATTTCCTGCCAAGCAGGTGCGCCGGAGAACCCGCGGACGTGGTCGGGGACGCCGTCTCATCTGATTTCCGCAATGACCGCTGATGAGCGAATTCAACCAATAGCGTGGTCTTCCAGGCTCAGTGGCAAAGTTGCGAGTGGGGCTACAATAGCCGATCGCTTGTTGGGTATGGGGCACCCGTTTATTTGGGGGCCGTGTCATCGCTTGCTAGCTTCGCACAGAGTTTTAAGGCAGGCCCGCAACAGCTTATGTTCAGGGGTCTTGCATTTGGGGACGTATGACGTACCGCTATTGCGCAGTGCTATTCCTAGCTATCTCTATGTTGATAACAGCTACGATATTTGGGAATCTAGGTCTGAGTCTGCTCAGGGCTTGTCACCGTGCCGCCGGCGTAATTTTCGCCGCTTGGAAGCGCGCGTGTTGTCAAAAGTTGACCATATTTTCACCATTGGTGAGCATGTAGGACAAAATCTCCATGAGCAATTTGGCGTGCCGCAAGCGAAGATCAGTGCGGTAGGGAGCGGGCTAGGCGAGATCCAACCCTACTACGGCGACAAAGACTATAGCGTTCCCAGAATGTTGATGGTTGCCAAACTGCGTCCGCGTGACAAAGGTTTGCCGTTGGTTGTGGAAGCAATAAGGGTTTTGCGTAAAGTAATACCAGATGTCGAGTTGACAGTCGTTGGGGGTGAAAAGTACCCAGAGCTAGCAAACGAGCCGGGCATTATTACAACAGGGTGGGTGACTCAGGAAGCGTTGCAGTCACTTTATGAAGAAGCCACGCTTTTTTTAATGCCGGCCACGTATGAACCTTGGGGCCTAGCTTACCTTGAGGCTTTAGCCTGTAGGACACCGGTGGTTGGGCTGTATAAAAACGCATTGCCAGAGATTACCAAAGATGGGGAATTTGGGTTTCTGCTGGATGAGGCGACACCACAGGCCTTGGCTGCACTCATTCAACATGCGTTGTCAGATGCCGGTCGCTTGGCCTTCATGGGGAAACGGGGGCAGGACAACACGCTTGCCAAATATGATTGGACACGTGTTGCTGATGCGATGATTGAGACAATTTGCAAGTCTCTACTCCAGCGTGAAGGCGAGACGTGATTCCGTCATGACTTTTGAAACGAAAGAGCGGCCGCTACATTTTGCAATTGTTTGTCCCGCGTATTGTTGCGAATCGTGGGTCGAGAAGTGCCTGAAGTCAATTCAAAATCAAAGCTACAAACACTTTTATTGTGTGTTTATTGATGCTTTATCGGGTGACCGTACATACGAAAGAGCAAAAGCGGCTGTGTCGGACGACGAAAGATTTCATGTGCTACAGAATGAAAAGCGGCAATATCCATTGGCCAATTTGCTCCAAGCTACGGCGCTTTCTGCCGTTTCCGATCAGGATGTGGTGGTGGTAGTGGATGGCGATGATTGGCTCAAGCACGATCGCGTATTGGAAAATTTGGCGGCGCTGTATAGCGATCCGGAGGTTTGGCTCAGCTACGGTAGCTGCGAGCTGGTGCGTCCTACGACGCGAAAAGCGCAATTTAAAAAGCACCTGTTAGGTGCGGCTCAACGTGGTTCTGCAGCGCCCTACCCAACGGTCGCGCGCCAAAATAACTGGTACCGCTATCACCCGGGCAGCTTTCTTGCCACACACTTGCGTAGCTACCGAAAGTTTCTGTGGGATCACATTCGTGATGAAGACCTTAGAGACGAAGATGGCGAATACTTTGCCGCGGCAGGTGATGTAGCGTGTATGTGGCCAATGATGGAAATGGCGACGGACAAGCATATACGCTATGTTCCAGAGATTCTGTACGTATATAACAATGACCACGGATTGAGCGAAAACAGGCAGAGCCTAGCGTGGACAGATACCGAACAGTATCGGGTCAATGTGCTCTTGCGTTCTCGCCCTATGCAGGCACCGTTGAATAAATGAGTTCACGACCCGCTTATCCTCAGGTTTTTT
>JBPOFU010000112.1:0-7946 GCA_051252075.1 Oceanococcus sp. | reverse complement strand
ACCTCAACCTGCACTCGGTAGCCACCAGATACTGGCGTGGTCGAGACATCTGTGATTCCGGTGCCGGTGATACTCGGTTCACCAGCATAACGATTGGCCACCCAGAGGTCCGCAATGCCACCTTCATCACCGCTTATGGTCGCGCTATGGCTTGCGGGGTCGCTAGCGAGCGACTGAAGCCCGGGTGCTGCTCGGGGATACGGACGACTGTACAAGGGGCGATTGATCTCAACGACACCCCGATAATCATCATTTGGACAACCTATGCGGGCAACATGAATGGTTTCCTGCGGCGGTGTGTTTTCTGGTGTAGCTATCGAGTGTGGTTCCCAGCATCCTTGTGACCATTGCCAAACGGCTCCGCCAATAAGGTTGGCATCTTCCAAGGCGGCATACTCTTCGCGGTGTGCAAGCATATCCGGACTGTCTAACCAGCCTGCCCATTCGCCCACCCACACTGTAGTGCCGAGTAGTGCTGCCGCTTGGTTGGCGGCCTCAAAACAAAACGCCGGTGGCGTCGGTCCAATGGCGCCACAATACAAGTGCGGTGCGAACACGATATTGCTGTCCGCAGTAAAGCTTGGCGGAGGAACCGCATCGAAGCCAGACAAAGACCACAGCACGGTTGGTTCGAAGAAGACGATATGAGGGAAACCACCGGGCACTGATTGTTCCGCCTGCCGAATAGCATCAATCGCTTGACCGTAAAAGCTGCCCAACAGCGCAGAGCCTGATAATCCCACGGCATAGGACGTATGGGGCTCGTTAAAAATGTCGTAACCCGCAATAGCAGGGGTATCAGCAAAACGTTTGACAACGTGTTGCCAAGCGGCGATGAAGGCGCTTTGGATACCGTTACGATCCAGATAGAAGTTGGCGAAAGCCTGAGATACAGCCGGAGATAACTCGCGTTGCGACAGTCGGCAGGTACTCAAACCGTCAGTGATCGTGGCCCATTGCGGAGCACCATCCCAGCCTATGGATGGCTCCATCGGCGGCAGACAAGTTTCATCGGCTTCGCGGCTTGCAATGTGTTTGCCCCAGGCATCCTGATGCATATCCAAAACAACATAGATGTCATGCGCCTCAAAATCCCTAAGCTGCTCGGCAATCCGGTCGAGATACAACTCGTCATAAAGACCGGGAAGCGGCTCCAAAGCCGACCAATGTATGAGAAGTCGAACCACGTTAAAGCCCAGTGCGGCCATGCTGGGAATATCGTCCGGCAGCGGCGCAATGACAGCGGGATAATCGGGGTTATCCTGATAGTAATCACCCAGTGCGGAATAGTTCACACCACGCAATAGCACCCGCCGCCCTTCGGCATCATAGATTCCCGCATTCGCCCCACGTTCGGCATGCAGCACCGACAAGGAACTCGACGCACTTTCTGACTCAGGACCGGATTCGTTTCCTCCACAGGCTGCGACGAGAAGTGAGATGATTAATAGGTGTAATTTCATGAAGTCACTCAATGAGCTGATTACTAACAGGCAATCACAGGGTCAATTACTAATCTGAGTTTGATTTACGCCGGTTCTTTCCCACATGCGCAAATAGGCTTCAGCGGATCGAAACAACTGCTGCAAGGCATAGTCTCCGTCGGTCGTCTTGCCGACAGCATGGATCCATTCCGCGAATAAGCCGTAGTGTGCGATACCCTCTTCGTTGTAGTCGAAGGTCCGATTGCCGGTCACTTGGCGCTCGAAAGTGACTTGGCCGTCGTAGGAGGTGAACGGATAGCTCACGCGTACGTCGTCCTCGCGCGGCACCCCCGGAAGCGAGGCTATGCCACCGCTGTCAGTGGACATGGGTACGCCGAAATAGTACTGCGAACTACTTTTTGTCTGCAGATCACGCACGTGCCCTGGATAATCATCAGCTCTAGGTTTGATCGGTGCAGCAATACCGCCCAATGCAAGAATGCGCTGATGCTGACTGGGCGAGGACGTGCCACCCGCATGGTAATGCCCAGACACCACCGGATAGTTCAGTTCCTCGACGATATCCAACACCTGATTCTTCATCTTGGCGCCGAGATGATCGGTTTCGATAATCATGCCGCGTGCCGCAAGCTGGCGGACCACATAGGCACCCAGATCGGTCAGGCCTTTAGAATTACAATGAGGGCCAGGTGGATAGCTGGGTACGCCCAGCAACAAAGCTTGGTTGATTGCCTGAGCGATGGGGTTATCCGCATCAACTTGTGGCGCGACAGACGTGAGGTTTGCACCCATATCCGGCTCCGGACACGCTTCGACGCGATAGTAATGGCCTGTTTCCGGTTTGTTCAGTGCATTCAGCGTCAGCTCAGATTGGTCAAAAAGGCCAGCGCCACCGAAGGCATTATCAAACCAGTGGGCGAGAAACACGCTGCGAATACCCAGATCAAAGAATTCGTCTATACCCGCGTCAATATCTGCTTCGCCACATTCCGGAGCATCTAAAAATTCGCCGCAGTGAAACAGTTTCGATGCCTCAATTCCTAGAATTACGGCCAGCTTGCCCTGCTGAATTATCTCACGTGCTTGGACTGCATCCGTAACGATACGAAACCAGCCCAAGTCTGGTCCGCCAGCTTGAGCATCAATGTAATCCTGCAGCGCATACATGCCAGCCACTTGGCGGCGAACCTGCTCCATTTCATCGCAGTCGGTGTCGCGTATCGGATTGAGCATGCACAACTGCTCATCACCAGAGGTGTGATTGACGAGCAGACGCAAACCCGCCATCCAAGCGCGTTTGACCCACATGTAATAGGTCTGCTGATGTGAGTAAGTATCGTGGGTGGGCCAACCTGGGAAGTCCGGCCAGCCCGCCGTGACATGGCTGCCAAGAGGGACACCATCACGTACGAAATGCCCCACGAAATCCATGCTGCCTTCGGGGCCATGGTTTTCAGAACAATCCGTCAGAGCATGCTCAACACCAAGCGGATGAAACGCATCGCCGTGAATGAAGCGTCCGCCCAGGCGTTGATAGGCAGAAATATGCGTATGCGCATCTGCTATGCCAAAGACACTGCCGTCGTCCTGAATGCCGCTAAAAATCTGGCCGCTGGCGCCCAGTTTTGCTTCTGGAAAGGGCAAGCAATTGGACTGCTTGTCCAACCGAAATGTGCTGGGCGTCGTCGCGGATAATTGCAGGTCGCCGTCGGGGCTAACCGAAAGCCAGCGTTCATCCTGCCGGGACTGCAGGTGAAACTCTTGCAGTGCTGATGGCAAAATTTGCCATTCGGATACTGCCCCGGCAGCATCCTGAGCCACGACTCCGTTGATTGTGGCGGACAAGTAGTGACCATCCGGGTCGAAAATCAGAAAACCCTGCAGATCTGTTGGACGCAGAAGGAAGCCTGTGGTTTCTTCAAATTCTAAGGCGTCTGCTTGATAAGACTGATCACGCTTTGTGACACCGCGCGCCAAGTCCGCTGCGTGCAAACCGACACACTGGTTCGCAAGCGTGCGCGTAGCTGATGTGTCATCAGCAACGATGACATCGTTTTGCAGTTCGCTTGAACGATCACTACAAGCTTGCAGCCCCACTCCGACAAGGATCAGGCAACAAGTTTTATAACGGAAGTGATCGCGATTGAACATGGCTTTTGTGGTTTGTCGGTGATGGGATTAATTCTCAAATCATACTCGATGAGACCTACCGGTTTTAAATGAGGTGCCAAACCAAGTGACTCGCAATATGACGAACGAGATGACGCTGAATAGGCTTTTGCATCTCGTCCCAGGAAGACGCACCCACTTGAGACAGATCTAATGTTTTGCCACAAATGGCCTGCCCTCCTTTATGCTCGACTGAATCGGCATATGTTCGTCCGTTGGTGACGCATGTACCTGGAAGCGATCAGCAGGTTATTGCAGGGGAACAACTGCTTTCTGCCATTGGCGGACCTTGAAGCCCCGGGCCGGGAACCTTCACTCCTTACCGTAAACGGCCATTGAGCTGATACAGGCCTACTCACGCTTTGGGCGCAAAGCCGTCGGTCGCGCTGCCCAAGTCGAAACCCGAGAGCAGTCGTTCCTTGAGCGAAGGCGCTGTGCGTTAAGCTGCGACGGACAAGCAGGAAGCCGACGTTGGCGGGAATGCCGCAGATCAGAACAAAGCCGACATAGCTCGCTGTCTTGTAGTATGTCCCGATAACTAGGGCAAAAAAGTTTGATCGGCATGGAGAACAAAACCCACCTCCATAGTGAGGTATGGAGCAAACGTATAGCTCGTTTCGATGCGTGGACTCCAGCACATAAAATCGGCAGCATCCTGTTCATTCTCGCTGTCCCGATTCACGTAGCATTCCATCTAGTTCGAGGCTGGCTAGTAGGTGACGCATATCCTTACCAAGGCGTTTTTTGGTTTGGCATGTTCGTTGTCGTGGGCACGATTATTGTTTGTGCCATCTTGTCGCTGCGAGGTAGCACCAGTCGCTTACCATTTTACTTATTCGTATATGGCTATTCATCTTGGTCTCTGATGGTGGTTACACATGCCGGATCATTTGACAGTGCTTACATAATTTTGCCCGTGTTTTTACTGTTGATGATGGTCCTGGTTGATGGCTGGCGTTCGGCGCGGCATCTCATTTTTTTGTGGTCCTTTGCCGCCGTGGCAATAGTGATTGCTCAGCATTACAGTTGGATGCCTTACGCCAGCGGCTATGCGGCCCCAATGGAGACGGTACGATCCAGCACAGGTTGGTTGCTTCTTAATGTCTTTTTCGTTGCACAGGTTCTTTGTTCAGTTTGTGGTGTTATGTGGGTAGTAACCAACTCACGGGATAGGGCTCTGTTCGAGTTAGAACAAAGCAGAAAATTCATACGCCGCTACATACCACCTGCTGTGGCTGACCAGATTATTGCCGGTAATGCTGCTGCGATAGATGCCCCTGCCCGCAGACGCATCACAGTGCTATTCAGCGACATTGTGAGCTTTACCGACATGGCCGACCGTTTGGATGCCGAGTCCTTGACGCAAATACTCAATGAGTACATGGCCGCCATGGCCAACATCATTGGCCAACATGGCGGCACGTTAAATGAATTCTCGGGCGATGGCTTGATGGCTCTGTTTGGGGCTCCAAACGAAATGGAGCCCAAATCTCAAGCGCTCAATGCGCTTCAAGCCGCTCAGGAAATGCAAAACCAGCTACCCGCTTTGAACGAACATTGGTTGGCCCTAGGTATCGGTGAGCCCTTGCAAATCCGCATTGGCATCAACACCGGCGTACTCAGTGTCGGCAGTTTTGGTTCCGAAGGCCGCATGACATATACCGCAATCGGCCTGCAAACCAATATTGCTTCGCGCATTCAATCGCACTGCGAACCCGATGGCGTTCTGCTCAGTGATGCCAGTTGGCATTTGGTCAAAGATCAGATCGATTGTGAGCCATTTGGAGAAATTCAATGTAAGGGCGTACATTTTCCGGTGAAGGTTTATGCACCCATTCGTGAAAAATGACTAAAATCCGGTTTCGCGTGGTTGTCTGTTTCTGGCAATTATCAGGAATAGGCAGTTTCTTTAAAGACACCGTGATTTTGTGGCGTTGAGCATCAAAGGACCTCAAGTGCTGATTCACGGTTGCTCAAGCGAATATCTGAATACTGGCAATCGCCAATGCCACGCTGAAATACGCTGTTAGCAATCAGCCAGACGCGAACGATGCGTTTGGGGAACTCACCACCCATACTCTGTTGCATGTGTTGTTGGTAGTCGTGGTACAGATTGCGTGATTCTTTGTGCCATTCACCCAGTTCCTCGGGCCCTGAGCGCACCACCACGTGATATTCCTTGGTTTTCCACGCAGGCAAGGGGCAAATATAGCCAGTTTCCTTCGGCAGGCACGCACTCCAGTAGTAGGTGATGTCCTTGCCGTTATCGAATTCGACTGCAATGCTGACGTAGTCATGGCTGGGGACCGCATCTTCGCGGATTGCAGATGGCAGAGCATTCACGATCCAGTTCCAGTCCAGCTTAGTCTCTGGCGTGAATGGAAAATCAGCGTCATGCTGCAGAATGCCGACATCACCCTGCGTTTGACAGCAAATGGCGGGCTGATCGCCGGGGCCGACACTGGCACTGTAAATCTCATTACGTGGCACATTCCAAAGTGAGGTCCAGCCAGCGGGGCTGTTGTCACCTTTTTCAACGCGTTCGATTTCGCTCGCAATCCAAGCATCCACATCGCCAGCCTGCTGCAGTTCGCGTAACCCTTCTATCGCATCGCCCTTCCAGCGGATCACCAAAGCGATGAGTTCGCCTTTAAGCGAGCGATAGACGCGATCGGGTTCTTTTGTCTTGCCGCGTCTGTCCGCCCAATCGTTCGGAAAATAATTGCCAAACTCAAGGGCTCCAGCACGATCCGCCACAATGCTGTGGCTGTCACGCGTCGCACTGTCGACATGTCCATCACCCAGCCGAAACCAGATCTGCACTGCCGGTGGCACCCAAATATCCAGAGGTTTTGCGGCGTAGGTTCTACCGCAAACGAACCAGGATGCCTGCTCACCTGCTTGTAACTCAATACCGGAAGTTACCCACGGTGGTTTATTGGCCGCAATTTCCACCCAGTGATATTCGGCAATTGATGAAGAATCAGCCCGTTCTATAAGCGCTTGTAACTGCTGGCGAAATCGCTTGCAGTCTGGCGGACCTTCAAGCAGTCCGGCCCGTCTCTGGCGACGCACTTCCACAAATCGCCGCCCAGCGACCAGCAATTCAGTAGCTACTCCTGCCATGTTGACTCCTCACCTTCTGTCGCATCAAAAACTAACACATGCGCTTTCCAAGGGAGTGTAATTCAAAATTTTATAAGGCTAGGTAGGAACAATGGGTGCACGACATTTCAATTGTTACGAGTTGAAAATATGACTGTTAATTGTCGGCTCATGGCACGACTCTGCCAGCCATCTCACAAATTGAATGACGGGTTTAGGGCACATGGCCAGCGACGCCCGTCGCGAGGTGAAGGTCTGCATTTGCAGAATCAGAACGGCGGCTAGCAATCTGCCGAATGTCTCCAAAAGGCACATAGTGCGCGTAGCCCAATCGAGGGTGAATGACCGCAAAGTTCTAGCAGCAGATTCTAATGGAGCGACCAGAGGTGTTCCGCTTTGCGTCCTATGCGGCCAGCCCCACCATCAGTCTGTATCCTTTTAATCCCCAGCGCTGATTTCAAAAAGTCGTAGAACAGGCAATTCAACGCATTGATTCTGATCGGGGCGCACCTAAAATCATGCATGCCTGTTTGTATGGCACAATTTTTAGACAATAAAAAAGCCCCGTCAATCAGGGGCTTAAATAACTATTTGGCGGAGAGACAGGGATTCGAACCCTGGAGGGGCGTAAACCCCCACACACTTTCCAGGCGTGCGCCTTAAACCACTCAGCCATCTCTCCGATTTACCGTACTGCAATCCCGCACGGGCGCTGGGCCAGTATGCGGGGGCGCATTCTAAACCAAGCGCGCTTCGGAATCTACGACTGTTTTGGAATCAGTCGCGGTGGGCGATCTAAGCAATCCGTTTCTTCTTTGCCTTCTGCATTGGTATAGCTACGCCCTGCTTTGTACTCTTGATCCGGTATAGGAGGCAATTGATACGCTGGATCACGCGCGGGCAACTCACCTTTTTGCCCTGGTTTCTGCAAGTCAGGATATTCCTGCGCCTCCAAATAGGCACCTTCCAATTCACAAGTGCGCACGCTGCACGCCATTAAACTGGACAATAAAAAACCGACGAAAACTAGACGAATCAAAATTCAACTCCTGCTTGAATCATGGCTTGTTCCAATCCTACATGTAACGAAGAATCAAGCGGTGTGAGTGGTAAACGAATACCTTCTGGAATCCGCCCCATGCGATGAAGTGCCCATTTCGCGGGGATTGGGTTGGGCTCGTTAAATAAATGTTGGTGCAACCCGGCCAACTCAGCATCAAGTTGCGT
>JBPOFU010000111.1:0-8094 GCA_051252075.1 Oceanococcus sp. | reverse complement strand
GGCTAATGCAACGAATTCGTCACGTTGCGTTTCATGCACAAAAACATAGTCAACATTGGTGCAAATCTGCCCAGCGTTGAATTGCTTAATGTACATAATGCGACCAGCGGCTTTCTCCATGGGGAAATTCGGGTCGATAATCGCCGGCGATTTACCTCCGAGTTCCAACACAACTGGGGTTAGGTTCTGAGCGGCTGCTGCCATCACTGAGCGACCGGTTTGCCCGGAGCCGGTAAACATCATGAGGTCATAAGGAATCTTGGAAAACTCGATACCGATGCCACCGGTTTCTTCAAAAAAGATCAGTTTGTCATCGCTAAAGTAGTCACCGCAGATGCTCATCAACAAACGGCTTAATGCGCGCGAGTTTTCCGACATCTTGACCATGGCACGGTTGCCCGCAGCGAAGGCTGCAGCCAGAGGCACAAAGCTCAAATTGATCGGGAAATTCCACGGTACGATAATGCCAACTACGCCAAGCGGCTGTGGAATGACACGATTTTTACCACCAGCAAACATACTTAGATCAATGTGACGTTTCTGAACTTTGGTCCACTTTTTGAGACTCTTGATGGCATCATTAATGGCATCTGTCACAGAAATGATTTCGGCAAACTGGCTTTCATGCCGGGAACGATTGCCATAATCTTCACTGATCGCGGAAATAATCGCGTCGCGATGATCATTCAGCATAGCTTTAAGTTGTTCTAAATCTCGCTTGCGCTCAGCTAGGCTCGGGACCGGGGCATCTAAATAGGCTGCACGTTGTTTGCTAAAACAAGCGTGAAGCATGGCCGATGAGTCGTCTTGGAAAATCTTTTCAACCGCAGTCATTTTTATCTCCTGGCCACGCACCCACGCGGCACCTTTTTTCTTGACCACGTAGCATACGCTGATCAGGCTTTTGAATGAAGCCGCACTCCGCTATCACTCACCCCTTGGCGTTGGAGCCCTTGCTCGCACCGAGTTGCTGCGACCGTCGTTGCCGCCAACGCTGCAATGGGCTGGCAGCTGAACCTGGCGTTTTTGAGCCGCTACTTTGTGCGTTCAGCAGACGTCGGACCATAGATTTTTCAGTGCTATTCAGCATCAAATAGCCCTGATCCAAACATCGCTCTATCAAGGATTGCTGCTCTAAGTCCAGATTGCCGCAGACCAGCATTTCTTCCAATGCGAAGTCCATCTCTTGCAATTCACCTTTATTCATTGCCGCTCCTTGCCCATTGGGCTGCTGTCGCTCACCCACCGTGATACTCCTTTCCTAACGGGTTGGCAACATTCCATACGCCTGCGTATGGACATTTCCTTAAGCACTTGGCAAAATACGCCCCCTGTTAATTCATCACTGGATGGCCTCATGCCCAGTTACACCACACCAGCCCGCGATTTGAACTTTGTCGTCAACGAAATGATCGACTTTGCCAGCCATAAAGACACACTGGGCTATGCCGATGCGGATGCCGATACGATCAGCGCTATTTTTGAAGAGTGCGGCCGCTTAGCGGAAGATCTGGTACACCCCGTGAATCAATCCGGTGACGAGCAAGCTTGCCGCTTGGAGAACGGTGAGGTCATCGTTCCCGATGGATTCAAAGAGGCGTATCAAGCCTATGTCGAAGGCGGCTGGGGCGGACTCTCTTGCGATCCAGAGTTTGGTGGCATGGGCATGCCGCAAATCGTACGCTTCATGGCGAACGAAATTTTCACCGCGGCCAACCACTCCTGGTTTATGTACCCCACCCTTACCCATGGCGCTCACAGCGCTTTAGAGCATTGGGCAACAGATGAACTGAAGCAGAAATTTTTGCCCAAGCTGACATCAGGTGAATGGACCGGCACCATGAATTTGACCGAGGCGCACGCCGGTACAGACCTGGGCATTATTCGCACCCGTGCCGAACCGCAAGCCGATGGCAGTTACAAAATCAGCGGCAACAAAATATTCATCTCGGCTGGTGAACACCAGATGACCGAGAACATTATCCATCTGGTATTGGCAAAGACCCCAGATTCGCCAGCGGGTACCAAGGGCATTTCTTTGTTTATTGTGCCCAAATTCCACGTAGACGACGCTGGAAATACCGGTGAACGCAACAATGTGGTCTGCCAATCCATAGAACACAAAATGGGTATACGGGCGTCTGCAACTTGCGTCTTAGAATTTGAAGGCGCCACCGGATATCTGGTTGGTGAAGAGAACAAAGGCCTACGCGCCATGTTCACCATGATGAACGCCGCACGCTTAGGCGTTGCAGTTGAAGGCTTGGGCGCAGCTGAGTTGGCGTATCAAAATGCGGCGGCCTACGCGAAAGACCGCATACAAGGTCGCTCCCTGACAGGAAAGAAAGCCCCAGAAAAAGCGGCCGACCCCATCATTCATCATGCTGATGTTCGCCGTATGCTATTGACCATGCGTAGCTTTGCAGAAGGTGCACGTGCCCTAAATGGCATCATCGCGCTGCAATTGGATTTGGCCACCCGCCACCCCGATGAAGCAGAGCGGCAGAAGGCCGATGACCTGCTGGGTTTAATGACCCCCATCGCCAAATCCTTCTTTACCGATGAAGGTTCCGCAGCCGCAAACTTAGCTGTACAGGTCTACGGTGGGCACGGCTACATCTGTGAGCATGGGGTGGAGCAATTTGTCCGCGATGCCCGCATCAGCCAAATCTATGAAGGCACCAACGGCATTCAATCCTTGGATTTGGTAGGCCGTAAACTGTCATTACATGGTGGCCGTGCAGTGAAAAATTTCTTTGCACTTGTCGCCAAAGACATCGCCGACAACAGCGGATCGGATGCCTTGAATGGCTACACTGCCCCGCTAAAAGCTGCATTCGATTCCTTGCAACAAGCAACCGGATGGCTCATGCAAAATGGCCTCGCTAACCCCGACAATATCGGTGGTGTTGCAGTCGAATACACTCGCTTATTTAGCGTCGTCGCGGTGGGCTGGGCTTGGCTACGTGCAGCGCGCACCTGCCAAGATGCGCTGAACAACGGCAGCGATGATGCACAGTTCTACGAAACCAAATTGGTTGTCGGACGCTTCTTCATGGAACGTTATGTCGCCGAGCACAGCAGCCTGCTGAGCAAAGTCACGGCAGGAACCGAAAGTATGATGGCCTTAGCTGTTGATGCATTCTGATTGAAGCCGCGGCGGTGGGTTAGCGCCCATCGCCGTAGTCTTGTATAAAATCGGCATGAGTAAATTTTCTAAACTGCCTATGGCCGAGCGCATCTCCGGCCACGCATCCTTTTTACATAGGCATACCCCTTGGCAGCAATGGATACCCATACTGCTGGCTGACTTCGCGGTGCTCTTGTTCGGATGCGTACTTTGGTTGGGCGGGCACCCCTTACGCAAACTACTCATTCGCGGCCTATCAGGTGGCGCCTATCGCTTGATGCGCAAAAAGCAGCGAATTGCTGAAATCAATCTCGACCTGGCATACAAATACAGTCTTAGCGCGGAAGAAAAAACACGCATTATTCGCGCCATGTACACCCATTTTGCGCGCGGTGTGCTGGACCTCATTTTTGATTGGGTTTATTGGCCACCCAATAAAATTGCACATTTCGTGACCGATGAAGGTCGCGAGCGTCTGATGCAAATGCAAAATTCTCCAGAAGGCAGCGCACTGGTTTGCTGCCATTTAGGCAATCCCGATCTCACATTAAAACTGGTGCGCGCCGTCGATTTCGATTTGCACGTTATGTACAAGGGTTTCAAATCGCCCTGGTTTGATCGCTACATTGCACGCAAGCGCCTGCGTGCCGGTAGCGGCCTCATCGAAATACCCGCCAGTCGCCATCACGTAGTAAACGGCAAAGCGATACGGCTACCGCACAGCAGCATTCGCGAAGAAGTAAATGCATTATTTGAACAGGGCCATTGCGTTGGGTTCTTAGCTGACCAGCATGCCAGTCGTGGCGGCATAGCCCTCGATGTGCTGGGCGTACCGGATACCCCAACACAAACAGGGGCTTGGAAATATGTAGCTGAGCACAAAGTACCGTTTTTGCTGGTAGTCGGTGTCTATGAAGGCGATGATAAAATCATTTGGCACAGCTCTCCAATTATGCGAGTTGAACCGCAGGATGATGAAGAAGCGGCGTTACGCCACACCATTAACCAAGCCAATACTTGGTTTGAAAAGCTTATCCGGCAGTATCCGGAGCAGTATTTTTGGGGCCATAGACGCTTCGACCGTTCACATTATCAATAAAGGCTGCAGCAGCCCGATATAATGTCCGTTTGCCTGCGGCCTAAGCCGCTTTGGAATACATCCCATGAGCAGCACAGTTGAAGCTGGCCACAATTTCCTTCGCACCCTCATTCGCGACGATCTCGAATCCGCTCGAGTGCAAGGCCCTGTTGTCACCCGATTCCCACCGGAACCTAACGGCTACCTGCACTTAGGGCATGCTAAATCCATTTGTTTGAATTTCGGATTAGCGGAATACTTTGAAGGCCACTGCCATCTGAGATTTGATGACACCAATCCGGATAAGGAAAGCCAAGAGTTCATCGATGCCATCACCCGAGATATTCGCTGGTTAGGCTTTGAATGGCACGGCCCAGTGCGTTTTGCCTCTGACTATTTCGATACCTTGCATGATTACGCTTTGGATCTGATTAACAAAGGTTTGGCCTATGTCTGCGATTTAAGCCCAGAACAAGCGCGAGAGTACCGAGGCACACTGAAAGAACCAGGCCGCAACAGTCCATCACGCGAGCGTAGCGCGCAAGAAAATCTGGATTTATTCGCACGCATGCGTGCGGGAGAGTTTGATGAAGGCCATTGCGTATTGAGAGCAAAGGTGGATATGAGCTCGCCCAATATGAATATGCGTGACCCCATTCTTTATCGCATTCGCAAAGCGCATCATCATCAAACTGGCGATAAATGGTGCATTTACCCCACCTACGATTTTACCCATGGCCAATCCGATGCCATAGAAGGTGTTACCCATTCGATCTGCACGCTTGAATTTGAGGATCATAAGCCACTCTATGATTGGTTGATTCAGCGGCTGCCTGTGCCCTCCACTCCGCATCAATATGAATTTGCCCGCGGCAATCTGAATTACACAGTCACCAGCAAACGCAAACTAAAACGCTTGGTCGATGAAGGGCATGTGCAAGGCTGGGATGATCCACGCATGCCAACCTTGTCTGGATTGAGACGGCGTGGCTACACCCCCGCTTCTGTCCGTAAATTCTGGGAAATGGTCGGCGTTGCACGCGCAGACAGCAGTATTGATGTGGCCATGCTAGAGCATGCTATTCGCGATGATTTAAACGAAAATGCGCCACGCGCCATGTGCGTTTTGGATCCGCTAAAAATCGTCATCAGTAATTTTCCGCAAGATAAAGTCGAACACATAGACGCACCCGCCCACCCCAATCGCGAAGAACTCGGCAGTCGCCAACTCCCCTTCACTCGCGAGATCTATATAGAGCGCGAAGACTTTCGCCCTGAAGCCAATAAGAAGTACAAACGCTTGGTTCTCGGAAAATCTGTTCGACTGCGTAACGCCTATGTTCTGACCGCTGACAATGTGGTCGAGGATGAATTAGGCAACATCGCCGAAGTCCACTGCACTTATGACCCCGATACCCTCGGCGCCAACCCTATAGAAGGGCCTAAGCCTAAAGGCGTAATCCATTGGGTTTCAGTCTCGCATGGCGCCAGCGCCACAGTCCGTTTGTACGATCGACTGTTTAATCACGCAACACCTGACCGCAGCGAAGGGGATTTCATTGAGCATCTGAACCCGGATTCACTGCAGGTCCTAGAAAACTGCCCGATAGAACCTGGCTTAGTACAAAGCGCCGCTGGGCAAGCCTTCCAGTTCGAACGCCAAGGCTACTTTGTCGCCGACGCCATCGAACACAACAGCGAGCAACCGGTATTCAACCGCACTGTTGGTCTGCGGGACAGTTGGGCGAAAATTGAGGCGAAAAACTGACGTAACGACTGTAACTTTCGAGTACAAAAAAGCCCGCTAATGCGGGCTCTTTTTTAACTGCGCTAATTAGATCGGCGATTTATCGTAGATCTTAATTTCCACTTGTTCGCGAAGTGCTGCTTCCAGAGCGATGTACTCCTGATTGGAACGCAGTGCGCGCAAGCGTTGCACAGTAGAACTCTTATCCGGATCCTGAGCTTGTGCCCAATCGCCATCAACGACTTCACTGAGTTCAATTAACGCCCTATCTTCAGTACCAGTCAAGCCAGATGTTGCGATGCTACTCTGAGCGGCAGATGGATGCGACATACCAAATATGGCGCCTATCAGCGCTCGGTTCGGCACCGCATCAGTGCGCTCTGAGGTCAGCGGCGGCATGTTCGCGGCCACGTCGTTGACCGGTAGATCAGCAAGCTTCTGCCCTGCTTCAAGTAATGCTTTATCCGCATCAACCAAAGCTTGGAGCTTGTCTGTCACAGCCTTACGGGTGAGCTCAGCTAGCAAATCACTACGCACTTCATCCAATGTTTGCGGACGAGATTCTTCGTGACTATTCAAACGCACCACAATCTGGCGACGCCCTACCGCTAACGGCAAACTGTTCTCTTCCGACTTCAACACCAAATCAGAAAAAGCCGCAGAAATTACATCATCATTGGCACCAATGCCTGCACCACCATTACGCGTCAGCCATTCTGTGGTTTTGACTTCTAAACCAAGCTGCTCAGTAACCGGTGACAATGAAGTTGGATTTTCAAAGCTCAATTGCTCCAATTGTTCAGCCAAAGCATCGAATTGCTCACGCGCCTTTTGATCGCGGTACATATCGTCCAGTTCAGCTTGAGTTTCAGCATCATCAAACGCACGAATACGCGCATCACGAATTTCTTCCAACTGAATCAAATGCCAACCGAATTGCGTTTCAACCGGCTCACTTATTTCTCCGTTGCTTAAAGCAAACAAAGCTTCCTCAAATGGCTGAACCATCATGCCGGGAGTAACCCAACCTAAATCTCCACCCTTGCCCTTAGAACCTGGATCCTGAGAAATTTCCTTGGCTACCTCAGCAAAATCTTCACCTTGCGCTACGCGCTGCGCAGCGGCTTCGATCGCGGCTTTGGCCTCGTCACTAGCGCGAACTAAAATATGCCGTGCTTTACGCTCTTCGGCCACCTTGAAGCGAGCTTCTTTGTATTCTTCATACAAACTCTTCAAAGATTCCGAATCGACAACCACAGCCTCTTTCAGCACTTGTGGATCGAGCTCTACGTAATCCAACTTAATTCGCTCTGGCGCGGTTAGTCCAGCTTTGCGCTCTTCATACAAAGCCTGCACCGCAGCGTCATCAATCACAATTTCATTACGCACTGCATCGGCCTTATAGACACGATAAGCGTAACGTCGCGTTTGCATTTCCCATGCCCACGCTTGAGCGAGTTCTGCATCGGTTATAAAGGCGCTATTACTAACCGCTTGACGCAACTGCTGGCTCGCCAGAAATGCGCGGACGCGGTCTTCATACTGAATGGGGTTTATGCCTTGGCGAGCCAATCGATCACGGTACAAATCTGGGGAAAAGTAGCCATTTTCCTGAAAAGAATCTTGAGCACGAACGTATGCCAGAACCTTTTCGTCTGCAATGCGGTAATCATTGCGCGCCAAATACTCAGTATTTGCCGCTTCTTGGATCATGCCATCCAGCACGCTTTCACGCAGTTGGTCTGGATTGATCATATCCGGGCGGAAATTCTGCCCCAACATTTGCTGCAATTGCTGATACCGCTGTTGGTAACGCTGTTGAAGCTGAGCATCGGCAATTTCTTGCTCGCCAACCTTTGCAACAGGCCCTGCATTTCCGTCAGAACGGAACGCCTCGATACCAAAAAATGCGAAAGGTACGCAGATGATACCGACGACAACCCAGGCCAACGGCCCAGTCGCGCGGTCGCGAATTTTCTGCAACATTCCTGCCCCCCCGTGAGGTTTGATTTGGGAAAAATAAAAAAGGCACCGCGAGGGTGCCTTTTAATAGTTGGCGGAGCGGACGGGACTCGAACCCGCGACCCCCGGCGTGACAGGCCGGTATTCTAACCAACTGAACTACCACTCCGCTATATC
>JBPOFU010000110.1:0-8279 GCA_051252075.1 Oceanococcus sp. | reverse complement strand
GCGGTATCACGTGAGAATGTGAAGCCCGTATCGATTTCCCCGTCTGTATTGTATTGGCGCTCATAGTCTTCCACGTGTAGGTAGCCCGTTTCGCCAACGATAGCCACGGAATCCCATAAGCCCATAGGGCCTGGTCCCAAGACAATGAGCCATGACAGCAGGGCTTGCCAGACTTCAGCACGGGTCGGAGTCGGTACGTCCCCCAGTATCGGTGCGTGTACGTTGACCAACACGTCATAGCCATCACGATGAATCAGTTCCAAGCCAAAGTTAGTGCCGAACAAGACTGTGGACAAACTCACGGCCGTTAAGTCGACTCCACCAAAGTATTTAACGTTGTAAGTCGTAGGGACTAATAAACCACCCAGTTGCTCGGTGGTGATCAGCGGCTCCCCTGTGGCTTGGTTATACAGCAGGGTGGCAAAGCCATAATTTTGTACTGGCGCTGGGGTTGTTACGTGATAGCGCAGTCGATAGGCGCCAACTGTGGTGATGTAGTTCAGCGCGTAACGTAAGCCAAAGCCCCATTGGCCGTGATCTGAAGGACGAATGTCGGGGCCTCGTTGAACATCAAGACCGCGGGGGGCGCCTTGCTCTTCGGTAATTAAGCCCGCAGCAGGAAGGTTGAGTGAAAGGAATTCGCCTAACAGCTCCGGAGGCAGTGGTTGCGCGGTACCGGGCGGTGTGCCCAGCACCAATGCTGAAATGACATCCAAGGTTTCGTTGATATCGGTGGTGTTCGCTAAATCAACTTCAGACAGATTGTCGGAATACAGCGGGTTGCGAATACCGTAGATCATTTCTGCACCTGGACCGACGACATCGGCAGGGGAGAAAAATTCGCCCACGGGGTTCAATTCGATCTCTTTGAATTCGAGTTTGTACTGGCCCAGGATGGTCAATTTATTATTGACAGCCAATTGCATGGAAACCTGATTGACCGGCAGCAGTATGCTTTTCACGTCTGCGCCAGGAACTGTGGCTTTGGTGGCATCAGCTGGCGCTTGTGCCAGTGCGACGCCGGAGAAAAACAAGCTCTCACCCCAAGCTGCGATGTGTTCGCCAGCACGTAGATTCAGCACCATATTGCCGGGCAAATACCAACTGCCGTAAGCATAAGCGTCCAGCAAACGTGCACGTTTCCCACTGAAATGGCGGGCTTCGTCGGTGAAGCTATTGAAGGGGTCTTGCGTGGTGGTGCTGATGGACTCTTCGTTGTCGTTGGCGTTGCTGTCTTGGCGATACACCATGTCGTAGAAGGCATCACCGCGAAGCAAAATCCCGAGGTCAGGGCCGTACTTCAGCTGCACTTCACCGAGCAGAGTGACGCGGTTGTTGACCGCATCCCATTGATCAAAGTTTCGGTCACCGTCGTCGAAATTATTCGACTCGGGCCATTTCAGGTAGTCCGGGGCTTCTACCACCGCGCGCCCGCCTGTGGCGACGACACCGGGATGTGGGGCTTCGGTTCGCACCGAATACACATAGGTACCTTGTAACTGATATTCCCCGTCTATCGGGCCGAGGCCAAAATTTCCGGCCTGCGCCAGCGGGCTAACAGCGAGCGTGCTGGCAATCAGCAATCGGCTTGCTATGGATGCGCGCGCAGCATAAATTTTGGCGTGTTCAATTCCGACCATTTGTAGGACTCCCCAGAGTTACAATTTCTATAGCTATCAACTTATTGTATTGGTATTTTCAGGTTTTTACTCACCCATATTGGGGAGCATTGCCAAGTCCATGCATTTGGAGGGTTTATTCCCACAAATTGAGCGTTAGACTGCAAGTCATTATTAGAGGGGAGAGGTACGGGCATGAAAAAACGACTGGGGCAGGTGGACGCTGCATTTTTGCGTATGGAAACCACACAAGCGCCAATGCACTTGGGCTGCTTAATGGTGTTCAAATTACCGCCAGACAATCCTCAGTATTTCTTTACCGAGATGCTGGACAACTTGCGCTCTCATCCTTTTATGCCGCCTCCCTTTGCTTTTCGTTTAGCGCAGGGTGCCTTGTCGGATTTAGCCCCAGCGTGGGAGGAGTCGGAGGTGGATATGGAATTCCATATTCGACACTCTGCCTTGCCTAAGCCCGGTGGTGAGCGTGAGTTGGGGCAATTGGTAGAGCGCTTGCATTCCCATGCCATGGATTTCAGCCGACCACTGTGGGAATGTCACATTATTGAAGGTTTGGAGAATGGCCGCTTTGCGGTGTATTTCAAATCTCATCACTGTGCGATAGACGGTATGGGCGCCATGCATCTGACCAAATTGTGGTTGAGCAGTGATCCCACTGATATGCGTTGGCCGGGAGATAAGGACATTCGGGCTCCTAAGAAACCTATCGAGAAAAGCCTCGCACGCAAGCTAGCGGATGTTGCAAAGGATGCGCGTTCGCAAGCCAAGGGCTTGGGCCAGTTGGCAACGAAACTATTAGAAATGAGCCGTGGTGATGGCAGTACCGTACGTGCCGCGATGGACACACCGGCATCCGTATTTAATAAGCCAGTCACCCGCCAGCGTCGATTGGGCACACAGCGCCTGCCATTGGATAGGGTCAAGGCGTTGAGCAAAGCGCTAGAAGTTAGTGTCAACGACGTCGTGCTGGGAATTGTCTCTGGGGCTGTTCGTCGCTACATGCTGGAGAACAAAGAAGTCTCTAAGTCCAGTCTGAATGCTTCAGTGCCCATTGGATTGTCGCGTGGGGATGGCGGTGGCAACGCAGTTGCTGGATTTGTTTGTCCGTTGGCGACAGACAACGACGATCCGTTGGCACGGGTGCAACAGATACACGCCACAACAATGCGTGCAAAAGATGAATTGCTGAGCATGTCGCCGACGGCATTGGAGCAATTCACGTTAATGGGCTTGGCACCTCTCATAGCGGGCCAAATCACCGGAACCTTGTCCAAGATGCCGCCGTTCTTCAACTTTGTGGTCTCCAACGTAGTTTTGACCAAGGAGAAACTGTACCTACGTGGAGCGGAGTTGGAAGCGATGTACCCCATGTCCATCTTGTTCGATGGCTACGCCATGAACGTCACCGTGATTGGTTACAGCGATCATATTTGTGTGGGGTACATCGGTTGCCGTAAGGCCGTTCCGCATTTGCAAAACCTCGCTGTGCATACCCGGGAAGCCTTAGAAGAATTGGAACAAGCTGCCGGTTTGTGATGCCCTAGAAGTTGTATTTCACAATGGCTGACAAGGTGTCGCGATCTTGGTTTCAACGATTTGAGAAATATGGTCCACTGGATAATGCGCCAAAGGATGAGAACTGCGCTGATGCGCGGTCCTCGTCCGGACCAGCATGCCCGAGTGAATTACTCCAGTAATTCCATCAACGAAACTTCGGTATTGGCCAATTGCTCAGCTGAAACTTTCGCTTTCGCAGCCACCAATTTTTTGGCCGCCATGAAATCCTTGGGCTGACTGACCGCATCCGCAGAAATGACGACACCGTCTTTGAGATAGAACAATGAAAAGTGGCGGCTGTCTGGATCGCCACGTAACACACATTCGTCGTAGCCTTCGGAGAGGCCAACCATTTGCAGTTTGAGGTCATATTGATCGGACCAAAACCAAGGTACCGCGTCATAGACTTTCTCATTGCCCATCAGGCTAGCCGCCGCGGTACGCGCTTGTTCCATTGCGTTGTTGACCGACTCTAGGCGAATCCGTCGGCCGTAAAAGGCGCTGGGTAAATTGGTACAGTCGCCAGCGGCCACGATGTCTGGATCACTGGTGCGTGCGCACTCATCCACCACAATGCCGTTGCTGACTTCCAAACCCGCTTGCTCGGCCAGTTCTGTATTGGCGATAAGGCCTATGCCTACGACAACGAAATCAGCGTCTAGCAACTGGCCGTCTGCAAGTTCCACCTGATTAACGGGGTTGCCACGCAGCGCCGTGACAGCGGCATTGGTTAGCAGTTTGACACCTGCATCGCGGTGTACGTTTTCGAAAAATTCAGACACCGGTGGCGCTGTTACGCGGGCCAATACACGCGGCAAGCCTTCAACGATGGTGACGTCCAGTTCCAATTTGCGCGCTACGGCGGCGACTTCCAAACCAATAAAACCACCACCAATAATGACCACGCGTTTGCCAGCTACACAATGGGCGCGAATGGCATCGACATCCGCGACGCCGCGCAGTTCAAACACATTGCTGGCATCGGCGCCCTGGACCGGTAAGGGGCGAGCCCGCCCGCCCGTGGTCAAAGCCAGTTTGTTGTAGCTCAAACTTTCGCCGTTATCCAGACTTACAGTTTTATTGCTGCGATCAATCGCGTTGACTTTGACCCCGCCACGATAGTGAATCCGGTTCTTTTCCAGTATCGGCGCTTTCATGACCTGCAGGCTTTCTTCGCTAACTTCACCAGCAAGATAGGTCTTGGATAAAGGTGGGCGTCGATAGGGCAGGTTGGGTTCGTCGCCCAAAATGGTCAGGTCGCCTTCAAAACCCTGCTTACGCAGGTCTTGGGCCAAGGTGGCGCCGGCTTGTCCGCCACCGATAATCAATATGTTGTCTGTGCTCATAAGGACTTTGTTGTTGAGGTTATTGTTTAAACGAAAGTAGGCTCAGCTCGGGCTCGAGGTTTCACCACGGTAGACAGCCCAATTCTTGTCAGTTTCTTGGACTTTGACTTCAAATAGTAAGGCGCCGAAACGCTGGTGCAGTACGCTCCAAAACAGGACTGCCAAGTTTTCAGCGGTGGGATTGACGCCCTCACACAATGGGGAGTCATGGTTGAGATGGCGTTGATCGGTATCTTGCAGTATGAGTTCTTTCAGTGCATCACGGACTTCGGTGAGATTCACGATGACCCCGGTTCGCGGATCCACTGGGCCGCGCAGTGTTACGTCCATGAAGTAGTTGTGTCCGTGGCCGTACTTTCGAGAGCATGGGCCGTATAGGGCCTTGTTTTCCTCTTCACTGAGGTCTTGTGACCACAGCCGGTGTGCGGCGCAAAAGTGTTCTCGTCGCGTGAGGTAAACGATGGGCGCAGGCTCATTCGTCATTGCAGTGAATCTCTATGGTGCTACCAGTTAAAGGGCCCGATCGTTGCCGGTCGAGCAAGTATTCCACTGTCGGTGCGACATCCTCGGGCAATGTTTTAGGGCTGATGCCAAGCTGCGCCAACATGGCAGTGCGCATCATTCCGGGGGCAATCGCATTGACCCGGATATCGTGCGCTTTGCCGTCTTTGGCCAAGGCTTCGGTAAGACCGACTACCGCATGCTTGGATGCCGCGTAAGCGGAAAATCCGGGAAAGGCTTGCATGCCGCGAATGCCGGCAAGCGATGTGACGTTGACGATATCGCCCGGCAATCCAAGGCGATGCCACATCCGCATGGCGGCGTAACAGGTATGAAACGTGCCGTTCACGTTGATGGATTGCACCGCTGCAAATTCATCCGGTCCCAGATCTTCGGTGATGTCGCCTTGGCCCAGAACCGCCGCTGCATTAATAATGGCATCGGGTTTGAAATCTTCAATTGCCTGGCCAACGGCGGCCGCGTCACAGACATCCAAAGGCATGACGCTCGCGCGCTCGCCCAGTTCTTGAGCTTGCGTCTGTAGTGGCTCCAATCGGCGGCCTGCTAAGCCGACGCGCCAGCCTTTGCGGGCGAGTAATTGGGCGCAGGCCGCACCCAAACCGGTGCCTCCGCCAGTAATCAAAACTGATTTTTCGGTGTTCATGCCCAATCGCTCATTTGCGGCGCGATTTGGCCGCAGCTATCAATCAGAGACGGGATAGCCCAACTGCTTTAAGGCCTGAGCTATCTCGTCCAGAATATTCGGATCGTCAATGGTAGCAGGGACAGCTGGGTTTTCCCCATCCGCGAGCTTGCGCATGCAAGCGCGCAGCACCTTGCCGGAGCGGGTTTTTGGCAAGCGCGGAACGACTGCGACCAACTTGAAGGCGGCTACAGCGCCTATGCTTTCGCGAACACTGGCGATGAGTTCTAGGCACAGCGCTTTGTCGCTTTGTTCTACTCCTGTTTTGAGTACTACCAGGCCCAAAGGTAGCTGGCCTTTGAGGGTATCGGCTACGCCAATGACGGCGCACTCTGCGACCGCAGGATGGGCTGCCAATACTTCTTCCATACCTCCGGTGGACAGGCGATGCCCGGCTACATTAATGATGTCGTCTATGCGCGACATGATGGAAATATAGCCATCATCATCGCGAAACCCGGCATCCCCGGTGAGGTAGTAACCGGGATAGCGCGCAAGGTAGTTTTCTTGATAGCCGTCATCGTTGTCCCAGAGCGTTAGTAAGGTGCCGGGGGGCAGGGGTAAGCGTATGGCGAGATTGCCGATGCTGTTGTCTGCCAACACTTGACCTTGCTCGTCCAGCACTGCGAATTCATAGCCGGGTACCGGAACGCTGGAAGAGCCGGGTTTAACTGCAAGTTCTTGCAGTCCTAAGCAATTGGCGATTGCCGGCCAACCCAATTCAGTCTGCCACCAGTGATCGATCACCGGCACTTTAAGCTGGTCCTGGGCCCACACGATGGTGTCAGGGTCGGAGCGTTCACCCGCCAAATACAAGGTCTTCAAGCTGGAGATGTCGTAATCCGCCAACAGTCGCCCTTGAGGATCTTCTTTTTTGATGGCTCGAAAGGCCGTGGGCGCGGTGAACAAAGTGCTGATTTTGTATTCGTCGATCATGCGCCAGAAGGCACCCGCATCAGGTGTTCCAACGGGCTTGCCTTCATACATGACGGTGGTGCAGCCCATCAATAGTGGTGCGTACACAATGTAGGAATGGCCAACCACCCAGCCGACGTCGGATGCGGCCCAATACACTTCACCTGGTTTGGCGCGGTACACCGCGCGCATGGAGTAGTGCATGGCCACCGCGTGCCCGCCGTTGTCGCGAACCACGCCTTTGGGTTTGCCCGTTGTGCCCGAGGTGTACAGGACATAAAGAGGGTCGGTGGACAGCAGGCTGACACAGTCTGCTGGTGTGGCTTTGGCGCTGGCTGTTTGCCAGTCGTGATCCCGCCCATCCTGCAGCGCAGCTTGGCATTGGGGGCGCTGCAAAATCAGGCAGTTTTCGACTGGGTGCTCAGCAATTTTTAAAGCTTCGTCGAGCAAGGGCTTATAGGCAATCGTGCGCCCTGGCTCTATCCCACAAGAGGCGGACATCAGCAACTTGGGTGCGGCTGCATCGATGCGCTTAGCCAGTTCCGTAGCAGCAAAACCACCGAATACCACGGAATGGATTGCACCTATCCGAGCGCAGGCCAGCATAGCCATTGCAGCTTGCGGCACCATGGGCATGTAAATCACCACACGGTCGCCTTTGCCGACACCAAGTTCAACAAGGGCACCCGCCAGCTTGGCGACTTCGTCCCTTAATTCGCGGTAGCTGAATTGCCGTTTGCTTGCAGTGACTGGAGAGTCATAAATTAACGCCGCTTGATCCGCTCGTCCATTTTCAACATGGCGGTCGAGTGCGTTGTAGCAAGTGTTAATTTTCGCCCCTGGAAACCAACGGTCAAAGGGGGCATTTGTGCTGTCAAGTACCTGCTCCCAAGGGGCGTCCCAATGCAAATGTTGTGCTTGTTCCTCCCAGTATTCGAGTGGCGCAGTTTGGGCTCTTTGATATTCTGCGTGGTAGCTCATGCTGGGGGTTTCTCTGGCAGGTGTTGGCGCATAAAGTCGATGATGTCGTTTCTCGCCTCTAAAGCTTCTGGCAGGATACGGATGAACAACGGAAAGGCATGTGGAAGCACGGGCCAAACATCCACTTTGGTTTCAACACCATCGCGGCGTGCGTGTTCAGCCATGATGAGGCAGTCATCAAGCAGAATTTCGGTTTCACCAACTAAGAAGTACAGCGGCGGGAAGCCCTTGCAATTGGCGTAAATGGGGGACAGTTCTGGATCTGTGGCGTCGTGCTCGCCCACGTACAATGGGCCTAGAACGGTAAATGCGTTGATCGGCAGCAGTGGATCTTTGCGCCGGTTTAAAACACGTGACATGGGAACATGTACCCGCGCGAATTCGGTGACTGGTGATATAGGTACCGCACAAGCCGGCATCGGCCAATCGTGACGACGAATACGTTGCAACAGACCCAACGTCAGGTTGCCGCCAGCAGATTCTCCGGCAATGACGATATTTTCCGGCTTGAACCCAGCGTCTAATAAGCCACGATAGGCGCGCTCGCAATCATCCAAGGCCGCTGGGAACTTGTGCATGGGCGCTAAGCGGTAGTCAGGCATAAAGCCCACCGCATCGAGCCGACGGCAAATGCGGGCC
>JBPOFU010000011.1:0-54112 GCA_051252075.1 Oceanococcus sp. | reverse complement strand
GGTCACCGATTGCACACCGTGCATACCACGCAGATACAACTCGAACTTATCGATCAAGCTGATGACCGGATATTGCAAGCAAGAATCAGTTTCAAAATCCGGTGCCTCCACCATCACGGTGAGCAAATCCACGCCTATGTCATAGGAATTGGCAATCGTGAGATTGTCCGTGTTGTAGCGTGAGTCATCATGTAACTCAGGCACACCCAAACCGGAATCCCCAATCACCAGATCACGGGACTGCCAAGTCGCAAACACCATTAAACCCAGTGCAATCGCGAACACCCAAACGGCGACTTTGGGCTGAGCACAGGCTGCAACCTTGTCCCACAATGCACCACCAAAGCCCTCTTCCGCTTTGGCCGAATGCTCAATACTGGATTGCTCCAAGGTGAGATAACTTAGGATGATCGGCTGCACCAATTTGTTGGTGATGATCATCAACAACACGCCCAAACAGGCGGTGATGCCCAGCTCAGTCACGATAGGGATGGCGATAAACATAATCACGCCAAAGCCCAGCGCTTCTGTGAGCAGAGCGATCGCACCCGGCACAAACAACTTCACGAAGGACAGCTTGGCCGCTTCGGTTGACGTTGCCCCAGCCCCAACTTCCATACGCCAAGCACTGGTCATCTGTACCGCATGCGAGACCCCGATCGAGAAGATCAAGAACGGCACGAGTATCGACATGGGGTCAATCCCTAAACCGATCAACGGCAACATGCCGATCAACCACAGCACGGGCAACATCGCCACAACCAAAGCGGTAATGGTGATTTTGATCGAGCGCGTGTAGAGGTAGAGCAAGAACACGGTGACCGCAAAGGCCAAAGCAAAGAATGCAAATACGCCGAGCAAGCCATAGATAACATCACCCAACAATTTGGCAAAGCCAATGATGTTGATTTCGATATTTTCGTTTTCGTACTTGGCGCGGATGTCTTCCAGCTTTTGCTGCACCACCCAATAATCAACCGCTTGCTCTTCTTCCTGGCCCTTGCTGCGATCATATTCCTGCAAATTGGCCCGAATCAGCGCGCCTTTAAGATCATTCGCAACCAGCAAGCCGATCTGACCGCCGTTCTCCACATTGCTGCGGATCTGCTCCAATTGTGCGGGTTGACCGGCGTATTCCGCAGGCACCACTGGCCGACCTTGGAAGCCTTCTTCGGTAACCTCAATGTAGTAGGTATCCGGAGTAAACAGCGAAGACACCTTGGTCCGATCAATGCCCGGGATAAAGAACACGTCATTGGTGACCTTTTCCAAGGCCTCAAAGAACTCAGGGTTATACATATCCCCTTCGCCTTTCCAACGCACATTGACCAACAACATATTGGCCCCTGAGAACTCATCCATGTAGTCCATCATCGTGACCATGTATTTATGTTCGATGGGGATGAGTTTCAAAAAGCCAGGGTCAAGCTTGACGTTGCTTGCACTCCAAGCAAAAAACAATGTGATCAAGCCGAACAATGCGGCAAAGAATTTACGGCGTAATAACAAGCCATCAGCAAAGCGTGCAATGCGGCTATCAGTAGCGATATCGGTTGTCATTATTTGTCTCCCTTTGCAGCGACATTCGGCCCTTGCAATCGGATACCTGCCTCACCAGCAGTGAGCCATTTGCCCTCTGCCAACACGACAATATCTGTCAACGCTTTCGCTTTCTTCTCAGAAATGTTGCTGAAGCTGCGACCACCATTACTTGATTTGAGGATGGCATTGCTACCACCTGCTAAGTAAATGTCTCCATTCTCTTGCACCAGACCACCAAACAATGACTGAGCCGTGCCAGCGTCGCTTTTTTGCCAAGTTTCACCCTTGTCAGGCGAGCTGTAGATATTGCCACGCATGCCATGCGCCATGATGCGACCACCCTTGGTTTGCAAGACGCCATAAAACGAGCCGCTGTAACCGGTCTCAAACTTGGTCCAGGTTTCCGCATTGTTGGTCGACTGCGCAATCAACCCGCGCTCACCAACCAGCCAGAAACTGCCATCACTGGCACGGGTTATTCCATTGATATGTCGTGTGCTGAAATCATCAAAACCACCACCCCCGCCAGATCCAAACGAAGCGAAAGGATCATAGTTGTCGCTAAACGGATCAGAAGAGCCAGCAGCGGCATCGTCCTGCGCTTCGACTTCAAGCTCTTCCTTGACCAAAGCGTGACGTTGCCAAGTTTTGCCAGCGTCAGAGGAAATTTGAATTTGTCCAAACGCGCCATAGGCGAAAATTCGGCCATCGTAAGGGCCAGAAATACCTAGTAAAGGCTCGGCCTTCTCGGCATCAAACAACACTTCCTGCCAGTTTTCACCCGCATCCGTGCTGCGCAATATCCATCCATCATGACCGACTGCCAACGCAACTTCTTCACTCACACTCAATACGCGGGTGAGATTGGAGCGTCGCTGCTGGTTAACCGTTGCCGACTGCCAAGGACCTTGCGGCGCATCGGCAAACAAAATTTCGCCCTGCTCTCCCACCGCTATCAGACGTTGCCCGACTTGGGTGATATCCGTAACCAACAGATCATCCGCATGAACCTTGGTCATCGGGTGATCCGGCTTCGGCCGTGGCGAAAAGGAATAAACCGCAGCGCTGATAATGATCAACGACAGCAACATTGCTGGCCAACCGTCCAACCACGAGCCTTCCGCTTCGTGAGCTACGGTATCTACGTCCATGTTTTCGTTTTCCGACATTGTCTCCCCCATTGTCTTCTTGATTCGTTTTTTAATTTTTATTGCCACCATGAGCGGCATTAGCTGGTCATTGGAGCCTAGTTTGGTATTTCAAACAAGGCTGCAGCGCCCATGCCACCACCTATGCACATAGTCACGACCGCATACTTTTCATTGCGTCGACGGGCTTCCAATAGTGAATGCCCCACCATACGTGCCCCCGACATTCCAAACGGATGGCCTATAGAAATGGCGCCACCATTGACGTTTAAGCGCGCATTATTAATACCCAGCGTATCCCGGCAATGAATGACCTGCACAGCAAAGGCTTCATTCAATTCCCAAACACCGATATCACCCACTGATAATCCACGCTGACTGAGTAATTTCGGAATGGCGTACACCGGACCGATCCCCATTTCATCGGGCGCACAACCGGCAACGGCGCTGCCGCGATAAATGCCCAAGATTGGCAAACCGCGTTTTTCCGCTTCGGCACGGCTCATGACCGTCACCACCGCTGCACCATCTGAAAGCTGCGAAGCATTACCCGCAGTAATGTGTTGCCCTTCTTTAACCCAACGTCCGCTTTTATAAACAGGCTTCAGTGAAGACAAGGATTCAATTGTAGTGCTGGGACGATTGCCTTCGTCCTTGCTCAAGGTCACTTCCTCATGACCCGCCGGTTCTTTAGTTTCCCTATCAAACAACTGCTTTTGCGCCGTCAATGGCACTATTTCATCAGCAAATAAGTCAGCTTCCTGAGCTGCTGCCACACGCTGCTGGCTTTGCAATGAGTACTCATCCTGAGCTTGGCGACTGATGCCGTATCTCTCCGCCACAATTTCCGCTGTTTCAATCATTGGAATGTAGGCCGTAGGTTCAGCTGCAATCGCAGCCTTGGACACGGCGCGGTGGGTGTTCTTGTGCTTGGTTTGCACCAAGGAGATGGATTCCAAACCACCGGCCACCACAATGTTCTTCTCACCGACCATGATGTCTTTGGCGGCAATCGCAATACTCATCAAACCTGAGGAGCACTGGCGATCCAAAGTCATGCCGGAAACCGAATGCGGCAAACCAGCGGTATAAGCGCACAAGCGCCCTAGGTTATAAGCTTGGCTGCCCTGCTGAGCAGCAGCACCTAAAATCACATCATCGACATCCGCTGGATCAAGCTGAGCACGCTCTACTGCAGCGCTAATAACGTGACCACCCAAGACGGGGGCTTCGGTGTCATTAAAGGCACCACGATAGGCTTTCCCGATGGCAGTTCGCGCCACCGAAACTATGACTGCTTCGTTCATGTATTTCTCAGATGTTAGAAGTAATAACGACTAATAATGTCGGCAACACAGGCGGGTTTTTCCTCGCCTTCGATCTCGACGGTTACGCGAATGGTAGCTTGCACTCCGCCTTTAACTTCGTTGGCAGCGACCATCTCTCCATGTGCACGCACACGTGCTCCGACCTTTACAGCGCTGGGGAAGCGCACTTTGTCAGTGCCGTAGTTCACGCCCATTTTCAAATCGCGCAGTTCTGCCAATTCCGGCAAAAAACGGCTGACTAGGGACAAGGTCAGGTAACCGTGTGCGATGGCTGCGCCAAAGGGACCTTCCTTTGCACGCTCAGGATCAACATGTATCCACTGATGATCGTCGGTAGCGTCTGCAAACAGATTGACCCGCTCTTGTGTAATTTCAACCCAATCGCTGGTGCCCAAAGCCTGACCGTTGGCGGCCAACACGGATGCTACAGATTCAAATACAACAGCCATGACGCATTCCAATATACAAAGCGGCATTTTGGCAGAGGCACGCGACGACAAAATCGTCCGGGAAGACGAGCCCAAATACAGCGGGAACAATATTGATATCCTGTGCGTGTTTGAACTGTTGATACCGCCAAATTAAATGGCGGATTGCTACTGGAGATTCCCGAATGTTTCGTTATGCCCTTGCTGCGAGCTCATGCGCCGCAGTTTTTGCCGCTGTTCAGCTTGCGGATTTTACCGCCAGCCCTGAAGAGTGCGCTGTAGACAGTGGTCGCGATTGCCCTCGCAGCCAACCCTTCCTCAACGAGGAAGGCAACAAGATGCAGACTTATGATGCCCGTGCACGTGGCCAAAATGTCCCGCCGCCTGGTGCCTTGCGTAAAGCTTGGGAGCAAAAACAAGCACTGCAGCCGGCCAAAGCCAGCATTCGTGGCGCCGATGGTCAATGGAGCGAGTACGGCAGCACACCGTTGATTTCCAGTGGCCTCGCACAAACTCTAGGCGCAGCACCCTTGCCCGACACCAACTTGCATGAATATGCAGGTCGGGTAGACGACTTTGCCTATGACGCTGAAAATCGCCGCTTGTTTGCTGCCAAAGGTACCGGCGGCATATGGATGAGTGAAGCGGTTGGTGGTGATGTCAGCACCATCGGTGACCTATGGGTCAGCGTTGGCGACAATCTTCCTACCTTGGCCACAGGTGGCGTTATGTGGACTGCAGCAGGTGGCGGCACTTTAGTTGCCGCTTCAGGCGACAGTGTCATGAGCACCGGGGCCTATCACGGTATTGGCGCCTTCTGGTCCACCGATTTAGGCGAAACTTGGACCCGCTCCGAAGGCTTCCCTGACGACGCGCTGGTGTTCAACACCGACCAAGATTTGTCCAATCCCAACATCTTGTATGTTGCCTCCAGCTTGGGCTTATACCGCTCTGATGACGCTGGCCGTAGTTTCTTTAACGTCGCTTTGCCGACAACTGAAGAATGCGCAGGTAACATCGATCGCTCCACCCATTGCAACTTGGCCAACATCGTCTCCGACGTGATTGTTCAAGCTCCCGGTGGCACTACGGGCGTGGAATGTGCCCAAACCGGCTGCCCCGTGCTTGCTGCAGTGGGCTGGCGTGCCGGTGCTTTAACTTACCCGGACACCGACATTCCGCAGTCTCCTTCCAATGGTTTGTACAAATCAGCCACCGGTGAAGCAGGCAGTTTCGTACGTTTGAATCCACCAACAGTGGATCCTGCAACCGAAGCAGGCTTTGCTGCACCAGAAGCCATTGGTCGCATTGAGATGGGTCAAGCGATTGGGCCGGATCAAGATCACGGCTATGTCTATGCCATGGTTCAGGACGCTCAATTGCTCAACGGGGTAGGTGAAATCACCCTTGATCCACCGCTGGATTTCCTCGGTGAAGCCCCGGTTAGCACGTTGATCAACGGCATGTACATGTCGCCTGATTTCGGTGAGAACTGGATTCGCATGGCCGATTCCGTAGAACTGGGCACGATTCCGGGTCCGTTCGCGGCCTTGATCAATCCTGGTGCGCAATCCTGGTACAACCAGTGGATCAAACCCGATCCAACCCGTGCTGATCCTGTCACAGGCGCACCAACACGTATGGTATTTGGTTTGGAAGAAGTGTTCCAAAACCTTGGCAGTGTTGCGCAGGTCCCACTCAATGGCACGCTGCAAGCAGGGCCTCAGGACTTCATGAACATCGGTTACTACTTCTCCGCCACCGGCGCTGATTTAACCGTACATCCTGACCAACATGCGGGCATCTTCATACCTACCGATTTGGGTGGCGTCTGCGTCTTCGCAGGTAATGACGGTGGTGTATTCCGTCAGTGCGCCCTACCCGGCTTGGAGTTTGATAATCGACTCTGGGGTGGTGGTACCAACACCGGCTTCTACACCTTACTACCATACGGCTTAGGCGTTGCCAAAGACGGCACAGTTTGGTTTGGTTTGCAGGATAACGGCTCCGGCCACATTGAACCCGACACAGGTGAAAGCTTTGGTGACTTCGGTGCCGACGGTTTCTACGCGGAAGTGCATCCTGACAATAGCGATTTGGCCTACACCGAATCGCAAAATGGCGGTTTGCAACGTACCGATGACCGCGGTGCCACTTCGACCAGCATCGCGCCTCCTTACTCGCGGGTGAATTTCGCCAACTGGTTCTCCATGGACCCGTTGGATGGCGAGCACATGATCACCTTGGCCAACGAAGTGTATGAAACTTCGAAAGCTTCTACGGTGACCGGCAGCACTTGGACTCAGGTGTACGGCATGGGCGTCAACCGCAAAGCAGAAGCCTTGTACACCGCCACTGTTGGTGATGTTCATGGCGCTGCGATCTATGTCGGTGCTTGTGGCGATTGTGGCGTAACCAATAACGATGGTGTGTTCCAAAACAAACTGGCCACCAACGTGGGCGGCGACGCTGCTCCGCAAATCGAAACAGGCAATGGCTGGCATGATGCCCGTGCAGAAGGCTTGCCGAATCGCAAAATTCTAGCCATAGAAATCAACCCTAACGATCCGAATATCGTTTACGTCGGTTTAGGTGGTTACTCGTCCGGTTTGCGTGGGCCACACACCTTTGGTGAGGATCCGAACAACGATGCGGACATTGCTGCTGGCAACTTGTTCAAATCCGTTGATGCTGGGGAAAGCTTTGTCAGCATCCAAGGTGATCTGCCACATTTGCCTGTGAACAACATCCTGTATCGCGAAGGCCAATTGATGATTGCTACCGATTTTGGTGCATTCATTTCTTCAGATACGGATGGCAGTAGCTACGCACCCGTCGGCAATGGTCTGCCCAATGTGCCGGTTACTATGCTGAAGCTGCAACCCGGCAATCCTAACGTGGTCTTTGCGTCAACCTTCGGGCGTCATATTTGGACCTATGAATTCCCTGCGGATTCACGGGTAGAAATTGACGAAAGCCAAAGCAGCGATAGCGCCGCAGACGAAGAACGCAGCCTGACCGCAACCCGCGGTGGCGTGCTGCAAGGCTGGGCGTTGTTCGCTTTGTTTAGCCTGCTGATGCTGCGTCGCCGACGCTAAAGTGTAAATAATAAAAAGCCCGCTAGCCGTAAGGCTCGCGGGCTTTTTTATGCCCAGTACATAGCCCGTTTTATGACCGTGCTCTACTGCTCTTGCACGCTAGCAGTCAAAGAAGCTCCGCTTTGCGTCGTCATCTGCAACTGCCCCTGCTCATTGATCACCCAACTCATAGTTTGCTGCAATAAAGCGCTAAATTTCTGCTCTTGCTCCATTAAGCTCGCGGGCCGACACAAGCGTTTTGTTTGGATTATTTTGGAGACTGTGATTGTGCTCTCATCGCGCTCAACCAAACCGGAGTAGCCGTTGCAGGAGGCCTTGCCACTCACTCGCCCGTCATTGGAGAAGTTCATAGTCACTAAAGAATCGGGCAAGATCGCACGGCCATCCATCTCGTTTACCACCCACTGCACATCCTCCAAAACCGGCATGGTTTGCTTGCCGCCCTGACACAGGGCGCAGCTTGCCAAGAGTGCGCTACTGAGCACACCCAAGAGTGCCGTTCTTTTCACTGCAGAGCGCGATTGTTGTTTTGTTTTCATGTCCAGTCCCTTGCTGCCAAGTTTGGCCGCTTTATCATGCCAGCCAAATTGACCAAGCTCCAGCTAGCAAGCCTATCGCCGAGGCTTGGCTTAAAGGCAAGGCAGTCACTACAATGCCTCATTAGCTAACGGATGAACCCACATGATTACTCTTCATCACCTCGAACAATCCCGCTCGCATCGTTTTCTTTGGTTGATGGAAGAGTTAGGGGTCAAATATGACATTAAGCACTATCAGCGTGATGTGAACACCAGACTCGCGCCGCCGGAGCTCAAAGCCATTCATCCGCTGGGTAAATCACCCGTCATTACTGACGGCGATCTCGTCATCGCCGAATCCGGTGCCATCATTGAATACCTGATTGAGCGCTACGGCAAGGGCCACATGATGCCCAAGCCCGGCACGGACGAACATCTTCGCTACCGCTATTGGCTGCACTATGGTGAAGGCACCCTGATGCCCTTGATGGTGATGAGCCTGATTTTTGGACAAGTGGAAAAAGCTCCGCTGCTCGTGCGCCCGATCGCCAAGGCCATTTCTGGCCAGGTCAAAAAGGCTTATCTGGGCCCGAACATTCAAGCCAATCTCGACTTTGTCGAAGCCGAACTTGGCAAATCCACTTGGCTCGCCGGCGAAGAGCTTACGGGTGCCGATATTATGCTGAGCTTTCCGTTGGAAACTGCTGGCGTACGTAGTGGGCGCGACAAGGCACGGCCCAATATTCAAGCCTTTGTAGAGCGTATTCACGCTCGTCCCGCTTGGATACGCGCGGTTGAGCGCGGCGGACCTTTGGAATTCCTAGGCTAAACCGGACTGACATAAGGTCGACGGGATACTTACCCGCCGACCTTAATTCTATTACCGCGCGTACTGGTAGCCCACTATGATCTGTGATGAAGTGCCCAACTGCGGCCCGTTCAGATCTTGGTATAGCGGCAGCAAAAACTCTAGCGCCAAACGATGGCCACGCAAGCCATCCTGCCCGGCCAAGTTCAAACCCAAGCCGGCATCAATCCGTTTGCCACCTTGGCGATCCGGATCAGCGCTTTGCACCGGCGCCATGATGCGCGCATCCATGCCATCAATTTTGCCTTGGTATTGCCCCTTGAGGCGCAAAGACACACTCAGCACAGGCTGGAACTGATAGCTCGTCCAGACCGACAGTGCGTGAATATCACCCAGACTGTATTCCTCACTGTTGCGACCCAAGCGCCAAGTACCGGCGTACTGCGCCCCCAAGCTCCAAGCCTCTATACGACGGTTATGGGTCAGCCCGGTGAGCAGGTCATAGGTGCCGGATCCCAACTGCATAGGGTAAGGCAATACCGGTGACGGACGCATATTCATCGGTGTCAGAATCTCATCGCGCTCATCTATGGAACCGGTCGGAAAACTCGCGCCGATGGTGGCGTGAGTCAGCTCTCCAGCGCAGCCACATAGGCGGATCAAAGCGCTCAGCTTCGCATCACCAAACCCCGAAGTTTCAGTTGTGAAACCGCCCAATTGATTGGTGCCCATACCCCCTTGGTAGGTGATGTGATCCATGCTTTTTTCGATGTAAGGCAGCATCAGCATCATGGTGACGGCATCACTGGGAGCGTACATGCCACCCAGCATATGCATATCCATACTCATGTCAGTCGGCACCACGCGTAGTGTCGGCGGCATCATAGGAGGATTGGCAAAACGATTGGGCTCTGAGGTCGCAATGCTGTCATTGGATTGCTTGTCGGTGCCGTTGTAATTGTCCTCCATCTGCATACGCATGTAGCGATAGGACAACATCCACTCGCCTTTTTTATGCAGGTGATCACCCATCACGCCGATAGGGGCATGACTGTCTGCACGTACAGGGGATGCAACAACGTGCTCAGTCGCATGCTCATCGCCATGAGAAAATGCGGGTGACGCCAGCACACTTGCAGCGCACAGCGCCGCGATTTGTTTCGATTTCATGTTTTTTCCGAGTTGAGTAAAAGGCTGCTTTGCAGCGTTTGTTTACAGCGGAAAAAACGGTGGTGCGCGTGCCTGAAAATAGCGCGTTAACGACCGCGGGGCGATAGAACGCAGCTGCACTGCCAGGATCTGACCCCGGCAACCGAATGCGAAGAAAAGCAGCGCACCGAGCAATGCAACGAAACCACCGACAACACACAGTGGGCAATGCTCATCTTGTGATGTAGAAATGCCCAAGTACGCTAGCAATTCTGCAGTAGCGACTCGCTGCATCTTCAGCGCCAAGGCTGACTGCGTTTGCCCGCTGCCACAAAAAGCTGACACGGCCATGCCGCCAAAGGCTTGGCTCAAGGGCAATAGCAGGAAGGCTATAAGCGACAGAGTCACGAGATTCTGTCGTAGCAGGCTAATCATGGCGCTGATTATAAACCGGCGCTGCATCAGATTGCTGCACAAAAGCGCCGCATTGCTCTCATCTAGCTAAAGAAACGCACCACAAATTTGATGATTTTCATGGTCAAAGCGTTGTACGGCGGCGAAGTCAATTGCGACATGGCATAGCGATCACGCACCACGGATCGCTCATGCGAAAACGACTTAAACCCATGATAACCATGCGCTTTGCCTATGCCGCTGTTATTGGCACCACCAAAGGGCAAATTGTGATTGAGGAAATGCACCATGCAGGTGTTGATGGCTGCATCGCCTGAACTGGTTTGGCCTATGACCTTTTCAATCATCGCGTCGTCATTGGAATACACATACAAAGCCAGAGGTTTTTCACCGGCATTAACCCAGTTGATCGCCTCATCAACATTCTGCCAAGTACGGATCGGGAACACCGGCCCGAAAATTTCTTCCTGCATGATGAGGGCATCATCCGGCACATCCACCAGGATCGTGGGCTGCACCCAGCGCGCCTCTACATCCACATCACCGCCATAAGCCAAAGTGGCACCGCGCTCCAAGGCATCATCAATCAGCGCTTTGATGCGCTGGGTGTGGCGCACGTTCACGATGCGCGCGAAATCCGCATTCTGCTTCTGCGCTTCAGCGCCTTTGCCGAAGCGTCGATCCAGCACCGCCGAGAGTTCAGCAACCAACGCATCACGAATACTGGCCTCCACCAGAGCATAATCCGGTGAAATACAGGCTTGTCCGGCATTACCGCATTTACCAAAAGCCAGCGACCCCGCCGCATCGGCCAACTTGGCACTTTTGTCGACGAACACGGGACTTTTTCCGCCCAATTCCAAAGTCACCGAGCACAAATGTTTGGCACAGGCTGCCATGACGATTTTGCCGACTGCAGGTGACCCGGTGAAGAAGCAATGATCGAACTTCAGCTCAAGCAGGCTTTGCGATACATCCGCTCCGCCCTGAAAGACTGCCACGTCTTTTTCATCAAACAAGCTGTTGATGATCTCTTCCATCAGTGTGCTGGTCGCGGGTGTCATTTCCGAAGGCTTGAGCATTGCGGTGTTGCCCGCAGCCAAACAAGAAATCAAGGGGCCCAGCAACAGGTTCACTGGAAAATTCCACGGCGCTACTATCAAGCAAACGCCTTTGGGCTCGTAGCGAATATGATTTTGCGTACCCATCAAAGCCATGGTGGCTTTGACCTTTTGCGGCTTCATCCAACGCTTTAAGTGCTTGATCGCATCATTGGCCTCTTGCACCACCACCATGATTTCGCCCAAATCCACTTCCGCTTCTGGCTTGTGAAAATCGGTCGACATCGCCTGATAAATCTCATCCCGCCGCTCCAGCACCGCATCACGCAAACGGCGAATCAGCTGCATACGTTCAGCCGCGCTGGACTGGCGCAGTGCTATGGCACGTTGTTGTTGCGCCTGATAAACACGGCTTATACGCATCGCGTCTTCGGGAATACTTTGTAAGGGCTGGTCGGCTTGAAGATTACTCATGGCTTTATCTCGTTTCGATTTTTATCTGTGCTTTTTCGGAACTAGGCCTGCTGGCTAGCAGCGGCGCGGACTGCTACGTCATCAGTTTTACGCTGCCATTCTGGCGGGCGAACCAGATGCTGCAATCTTTGTCCCAAGGGGCCGGCGCGGAATACATCGCGCCACATATCAACGAATTCGTGAAAATTTAGCGTCAATATGTTGTAACTGTACACCTGACGAGTAATCCCGTACTGCACAGGGTTATCGTCGGTTTCTTCAGCATAGGTGCCGAACATACGATCAAAAATGATCAATATGCCGCCGTAGTTTTTGTCGACATACTCAGGGTTACGGCCATGGTGAACACGATGATTGGATGGGGTATTGAGCAAAAACTCCATCCAGCGCGGCAACTTGCCCACCGATTCTGTGTGTACAAAATACTGATACGCCAGATCAACGGCGTACAGGAAAAACACCACCGCAGGATGCACACCGAGAAAAACCAAAGGCATGAAGAACAACCACCAACCGGTGATGGAATACAGCAAGCTTTGACGCATCGCTGTGGTCATATTCATTTTTTCACTGGAGTGATGTACCACGTGAGCGGTCCAAAACCAACGCACTCTGTGGCTGGTGCGATGAAACCAGTAATAGCAAAACTCGACGCCCACGAGCAGCGGCAACACGGTCCAGCCGTTCACTGGCACATCGAACAAGCGGTATTGGTAAATCCACAGCACCGCCGCGCCTGTGAACAAGGTGTGAGCGATCACTTCAAAGACTTGATAGCTGCCACCTAGCCCCAAATTGGCCAAAATGTCGCGCCAGTCGAACTGCTGCCACATGCGATGCCCCGGGCCGCGTTGCTTGCGCACATGCCATTCCATGGCGAATGCCAAAAGGAAAATGGGCGTCATGCCCATGAGAAAGACTTGCTTCCAATCTATGTGCTCACCAAAGGCGCTTAACAGCAGGGTATGGGCATTGTTTAGCAAAGCATCCAACATCTTTCGTCTCCAAGGCTTGTTCTATGCCAGGCATTCTCCGCGTTAATGTCCAGAAATTATTGACCTAGCGTGACTATTTTTTGACAATTCACGCCATGCGCACGCACATATCCAGCCACTGGTTACGCTTTCTGTTCAATTATTTGGAGCAACGGGGTCACGACAGCCCTCGTGTTTTGGGCATGCCCTGCCCCGAACCTGCAGAACTGCGACGCATATCAGCCCTGCAATGGCGGCGGGCCTTAGAAGCTGCCGCCGAGGCAACTGGCGACCCTGCTTTGGGCTTGCACTTAGGCGCTAGCATGTCGTTGCGCCAGATCGGCGTACTCGGTTATGTCGCCAGCGCCGCCGATACGCTGGGGGAAGCCCTGTTGCGCCTGCAGCAGTTCGAGCGTTTGATCTATCAAGTCGATCCTGTGCATCTCCGTTTCGATGGATCAAACGCTATTCTGGAATGGCACACCACGGTCGATGAGCCCGGGCAAATGGTGGATGAGACCGCAATTGCCGCACTGGTTGCCTGTACCCGAGAACTTTTGGGCGGGCAAAAACCAGCCAATCCACAATACGTGCGCTTTGTAAATCCTCCGCCTGACGATATCACTCCGTATCTGGCGTTCTTCGGCGAAAAGGTTCAATTCAATGCACCGACTACCATCGTCGCCTTTGACGCCAGCTTGCTGCAGGCCAGTTTGGCCCGCCCAGATCCGGCACTACTGGACATACTGGAACGCCAAGCGGCTCTGCTGCTGGAGCAAATTCCGGGCAGCGATGCCTTCGAAAGCGAGTTACGCCGCGCTCTAACTCAGGCGATAGCCCGCGGCGAGCCCAATCTCGCCACCGTTGCCGCCAGCCTTAATTGTTCATCCCGCTCCCTGCAGCGGCACTTGAGCCAACGCGATTTAAACTTCCAGAAAATTCTGGATGACAGCCGTCATCAACTGGCCGAACGCTATCTACAAGATGTATCTCTGCCCTTATCGGAAATCGCATTGCTGCTGGGCTACTCAGAGCAAAGTGCTTTCAATCGCTCGTTTAAACGCTGGACCGGCTGCAGCCCTCGACATCGTCGTTTGGCGCTAAACGCCTAGTCACTGCCGGCGTCAGCCCCATACGCTCGCAAGACCTCAGCCACTTCGACTTGATAAGTGCTATACCAATCTGATCGCCCCAGAGCTTGAGCACGCAGATGCTGTGCATTGACTTTCCAACGCTTCACATCCTCCAAGCTGTTCCAATAGGACACGGCTATTTCTCTGTTGCCTTGGTTGCAGGCGTGGAAAGACAGGCATCCGTATTCTTGCAGGGCAAGATCGCGTAGATCCGCTGCGGTTTTTAAATAGGCGGGATCGAGTGACTTAATCTCAGCCCGAAAAATAACCACGAACATGTCAGCAGTCCTTAGGCGCTGACGCCAGCATTGTCCGCTTCCAGCACTATGCGATTGTGCTCTCGACTAAGCCGTTGAGGTACCGGCGTTTGCATGGCTTCCAGCCCGCCACATTGGACTAGAAAAATATCAACCGCGGCCTGATCTGCTGCCAATAAGCCAGCGTAGTAATCCAAGGGCCGCTGCATCATCCACTGCGCGTATGGGAACATCAGACGCTGTTCGCTCACATTGCCAATTTTGAACTCATGACCGCCTATAGCACGCGAAATTCGCTGCTTTTCAGGATGTGCTTGTAACCAGCCTGGCAAAGCATTGGCGGTATCGCGCAAGATTGGCCATTGTTCAGCGAACATGTGCTGCAGTATCGGCAACAGGGTTTCTGGTACTTCATCATTGTCTAAAAATGCGCCCTCTTCCTGCTCATCCGCGTTGATACGTTGTATCCACTGCAGGGTATGCGGTGCATGCTTTTGCAAAATGGCGTGAGAGTACGGGTCGCGGCCAATGTGTGCACTCATCGGCCCGGCCAAGGCAAAATCACCCAGACTCGGGCGCGATCCTAAGAGATAGTCGTGGACCTGCAAATGCTGTTCAAAATCGGCCAAGAATTGCAGAAACCAGGCCTCAATGGCAGGCGCACTTTTTGCGGTAATACCCAAGGCAGGCAAAGAACTTTTGAACGGAGCACAAATCTTGCGGCCAATTGCACGCTTGATCGGGCCCGGCAACCAGGCGCCCGCTATATTGCCAAATTCCCCCATCAGATAATGTTCGTGATGGTCGAGGTAGCTCCAGCGATAATGCATAGCTGGAAGTAAAAACCACTCATCGGCGTAGAGCTCAAACAACAAAGCAACCAAATGCTGCTTCGGCGTGTTCGGGTAGACAGCGCGTTCAGGAAAGCGTGCTTCAAGCTTATCGATGATGACGGTCGTGTCCTGCCACACCTCATCCTCAGGCGTTTGCAACACCGGTATGAACTTCACCCCAGTACGCGGAATGATCAGGCGCTTATACGTTGCCAGAGTCGCCGCATGAAACGTGTGCGGTATACCCTTGTACTTTAAATAAGGCGCAACTTTGCAAGTGAAATAAGAATGCTCGGTGCCGTAAAGTCTATATTTGCTCATCCGCGCATTGTACGACCGAGACGCCAACTGTCTACAGCTTCGTAATGAAAAGGCCCCGGCGAATGCCGAGGCCTAGATGACAGTGATCCAACTCAGTGATTTACATCACGTCATCAAATGACCAACCGTAGCCAATGGTAATGGTGGGATCGTCATCAACTCCCGGAGATACTTCCATATCGGTATCAGAGACCATCAAGAACATGTCACCCATACCCAAGGTCACGGAGTAGTCGATTACCGCGTCGGCGTCCTTAACGGCGTCTCCCAATCCTTCGGTGGCACCAACGTGGAATGTCAGGCTGGCTTTCTCAGACAGTCCCAGCTCCAGTGCGGCCTCGACGTAAACATACTCATCATCATCAACACCCGTGAAACCTGCAGGTGCATACCAAGCTTTTGCCGAGAACGGCCCGCTGGCGATGCCGGCGTATACCTCGGATCCATAGTTGACTGTACCGCCACTATCATTGCCATCAGGGAACCAGTAGTAAATGTAGCCCACATCCAACAGATCGTTGGCCCAACCGCCGTAAAAATCGACTTCCTGCTCACCCGCTGCACTGGAAATCCAAGTCCCGGCATAAAAGCCACCACCTGACCAATCCACGCCTCCAGAAACTTGTGGATCTCCGAAGACCAAACCACGGAAAACGTATTGCGATGCGACACCGATGTTGCCAGAGACTTCCGCAACAGCAGGTGCGCTCATCAAGCTGCCTGCTGTCAGTACCAGTCCAGTTGCTACTCCCAAAACCTTTTTCATTTAAGTCATTCCCTAAGTTAACGAATTGCACACCGCGAATTGATTTTTGTGCGCTGCGTGTGCGACCGCTGAGGGAAAAGCAATACCAATGCCAAGTTTTCAATTTATTGATTTAAATAGATTTTTAATAACTCAACCTAGGATCACAACATTTCCATGCGCAGTTTCGGTGCAACAACATCAGCACTGTCCACTTGTGGTGCACGCAATACAGCAGCCGTTGTGGAAAGATCAGTAAGCTATTTAGCTCTAGCGCGGTCTGTTAGGTAGGAATCTATCGAAATCAAAATATGCACATAAAGGCTGGACTACTGTGTTGGCTACTCATATTGAGTGCGTGTAGCAATGAGCAAAATGTCCAGCGCCTGACCCTCACTGGCTCCTCCACCGTCGCACCCTTGGCGGCGGAAATTGCACGCGCCTACGAACAACAAAGCCGCACCCAAATCGACGTACAAACCGGCGGCTCTTCGCGTGGCATCGCTGACGTCAGCAAGGGCTTAGCCGATATCGGCATGGCATCTCGCGCCCTCAAAGCCAGTGAACAAGCACTCACAGCCCATACCATTGCATGGGATGGCATCAGCTTGATCGTGCACAAAGACAACCCCATTTCCTCGCTCAATGATGAGCAGATACGCGCCTTATTTCGTGGTGAAATCCAGTCCTGGTCCGTCTTTGGCGGCGCAGCTTTAAAACCGGTCATAGTGAACAAAGCCGCAGGCCGATCCACGCTGGAGCTATTTCTTGAGCACTTCTCACTAGACAGCCAAGAAGTACACGCAGACATAGTGATTGGTGATAACCAACAGGGCTTGAAAACCGTCGCCGGCAATCCCGCAGCGATAGGCTATGTCTCTATTGGTGCAGCGATCTATGAGATCGATCATGGTGCAGCGATTAAGCTGCTGCCGCTATCGGGTATCGCAGCCAATTTAAGCAACGTCGCTTCCGGCCGATTTCCCTTAGCGCGGCCGCTCAATTTACTGACCAATGGCAAAGCGGGTAGCAAACAGCAGGACTTCCTCGCCTTTGCCCAATCGCCCGCAGTGACACCGCTGATCCAAGCTTTGTTTTTTGTGCCTGCTCATGCGCGATAGTCCACTGTTCCGCTTACTCATACGCGGCACGGCAATCAGCAGTGTGGCCTTACTCGGCCTCATCGTCGTGTTTCTCATCCATGGCAGTTGGGGTTTCTTTCAACGCGAGGGCGCAGCAGCACTGTTTACAGACTCGTCTTGGCAGCCAACCAGCAGCTTGTGGAATATCGTGCCCATGCTGCTTGCCAGCCTGCTAGTGGCTTTAGGCGCAGTCTTATTGGCAGCACCTTTGGGCATCGCATTGGCGCTGTATTGCCGCTATTTTTCGCCCGCATTCTTATCGCGTTTTTACCTCGCTTTAATCGAATTGCTGGCCGGCATCCCTTCGGTGGTTTATGGGCTGTGGGGTTTGGTCATACTGGTGCCTATCATCGCCGCTTGGGTGCCGCCAGGCGCAAGTCTGTTGGCCGGGATATTGATTCTCGCCATCATGGTTCTACCGTTGATGACTTTGAGCGTGGACAACGCCCTGCGCATGATGCCGCCAACTTGGATGCAAGCTGCACAGGCTCTTTCACTCAGCCGCGTTGGCATGATTCGCCAAGTCTTTCTGCCGCAAGCATGGCCAGCGATTCGGCGTGGCGCGGTATTACAAACCGGTCGCGCTTTAGGCGAAACCATGGCGGTGCTCATGGTTTGCGGCAATGTGGTGCGTATGCCCAGCAGCGTATTCGACCCAGCACGCACACTCACCGCGAATATTGCCTTGGAGATGAGCTATGCCACGCAAGAGCATGTTCAAGCCTTGCTGGCCTGCGCTTTGATCCTACTCATACTGACCGCTGCCTTGGTTTTCAGCGCGCCGCAGGAACCCGCCCATGCGGAATTTGAGTAGCGTTCAACGCGATCGAGTCGCGGGAGTCAGCCTGGGTTTAATTGCCCTGCTGTTGGCTGTTTTGGTGGTGTGGATGCTATCCAGCTTGCTCAGCCAAGGTCTAGGCACCTTAAGTTGGAGTTTCTTGGTCGAGTCACCTTTGCAGTCCGGCCGCAGCGGAGGCATCGCGCCCATACTGGTATCAACCGCCTGGATATTGGCCATCTGCTTAGCAACGGTAATTTTACTGGGCACTGGCTGCGCCTTGTACCTCAGCGAATCGCTAGCACAGAATTCTAGGCTTGCTCGACTGCTGAGCCGTAGCTTGGATGTTCTGGCCGGCATCCCTTCCATCGTTTATGGCCTGTTTGGCTATTTGTTTTTTGCCCAACTACTGGGATTAGGCTTTTCCATTGCCTCCGGCGGGCTCACCCTCGCCTGCATGGCGCTGCCTTTGTATGTACGGCTGGCGGAACAAGCCTTTCGACAATGTCCACACAGTTATCGGCAAGCAGCCCAGGCGCTGGCCCTGAGTGAGTCTTCTTTCATTGTGCGGATATTGCTTCCCGCCAGCGCACCGGGTTTATCGGCGGCCATCATCGTCGCTGCAGGACGGGCATTGGCAGAAACCGCGGTGCTGATATTCACTGCAGGCTATGTCACCCGCATGCCGGACTCGGTCATGGATTCTGGGCGTGCAATGTCTTTACACATTTACGACTTGGCCGTGAACGTACCCGGTGGTGGCGCACCCGCTGCAGCAACCGCCTTGGTACTAACCGCCATATTGATACTGTTCAACATTAGCGCACGCCGTCTCGGCATTGCCTGGTCTGCCACATGAACGCTGAAATCCTGCCTACAAGCACCAGCGCATCAACAACGATGCAAACGAACGCTGCGCCCGATGTCCAGCTTGAAAGCGTCAGCGTGCACTACGATCAACAGGTGGCGATTCAAGATGTCAGCCTGCATGCGTCTGGTGGTGAAATAACCGCCCTGGTTGGTCCTTCAGGCTGCGGCAAAAGCAGCCTGTTAAGCGCCATCAACCGCATGAGTGAAACCATTCCGGGTTGTACCGTGCGTGGTGATATAAAGATTGGCGCACTGGATGTGATGCAGGACAAGCTCGATACCGCGGCATTGCGCCGCCAAGTGGGCATGGTGTTTCAAAACGCCAATCCTTTTCCGCTCTCCATCGCCGAAAATATTCTATTCCCGCTACGCGACCACGGCTTACGCAATGCCTCCGAATTGCAGGACCGCCTACGCGATGCATTGCAACGCACCGGACTGTGGGACGAGGTGGCGGATCGCCTCAAGCAACCCGCGCTGCGCTTGTCCGGCGGACAGCAACAGCGACTTTGCCTTGCCCGCGCCTTGGCTCTGGAACCACAGGTTTTGCTGTTGGATGAGCCCTGCAGCGCACTGGACCCGGTGTCCACAGAAAAGATCGAAGCATTACTCTTGGGCCTCAAAAGCAAAATCACCATGCTCATGGTGACCCACAATTTGGGACAGGCCCGTCGCATCGCCGATCATGTGGCCGTGTGCTGGCTGGATAGCGGTTGCGGCTGCGTGGTCGAATCTGGCCGCGTCGATAGCATCTTCAACAACCCGGTGAGCCCCGTGGTTCGAGATTACTGCCAAGGCCGCGCGGGCTGATCTCAAAACGGCCTCGCTACACACGCTTTGTGCACACAGTCACGCTACACTGCGCCCCCTAACTATCAGCAGGTGGGCAACATGCAACAAATTTGGATTCCTAAAGCCGGCGAACCCGAAGTATTGGACTTACGCCAAGCAGACGACCCCGCACCCGCCGCTGGCGAAATGCGCATCCGCGTACACGCCGCAGGGATTAACTTTGCCGACATCATGGGGCGTTTAGGCATTTACCCTGATTTGCCACCCATGCCTGTCGTTCCGGGCTATGAAGTCAGCGGCCAAGTCGATGCTGTCGGGGCCGGTGTGGATGAAAGCTGGATCGGCAAAGAGGTTTTGGCCATGTGCCGTTTTGGTGGTTATTCCGACACCATTTGCTTACCGCAAATTCAGGTGCACGCCAAACCCGATTGCTTAAGTCTGGATGAAGCGGCTGCCTTGCCGGTCAACTACCTCACTGCTTATCAACTCATTGTTGCTATGGGCGCGCTCAAATCTTACGAAACTGTGCTTATACACAGTGCCGGTGGCGGTGTCGGAATCGCCGCGATACAACTTGCCAAGCATATTGGTGCCACCATCATTGGCACCGCCAGCAGCGGCAAACATGAGCAACTCAAAGCGCTGGGCGTTGATCATTGCATTGACTACCGCAGCGAAGACTTTGAAGTGCGCGTAAAGGAAATCACTAAAGGTCGAGGCGTAGAACTCATCATCGACGCCGTTGGTGGCGATTCCTTTATCAAAGGATTCCGCAGCCTGGCACCCAGCGGCCGCATCGGCATGTTTGGCATGTCCGCCGCCGCCACCGGCATGACCCGCAACATACTTTCGACGCTGAAAGCCGTCCTCAGCATGCCATTTTTCAGCTTTAATCCAGTCAGCCTGATGGACAAAAACCGCGGCTGCTTCGGCGTCAACATGGGCCATTTGTGGGACGAATCAGAGATGGTCAATCGCTGGATGGTGGAATTGCTCGGCCTGTGCGAAGCCGGTGTGCTGAAACCGCATGTGGATTGCAGCTTTGCATTTGATAAAGCAGCCGATGCGCATCGCTACATACAAGAGCGCAAAAACTTCGGCAAAGTTTTACTCAAGCCCTAGACCATAGCGCAAACAAAAAAGCCGCCTCGATGCATAGCATGAGGCGGCTTTTTTCGTTCTACGAACGACCTGCTTGAGGCGGTAGCGAAAGCGCTAGGCTTGCTGGCTAGACACCGACACCACTTCACCGGTCATGTACGAGGCGTAGTCCGAGGACAAGAACATCATTACATTGGCCACTTCCCACACTTCTGCCGCACGGCCATAGGCTTCGCGACTGGCCAATCGTTCTAACAATTCTGCTGGAGCCGTTTTCTTCAAGAAATCATGCAAGGCAATGGATGGTGATACCGCGTTGATACGCACACCGAACTCCGCCGCTTCCAGTGCCGCACAGCGGGTTAAAGCCATCACACCGGCTTTGGCCGCTGCGTAATGCGCTTGTTCTTTTTGCGCCCGCCAGCCTAGCACCGAGGCGTTATTCACAATGATGCCGTTACCGCGTGGCTGCATCACTTTAAGCATGGCCCGCATCATGCGAAACGTCCCAGTGAGTGAAACATCAAGCACGCTATTCCACTCTTGGTCGCTCATCTCAACCACGGTTTTACTACCACCAAGCCCAGCATTGTTGATGAGAATATCCACCCCACCGGTAAAGGCCTCAGCAGCATCAATCAAGCGCTGTACATCCTGTTCCGAGGTCACATTTGCCACCTCGCCCTGCACCTTCGCATCCGGGTTGACTGCCTGCAGTTTCTCCACCGCTTCAGCCAGACGCCGCTCATGGATATCCGCAATCATCACCGCCCGCGCCCCTTCTTCCAAAGCGCGTGTTGCAGCAGAAAAACCAATACCACCTCCAGCAGCAGCGGTGATTAATACTGATTTACCGTCCAACAAATTGTGGCCGGGAACATAAGAAGGAATAGATATGCTCATGAAAATTTTCTCTTATCGAACAACATAATGTCTCGGCGCCCACACAGGTGCTAAGTGACTTTTGTAAATGTCTTTCACAAACACGCCGTGAACCCATCCATGGGGGCTCTTGGTCGACTTCCTGTCTCCCAAAGGTTTGTGAAAGACATTTACAAAATTCACCCCACTTAAAGTGGTTGGCGCGTGGCTACAAAAGATATTTTCTTTCCCTCTGTTCAGACCTTGGGGAGACAGGACGTCGACCAAGAGCGCACATGGATGTGCTTGCAGCGTGTCTGTACAGAGGGAAAGAAAATATCTAAGCAACCGCTATCACTCTCACCCGCGAGCCTCCCGCGGCATACCCAATCCACGCTCCGCAATCTGATTCAACTGAATCTCATTGGTGCCGCCATAAATCGTATCCGAGCGCGAAAACATAAAGATCTGTTGTAAACGCAACACATCAAAATCCTGCGCCGGCATATCACCTTGTGGACCCAGCACCGCCATCGCCAACTCACCCAAATCACGATGCCAATTCGACCAACCATACTTATACATCAGCGCTTCGCGCCCCAAGCTCATGCTGTTGCTGTCGTCCGCTAACATGCGTAAAGCGTTGTAACGCAACACCCGCAAACCGCCCCAAGCCTTGGCAATGCGGTCGCGAATCAAAGGATTGCTGGCCTGCCCATTGGCCTTAGCCGCTTTGATTACCAAATCCAGTTCATGGGCGAAATGCGCTTGCTGCCCCAGCGTGGACACACCACGCTCTACCGCCAATAAACCCATGGCGACTTTCCAGCCTTCACCCGGCGCACCGACAATATCGTCTGCCGCCGCAACCGCACCATCGAAAAACACTTCATTGAACTCGCAGGAACCCGACATCTGCTTGATCGGACGAATCTCAATGCCCGGCTGATCCAGCGGCAACAGCAAGAAGGTTAATCCGTGACGGCCCTTAGACTCTGGGTCGCTACGGGCAATGACGAAGATCCACTCCGACTCGTGAGCGAGTGAAGTCCAAACCTTCTGCCCTTTTACCCGCCAAGAACCGTCCGTTTCCTGCCAGCATTTGGTTTGCACATTAGCCAAATCCGAGCCAGCCGAAGGCTCGGAATAGCCCTGGGCCCAAAAAACTTTACCAGCGACGATGCCGGGCAAATGGCGCTTTTGTTGATCTTCCGTGCCATAGGCAATCAAGGTCGGGCCAAGCAAGCCTTCGCCAATGTGGCCCATATGCCCCGGCCCACCGGCTTTGGCATATTCCTCATTGAAAATCACTTGTTGTTCTATGGACAGGCCACGACCACCAAATTCTTGCGGCCAACCGACACAGGTCCAGTTGCCTTGAGCCAACACTTGTTCCCACTCACGACGCAGTTCGGGATAAGCGTCTTCATCACCGGGGCCGCCGCGGTGTTTCAGAACTTCGAAACGACCGCTTAGGGTCTGTTGCATCCACGCAGCCACTTCAGCGCGAAATTGTTCATCTTGTGCACTGGGATTCAGATTCATGCCATCAATCCAGTAAGTGTTGCGCCATTAAGGCACGCAATTGATCGGGGTTACCCAGCGCATGCGAAGACGCCTGCGCGCGTTTAAAAAACAGCTGAGGGTCATATTCCCAAGTAAAGCCAACACCGCCATGCAGTTGTATCGCTTCTGCGGCACAGAATTGCAAGCTTTCCGTCGCCAGCGCGCGAGCCGCACCGGTTTCCATTTCCAAGGCTTCCAAATCGGGAGCACTGGCCGCTAAGGCCGCAGCGCCATACACCGCCGAACGCGTGCTTTCGCAAGCCACCATCATCTGTGCACAGCGATGTTTAACTGCCTGAAAGGAACCCACGGCCCTACCAAATTGCTTGCGCTCCAGCACGTAGTCCACGGTGATATCCAAACAACGTTGAGCGCAGCCCAACTGTTCCGCCGCCAGATACAAGCGCAACAAAGCTGCCGCCTTACGCAGACCTTGAACCAAATCACCTTGACCGCAAGAGGTCGCTGCTGCTTTCTTCAATGTCACGCTGGAAAAGCGACGACTGCTATCCCAAGTTTCCAGAGGCTGGATATCCACACTGCTGTCTTGCAATGCATCCACTAAGAACAGTCCTAAGCCATCGCTAGTTTGAGCGGTTAGCAACAAACCATCAGCCCCATCAACATCCGGCACACGAGGCAATACGCCAGACAAAACCCAACCGTCAGCGCCCTGCTCTGCTTTTACCTGCGTTGCAGACCAAGCGTATTCACTGCTGGGCAGATCTGCCGTGAGGCGTTTTTCGCCGACTGCTAAATCACTGCACCACCGTGCTTGTGTCGCTTCATCCGCCGCATACAAAAGCAAGCTGGTTGCTAAACAAGTGCTAGAGAAAAAGGGTGATGGCAGCAAACGATAACCAGCCTGCTCTTGCACCAACATCAGTTCGACAGCGCCGAGGCCCAGGCCGCCGTGTTGCTCTGGAATCGGCAAACCGCACCATCCCAATTCCTGCGCTATGTTTTGCCAAATTGCGGGATCAAACCCCAGCGGCAAAGCCATGGCCGAACGCACAGATTCAGAATCGCAAGTTTCAGACAAAAAGGTCTGAGCCGACTCGCGGATCATCACTTGCTCTTCGGTCAAAGAAAAGTTCATGGATGTGGAACCTGATTTAATCGAAAGTTCGTGCACAAGGCGCAAACGGGGATTTGAATAGGACAAAAGGCCACGGAAATGGGCCTAACGCTTAAACAGCGCCGCAATCAAGCGCCACGCAAATGCGAGTTGGCTGCGTAGAAAGCCACTGTATTTCGGCAGGCCATCATCTTTGTCCGCCACGCGGCTGTGGTAGAAAATATGCAGCGCGGGGTCCGGAATAGCGACGGTGTCTGCCAGATTTCCCGTAGGCACAATCACCATCTTGGGCAAGCCCGGAATACGCAGTTCTTCAATCGCAGCCTTGTCGCAATCCTTGCACTTGCTACGCAAAGCCATAGGCGGCTGTTTGTAGCAACGCGTTACTAATTGCTCGGCTGCTGGCATATCCACATCCGCCGCACGAAACAAAGTGATATCGGCAAAATCGGCCTGGTTAAATTCCTGGCAAATGGTGCAATGGCAGTAACCCCGCATCAACGCGGGGCCACGCACTGTGAATTGCGTTGCCCCACAAGAACATTGGCCGTTCTGCGTACTCATTAAGTGCCGTACACTTTTTGCGATGCGGGAGAATTTTCCATCAACTCCTGCACCACTGCAGTCAGTTCGCTAGGCTCCCAACGATCTTTCTTGTCTTTGATCGGCCCAGTCTTCCAACCCGTCGCGATGGACAACTGCCCACCTTGGGCTTCAAAGACTTTGCCGGTGCAATCAGCCGACAACTCAGAACACAGCCAGACCACAATTGGCGCCACATTGCCAGGATCAAAGAAGTCGAAAGTTTCGCCATCGGGTTTCTTCATCATGTCGGCGAAGACTTCTTCCGTCATGCCGGTGCGCGCCGCCGGAGCCAAAGCATTCGCAGTAATGCCATAACGGCGCAATTCCGCTGCCTGCACCAAAGTCATAGTCGCCACGCCGCCTTTCGCCGCCGCGTAATTGGTTTGACCCACCGAGCCCTGCAAACCCGCACCCGAAGAGGTGTTAATGATACGACCACCAACGACATTGCCGTCTTTAGCCAGATCACGCCAACGGTTCGCCAAAATATTCGCCAAGCAGAAATGGCCACGCAGATGCACACGCATCACCGCATCCCAATCATCTGCTGTCATTTTCAGGAACATGCGATCACGCAGCACACCGGCATTGTTAATCACCGCGTGCACTTCGCCATACGCTTCCAGCGCTGCATCCACGATGCTCCGCGCCCCCGCCATATCCGTGATATCACCGGCATTCGCCATCGCCTTACCACCTGCCGCCGTAATGCCATCCACCACCGCCTGCGCCGCGTCCACACGAATGTCATTCACCACAACATTCGCGCCCTCCGCCGCCAAAGCCTCTGCGTAAGCCTTACCCAAACCACCACCCGCACCGGTGATGATGACTGTTCGGTTGTTACAAATTCCCATCTCAAATTCCTAATTCTTCGTGGCGAATGTTTCTTAAGAAATCTTGCGTTCGCCTCTCAACTGCTGTTCCGCAAGGTGTCTGAAATCTCTGGATCAGAACCGTCGGCGGACAGGACGTCCGCCGTCGAGCGATACATGGATGCCTGCGTAGCAGGATGCCACGCGTAGCGGTGAGCGCGTTCTGAGCCAGAGAATTCAGACGCCCTCGCACCGTCAGAGTCGCTCAATAATCGTTACATTCGCCACACCACCACCCTCACACATAGTCTGCAACCCATACCGACCACCCGTGCGCTCCAACTCATGCAACAACGTCGTCATCAACTTGGTGCCTGTCGCGCCCAAAGGATGACCCAGAGCAATCGCCCCGCCATTCACATTGGTTTTCTCGTGTGGGAAGTCAATATCTTTCAGCCAAGCCAAAGCAACCGGTGCAAAGGCCTCATTGATCTCCACCAAATCAATATCTTTCATCGACATGCCACTGCGTTCCATCGCCCGCTTGGTTGCAGGAATCGGTGCCGTCAGCATGTAAATTGGATCATCACCCATCACCGTCATATGGTGAATCCGTGCGCGAGGGGTCAGGTTGTAGCGCTTCAATGCCGCTTCCGACACGATCAACATGGCCGATGACGCATCACAGGTTTGACTGGAAACCGCCGCGGTAATGCTGCCGCCCTCGGCCAACACATTCAGTTCCGCCATCTTTTCTAATGACGTTTCACGCGTGGTTTCGTCCATGCGGAAATCAACCACTGGAACGATCTCTTTATCGAAACGACCTTCCGCAATCGCCAGACGTCCGCGGCGATGCGATTCCAAGGCAAACTCTTCCATATCTAAGCGAGAGACATTCCAATCTTTGGCGATTTTCTCCGCGCCATAGAATTGCGAAACTGGCTCGTTACCAAAGCGCTCAGTCCAGCCGGTGGAACCCGAGAAGGGATCGTCAAAACCCAGCGGCTTGGCTGCCAACATGGATGAGCCAATCGGAATTTGAGTCATGGTTTGTACGCCACCGGCAATCACCACATCTTGCACGCCCGCCATAATGGCTTGGGCCGCAAAATGCACCGCTTGCTGAGAAGAGCCGCACTGGCGATCGACGGTGACGCCAGGCACCGATAAAGGCCCGCCCGCAGTCAGCCAAGCGGTACGGGCGATGTTGCCCGCCAAAGGACCAATGGCATCGACACAGCCGAAGATCACGTCGTCGTATTCCTCTTGTGGAATCGCATTGCGTTCCAACAAAGCACGAATGACGTGAGCGCCCAAATCGGCGCCGTGGACCTGTGCCAATGAACCTTTGCGGCGCCCAGTGGGCGTCCGCACTGCATCTACGATATAGGCTTCCGCCATGATGTCCTTCCCTTGTTGTGATGCGCTCACAGCGTCGTTGGTGCGCATAAAGTCAGTGATTTACCGGCCGCCAAAAGGGCGACCACAAACTAAAACGTTGAACCCGGACCCAAAGCTTGCGCTTGGAATAGCGCATCGGCCACGCGTTGCTTATGAAAAATGCGGTCGCCCCAATAGGAGTCCAACGCCCACGCCCGTTTCATAAACATTTGCAGGTCCGCTTCCCAGGTGTAACCCATAGCGCCATGCACTTGCATGCTCTTACGGGCAGCCAACAAAGCCGCATCCACACAGGCCAATTTGGCGTGGGAAACAATGCTGTCGATACGCTCGTCGCCGTGCTGCAATGCATAGGCTGCGCGATGCAAAACCGGGCGGGCAAATTCAATCTTCACCGCCACATCGGCCATGTGATGTTTCACCGCTTGGAAAGAACCAATCGGCTTACCAAATTGTTTGCGCTCTGCCGAATAGTCCACACCCAGATCCAGCATACGCTGGGCCAAACCAAGCAATTGAGCCGCATTGGATACCGCAGCCCGATTGATCGCCTGCGCCCAAATGGCGGCGCCTTGCTGTGCATCACAAATGCGGGTCTCTTCGCTGGGTGTCCACTCCAGCTTATACAAACGACGTGATTGATCAACGCTGGCATTGAGTGTCAGCGTGACTTGATCCGCACTGGCCTCATGAATTTCGTTCTTGTGCCACAACAACAGCAAATCAGCGATAGCCGCATCGTGCACCAGAGGGTTCACTGGGTGAGAAATGGCAATGCGAGCACGCCCTTCCACCATGCGCTGCAACCACTTGGTTTTGAACTCACCCTCTGACAAGGCATTCAAAATACCCACGCCGACATAAGCCGCGTCAGACAGCGAATCCGGAATGCTGTGGTAGCCAACTTCTTGCAGCAGTAAAACCCAATCCAGATCGCCCTGCTCCATGCCGCCACAGGATTCCGGCACAGATAAAGACGTCAGCCCTTGCTCGGTAATCTTGCCGCGCATTTCATCGGAACGACCGTACTCGTCGGTCTCCCAAAAATCGCGTAACTCTTCTGGTGCAGCAGCGACTACTAAAAAGCTGCGGACGGCATCGCGGAACTGCAATTGCTGATCATCAAACGTAAAATCCATAGCTGTTCCTTGTTCCCTTATGCCCGTGGCATACCAAGCATGCGCTCGGCAATAATGTTGCGTTGAATTTCGTTGGTACCGGCATAAATCGGCCCGGCCAAAGAGAACAAAAAGCCATCCAACCACTGGGCAATACCGGCCGCTTCTGGCGCATCGGGCATCAACTCGGCGCGCGCGCCCAATATGCTCATCGCGGTTTCGTGCATCAGCACGTCCAGCTCGGACCAGAAAATCTTATTGGTGCTGGCTTCGGCACCAATCTTGGCGCCCTTGGCCAAACGCGAGGCTGTGCGGTAGGTAGCCAAGGTATAAGCCTCAGCATCCATCCAGCATTTCATCACCGCATCGCGGATAGCAGGGTCGGCATCACAACGCGTTTGATTATCCTGATACAGCTTGACCAAGTCCGCTGCTGTTTTTTGGAAACGTGCCGGTGAGCGCAGCATCAAACCACGTTCGAAACCCGCAGTGGCCATGGCAATACGCCAACCCTCACCCTCACCACCCAGCAAGTTTTTCGCTGGCACGCGCACATCATCAAAAAAGATCTCGGCAAATCCCGGTAAGCCATTGAGCTGTCGGATTGGACGTACGGTAATGCCAGGCAAATCCAAAGGCATCAGTATGAAACTCAAACCATGATGGCGTGAGGAACCCTCTTCGCTACGAAACAAGCCAAACAACCAATCGGCATACACCGCCCGTGTCGACCAAATCTTCTGACCATTGATGACATAGTCATCGCCATCGCGCACAGCGGTGCTGCGAACCGCCGCCATGTCGGAACCGGCGCCCGGCTCAGACCAACCTTGAGCCCAAGTGTCTTCGCTGGTCGCCATACGCGGCAAAAACTGTGCTTTCTGCTCCGTCGTGCCGTATTCCATTAAAGTCGGAGCGAGCAAAAAGATGCCGTTTTGGTTGACCCGTAACGGAGCACCCGCACGCCAATACTCTTCTTCGAAAATCAGCCATTGAATGAGATCAGCCGACAAGCCACCGAGCTCTTTCGGCCAGGTCACGGCGCTGTAACCCTGCAGCGCCAACTTAGCTTCCCATTCGCGGTGAGCAGCAAAACCCTCTGCGGTATCGAAGCTAGCCAAAGGCTCGCTGGGCACATTGGCTTCCAGCCAGTGACGCACTTCAGCGCGAAAAGCTTGTTGCTCTGCGGTGTATTGAAGATCCATTAAAATTTCGCCTCACGTTTTTCGACGAAGGCTTTGCGTGTCTCCGCGGAGTCTTTGCTGGTATAGGCCTGTAACGTAAAGCCCTGCTCCCAGCGGTATTTGTCTTCCAGGTTGCCGTCTTCAATGCCGTTCAGGGACTCTTTGGCAAGTCGAATCATGGCCGAGCTTTTCTCAGCAATTTTGGCAGCAATGCTCAGCGCCGTAGCACGCAGCTGATCTGGTGCGACCACTTGTTCAACCGCCCCCAAACGATAGGCTTCTGCGGCATCAATTGGATCGCCGGTGAAATACATCATGCGTACTTTTTGCACAGGGAACAGGCGTTGCAGATGAGCGCCACCACCCATGGCGCCGCGATCAACTTCCGGCACACCAAAGGTCGCGTTATCAGCTGCCACCACGATGTCGGCCGCACCACTGATGCCTATGCCGCCACCCAATACAAAACCGTGCACCGCCACGATGACCGGCAATGGGTTGCGGTGTATCGCTTCGAAAGTACGGTAGTTGCCCGCATTCACATCAACGATGCGCTCGGGATAGGCATTCAACTCTTTGATGTCGACGCCGGCGCAAAAGCCGCGACCTTCGGCGCGAATCACGATGACATTAACGCCTTCGGTTTCGCCCAAGGCGTTGATTTTGTCTGCTAAGGCATGCCAACCGGCACTGTCCAAAGCATTCACTGGTGGTGCGTTGATCACCAATTCGGCGATCCCACTGTCTATGGAACTGGTAAACCCTGCGCTCATGTCGACTCGGTCTGAGCGGCCCGACAATCGTCCAGCCGCGAAATCAATGAGTCAGGATTATCGAAATTATAAGCGTTTAGGGCTTCATCCTTTAGGGTGAGTGGGCCAACTGCATGCACACAACTCCGGGTCTTTCACCTCACGCGAGCGCTACTGCATAATGCTCAACTTGATTCCCATCTGCCGGACAGGTCACGCTGCATATGAACTTTGTGGAAGAGCACATCTACGATGCTCCTTTGAGCACCATTGAAAAAATGTACTTCGATACCGCGTTTTGCCCACGCAAATACGAGGAACTCGGCCTAGAAAACATCCGAATTCTGGACAGCAGCGATGACCCAGATCGTTTTTTTGTGGATTGCTCCTTCATCATGCACCCCACACTGCCCGTCCCAGGCTTCCTGAATAAGCTGCTACAGGGCGGCCAGAAGATGAATGTGCGGCAAATTGATCGCTGGAACACCAAAACCCGCAAAGGCGAATTAGATATCCAATTACAAGGTTTCGACATCGTGAAAATTCACGCGACGATGAAGCTTGAAGAGCATCCTCGTGGTGCCATCAACACCATGAACTGGACGATCGAATGCAAAGTCCCACTGGTGGGCAACAAGATCGCCAGTTTCTTAGGAAAAGACATCCAGAGTAAAGCCGCTCAAGATCACGCAGTGAGCTTGCAGATTCTCGACGACTATAAATAAGACAACGATCAGGCCAAACTCGCCATATCGATCACGAAACGATAATGCACATCGTTTTTCAACATGCGTTCGTAGGCTTGATTGATATCCTGCATCTTAATCATCTCGATATCGCTGACGATGCTTTTTTGCGCACAGAAATCGAGCATGTCTTGAGTTTCAGCGATGCCGCCAATCATAGAGCCCACGATCGACTTACGCCCAGCCATCAGCATTCCGGTGTGAGGGGCCGGGTCCATGGGACCAATTGGCCCAACCAGCGCCAAAGAACCATTGCGACGTAACGCCGCCAAATAAGAACCAAGCTCATGCGGGCGCGGTACCGTGTCCACTATCAAATCAAATTGATTACGCGCCGCTTTCATTTGCTGCGCGTCGGTCGAAAGTATGATGTTCTGCGCACCCAACCGGCGCGCCTCGTCGGCTTTTGACGGCGAGGTGGTGAATAAACTCACCGCTGCGCCCAGCGCATGCGCGAATTTCAACGCCATATGCCCCAAACCGCCCAAGCCAATCACGCCCACGCGCATCCCCGGCCCGACTTTCGCATGCTGCAGCGGTGACCACGTAGTGATCCCAGCACACAACAAGGGTGCCGCAGCAGCAGGATCTAAACCTTCGGGAATACGCAATACGAACTCTTCACGCGCAAGAATATCGCTGGCATAACCGCCTTGGGTAGGCGCACCGTCGCGGCGATCTTTGCCGCCGTAGGTCATGGTGGCGCGACGCTCACAATATTGCTCTTCACCGTCTTCGCAGGGGTGGCATTGCATGCAGGAATCCACGATGCAGCCAACCGCAACGCGTTCACCCAACTTGAATTTGGTCACCGCAGGCCCGGTCGCCTTCACCACCCCAACAATTTCGTGCCCCGGCACCACCGGATACACCGTGCCGCCCCAATCATTGCGTGCAGTATGCAGATCGGAATGACACACACCGCAAAATTCGATCTCGATATGAACATCATCTGCACGCAATGCGCGCCGCTCAAAATGAAACGGCTGCAGGTCTTGTGTGGCATCCAATGCAGCGTAAGCAGATGTGGCCATGATGTAACTCCAGCGATAACGATCAGAAACGAATCGGGCACTTTAGCAAGCGCTCCGCAGCAAGCAAGGGCTGCTCAGCGCATAGCGTTAAATTTTCGGCGCTTTGGTATCCATACCTTTTTGCATCAAATCCACCGCCAAGTCACTCACCTCTTCCATGTCCGCTGGGTCGATATAGATACCGTCGATCATTAAGTGACACAAACCATGCAAGGTCGCCCAACTGGCTTGCGCCAAACGTAAAGCCCGCTGCGCGGACAACTGCGGGTTTTGCTGCGCGATACCTTGGGCGTAAGCTCGAAAAGTCGCATACGCCACCTGTTTGAGTTCATCTGTCGGCGTGGCCAACTTCCATAAACGGCGACCAAACATCAGCTCATAACGCTGCGGTTGCTCGCGCGCAAAGCGTAAGTAGTCACGCACAAAGCCAGCCAACGCGGCTGGCAAATCGGCGTGTTCCGGCAGCGTTTGCAACAAGGCATCCAACTGCCGGAAACCTTCCACCGCCAGAGCACAGAGCAAGGCATGCTTATCTTTAAAATGATGATATGGCGCGGTGCGTGACACCCCTGCACGCTCGGCCAGCTTGCGCAGACTTAAGCCCTCAACACCATCCTGCGCCATCAGCGCATGCGCCTCTGTCAGCAAGGTGTCCCTGAGATTACCGTGGTGATAGTTTTTTTCTGCCTTCATCGCAAAGCCTAGTCTTGACAGCGTCAAGATGCCGCTTTATCTTGACGACGTCAAGTTACGATTCAAATTCCCTAAACGAATGTTTTAGGTTTAATCCGCACAACGGTTACACATGTAAGGTTTTCAGGAGCGTCGCAGACAGGACGTCTGCGTCGGAGCCCCCATGGATGGGTTCACGGCGATCCTGAAGAGCTTACATGTGTAACCGTATCTCGAAATACAACGGACAAAAACATGAGCAGCCAATACCCCCACATGCTTGCCCCACTGGACCTAGGCCACACCACACTGAAAAACCGCGTGGTCATGGGTTCCATGCACACAGGCCTGGAAGACCGCTTGTGGCATAGAACCAAATTGGCTGAGTACTTTGCTGAGCGCGCCCGCGGTGGTGTTGGCCTGATCATTACCGGTGGCTTTAACCCCAACCGCCACGGCTGGTTCTACCCCATGGCGGGCAGCATGATTAACAACGCCGATGCCCTCACCCATATTCCGGTGACACGCGCCGTGCACAAGGCGGGCGGGAAAATTTGTTTGCAGTTACTGCACGCCGGCCGCTACAGCTATGTGCCTTGGTCACGTTCTGCCTCGGCATTGAAATCACCAATCAACCCGTTCAAGCCGAAAGCCATGAGCACGCGTGAAGTGGAAAGGACGGTAAAAGACTTCGCCCGCGGGGCCAAATTGGCCAAGCGCGCCGGTTACGACGGTGTGGAAATCATGGGCAGCGAAGGCTATCTGATCAACCAATTCACCGCACCCGCAACCAACCAGCGCACCGACAAATACGGTGGCAGCGTGGAAAACCGCCTGCGCTTTCCACGTGAAATTGTAGAAGCTGTTCGTAAGGCTTGCGGCCCTGAATTCATCATTGTGTATCGATTATCTGTAGTTGATTTGGTCCCCAACGGCTGCACGCTGGATGAGACCATACAGCTCGCTCAAGATATCGAAAAAGCTGGCGCCAGCATCATCAATAGCGGCATTGGTTGGCATGAAGCACGCGTGCCCACCATCGTGACTTCAGTACCCCGCGCTGCGTTTGCCGACGCCACGGCATTGATCAAGCAATACATCAAAATCCCATTGATTGCTTCAAACCGTATCAACACCCCCGAAGTCGCTGAAGACATTATTGCGAGCGGCAAGGCCGATATGGTCTCCATGGCGAGACCCATGTTGGCCGATGCGGACTTCGTCAACAAAGCCGCCGCCGGAAAAGCCGACGAGATCAACACCTGCATCGCCTGCAATCAGGCGTGCTTGGATCACACCTTTCAACTGAAACGTGCATCCTGCCTGGTCAACCCACGCGCCTGCTTCGAAACGGAACTGGTGTATACGCCGACTAAGAAGATTAAGAAAGTCGCCGTCGTCGGTGCCGGGCCTGCTGGATTGTCAGCGGCAACCGTATTAGCCGAACGCGGCCATGACGTGACGCTTATCGACGCCGATGACCGTATCGGTGGCCAGTTCAATATGGCCGCACGCATACCCGGCAAAGAAGAATTCTGGGAAACCATTCGCTATTTCGGCAAGAAAATCGAGCAAACCGGGGTCAAACTGGAACTCGGTCGCCGCGTTGAACCCGGCGAATTAGCCGCAGAAGGTTATGACGATGTCGTCGTAGCCACCGGCGTTCTCCCGCGTAACCCACCGATCAAAGGCATCGATCACCCGAAAGTATTGTCTTATGTGGAAGTACTGCGCGGCCAAGCCGAAGTGGGCGAACGCGTAGCCATCATCGGCGCTGGCGGCATCGGCTTTGATGTCGGCGAGTATTTGTCCCACAGCGGAGCACATGGCGAACCCATGCCTCTCGCAGAATGGATGGAAGAATGGGGCGTAAAGGTGGGCAGCCTAGCTCCAGGCGGCTTAGAACAAGCAAAACCAGCCCCATCCCCCAGACAAATATACTTGCTACAGCGTAAATCCACCCAACCAGGCAAAGACCTTGGCAAAACCTCAGGCTGGGTGCATCGCGCCGCACTGAAAGCCAAGAAGGTACAAATGGTCGCTGGCGCCAGCTACGATCGCATCGACGATGCGGGCTTGCACATCACCGTCAACGGCAGCAGCAAAGTCTTGGAAGTTGACAATGTGATTGTCTGTGCCGGGCAAGAATCCTTGCGGGAACTCTACCCCGAAGATGGCAAAATCAACGGCACTCAACATCACATCATCGGTGGCGCCGACTTAGCCGCAGAACTGGATGCAAAACGTGCCATTCGCCAAGGCGCGGAAGTTGCCGTAAGCATCTAGCCGCACGATTCCAGGCATAAAAAAACCGGGCGCATTGCGTCCGGTTTTTTTATTTGCGCCCTAAATTTTATGGCGCACCAGCATTACTGCCCGCCAGGATCATTACTGGCTGGGTGATGCGGAAGACTTGAAGCACAGTAGATAAACGGATCATTGTCCAGAGCTGCTGGCGGCGCATCACCACCCAATACATCTGGCAACGTCGCTGCGATATTGTCCCAATACCACTTACGTTGTTGAATGTTCTCCGTTTGGAATTCGCAGAAGCCCTGCGCTTTACTACGAGCTTCACCTTCAAAGCCCAAATGAGCCAAGGCTGCGCTGACAACACCTTTATCTTCAGATGCGGTCAGATCACCCCAACCAACCTGTAACCATTCGGCACCTGGAATAATAGGCACGCCGACCAAATCAAACACAGCTTCAGTCGGGTCGTAATCGGAGATTTGCGGAATATAAGCCGCTTGCTCCAATGCACGCCGCAAGAACCAATTGGTGATAGGCAACTCATCACGCTGCACCATAATGGGCTGCTCGGCATCCAGATCAATACCACCGGTATGGTTGGCTGCTCGACGAGCGTCCAACAATACGCGAGAAGCGACACCCGCCGCACGTGGCGTAGAGAAGCTGGTTCCACCAACGTTGCTGTAGCAGTTTTGTGCGTCGTGGCAATACGGCAGGTCTTGAGTGAAATCAGACAGGAAATCAGGGAAATTACCGGATAACACCGCACGGCCTTCTGAAGTCCCTTCCTCATTACCGGACACACCAATGCTCCACCAGGGGCCAGCACCAGCACGCGCTGGGGTCAAACCTGGGCCGTTACCACCAGAGCTGAAGTGCAATTTGCCCAATTCAACCACCGCTGGGTAACTGTTATGGAAGGTGCGCCATTCGGGAAGCGGAAAACCAGTATTTGGAATGGAGATACCGTAACTGGTGGTCAAAATATCCACAGCCGGATGCAAGAACGCATAGTCGTGACTGACATCACTACCCAAAGCGCCTTGAGTTTCCACGAACAAAATGACCGCTTCGGGATTCGCTGCCAAAACTGCAGCTGAGGTACCCACACCGTGAGCTGATTTTTCAACCGCTGGCTTCAATGCTGGCACTTCGCCACCGGCAAAAGAAATCACAACAACATTGGTGCCTTTAATCCAGTATGTTTCACCGCGCTTAACGGAATCCCAAATTGCGGCGTCCGCTTCCAGGTCCAACTGCATATTGCCGCTGCGGGTCAGTTCAAGAATGTTTTCCGGTTTGACGCCCAACTCATACAAAACTGCAGGCGTCACTGAGGACGGTGCCGAATCTGGATAAATCGCACTGCCCGCATAGTAGAAATCGTGGTACGGATTCACACCGGAATCCAACACGCTCACAATCACTCGGGTATCCGCAGCAACTGGGGACAAAGGATTGTTGTCAGGATCGCTGCCATCATCGCTAACGCTAAAACAGCCTCCAGGTGTTGTGCACTCGACTGTAGCCGTGCCAGTAAATGCTGTCAGTACACCGGCAAAGTTATTCACGCGAGCGATGTAATCACCGGCTACGGGACTCGCCAAAATCGCCGTTTCTGAAGCATCCACTTCTTGTGCGTTAAAGGCACCGGAACTGGCTTCTGCATTGCCCTCTGGATTAATGATCTCCAAATCCAGATCTTCTAAAAACAAAGCCCATTCCACTTTCACCGTCAGCGTGTCGTATTGACAACCTGCTGGTACAGCGATGACTTGATCCGCGGAATCCGTGGGTAAACCGGCATTGCCTTCCCACTGCGCCAAAGTGATGGACTCGCCCTGCGCTAGGCACAACTCACCTGCGCGAGCGGTCAAACTCAAATCCGTAGCAGAATTGGAAAGATCGTCACGACCGCCTTGGCAGGCCGTGAGCGCGAGCGCTGCCGACAAGGCAGCAATTGAAATACGAAGCATGGCAACTCTCGAAGATTCTGTAATGACCACACATCACGGATGGGCGGTCAAAATGTATCCCCCAGAGACTGATTTAACGCGTCAGCTTCGCCAACTGATCCTGCGCTTCACGTGCAATGCTAGCGATCAGTTCAGCAACCGGTGGCAAGCCATCAATGACCGCTGCGACTTGCCCTGAAGGCAACACGCCTTCATCCGGGCGCCCCTGCACCATGGCCCGCTGAATAATCACCGGAGCGTTCGCTGCCATCATGGTTTGAATGGCTGAATCACCCTCTTTCAAGGCTGTGATTGCTGTACGAATCATATGCCCGGTACTCATTCCCGTATGCGCTTTCCACTGCCATGCCGAGGACAAAGCTACGAACAAGCGATGCAAAAAGCCGCCGCTTTCCAAGCTAAGCAAAAAGGGATTATCGATCATGCGTTGCGGCATGCCATCCAAAGCCCGTGAAGCACGGATTTTGGCGGGATCTTTTACATCCACATACTTTTGCAGTGTTTCCAGCGGAACTGGCGATTCTTGAGTCATCAAGAAGCGTGTTCCCATAGCAATACCCGCAGCCCCAAAGCCCAAAGCACCGGCTAAACCACGGCCGGTAGAAAAGCCCCCGGCAGCGACCACCGGCACATCCACAGCATCCAATACCTGTGGCAACAGCAAGGTCGTCGGCACGCTACCGGTGTGCCCGCCACCTTCTCCACCTTGAATCGTGATGATGTCGGCACCCAGTTCGACCGCTTTTATCGCATGCTTCAAGGCCCCTACCGTGGGCATGCACAGCACGCCAGCATCCTTGAAACTTTGTATGGTCTGGGCGTCGGGGCCGCGACCATAGCTGACAGCACGCACTCGATCTTGATGTTTAAGCACCAGCGCAATGACTTCGCGTGCATTCGGTTGGAACATGTGAAAATTGACGCCAAACTTGGCTTCAGTGCCCTGCCGAACCTCGGCAATTGCGGCTTCTAACTCTGGCGTTGACATGGTCGCCGCAGCAAGAAAACCAAAGCCACCGGCATTGCTGGTCGCGATCACCAATTTGGCATCCGCCACCCAGCCCATTGCAGTTTGCACGATGGGGTATTGGCAACCCAACAGCTCGGTTAAACGGGTTTGCAGCGCGCTCATCGTTTTACAATCACCGAAGAACCATGGCCAAACAGACCTTGGTTAGCGGTAATACCGACCTTGGCGCCCGCAACCTGACGCTCACCGGCTTGTCCGCGCAGTTGCCAAGTTAATTCGCACACTTGAGCTAAAGCTTGAGCTGGTACGGCCTCACCAAAGCAAGCCAATCCGCCAGATGCATTCACAGGAATGCGCCCACCCACGGTGGTGTCACCAGCACGCAACAAACTCGCTGCTTCGCCGCGCGCACACAGCTGCAGGTCCTCCATCCAATCCAGCTCCAAAGCGGTGGACAAGTCATAGACCTCCGCCAAGCTGATATCTTCTGGCCCCAGGCCTGCTTCTTCGTAGGCCTTTTTCGGCAAAGCCGCACGAAACGGCTGGGCCGGTGCGGCAACAGCAGAATCGGTAGCAATATCCGGCATTTCCACCACTTCGGAGGCAAAGGTCGGTGTCACGGTAGAAATCGCAGCAATACGCGGCGCATTCCCTTTACCGATTTTCTTAGCGTATTCCAGACTGGACACGATCAATGCGGCACCACCATCAGACGTCGCACAGATATCCATCAGGCGCAGGGGATCAGCCACCATCGCCGATGCGGCAACATCGGCTGCGCTAAATTTCTTTTTGTAACGGGCATTGGCGTTACTGAAACCGTGGGCGGCATTCTTCACTTTCACGGCCGCGAAATCGTCCAAGGTATCGCCATACATCTCCATGCGACGGCGCGCATACAAAGCAAAATACGTGGGGTTGGTAATACCCAGGCGAAAACGCAACCAATCGGGATCATCCGGGCGCTCACCACCTTGCGGCTTTAAAAAACCTTTGGGGGTGGTGTCGGCGCCGACCACTAGGGCCACATCGCAGGCGCCCGACAGAATCTTGGCACGTGCTGCGGCCAAGGCTTGCGAACCGGAGGCACAAGCGGCATACGAGGTGTTTACCTCAGCGCCTTGCCAGCCCAAAGCTTGGGCAAACGTAGCACCGGCCACATAGCCCGGATAACCGCAGCGGATAGTGCCGCCACCGGAGACGAATTTCACATCACGCCACGGCACACCAGCATCTTTTAATGCGGTACGCGCAGCGGCGACGCCATATTCAACAAAGTTCTTGCCCCATTTGCCCCAGGGGTGCATACCGGCACCGAGGATTGCGATTTCTTGACTCATGCGGCGTTCTCCACGGGCTTCCATTTCCAGGTGCGCTTGGCACCGTCTAGGCCTGGCACATCTTCCAGCACCAATTGCATGGGCATGCCGGCTTTGAGTTGTTCAACCCCAACGCCTTTCACCACTTGTCCTAAGACAATCATTTTTTCCGCATCCAATTGCACCGCTGCGATGGCATAAGGCACAAACGGCTCTTCCGCCACGTAAGGCTCTGGCGGTTGATAGCAGGCGTTGGTAAACGACCATAAAGTCCCACGGTTGGACAAAGGCGTTTCCTCAAATTCCTCGCCTTCGCAATCTGGGTTACGGCAAAAGTTACTTTGCTTGGGGAAGTAATAAGTACCGCAACTGGTGCAGCGTGAACCCAATAGTGATGGGTTCGCATCGTCCAGGGTAAACCAACCTTCAACTACAGGAGGATTCATAAACGTTCTCCGATGAATTCCCCGCAAGGCCAGCAGCGATACGCTGCTGCACGGCCCTGAAGGAATTGATGGGGTTTAAGCCGCCGAGCGAATGCCCGGAGGGTTGTCTTTGATCTGGCGCGCACGGAAATCACGCGGGTCGAGCTGACGAATAATCTCCAGCTGTTGCGCCGTTGGATGGGCTGTTTCGCCACAATCATCGGCCAAGATCAGTTCGAAACTGGTGTTTTCTTGCACTTCATCGAAGCTCACACCCGGATGCAGACTAATCACTCGAATCGCATGGTTCGGACCGCCAAAGTCCATGACACATAAATTGGTGACGATCTTTTCCACACTGGCGAAATCACGTTTCACACCTTGCGGCCAGTTTTCATCGCGATAGCCGACCGAGCACACCACATCCACTTCGCCTTCAACGAATACCCGTTTGGAGTGATTCGGCACGAACATGGAATTACCGTGATTGATGCTGTTGCCCGGGAAACCACGCAAACCCAACATCTGCCGCTTAGGCTGAGAAAACTCACCTATGCAAGCAATATTGGCCTGGCCCCAGCGATCCACCTGAACCGGACCAACCAGCGCATGACGACGACCGTGCCAAAGCAAATCAAAAACGCGTGAATACGGCATGTAACCACCGTAAGTACGGCCTTCATGATTCTTAGCACCGATGACCGCAGGAGTTTCGGTTAGATAGGCTTCGCCATCCGTGATCATCAATTGCGGACTGTGGCTGAGCTTGGCCAAACCTTGTGCGATACGCGGGATAATGCCGATGCCTGTCGCCAGCACTTCGCCATCGTCTTTCCAAACATCGGCACAGGTGCAGATCAGCAGCTCTGAAAGGGTGAAATCACTCATGTTCAAAATACCTGCCGTGGCAAAGAAGTAATCGCATCCAAACCACCTACGGCAGTTTGGTAGTCCGCTTCACTTTGGCCTAAAAATTCGTCGATATAAGCCTGCCAACCACCCTCTTCGGCGGCGGCTTGGCAATAACGTTTGATGTGCGCTGCATCCCAGCCGTAACCTGGCACATGGGAGGTGGGATGAGCACCACCGCGTGCTTCCACTACGCCTGTGACCAAACTGCGTTCAAACAGATTGGCTTTGGCATCGGCCTCATCGGATTCCAACTGAGGGCTGACTTCTTCAGCAGTGACGTAAGTTTTATCCGCAGCACGCGCAAACCATTCATCAAAAAACGGATCAGGGCTGTACACCCGCACATTACCCAGATGATCGGCTTTATGCACATGCAGCAAGGCGACATCCAGCTTAATCGCTGGCATAGCCATCAAAGTTTCCCCATCGGCATACGGTGATTGCACCGTTTTCACTTCAGGGTTGTTCTTCATAAAGGCCGTACCCAAACCTGCGCGGATGGGCAAAAACGGCAAGCGGTAGCCCGCTGCACGCAATCCCCAGTGCAGCATGCCTTCGTCCAGTTCCATCGCCTCTATGCTGCCCGCTTCCCGTGCTTTACGGAAAAACGGCTCCAGCGGAATGAAGTCCAAAGAAACAAAGCCGTAAATCAACTTACGCACCTTGCCTGCGGCGCACAGCATGCCCATGTCCATACCGCCGTAACCGACGATGGTGAGATCCTTGAGGTCTGAGCGCAGGATTTCCCGCACCAAACTCATGGGTTTGCGGCGCGGGCCCCAACCACCGATACCGATGGTCATGCCATCTTCGAGGTTAGCCACGACGTCAGCGGCTGATATTTGTTTTGTAAAGCTCATGGAGTCACTGAGATCCGTGATTATTGAAAACCAATTGAGAAATCGTGGCCCCAAATACTGACCGCTTCCGATGTGGTGGTTTGATGATTGTCGACATCAACGGTGATGCCGCCCCAGCCATATTCCAGCGCAAAGCCACTGGGCGTCTTCATATAGAAGGAGGTCATGTGGTCGTTGCAATGCTGGCCCAAAGTCGCCATCAACTTCGCATCAGATTGTGCGCGACGGTCATAGGCTTTGCCCACGTCGGTCATGCTGTTGACTTCGACCATGGCATGCACGCAACCGCTAGGATCTGGCATTTCCGCCAAAGCCAAACTGTGATGACGGCCATTGCCCGCGTACAGAAAGCGGATGCGCACGGTGGGCGCATCCGGCACCGGTGGCACGAAATCAAACACATCGGAAACACCGAAGCCCAAGACCTCAGTGAAGAATTTCAGGGTGTCGTCCATGGCCAAAGCCGGCAACACGGTGTGCCCCATGCCCATATCACCAGTGACAAAACCGTCCACACCGATAGGTGAAGTAAAAGCAGCGCTGGAGCCGTTGTAGCCACAACTCACTTCGTGTGCATTGCCCGAAGGATCGGTGAAACGCAGCATTTGCTCTACACGGCGTACGCTGCAATCTTCAGCGGAAGCGGCTTCTGCTGTCGCACCTGCGCCTTCCAGTGCGGCTTTCACTTGCCCCAAAGCGGCTGCGTCGGCCACTTGCCAGCCGGAAGCCAGGTAGCGATCTTCGTCGCCCTGCACCACCAACATGCGAAAATCGCGTTCGTCCATTTTGAGGTACAAACCGCCTGCAGGTGCTGGGCTGGTGCTCATGCCCAATACGTTTTCAGCGTAATCCTGCCACTTCGAGACGTCTGTGCTTTGCGCCACGATATAGGCCAGCGCATCAATTTTTGAAGCCATGAGTCGCAATCCTTATTCGGTTTAATGAAGTCCACGATTATCAGAATCAAGTGGCTCAGGGGCTTCACCCGTTGGGGTGAGTGCACTCGCCAGCCTCTTCAATACGCGCTTAGTCATGCCATGATATGGGCATGAAAATGCACGCATTCCTTCTTTTCAGTAGCGCTGTACTGATGCCGCTGAATCCTGCCTACGCCGAGCAAGCCATGCCCGAAAATCAGCCCCATACCGTGCTGTTGCACGGCCTCGCTCGTAGCAGCACAGCCATGAACAAGCTGGCCTCTGAGTTAGAAGGTGCCGGCCACCGCGTTTGCAATATTGATTACCCCTCGCGCCACCATGCCATTGAGGTGCTCGCCCACCAATATGTATTGCCTGCCCTGCACAAGTGCTTCGGTCCGTCGCTGCCCAAACTCAATTTCGTTACCCATTCCCTTGGCGGCATCATTTTGCGGCAGCTGCGCCACGATGGCGCTTTAGCTGACATCGGGCGCGCAGTGATGCTAGGCCCACCCAATGGCGGCAGCGAAGTGGTGGATAAATTGGGAGGCTTAGCACCCTTTCGCTGGCTCAACGGGCCAGCCGGAGCGCAACTCGGCACCGCGGCGGATTCGGTACCGAATAGTTTGGGCCCGGCTGATTTTGAACTGGGCATCATCGCCGGTAACTTCAGCATCAACCTGATTCTATCGACATTCATCCCCGGCGATGACGATGGAAAAGTCTCTTTAACTAGCGCGCAACTACAAGGCATGCGGGACAGTATCGTGCTGCCGGTAAGCCACCCCTTCCTCATGAAAAACCAATTAGCGATAGTGCAGACCTTGCACTTCCTAGCACACGGGAAATTCAAACCGCAGCATGAGTAATGGAGTGATACATTGTAAGAACGATCACTGCCGACCTATGCCATGTCCATACTTGATGCCCTCGTTGAAACAGCTCAAAACGCTGTGCCCATTACTGCGCTGCACAGCAGCCAACTCGCCAACTACCTCGCTGGGCAAGGTGAAACGACCAAAAATTGGATAAACGCCAATCAATTTGAGGCCAAACCCGCGTCCACCTGCTTGCTGCAGGATGAGCAAGGACAATTGGCCCATGTGCTGCTAGGCGTTTCCGACAAGATTGATATATGGAGCTGTGCTGCGCTGCCCCTGCAACTCCCCAATGGCGAGTACTGCTTGGACGACACTTGGCCTCAAGATACGATAACGGCCGTAACCCTGGGTTGGGCTCTGGGCAGCTATCAGTTCACCCGCTACAAAAAACCCAAGCGCTCAGCAGCGCAGCTGTTGATATCCGCGGATTGCAACAAGGTCGAAGTGGAATGTCAGGCTTTGGGCCTGGAACTGACCCGCGATCTGATCAATACCCCGGCGCAAGACATGATGCCGGAAGATTTGGCCGAAGCCGCCAGCGAACTGGCCAACATATTTGATGCCAAGTTCACCGCCTTGGTCGGCCACGAATTGCTGCAAAACAACTATCCGGTCATCCATGCGGTAGGCCGTGCCAGCGCCCACCAACCACAACTTTTGGATATGCACTGGGGCGATAAAAAACATCCCAAGCTGACCTTAGTGGGTAAAGGCGTGTGCTTTGACAGCGGCGGTTTGGACTTGAAACCCGCCAGCGGCATGCGCTGGATGAAAAAAGACATGGGCGGCGCCGCTCACGCACTGGGACTGGCCAACATGATCATGTCCGCAGGCTTACCCGTGCGTTTACGTGTACTCATTCCAGCGGTAGAAAATGCAGTGGCGGGCAATGCCTTTCGCCCCGGTGATGTATTGACATCACGCAGCGGAAAAACCATAGAAATTGACAACACCGACGCCGAAGGGCGCTTGGTCCTGTGTGACGCCTTAGCCGAAGCCATCGTCGATCAGCCCGATTTACTCATAGATATGGCCACCCTGACCGGTGCCGCAAGAGTCGCCCTAGGGCCGGATTTGCCTGCCATCTTCGGCAACCGCCAAGACACCGCATTCGCACTGTTGCCCATCGCAGAGAAAGTCAATGATCCGCTTTGGCCTATGCCCCTACACCAAGACTACAAACGCTGGCTACACAGCGATATTGCCGATTTGGTCAACTCCAGCAGCGTGCCACTCGGTGGTGCCATTACCGCCGCATTGTTTTTACAAGCCTTTGTGCCAGATGACTTGGATTGGCTGCACATGGACGTTATGGCGTTTAATAACGAAGCGCTCCCTGGCCGCCCCCGTGGCGGCGAAGCCATGGGCTTAAGAAGCTTTTTTGCCTATATCAGCCAGCGCTTTGGCCAAGGTTAAAGTCGACAATCATCCCATTGGGTGAAGCCGGACATGGCCTGGCACTTTTAAGGTAGCGCACTAGAAAACGTCTCCCGACGACGTTACAAAATATTTTTTGGACGTTCTGAACAGATCTGAGCAGCAACTGTTTAGACCTTCCTTAGGAGAAGTCTCATCAGTCGCCTGCACTATCACTCTTTGAAGGTTGCCGAGGTTATTCGGGAAACGGCCGACGCGTGCTCGGTTGTTTTCGAGATACCAGACGAGCTAGCAGACACCTTTGCCTATAAGCCAGGGCAGTTTTTGACCCTGCATGTGCCGCTAGGTGAAAAGCCGCTGCCGCGTTGTTATTCCGCCTCCAGTTCGCCATTAATTGAAGAAGCGCTACGCGTGACCATTAAGCGGGTCGTCGATGGCCGTGCATCCAATTGGATTTGCGACAATCTCAAAGCTGGCGACAGCTTAGAGGTCGCCCCGCCTGCCGGTATTTTCTCCCCCAAATCTTTAGATGGTGAATTCCTGCTGTTTGCCGGGGGCTCCGGCATTACCCCGGTGCTGTCGATACTGCGCAGCATCTTGCACGCCGGCCAAGGCCGCATACGCTTGGTGTATGCCAACCGCGATGAGCGCTCGGTTATTTTTGCCGAAGAACTCGCCCGCTTATCCCGCGAACACCCCAATCGTCTGCAAGTGATTCACTGGTTGGATGCGGTGCAAGGCGTTCCTTCACAAGCACAGCTGGGCAGCCTCAGCCACGGCTGGGAAGCGGCAGAATGTTTCGTCTGCGGTCCCGGCATCTTTATGGATTCCACTGCTGCAGCCCTGAACGACAGTGGTTTTGCCCACAGCAAAGTGCACATTGAGCGCTTTGTTTCTCTCCCTGATGATGCCGATTCACCGCCCGCAGAAGCCTTGGGCAGTGCCGATGCAGAAGCCGCCAACATCAGCGTGCAACTGGATGGGGAAACCCACCAGGTCAAAGGCAAACAAGGTGGGTTGCTGCTCGACACCTTGGAAGAAGCCGGCCTGGATGCACCCTATTCATGCCGCGCCGGTGCCTGCGCGGCCTGCATGTGCCAGCTGGATTCCGGCGAGGTTGAACTGGCACAAAACCATGTGCTCGATCAAAACGATCTCGACCAAGGCTGGATCTTGGGCTGCCAAGCCATCATCCGCTCGGCCGATGTCGCAGTCTCCTACCCCGAATAATCAGCTGCAAAGCCCCAAGGTACCCACATGAGTTTTGTCCACGCCACCAGCCCTGCCGCCTGGTCTGAGCTTGTTGCTCGACAGCCGAATCACTGCGCCATGATTGCCGAAGACGGACGGCATTGGAGCTATTCAGAACTAGATACAGCTCGAATTAAGGCATCCAAAGCGCTGATTTACAAAGACATAAAATCGGGAGATCGGGTTGCCGTTTGGGCGCAGAATACCGCTGAATGGGTCATCGCAGGTTTAGCTATACACAGCGTGGGTGCGGCACTGGTGCCACTCAATACACGCCTCAAAGGCCCAGAAGCCGACTACATACTACAAGCCAGCCAAGCCAAATTGCTGTTCAGTTGCGGTGAATTCCTGAACCAGTATTACCCGAGCTTGATCAATAGAGAGTCCCTGCCCGCATTAGAAAACATCGTGGTGTTTTCACAGGCTCGCGCCAGCGAAATCGCATGGGATGACTTTCTGGCACTAAGCGATCAAACGCCTGACGCGGCCGTCAGAGAAAGCGAGAATGCAGTGACCGCGGGCAGCATCATGGACATCATGTTCACCTCCGGCACCACCGGCAAACCCAAGGGGGTGATTACGCATCACGGCCAGAACCTCAAGGTGATCGCTGAATGGTGTCAGCGCATGGCGATTACGCCAGAGGACAAATACCTCATTGCCAACCCGTTTTTCCACGCCTTTGGCTACAAAGTCGGTTGGCTGGGTGGTTTACTCAGTGGCTGCACCATACTGCCGCACGCGGTTTTCGACGCCGGGCAAATTATTGCTCGCATTAGTGAACATCAAGTGTCCGTTTTGCCGGGCCCGCCGACGATATTTGTCAGCCTGCTAGATGACCCCGCACTCAAAGGCGGTGATTTCTCCTCGCTACGCGCCACAATTACCGGCGCCGCTGCGGTTGCACCTTCACTCATCGAACGCGTCCGCAAAGAGCTAGGCTTCGAGATCGTGCTCACCGGCTATGGGCTCACAGAGACGTGCGGCATTGTGTCCTTGTGTGATCCTAACGACAGTGCTGAAACCATCGTTAGCACCTGCGGAAAACCGGTTCCCGACACCGAAGTACGCATTGTTGATGCAGACAATCAGCCAGTTGCTCAAGGCGACACTGGCGAGATCGTAGTGCGCGGCTATAACGTGATGCAGCAGTATCTAGACAACCCTTCAGCCACCGCCGAAACCATAGACCCAGACGGCTGGCTACACACCGGCGATATCGGCCTACTTGACGAACACGGCTATATCCGCATTACCGATCGCCTCAAAGACATGTTCATCTGTGGAGGCTTTAACTGCTATCCGGCCGAGATCGAAGGCATCATGGCCGCCCACCCCGCGATCAGCCAAGTGGCGGTGGTCGGCATGCCACACGAACGCATGGGTGAAGTGGGCAAAGCCTTTGTGGTCGCCAAACCCGGCCATACCGTCGACCCTAGCGAACTCGTTACCTGGTGCCGTGAGCAGATGGCCAACTACAAAGCACCACGCCAAGTCATTGTTGTCGACAGCCTGCCCATGAACGCATCCGGCAAAGTCTTGAAGTTCGAACTACGCGAAAAAGGCTAAAGCGCCGATGGCCTCTGTGTAACCGCCATCAACAAGAAATGCTGATTGATTAAACCGTTTGCAACAACACGGTTAGCGCAACACTGACCCACAAAGCACACAGACTCAGCAAGCTAAAACCGAACACAAAAAAGCGCCGGCTCACATTGTTGCTACCGAGGTGGATGTAGGTGTGCAGCACGCGTGCAGCGACAAAAAGCCAGGCAAACACAGAAGCCGCCATAGTCACACTGCCGCTGACATAAGCCACGATCACGCCCAAATGGAACAAGGGCGGCACTTCAAAATGGTTTTGCACATGGCGTGACAACAAATGTAAGCGCTCCGGCTGCGAGCCTTCGTTGTAAGTTCGAAAATAGCTGATTCGGATTTCACGCTGTTTAATTGCACGATAGCGGGCAAAACCCATGGCAAAGATGCAACTCATGGTGAGCGCGAACATGGCAAAACTGGGCAGTAAAATCAGAGTACTGTTCATGATTTTTCGTTGTGAAAGCAAAACTCATTAGAGCCCAATACGGCGCTATTGATCAAACTTTGCAATACAAACGCAGTCGCCGAATCACTGTTTTGAACGCTGCTTGGCTAAGCCCAGCATGCGAATGTCGTCTATCAATTCCAAAGCAGCCGTTGAGACTTGTGACTCATGAAAACGCAGCTGGGTGATACCTGGCGATGAGAGTTCATCCTGCACAGTGAGCTGGTAGCGGCAGTCATCCCGAAATTGCGATCCCAAGGCAACATTCACTTCAGGCTGCAGTAGGCCCTCTTCAATGGCCTGGGAAACGCGCGCGTAGATATCCTGAGGTATCTCACTTCCCGTCAGCTCACATTGGCTGGAGATGTTGGAAAACCCGCCTTGAATTTCGAGATTCAATTTCACACTAGCCACTACGCCTCAAACATCAATGCCCACTAACTTCCAAGCCCGGCGGGTCATTTTGGTCTCTATGGTACCAGCCCCAAATCGTTGCATAGCCATTTCCACGGTCTTTTCCGCCCATTCCTGAAAGGTCGCCATGGGGTTATTAATGGACTGCATAGTGTCATACCAAATGTGTCCGGCCTTTTCCCAAGCATGCCCACCCAAATATTGCGAAAGCAAATAAAACGCATGGTTTGGAATGCCAGAATTGACGTGCACGCCACCATGATCACTAGAGGTATTGACATAAAGCCCCATGTGATAAGGCTGTGGGTCCTTACCTAAAACGGGATCATCATAAGCCTCGCCCGGCGCTTTCATGGAGCGCAACGCATCTCCTTGAATAGCTGGGGCCAACACGCCCTGACCCACCAGCCATGAGGCCTCATGTGCGGCCTGTTGTAATTTATATTGCTCGGTTAAAGAGCCAAAAACGTCCGCGAAGCTCTCATTCAATGCTCCCGCTTGATCCTGATAAACCAGCCCACCGGAAAATTGCACCACGCCATGCGACAACTCATGCCCGATTACCGTGAGATCGGTGAACTTTTGAAAGATCGAACCGTCACCATCACCGTAAGCCATCTGTGTGCCATCCCAGAATGCATTGTTATACGCTTTACGATGGTGCACGGTTGAAATGAGATCCATGCCATTGCCATCTAAAGAATCGCGACGAAATACCTGCAGATACAACTGGTAAACATCACCGGCCCCTTCATAAGCCTCATTCGCGGCTTGATCAGCAGTTTTAGGCTGAGCTTCAGTTCTCAGCAAAGCCCCGGGAAGTGCCGCCTTCTTTTGACCGTCATAGATTTTTCGCTTAGGTCCTAGGTTGTTTACAGCAGTCAGCGGGCTTGCTCCCAAAAACGCCGTTGCCGATGCCAAATTAACCCTGGCCGCTCGATAGTTAACAGCGTGCCCCTGCAGCTGATCCACCATTTTCCGCTGCTGCTTATTGCCGCGTATTTTTATTGTCTCCGCCATGTGCGGCGGAAGAATGCAGTTGATACAGGGTGATGTGTTGGGCTGCTTATGGGCACATGACATAGCTTTCTCCTGAGGAGCCTAAGGGATACACAACGTAGTTGTTCATGTTGTTCGGCGATTCTCGGGACCTTGAGCTCCCGCCACCACTCCGGAATCTCTCTAGCCAGTGCGCTAATCGCATACCGATACTATTGCCTTGCTACGTCGCTGTATGTGATGAAATACACATCAACAAATCTAACGACTGTGCTCTCACGACCCTATTCGTCAGCGCGCACATTTGGCAAAATCGCCGTAGTTAGCCTTGCCGCACAAATGGAACGCCCCTGCTCGGACTCAATATCAATACCCCAAGTCTGTAAACGCTTGCCAATCTTCAACGGTCTCGCTGTTGCAATAAGCTTTCCGCTGCGAACGCCATTCATGTGCGTCGCGTTGATTTCTACACCTACCGCATAGTGATCTTCATCACACGCCAACATCGCACCCACCGATCCTAGCGTTTCAGCCAGCACGCACGACACACCACCGTGCAGCAGGCCAAAGGGCTGGTGCGTGCACTGTTCAACGTGCATTTCCCCACGCACGAAATCCCCACCAACTTCCGTAATACGGATACCCAACACACCATTTGCACGACCTTCGTTTGCTGCGTTCAGCGCCATCAAGTCCGGTGTTTTTTTCCAAATATTCATTTGTTCTGCTCAATTTATTGCTGAGTCAGCCATAGTTCTTCGTTCTAAGCGGACGGGTTTGTGTCACGTACTTTTCGAAATACCGAAAAAGCTAATTAACTATGTCTCACTAACCGGAAAAATGCTCTCCAAGTTACACCAGCGCACTTCATTGGTACTAGTGACCAGTTGGTAGGCCGAAACTTCCATGCTGAGCAGTGCACAGTCTGGTGACATCAGAAATTCTTCAAACTCCGGATGCCGATTAATATGTGCCGCGAGCATCGATTGATAGGCATGCTCTGGCACATCGGCAATTCGCCCGTGGGCTGTAACGACCAGTCCCGCGCGTTGATGTTCGAATGGCTCTATTCCGCTCCCAATGAGCAGCGCTGCACGTCCGTCTCTACACAGACTTTCATACTTTCGAGTCGCGCGATAAGTCGCGAAAATGAGACGCTTGATGCCTTCGGCGGGAGTAAACGCCATCAAACTGGCATGCGGCTGACCATCCGCTTGAGTGGCCAGCACCGCCAATTTCCTCGACGTCAACAAAGCCGTGATTTCTTCACAATCTGCCATTCATTACGCCTTTTTACACTGCCAATCATTCGTTTTGGGCACGATCGAAAACTGGCAGAAAAAATGGACGGAAAAAACCAATCTGCAGTAAAACCTTAAAAGGCAACCCACATACACCTAGGTTTTACCATAACCATTGAAATTCTATACATTGCTTACTGAAACAGTATGCCTCTGTGCCTCAGCCAACCATTCTCGTGATGGCCAGCGGGATCATGATGAGTCCAATGCACAACACCTCCCATATCATTCGCTGCATACACCCCATTAAACTCAATCGAGTCACCGACGCTAATCGCGCTAATTCTCGGGGCAAGGTCAATGTTGTGTGCAATAAGTATTGTTTGTCCAGATTTAAGGTGCAGGATGAATCGCTGATGGCGACTACCTTCGCTGTCATCCGAAAGGATTTTCTGAACAACTCCCTGCCCCTGAACTTGCCGCCCCACGTGCCGATGATCAAATGCTGTCAGTCCAAAGTAGGTAGATGACGAAGACGCACTGAACGCCTCTGATTTAGCGTGGGAATCTAATGAATCCGTTCCACGAATCTCGCTGAACCCTAAATAGGCACCACCAATAACAAACAGTATTAGAACAAGGTTTTTCATTGACACTCTGTTACTGAACGCGGATAAAAATCAACTAGTTCCGCCGTAAAATCACTGAATTCTAGAGAGTTTTATGCGATAGCCGTTTTGGCGACAGCAAAAATGGGTGGTTGGTCAAATGTCCGCTGCAAAAATATTTTGGGCGACTTTTCGCCCACTAATACTGTAAACAATTGGAACATCATTTCCCTTGTGGCTCAGGTAGAACCGGCCAGGCTCTCGCTCCACCATACCCTCAAAACAATTGTATGGACTGTAGGGAAATTCGCTGACCCGTTCAATCTTTATGCCCGCGCCAAGCAATGCATTGATTACGCTAGAAATCGGATGCGCCCAGGTCGCTAGCTCTGCAACAGCACTGGTCCCGTTCTCGGTGTACGTTCCTTCCTCGTCTATATCGGGCTCTGGCCGAGTGAAGTACGAAAAACCAGCCAGCAAATCATAGATCGGATGAAATTCGACGATGTAGAAACTACCACCAGGAGCCAAATTCGACGCCACGACCTCTGCCCAACGGTTCAAATCTGGAAGCCAACAGACCGCCCCATATGAGGTAAATACAATATCGAACAGTTCGTTAGATGACATACCAAAGCCGTAAACATCGGAACACACAAACTGCGCCGATAGATTGGCCTGCTCTGCCAGTTCTTGAGCCTTTTGAACGGCCACTGGTGATATATCGACTCCAGTGCAAATTGCGCCTTCCCGAACCCACGACAAAGTATCCAGCCCGAAATGACATAGCAGATGAAGTAGCTTCTTGCCGGCGACATTTTTTAGCTCCGCCAATTCGATTTCTCGAAGTGACGATGCGCCGTTCATAAAACCGTCGACATCGTAGAACTTGGATTCAACATGAACCGCCGCCCGGCGATCCCAGCCGACGCGGTTCAAATCGAAGTACTGAGCTTCAGATTTCTCCATACGAAAATCGCCTAACGCATGAGCTCAGGTGCGTTTGCGGACGCAAAAGTGCGTGGCGGGGCAAACGTCATCTGCAGCGATATGTTGGGCAACGGTGGATTGAACTTGCCAAATTGGTACGCTGCAAAACTAATCATTACCAAACAAACATTCAATTTTTTTCTTCCCCTGGCACCACTAGCAAACGCTCGCTTCGCCAAACTCGGACGACCCGCACCTTGCGTGCTTCACGTTTGTAAACGATGCGAAATGGCGGGTGTATTAGTTCTCGAAGGTACGCTTGCTCAAACTCAGGAACAACCCTCCCCATATCTGGGTTGTCGACGAGTCCTTCAGCATGCTCGAAAACCTCAGCTACCAATCGACGCCCAACTTCGGGAACAAGTTGGCGCTCATACCAAATCAAAATTTTCTCTAAGTCTTGAACAGCCGATTCAGCAAAACTTACTGATATACGAGGCAAGGGTTCACAATCCCAACCGAGATTTCGCTTCTTTCATCGAGACTTCGCGGTCTGAATCAAGGTCGTTCAAGCCAGCAACCACTGCCCTCATAAATGCCCGCTCTTCCTGAGACTCTTCAAAATCTGAAACGGAAAGCATGACTGCAACACCACGGCCACGACTTGTAAGCAGGGCTGGCCGATGTGCTTGCGCAACTCGTTTCACAACTCTGCCGGGATTGATCTTTAGGTCACCGAGGGGGATTACATCTTCGGAAAATTTAATGCTCATAGCGAAACCTTGCGTAGCGTTATTGGTGCCGATATTAGCACCTTATAACAGCACCTGTAATGGCCAACTTCAAGACATTGAAGATGCTTGAAAGTGTACGGTACCTTCTGTCGCATAACGTCTGAGCTCAGGTGCTATTGCGGAAGCAAAAGTGAGTAGCGGGGCAAACGACACCTGCAGGCAGTGGCCTTACTAACCATTTTCCGTTGGCAGCCCGATGCTGTAGTGGAAAAACTGCTCATTTTTCAACCAGCCCTCACGCTCATAAAGTTGTTGTGCCGAATAGTTCTCTACAGCAGTCGAAAGAGTGAGTCGTACGGCCCCTCGACGCGTCCCTTCTTTACAAGCTGCATTCAGCAGAGCCTTTGCCACCCCAAGTTTTCTGGAGGCTGGGGCAACATACAAATCATTTAGTATAAAAGTCCGTGCTGTTACCACCGAAGAAAACGTTGGATATAACTGTGTGAAGCCAACTAATCCATCTGTTCCATAAGGGGCCACCAGCAGGATTGAATCCTTACACTCAAAGCGATCCAGAATAAACATCTTAGCTCGCTCAAGATCGGATTTTTGCCCATAGAACTGGCGGTAGTTGTCGAAAAGAACTGACAACTGCGGCAAGTCGGCGTTCTCAGCCTCCCGAATCTCAATGATCATGCGTGAACTGCTGCGTTATTGATTTGAACATGACTGTAACTTCAAGATCACGGTATTCACAAACTTCGAGCACACCCCAACCACGACTTGAATAGAACGACGATTCTTTGTCTGTATAGAGGTAAAGCTGTGGGACTTCCATCAATAGTGTTTCTGATTCCACCCGCTGAATGAGCGCTGTAGCCACTCCCATTTTTCGAAAAGACGGTTTCACAAATACCCCCGCTAACCAAGGCGACAGGTCCCTTCTTGTGCTCATGTCATGAGTTACTAGCAGGGCTGACCCAATAAGCTCTGGCCCCTCTGTCGCAACAACTGTAGATGGGGTGGCTTCTTTACCCAAGCAGCCATTTAGACTTTCGATCCGATCTTCCAGCGTCTGGCCAGGCCTTAGAAGACCCCGCTCAGCCAGATGCAACGCAGCAAGCTCCGGCGCGAACTCCGTTCGATCTGCAAGGTATTCAACTAGCATTCTTTTGACGCCTAACGCCTGAGCTCAGCTGCGTTTGAGGCGACGCCTGCTTTTGCGGCAGCAAAAGTAGGTGGCGGGTCAAACGTGATCTTGCCCACAAA
>JBPOFU010000109.1:0-8328 GCA_051252075.1 Oceanococcus sp. | reverse complement strand
AACCAGATGACAACGGTAAATTTGCTTCGGGGAAATTCACCGAATTTCGCACGTTGCCGGTTTCCAAATAGTCGCGCACCTGATCGGCAACCATTACGGCACAGTTGTCTTCTGCTTCGCCGGTGGATGCGCCCAAATGTGGTAAAGCAATAACCTTGCTATGGCGACGCAAACGATTGGTGGGGAAATCCGTTACGAATGTTCCGAGTTTACCGGCATCTAAGGCGACTTCAACTGCGGCTTCATCAACCACACCGCCACGTGCAAAGTTCATTAGCACGGCAGATTTCTTAACCACGTTCAATCGTTCTGCGTTAATCAAATTGCGCGTAGCATCAATCAAAGGTACATGCAGGGTGATGAAATCGGCACGCGCCAATAAATCATCGACCGAAACGGCTTGCTCAACACCCGCATGCAGCTTCCACGCATTATTGACCGTAATACTAGGGTCATAACCCAAAACGCGCATGCCCAGTGCCTGTGCGGCATTAGCGACTTTTACACCAATCGCTCCCAAACCGATAACGCCCAAAGTACGGCCAGGCAATTCATAACCGGCGTACTTTTTCTTACCCGCTTCAACCTGTTTTTCGACTTCTTCGTCGCTGCCTTCCAAATCACGCACGTAACCATAGGCTTGGCAAATATTCCGCGCTGCGATCAACATCCCAGAAACTACCAGCTCTTTGACCGCATTGGCATTAGCACCAGGCGCATTGAAAACCGGCACACCTGCTTCGCTCATGCGCTCAACCGGAATGTTATTGGTGCCCGCACCGGCACGGCCAACTGCTTTTACGCTGGATGGAATGTCCATGTCGTGCATTTTGTAGGAACGCAAAATAATGGCGTCCGGTGCACTCATATCCGAGGCAACTTCGTAAGCATCGCGCGGCAAGCGCTCAAGGCCAACGACAGAAATATTGTTTAATGTCAGTATTTTATACATGTAATTTCGAGTGTTTTATGAGATTTAATAGAGACTAAATTCGCCTTTAAGCGCTATCAGGCCTGCTATGCGCGATCAGCGAAATCTTTCATGAAGGCGATCAAAGCCTGCACCCCAGATTCGGGCATCGCGTTATAAATGGAAGCACGCATGCCGCCTACAGATCGGTGCCCTTTTAGAGTGGTCAAGCCGGCCGCTTCGGCCTGCTTGAGAAACTCACCGTCTAACGCTGAGTCCGCCAAGGTAAACGGAACGTTCATGCGAGAGCGTGCAGCCAAATCAACCGGGTTGGCGTAAAAACCAATCTCGTCTATGGCCTGATACAGCGCACTCGCTTTGCGTTGATTCACTTGCGCCATGGCGGCCAAGCCACCTTGCTGCTTAACCCACTCAAAGACCAAACCAGCGACATACCACGTAAAGCATGGCGGCGTATTCAACATGGAATCCGCACCCGCTTGCTGGGCATAATTGAGCACCATAGGCGTTTGTGCAGCAGCGCGATCGAGCAGGTCTTCCCGCACTATCACTATAACCATGCCTGCGGGCCCTACATTCTTCTGCGCGCCTGCGTATATCAAGCCGTATCGGTTGATATCAATCGGTTGAGATAGAAAGCTGGATGAAAAATCAGCCACCAATGGAACGTCACCGGATTCAGGCACAAAGTGGTATTCCACGCCTTCTATGGTTTCGTTGGGCGTGAAATGCATATAAGCCGCATCAGCACGTTTACTCCAACTGTCCTCGTCTGGAATGCTGGTGAATGCGCCATTAGGCTGAGCGATCACTTGCGCGTCGCAATATTTACCCGCTTCTTTAACTGCTTTCTTGCCCCAGCTGCCGGTCACCACGTAATCCGCTGAGGTTTTGTCGCCCAACAGATTCAGCGGTATGCCTGCAAATTGACCACTCGCGCCGCCTTGTAAAAACAAGACTTTGTAGTTGGACGGCACATTCAGCAATTCGCGCAGATCCGCTTCGGCTTTTTCTGCAATGGAAACGAAAGCCTTGCCACGATGACTCATTTCCATCACCGACATGCCGGTACCTTGCCAATCCAACAGATCTTGTTGCACTTGCTGAAGTACTGCTTCTGGTAACGCTGCCGGTCCTGCGCTGAAGTTATAAACCCTGCTCATGTTTGTCCTATGTTTGCACCGCTTCGCGATGCGGTTGTTTCAATTTATTCGTTGTTTTCGCTGTCTGGCATTTCTTCGGCATCGACGTCGTCGCCTGCTTCCGATTGATCCACCAAATCCGCTGCAATGCGATCCAAGCCGACTAAAGTACTGTCGCGCAATGAAATCAGCTTGACGCCCTGGGTGTTACGACTGAGCGTCGAAATTTCCTCGACACGGGTACGGACTAACTGGCCGCTATCAGCGATCAACATGATTTCGTCTTTCGCATCAACCTGCACCGCACCAATCAACTCGCCGGTCTTTTCGCTCTTCTTCAGCGCCAAAACGCCTTGAGTACCGCGACCACGCAAGGGGTAATCCTCAATCGGCGTGCGTTTGCCGTAACCATTTTCACTGACCGTGAGAATTTCGGCATTGTTATTAATGATCAATGCCATGACATGGTCTTCGCCGATCAACTTGATACCACGTACGCCCAAGGCGGTGCGGCCCATGGCGCGGACTTGATCTTCGCGGAAGCGAACGACCTTACCGTGACGCGAGAACAGCATGATGTCGCATTCACCATCAGTGATGCCGACATTGACCAAAGCATCATCTGCACGCAAATCCAAAGCGATCAGGCCGACACTACGTGGTCGCGAGAATTGCTCCAATGGAACCTTCTTAACGGTTCCGCGGCGCGTGGCCATAAAGATAAACTTGTCGGCCTGATAATCCTTAACCGGCAAAATAGCGCTAATGCGCTCGTCTTTCTCCAAAGGCAGCAAGTTCACGATCGGGCGACCGCGTGCTTCACGGCTGCCACGAGGCAACCTAAAGACCTTGATCCAATACACTTTGCCGAGGCTAGAGAAGCACAGCAACGTGTCGTGAGTATGGGTAACCCACAAACGATCTACGAAGTCTTCTTCCTTGGTTTTTGCAGCGCTCTTGCCAACGCCGCCACGGCGTTGTGCCTGGTAAACCTCTAGTGGTTGCGTCTTCACATAGCCTTCGTGAGACAGCGTCACCACCATGTCTTCCGGCGTGATCAGGTCTTCAACTTCTAGATCTTCTTGAGTCGCAACGATTTCCGTGCGACGCGCATCACCAAAAGCATCCCGCGCTTCGATCAATTCTTCGCGTATCACTTCCATCAGGCGCACGCGGCTACCCAGGATTTCCAAATAACCAGCGATTTGTTCTAAAAGAAGATTGAACTCGTCGCGCAGTTTGTCCTGCTCCAGCCCTGTCAGGCGATGCAGCTTCAGGTCGAGAATCGCTTGCGCCTGAACCTCACTGAAGTGGTAACCGTCGTCTTGAAAACCTAGGTCAGGGTGGATTTCCGCTTCTGCACCGGCACGCTCAAGCAAGCTAGCAACTTCACCTGGAGGCCATGCCCGTGCGATTAAACCAATTCGCGCTTCGGCTGGCGATGGCGCAGCTTTAATCAGCGCAATAATTTCGTCGATATTGGCTAGAGCTACCGTGAGGCCCTCCAGAATATGCGCCCGCTCGCGTGCTTTTTTCAGCAAGAAGCGGGTACGTCGCGTTACGACTTCGCGACGGTGACGCACAAAGGCCTGCAGAATATCCTTGAGATTCATCAAGCGAGGCTGGCCGCCCTCTAGGGCCACCATATTGATGCCAAAGACAGACTGCAGCTGCGTTTGCTGATACAAATTATTCAGAATGACATCGCTATTCTCACCGCGACGCAGTTCTATCACTACGCGATACCCGTCTTTATCAGACTCATCGCGAATTTCGGTAATGCCTTCTAGTTTCTTCTCTTTAACCAGTTCCGCAATGTGCTTGATCAGCTTGGCTTTATTGACTTGAAACGGCAGTTCCGTAACAACAATAGCTTCGCGGCCACGGTCAAATTCCTCAAACTCCGTACGCGCACGCATGTAAATACGGCCGCGCCCAGTGCGATAGGCCTGCAAAATGCCAGCCGCGCCATTGATGATCCCTGAAGTAGGAAAATCAGGGCCTGGTAACACTTCCATCAAATCATCGATGCTGGCATCGGGATTGTCGATCAGCTGCAAGCAGGCATTAATTACTTCATTGAGGTTGTGCGGCGGAATATTAGTCGCCATGCCCACTGCGATACCGGTGCTGCCATTGATAAGCAGGTTGGGTAGCCGGGTCGGCATGACCGTCGGTTCAAACTCCGATTCGTCATAGTTAGGCGAAAAATCCACCGTGCCCTTGTCGATATCTGCCAGAAGTTCATGCGCCAGTTTCGACATACGCACTTCGGTGTAACGCATGGCGGCCGGTGAATCACCATCCACGGATCCAAAGTTACCCTGGCCATCGACCAACATGTAACGCATGGAAAAATCCTGTGCCATGCGCACCATGGTGTCGTACACCGCAGTATCGCCATGTGGGTGATATTTACCAATAACATCACCGACAATACGCGCCGATTTTTTATACGGTTTGTTGTAATCGTTGCCCAGCTCACGCATCGCGTGCAAAACGCGGCGATGCACCGGTTTCAAGCCGTCGCGCACATCGGGTAACGCACGCCCTACGATGACACTCATCGCGTAATCCAGGTAAGACTGCCGCATCTCGTCTTCGAGATTAATCGGCAATACTTCCTTGGCAAATTCGCTCATGATCTACCTTGATAACCCTATTGGATTCGGCACCGCCGGCGACCTCAGAACTCTGCCTGAATTGGCCATCTCCCCCGCTGTGCGTGATCGACAAATAAAAGAGGTCAATTCTACCATGGGAAGGTGGATAACTCGCGCCTAAACAAGCATTTCTGCCCCCCGCAACGCCACTGTGCGTGTATCGGTACAATGCGCGGGCATTTGCCATGGGTTTGCTATGCCCTCCTCCACCCCTGATCTGGTCCTAAACGCGCGCTGGGTGGTGCCCGTCGTGCCGAAAGGCACCGTATTGGAGCATCACAGCGTACTGGTACGCGATGGCCGCATACTCGAGATTTTGCCTACTGGTGCGCAAACTTTCCCGGACGCACAACAGGTCGATTTGCCCAATCACGCCTTGATGCCAGGGCTGATCAATATGCACACCCATGCGGCCATGAATTTATTGCGCGGTATTGCCGATGATCGGCCGCTCATGGAATGGCTAGAACAGCACATCTGGCCGTTGGAGGCTCGTTTTGTCGATGAGCACTTTTGTCGAACCGGCGTGCGCCATGCCATCGCTGAAATGCTGCGCGGTGGGATTACCTGCTTTAATGATATGTACTTCTACCCCGAAGCGACGGCGGCCGAAGCATCCGGTGCGGGCATGCGCGCTCAAGTCGGCATGATGATGCTGGACTTCCCTTCAGCCTATGGCCAGGGTCCAGAAGATTACTTTGATAAGGGCCTCGCCCTGCACGACGCTTGGCATGGCAGCAGTCTGATCAGCACCTGCTTTGCTCCGCATGCGCCCTATACCGTGAGTGACGAGCCGCTGAAGCGTATTCGCATGCTTGCCGATGAGCTGGATGTATCGGTACATATGCATGTGCACGAAACAGCGCACGAAGTACAAAGCGCGCAAGCCGAAACAGGGCAGCGCCCACTGCAGCGCCTAGATAAGCTGGGCTTGCTCAGCGAACGCCTGTTGGCCGTACATGCCACACAACTGAGTGATGATGAAATCGCTCGTTTGGCGCAAACCGGCAGCCATGTGTTGCATTGCCCTGAATCAAACTTGAAGTTAGCCAGTGGCTTTTGCCCTGTAGACAAGTTGATAAACGCCGGGGTCAATGTCTGCATTGGGACCGATGGTGCTGCTAGCAACAATGATTTGGATTTGCTGGGTGAAATGCGCAGTGCAGCGATGCTAGCTAAAGCGGTCGCACAGCGCGCCGACGCGCTGCCGGCAAAAGATGCCCTTTCAGCTTGCACCATTAATGCGGCGCGCGCCCTTGGGCAGGATCGGCATATAGGCTCCATCGAACCCGGCAAATGGGCCGATTTATGCGCTATCGATTTGTCGCAACTGGAACAACAGCCCTTGTATGAAGTGATCTCACAAATCGTCTATGCCAGCGGCCGCCATCAATTTACCCACAGCTGGGTCGCGGGGCGCTGCCTTATGCGAGACAGACGACTAACAACCATCGACACAGGTGCGCTTAGCCAAGCCGTGACTCAATACCAAGACAAAATCCAGCAGGCTCATCATGACGCAGGCTAACGTTGATCCTTCAGAAATCGAACACTTTTCTGCGCTGGCAAAACAATGGTGGGAGACCTCCGGCCCCATGGGCCCTTTGCACGCTATAAATCCATTGCGACTGGGGTTCATCGAGCGCTTTGAACAACTCGATGGGCAAAAAATTGTTGATGTAGGTTGCGGCGGCGGCATATTGACCGAAGCACTGGCCAAGTCCGGCGCACAGGCAAGCGGTATAGATTTAGCCCACGACTCCATACAAGTTGCCACAGACCACGCGGCTGGCAACAAATTAAAAATTGATTATCAGGTGTGCGCCGTCGAGCAATTTGCACAGGAGCATCACGGACAGTTCGATAGTGTCACCTGCATGGAAATGCTGGAACACGTGCCTGATCCGGCGGCAATCGTTAGCGCATGCGCGCAACTTCTCAAGCCCGGCGGCTCGCTCTATTTGTCGACCATCAATCGCAACCCAAAATCTTTTGCTTTGGCCATAGTCGGCGCCGAGCACGTATTGAACCTCATCCCCAAAGGCACCCACCACTACGACAAATTCATTAAGCCTTCAGAGCTGGCCGCGTGGTGCCGCGCATCCAAACTCGAAGTGGGCAGCGTACAAGGCATGAGCTACAACCCCCTGACCCGCACCCACAAGCTCACACGCGACGTTGATGTGAACTACCTCATGCGCGCAAGCAAGCCTGCGTAGGACAACTCATGACCCAAAAACACAACTTACAAGATCGCAAAATACTACTCACGGGAGCCACAGGCGTACTGGGACGTGCGCTGGCAAGAGCATTGGCCCTGCAGGGCGCCGATTTAATCCTGCTGGCCAGACGCAAAGCCAATCTTGAAGAACTGGACGATGCCATTGCTGCTGATGGTGGCCGCGCGCCAACCTTGGTTGAATTCGATTTTCAGCGCGCGCAAGACATCCAATACCAAGAATTGGCGGGTGCGTTAGCGCAGGATTTAGCGCGGGAAGGACTGGACGCAATGATATTGGCCGCAGGCCTACACACCGGACTGCATCCGATTGAACATCTGTCAGTGAAGGATTGGCGCAAAATTTTAGACGTGAATTTGAACGCTCCGTTTCTGTTGATTCAGCAAATTATGCCGCTGCTGAAACAAGCCCAAGGACAACTATTGGGCGTGAGCGCACCGCTGGAAAATAAAGACCAAGCCTTCTGGGGCGCATACGGAGTCAGCAAATCCGCGCTGGACACTTTGCTCAATATTTGCCGCGAAGAAACCGAAGGCGTAGTTAAAGTCAGTCACTTCGAACCCCAACCTATGGCCAGCCCCATCCGCGCTGCGGTCTATCCTGGCGAGACACGAGACGGCTTGCCTCCAGTGAAAAATAACGTGGATTTAATCGTTGCCATGCTCGAACAACACGGCATGACTTAACAGAATGCCCGAAGTCCGTGTAATCTTTAGAAAAACTCAGGGGTGGGAACCAGCATGTCGCTGCGTATATTGATTATTGATGATGATCCGGATATCCAGGATTTGCTTTATGCCGCCTTGGATGAACAGTCCTATATATTGGATGCCGCAAGCGACGGTCCTAGCGGACTGAACCTAGCAACCGAAAATGAATACGACGCCATAATTCTGGATATCAACCTTCCGGGAATGAATGGCTTCGAAATCTGTAAAGAACTGCGCGAAGGTGTGCATGTTTCTACGCCAATCATGATGTTGACCTCGCGCAGCGAGGTAGAAGATCGCATTGCCGGCTTGGACTATGGCGCAGACGATTACGTGCCGAAACCATTTTCGGTTCAAGAGTTGGAAGCACGATTGCGCGCCATGACCCGTCGTGGCCGACCGGTTCTCGGCAACAAGATGAAAGTATCCGATTTAGAGCTGGATCTGGAATCCAAAGCCGCCAGTCGTAGCGGTAAATCCATTGCACTTGCCCCTATCCACATCAAGATCTTGGCACTGCTGATGCGCGATTCGCCCAACTTGGTCAGTCGCTCGAAATTGGAAGCAGAGATTTGGGGGGACGAGCCACCGGATTCAGATGCATTACGTGCTCACATATATGCTTTGCGCACGGCCATCGAT
>JBPOFU010000108.1:0-8657 GCA_051252075.1 Oceanococcus sp. | reverse complement strand
GCTGGGCACTGGCCAGTTGGGTTGTGTTCATCCGCGTGATCGCCAGTTCGTTGCTACTCGGCACTTTCATGACACCCAGCTTTTTTCTGAGCGCGGGTGGCGCAGTTTGTAGTGTTTTGGCACTCGGTGCTTTGTGGCGCTGGAATGCCCTGGGCCTACCCCGATTTAGCACTTACGGATTTGGACTGCTGTCCGCCTGCAGCCACATGTGTGGGCAATTCCTACTCGCGTATACCTTATTCATCCCACATGCAGGCTTAATAAAGCTGCTGCCCGTACTGTTACTCAGCTCCTTTGTATTTGGCCTTTTCAGTGCCTGGTTGGCTAGTAATATCCATCAACAAATGCCGCCTCCGGCTGCTAGCTAAAGCGCGCATGCGCCGACTGTGCTTGCGGCCAAGTTCGGAACACGGGATACTTCTCCCATGCCATCAGAATCCTTGCGCAATCAATTCCTTATCGCCATGCCCAGCTTGGCAGACAGCAATTTTGAACGTTCGGTCAGCTTGTTGTGCGAGCACGGTGACGATGGCGCCTTAGGTTTGGTCATCAATAGACCCACCGATTTGGACGTGGCCAGCATGCTGGATCACTTGGAAATTGACTGCTCCGGCCTCAGCGAAGCCGATTCGAAACAGGCCATTTATTGGGGTGGTCCAGTGCAAACCGATCGCGGCTTTGTGCTACATAGCCCTTTGGGTGATTGGGAATCTACAATTCAACTCAGTAGCCACCTCGGCGTATCCACCTCGCGTGACATATTAACCTCGATTGGCGCCGGAGCCGGGCCGGAAAAATTCTTAATTACCTTGGGCTATGCCGGCTGGGAGCATGGCCAGTTAGAACAGGAAATCTTACAGAACAGTTGGCTGAACATTACTGCCGATCAATCTGTCATATTTGAAACTGACAGTGGTCAGCGCTGGGAAGCTGCTACCCGCTTACTCGGCATCGACCCGAGTAGCATTTCAACCGGAGTCGGTCACGCATGAGTCGAGTTGCCCTAGGTTTCGACTTCGGCAGCAAGCGCATCGGATTGGCCATTGGTAATGACACCACCGGCACCAGCCGCGCATTGGGCTGGCTCAACAGCCCGTCCAATGATGATCAATGGCAGGCTGTGGACAAAGCGGTAGCGCAGTGGCGGCCCACGCTTTTAATCGTCGGAACGCCGTTTACTGAGGACGGGGGCAAACAAACCATGACGCGCAAAGCGCGGCATTTCGCCCATCAACTACGCGACCGCTTCCATCTGCCGGTGGAAGAAGTGGATGAACGTTACAGCTCAACGTCCGCTGAAGCCGAATTGGTCGATGCTCGCCAACACGGCGGGAAAAAGCGTTTACAACGCGGCGACTGCGACAGCCTCGCTGCCGCCTTGATCGTTCAACAATGGCTGGACAGCGCATGACCTATAGGCCAACTCAACAAACCGATAGACACGGCCAATTGCGGCATCTTTTGACCATTCAGGGCCTGAGCGCAGACGTGGTCCACCAAATTCTCGATCGGGCGCAAGATTTTGTCAGCCGCAGCGGCGAAGTGCCTCGCACCAGCGCCGAGCTGAAAGGCCGCACTCTGGTTAATTTATTTTTTGAAGCCAGCACGCGCACGCGCTCTGCCTTCGAGTTAGCCGGAAAACGCTTATCCGCCGATGTGCTCAACATGGATGTCGCGACCTCATCCACTAGCAAGGGTGAAACCTTGTCGGATACCTTGCGCACGCTGGAAGCCATGAACGTCGATATGTTTGTCGTGCGCCACCCATCCAGCGGCGCTGCACAATTTATCGCCAGCCAATTGCAGCCTGGCGTAGCCATCCTCAATGCAGGGGACGGCCGCCACGCGCATCCGACACAAGCCCTGCTGGATGTTTTTACCATTCGCCAACACAAACCGGATTTTGCAAAGCTGAGTGTCGCCATCGTTGGCGATATTTTGCACTCTCGAGTCGCGCGCTCAGACATACGCGCTTTGAAAACTTTGGGCGTTAAAGATCTCCGATTGATTGCCCCTAGCACTTTGCTACCTTGCGGCGTTGAAACTCTCGGCGTGCGCACAGACAGCGACATGGAACGCGGCTTACAAGACGTCGACGTCATCATGATGTTGCGTCTGCAAAAAGAACGCATGAGCGGGCACTTTCTTCCCAGCGCAGGGGAATTTTACCAACGCTACGGGCTGACGATGCAGCGCTTGCGCCAAGCAAAGCCTGATGCCTTAGTCATGCATCCTGGCCCCATCAATCGTGGCGTGGAAATCGAATCAGCCGTGGCCGACTGTGCGCAATCGGTCATCCTGCAGCAAGTGAATCACGGCGTGGCAGTGCGCATGGCCATTATGTCGATGATACTCGGCCACAGGGGAGGGGCATGAATAACTTGCTACTTCGCCAAATTCGCTGGCTGAACCCCTACGCACAGGAGCACGCAGATCAAATAGTGGATCTGTCCTTAGCGGATGGCCGGTTGAACATCGACACGGCGAGCACGCCCGATCAAACAAAAATTGATGCCCGAAATTTATGGCTTATGCCAGCAATGGTCGATGTTTCTCACCACCTTGCTGCACCCGCCGATTCACCACGAAGCACGATAGAGCACGAGCTTCGAGCCGCTTGGAAAAATGGCTTTCGGCGCATTTGTGCGGCTCCAGACACACAGCCTCGCATTGATAATTCGTCCGTCATTGAATGGATAGAGCGACGCGCACTGGCAGAAGGCGAGTTGGCAGAGCTCGATCTGCTAGGTGCCTTAACTGTGGGCCTGGAAGGCCAGCAATTGAGCAATATGGCGAGCTTGATAAGCGCAGGTTGCGTAGGACTGAGTCAGGCCGATACGCCATTGCCGCAGCCGGCCCTTTTGCGTCAAGCCTTGCGCTACGCCGCCGATCTCGGCATACGTGTACATTTGCAGCCGCAACTTCGCGACCAATTTCCCGGCTGCGCCCACGACGCTACCTTAGCCAACGTGATGGGACTTAGCGGCATACCCAGCGTGAGCGAAAGCCTCGCCATTGCCAGCATTGTTGAATTGGTACGTGACACCCATTGCAGTGTGCACCTCAGCAAGCTGACTAGCGCCGAGGGCGTGCAGCAACTACGCACCGCGCAGAAACAAGGCCTGCCAGTCAGTGGCGATGTCGCCATACACAATTTATTGTTTACCGACCAGGCCATCAGTGACTTCGACACGCGCTGCCACCTGGACCCGCCATTGCGCAATGAGCAGGATAGGCAGGCGCTCATCGCTGGCTTGGCCGATGGCACACTGGCAGCCATATGCAGCGATCACCGACCACTCGGCTTTGACGACAAATTTGGGCCTTTTGCCGACACCAAGGCTGGAGCCAATGGCATCGATGGCTTCCTAGCGGCCTGCCTTACACTCAGCGGCGCAGTAGATCCGCTACGGCTGGCGCACAGCCTAAGCGCAGGCGCCGAAGCGCTAATGCCTGAGCGGAAAGTTAAACATCCAGTTAATGATTGGCTGATAGTTGCACCCGATGCAAAACCCGCATCAAATACCAAGCAACACAGCCAAAGCAAACATAGCTTATTGTTGCAACAAAATTACCCCGGTTGTCTGATTGGACGGATAACAGCGGGGCAATGGCACATAGACTCACACTGGCAGCAAGAGCTTGGTGTATAGTTTTTATTTCACTGTCGTTAGATTCAAGGGGAATTGCGGATATGGCTCGCGTTTTGATCGTGGATGATTCACCAACGGAACTGATGAAGTTGCGTGGTTTTCTTGAAGCTGAAGGGTTTCAGGTCAACGAGGCCAATTCTGGTGATGATGCAATTGCAAAATCAAAGGCCCAACGCCCAGACGTAATCGTCATGGACGTGGTCATGCCAGGCATGAATGGCTTTCAAGCTACTCGTACGCTAACGCGTGACCCAGACACCAAAGGTGTTCCCATCATTGTCTGTTCCAGTAAAAGTCAGGAAACCGACAAATTATGGGCCAAGCGCCAAGGGGCTTCAGAATATTTGGTCAAGCCTGTAAAAGGGCCAGATTTGGTCGCAAAAATTAAAGCGGTTTTGAAATAACGCAAACAGCAAAACTGCTTACAGATCTCGGGGGAGACAATGGCAACAGGGAAAAGTGCAGCAGGCAGCCGGCGTGAGTTTTTTCTACTCATACTGGCGGTCATCTTTCTAGCCGCAACATTGGGCGTTTATGTTTACACGCAGCAAACGGCTCGTTACGACCAGGAATACATCAATCTGGCGCGTTCGGCCCAGCAGCAGGCTACTGATTTAGGGAAATTGGGTGCCGATGCATCACGCGGCATTACCCCGGATTTCCGTTTGCTAGAGGGGGCTCAAGTCAACCTCACCGAGGCCATTGACTTCATTCGCAATGGGGATGAACTCATTGATTTACCGCCAGCTCCGGCTAGTGTCGAAGAGTCATTGAGTTATCTAGAAGAATCTTGGGCTGAAATGAATGACGGCGTTGGCGCCATGTTGGATGGTCGTAGCGCTTATCTCACGGCAGATCAATACGGCTTCCAAGTGGATGACAGCGCTTTTGAGTTGGCTGACACGACGAATAGCCTCATTGCCCGCCTAGTGGAAATACGCGCCCCCGCGGAAGTCATTCGTTTAGCCGCTGAACAAGCACTCTTACTGGAGCGCATACGCACTCGAGCCAAGCGTGTAGTTGGTGCTGGCCGCGGTGCAGACATGACCGCCAGTCGTTTAGCTGAGGATGCGCAATCTTTTGCCACAAACAACAACAAACTGCGCAATGGCGTGGCCAATCGTGATGCGCGTGCCGCCCAGTTGATTAAGCAAATTACCAACGGCTTCAACCGCATCAACGAAGGGGTAGCTGGCATACAAAGTGTCGCCACTGATATCGCTGATGTGCAGGAGTCCTCAGCGCTGCTGTCCCGATTGGGAACGGAAGTTTTGGCTTCGGCAATCGATGTAGAGGATGCGTTAACTCAGCATGCGGCGGCTCGTCCCATCAAGCCAATGCTGATCTACATCTTTGCAGGATTGTCAGTACTGTCCCTGCTGTCCTTTGTCGGCCTGTTCTTGTTCAACGTACGTCGCCGTCAGATTGCAGCTGAGTCTTCAGAACGCTTGCAGCAAGAGGCAATTTTGACTTTGCTGGACGACATCTCAAATCTGGCAGATGGTGACCTAACCACTTCGGTCACAGTGAGCGAGGACTTTACTGGAGCCATTGCAGATTCGATTAACTTCACCATCGAAACACTGCGTAACCTGGTTGGTACGATCAACAGCACCGCGCGACAAGTAACCGATGCAGCCTCCTCCACCTTGGATAACGCAACCTCGCTGAACCAAGCCAGTAGAGAGCAAAACGTTCAGATTGGATCGGCGGCGGAATCGATTACCCGCATGACGGAAAGCATGCAGGAAATGTCGACGGAAGCCGAGCAATTGGCTAAACAGGCTGTGTCCTCACTGGAAACGGCCCGCTCAGGTGGTGAAACAGTACGTAGCACCATTACCGGAATGGAGGCCCTACGCGAACAGATTCAGGACACCTCCAAGCGTATCAAGCGGCTGGGTGAGTCCTCACAGGAAATCGGAAACATCATTGAATTTATTAATGACATTTCCGAGCAAACCAATACCTTGGCACTGAATGCCTCCATTCAGGCGGCCATGGCGGGCGAATCCGGTAAAGGCTTCGCGGTGGTGGCGGATGAGGTGCAACGACTGGCAGAGCGCGCCAGTTCAGCAACCAAACAGATTGAGGGGTTGGTCAAAACCATTCAGGCGGATACCAACGAAGCGATCATCTCCATGGAACGCTCAACCGCTAACGTAGTTTCGGGGTCACAATCGGCACAAACTGCAGGTAGTGCACTAGAACGTATTGAGAGCTTCGCGTCCGAATTAGCCCAGTTGATTCAACAGATCTCTGGTACATCTAGCGAGCAAGCGAAAGTCGCATCCGGTCTGAACGATACGATGACGCAGCTACGCTCAATTGCCAACCAAACCGCTGATTCTGCGGATTTGACGGCTTCACGTACTCGTGAACTGACGACGCTGTCCGAGCAGATGCGTGAGTCCGTATCCGGCTTCCGCCTCCCCGGAGATGGCCTGGATGATGACGAGTTCACAGCTGACGATGATCAAGTCGCCGCCTAGAAACTCATAGGCAAAAAAAACCGCCTCAGCGTAAGCTTCGGCGGTTTTTTTATATCTGAAAAAGCTAACCAAAGGCGATACGCGACTCCAAATTCGCTGCGGAATCAGCATTCGACAACGCTTCCTCTTTGCTGATCTTTTTATCTTTGTACAGCTGAAGTAAAGCATCATCGAAGGTCTGCATCACGCGATCCTGACTGTCCGCCATGGACTCTTTTATCGCATCCACGTCACCGCGCAGAATTAGCTCGGAGATGTAAGGCGTGTTTATCATCACCTCCACAGCGGCACATCGTTTGCCATCAATAGAACGTATGAGGCGCTGAGAAATCACCGCGCGCAGATTCACCGCCAAATCCATAAACAGCTGTGCCCGCAACTCCTCAGGGAACATATTGATAATGCGCTGCAGCGTTTGATACGCATTGTTGGCATGCAATGTAGAGATACAAAGATGGCCAGTACCAGCCAACTGTATAGCCGCTTCCATGGTTTCACGGTCACGAATCTCACCCACCAAAATGACGTCTGGCGCCTCACGCAGCGAACTTTTCAGTGCTGCTGAGTAAGTGTGCGTGTCTTGCCCAACTTCACGTTGATTAACGATGGACTTCTTATTCGGGTGCAAATACTCAATCGGATCTTCAATCGTCAAAATATGCCCACTAGCATTTTCATTGCGATGATTCAGCATGGCCGCTAAGGTCGTCGACTTCCCTGAACCGGTCGCACCAACCATCAACAATAAGCCGCGCTTATTCATGATGAGATCTTTTAGACCTTCGGGCACACCTAGCTTATCGAGGGTAGGCACTTCCGCTTGCACATAACGCAGCACCATGGAGGGGTTGCCGCGCTGATGAAAAATATTGACCCGAAAACGCCCGAGACCACCGGCCTCAGTCGCCATGTCAATCTCCAAATACTCCTCGAAGATTGACTGTTGATCGGGCGTCATGATGCTGTACGCCAACTCTTTGATCAGATCCTTGGACAACAAGTTTTTGCCCATAGCAAACATGTTGCCATCGACTTTCAGCATAGCCGGCGAGTTGGTAGTAAAGAAAATATCCGAGGCGTTCTTTTCCACCGCGAGCTTCAAATAAGGAATGAGCTTCATCATGGTGATTAAGTTCCAGGCCGAGGCGGCGCGCGGCGCGCGGAAATTTCTTCCTCATCTTCAAGAATCGACATCTTCTTAACGCCGTCATCATCATGCAAATCTGAAGCTGCACGCTTGCTTTCCAATTTAATGCGTAAACGCAATTCGTTTTTGGAGTCGGCGTTGCGCATCGCTTCTTCGTAGTTAATGCTGCCCGCCTCAAAGTGCTCGAACAAGGCCTGATCAAAAGTCTGCATGCCTTGATCTTTAGAGCGTGTCATCACATCTTTGATTTGACCAACCTCTCCCTTGAAAATGAGATCAGACACCAAGGGTGAATTGATCATCACTTCTACAGCGGGAACCCGCCCGCCACCATCCTTGCGCAATAAGCGCTGGGCCAGAATGCCCTTTAGGTTGAGCGACAAATCCATCAACAATTGTTCGCGTTTTTCTTCAGGGAAAAAGTTAATAATGCGGTCCAAGGCCTGATTGGCACTATTGGCGTGCAGAGTCGCTAAGCACAGGTGACCGGTTTCGGCAAAATTGATCGCATTTTCCATAGTCTCCCGCGCACGTATCTCACCTATGAGAATCACGTCTGGGGCCTGCCGCAGGGTATTTTTCAGTGCCGCATCCCATGACTCAGTATCCACCCCCACCTCTCGCTGTGTGACCACACAGCCGCGGTGCGGATGCACATATTCCACCGGATCTTCAATGGTGATGATATGCCCCTTGGTCTTTTCGTTGCGCAAACCCAGCATGGCGGCCAAAGAAGTGGATTTACCCGAACCGGTACCGCCCACCATTAGCAGCAAGCCATGCTTTTCCAGAATCAAGTCCGCCAATATCGGTGGCAGCCCTAAATTCTCGAACTTAGGAATCTCCGTTTCTATGGTTCGCAACACCGCACCAGAATTGCCTTGCTGGACGAAGGCGTTCACACGAAAACGTCCAATATCGCCTGGACTGATCGCAAAATTGCATTCATTTGTGGCTTCGTATTGCTTGAGCTGCCGATCATTCATGATCGAACGTACAATCATGGATGAAGCCTCCGCAGTCAGCGGCTTATCCATCATCGGGGTCATCTGCCCGTCAATCTTCATAGCCGGCGGAAAGCCGTTAGTAATAAATAAGTCAGAAGCATTTTTCTGCTTCATTAAGCGCAGCAATTGCTGCACTAAGCGTATCGCTTGATCGCGTTCCATGGCTTTGCCTCGCTTAGCGGCCTAGAAATCGTTGGGATTGGATGCTTTGCTTCGGGCAGCTTCTTTGGTGATCTGCCCCTTGCGTATCATATCTTTTAAGTTTTGATCCAAGGTCTGCATGCCGTCACGCTGACCCGTTTGAATGGCCGAATACATTTGCGCGATTTTGTTTTCTCGAATTAAATTACGTATCGCC
>JBPOFU010000107.1:0-8853 GCA_051252075.1 Oceanococcus sp. | reverse complement strand
GTCATACCCACTGGCGGGCTCTTTATCCATGAGGATGAGTAAGGCGAACTTCACTGACATATACAACTTATTGCATATAAGCAGCGGATCGTCTATACCTATGCAATAAATTGCATATTGAGGCACATTGAAATGAGACGCATAGGAAAACGCTACCGCCCCGGTCGCCCGGATGATCACTACGACGTTATCGTCATCGGTTCCGGCATCGGTGGACTGGCCAACGCCGCTTTACTTAGCAAACTGGGCAAAAAAGTGTGCGTGCTAGAACAGCATTACACCGCCGGTGGCTTTACTCATTCCTATGAACGCGAAGGCTATGAATGGGATGTCGGCGTGCACTATGTCGGCGATGTCCACAAACCCTATTCCACCTTACGGCGTATCTTCGATGTGATTTCCGATGGCCAGTTGAAATGGGCCGAAATGGACGAAGTCTACGACCGTATTGTCATAGAAGACCGCGTGTATGACTTTAAAAAAGGTCGCGACAATTTTCGCGCCATGTTGGTTGAAAACTTCCCTGAAGAGGAAGCCGCCATCGATGACTACATGGCCGTTGTCTTACGCTGCGCAAAATCCGCACAGACTTTTTTCAAAGGCAAAGTGCTGCCTATTCCACTGGCCAAGGCTTACCAAAAAGTACGCCCCATGCTGGTACCGAAAGAAAACCTAATGACGGTCCGCGAAGTTTTGGAATCGCTGACCAGCAATCAAGAGCTCATCGCGCTGCTTTGCGGCCAATGGGGCGACTACGGCATGGTGCCGGACAAAGCCAGCTTCATCATGCACGCCAATGTGGTCAAACACTATTGGGATGGTGGCAGCTATCCCGTGGGCGGCTCATGGAAAATAGCCGACACCATACGCCCGGTAATCCAGGCTCAAGGTGGCGAAGTGTTTACCTACGCCCGCGTCAAGAACGTCTTGATCGAAAACGGTAAAGCCTGTGGCGTGGTTATGGAAGACGGCGAAATTCTTAGGGCCGACGCGGTGGTCAGCAACGCTGGCGCACGCAACACCTTTGAAAAATTGCTGCCAGAAGCGGAACAGATCAAGTACAACTATCCTAAGAAGATGGAAAAAGTACGTGCCTCCTATGCTCACCTTTGTTTGTATGTTGGGCTCAAAGGCACTGCAGAAGAATTGCAGATTCCCAAGACCAACTATTGGGTTTACCCCGGTCCGCACCATGAGCAAAACGTCGCAGCTTATGAGCAAGATGCAAACGCCGAATTCCCTATGGTGTACATCTCCTTCCCATCGGCCAAAGACCCGGAGTGGGAGAAAAATTATCCCGGCAAATCCACCGTCGAAGCGCTTACCTTCGGGCCCTATGAATGGTTTGAACAATGGGCGGATAAAACCTGGAATAAACGTGGTGAAGACTACGAACAACTCAAACAGGGCTTCACCGACCGTCTGTTAGAGGCCATGTACCGTCAGATGCCACAGCTACGCGGCAAGGTGGATTACTGCGAATTGTCAACGCCGCTGTCTACCGAATGGTTCCAACTCAATGATCGCGGCGAAATTTACGGCCTGGACCATGCCGCTGACCGTTTCAAACAAGATTGGTTGCACAGCATCACCCCGGTCAAAGGCCTGTATATGACAGGGCAAGATGTGGTCACTGCCGGTGTCGGTGGTGCCCTGCTGGCAGGCTTGCTGACCACTGCAGCAATGCAAGGTTGGCAATACAACCAAGTCTTTAAATTGCTGGAAAAATGGGAGCCTAGCGACTACGCAGCGTGAACACTAAAAATACACGTTACCAAGTGGTTACATGAGGGCTAAAACCGGCTAAACTGCGGGCTCCAATTTCACTGACAGAACCTTCAGATGAATACGACCCCACATTTTTCCGAACCCACTGCCGGGCTGTTGCGTGAGCAATGGCCGGCTATCTCAGGCATGACTGGCGGTCTATTACGCTCATTCATCCCTGAGAAAATAAAATCAGCGCTGACTGATAGCGACAAGGTCTATACCGATACCGTGAATAGCGGTAGCGACAAACTTGTCGACCACTATTCAGATTGGTGTCGTGTCAACGACCCGCAGCGCTACGCAACAACCCTGCCTCCGCATTTTTTCAGCAAATACGGCATGAACATGGTGGCGCGCGTTACCAGCCTGGTGCCGTACAACATGCTTAGCGTGTTGAACCAAGGCTGCCATATTCGCATCAACGCAGCGCTGCCTAGACACACACCTTTGCAACTGAAAGGTGAATTGGTGGATTGCAGCCGCGACGGTAATCGCGTTCGGATTCATACCCGGGTCACGGTCGGCACTGCCGATATTGAAAATGCCATGACCGTCGACACCATGGCTGCGGTCATGCTGGGCAAGCAAGAGAAAAAGGCAAAAGTAGAACGGCAGGAACCGGATTGGCAGACCATTGATGAATGGTCAGCTGATCGTAACGAAGGTGTCCGCTTCTTCTATCTTACCGGCGATTTCAACCCCATCCATACCTTTTGGCCTATGGCCAAACGCAGCCGTTTTGGTGGCTGCATACTGCACGGATTCGGCTCTTTGTCGCGTACCTTCGAGTCGATACAAAATAGCGGGCTTGGCATCACCGATTTCGATGCGCGTTTCGTAAAGCCGCATTTGCTGCCCAGCGGCCCGAACCAAGTACAAATCAGTGATGTCGATAACCATGGGCGGCAAAACATGCGCCTCATCAACGCCAAAGGCGAAGTCATGCTCGCCGGAACATTCTCCGCCACCAAAGCCTGAACCAAGGCGGTTCACAACAGCGTTATCAGGACACACGATCATGCTCACATCCCCCTACTACACCGCCGATCATGAACGTTTTCGCGATGAAGCGCGACGCTTCACGGAATTGGAAATCATCCCGCATATCGATGCCTGGGAAGCGGCCGAAGAACTGCCCAGAGAGTTGCACCGCAAAGCCGCTGACGCCGGATTGATGCAGCTGGGCTATCCCGAGGAATGTGGTGGCTATGAGGCTGATCCTTGGTACGCCATTATCCTCACCGAAGAGCTGGCCAAGGCCGGTAGTGGCGGTCTGATCGCCAGCCTGATGACTCACGGCATCGCTACGCCGCCGGTGATTCATGCGGGCAACGCAGAACAAAAGCAACGGTTCGCAACTCCAGTTTTGGCGGGTGAAAAGATAGCTGCCTTGGCCATAACCGAAGCCGGTGGTGGCTCCGATGTCGCACGTTTGAAAACCACCGCCGTGCGTGACGGTGATCATTACATCGTCAACGGCAGCAAAACCTTTATCACCTCCGGCATGCGTGCCGATTTCATCACTACCGCCGTGCGCACCGGTGGCGATGGCATGGCGGGTATTTCCTTGCTGGTAATTGAAGGCGACAGCCCCGGCCTGTCACGCAGCAAGTTGGATAAAATGGGCTGGTGGTGTTCAGACACCGCGACCTTGTACTTCGACAATTGTCGGGTCCCTGTTGCCAATCGCTTAGGCCCAGAAAATGCCGGCTTTATGGCGATCATGCTCAATTTCAACAGTGAGCGCATCGGCCTGATTGCCAATGCCCTAGGCTTTGCGGAAGTCTGCTACTCCGAAGCGCTGGCATATGCGCGCGAACGGGAAACCTTTGGCAAGCCGTTAGTCAAGAACCAAGTCATCCGCCACAAGTTGGTGGACATGCGCACACGCATTAACGCGGTACGCAGCAACTTGGATGTGTTGGCTTGGCAAGTGCAGCAAAAACAAATGCCGGTCGCGGAACTGTGCATGCTCAAATCCTTGGCCACGACGACGCTGGAATATGTCGCCAACGAAGCCATGCAGGTTCTTGGCGGCGCGGGTTACTTACGCGGCAACAAAGTCGAAAGGATATATCGCGAAACCAAAGTGCTCACCATCGGTGGTGGCTCTTTAGAAGTCATGAAAGATTTGGCGGCCCGACAAATGGGGTTGTAGGCCGCCAAGCCGTTATCGACCTTTAAAGTTTGCCTCACGCTTTTGCACAAAGGCGGCAATGCCTTCCATTGCATCAGCGCTATAACCCACTTCTGTTTGCAAGCTGGCTTCCAAAGCAATCTGCGACTCCAAGTCTTTATCCAAACTGGTGTCCATGAGCAGCTTCATTGCGGCCAAGGCACGGGTCGGCTGAGCCGCCATGCGCGCCGCCAAAGCCTGTGCCTTGTCGGCAAAGTCTTCATCGTCAAAAACCTCGCCAATCAAACCCCAGCACTCGGCTTTTTCTGCGCTTAAGGATTCGCCACTCATCAACCACTGGGTCGCACGTGCACGGCCAATCAAGCGTGGCACTGTCCAAGTCCCACCTGCATCTGGAATCAAACCAATGCGCACGAAAGCCTGGATGAATTTTGCGGAACGCGCGGCCACAACTACATCGCAAGCCAAAGCAATGTTCAAACCAGCACCGGCCGCGATGCCATTGAGCGCCGCCACAACCGGTTTCTTAGCTTTGCGGATTTCTCGCAACACCGGGTGATAGGTGGTGTGTAATGCAGCGCCCAAGTCTGGTCGCTCTCCGGGCTTCAAGGCGCTCAAGGTGTCCTTTAAATCTGCCCCAGAGGAAAACCCTCGCCCTGCCCCAGTCAGCACTATGCAGCGACATGCATCATCGGCAGCTGCTTGTTGCAGTGCTTTGCACAGGTCCAGTAGCAGGCCTTCGGACAAGGCATTAAGGGAGTCCGGTCGATTCAATGTGATGGTCGTCACAGCATCGGCTTGGGAGATCAGTAAATTCTCAAAACTCATATTGAAGACACAATCCGTACACAAATAATGGGCCGATGTTACCACTTGGTATCCACGCAAGCAGCCTGCGTTTCTGGCCGCTTGTTATCAAGCGGTAACTACCGGTAACATCAGGCCATGCAAGGTGCGACGAAAAATAAAGAACAAACAAAAAACCGCATCCTGCGCACCGTCGAACGCCTGCTTGTCGATGAAGGATTTTCCGCCCTGGGCATCAACCGTATTGCCAATGAAGCGGGTGTTGCCAAGGTGCTTATCTACCGCTATTTCGGAGATTTGGACGGCCTGCTCAATGCCTTTGTCACTTCAGAAGATTTTTGGCCCACGCGCGATGAAATCATCGACCTACCTGATGACGAGTTCTTCGCCATAGAAATGCGCGAACGCATCAAACGGGTGATGTTTAACTTTGTTGCAGCGCTGCGCAAGCGACCGCAAACCATGGCGATATTGGCCTGGGAAATGTCTGGCAACCCCAGCCTCACCCGCACCATGGAAGAAGCGCTGGGTCAGTTTTCCAAGCAAATTTCTGAATCCATATCCCACAATGACAAGCCTACCCACAAAGAGCTCCCACAAATGCTGTCCGTGCTCAGCGCCGGCATGATGCATTTGGGCATGGCGTATCAACATCATCAACGTTTTGCCGCACTGCGCCTGGAAACACCGGAAGATTGGAAGCGTGTCCTCAAGGCCTTCGCCACTTTATTGGATCACATACCGCTGGAGGCCTAAGTGGGCTCATCCTTAATCTTGCGTGCCGGGCCAACCGCCCGCAATCTTATTCAAAAAGAAGGCATAAAGCCGGAACATTTCAGTGTCGTCGCGGGCGCTGCCGGTGGCCCAAAATGGCTGAGTCTGGGCTCGCTGGATCGCTATCTGTTCGGCGAATTCTTCAAAGATCGCCAAGAGCCGCTGCACACCGTTGGCTCGTCCATTGCCACCTGGCGCTTTGCCGCCGCGGCACAGGACGACCCCGTAGCGGCGATTGATCGCTTTGAACAGGCTTATTTGAAACAAAGCTATAGCGATAAACCAGACGCAGCAGAAATCAGTTACGTGTGCCAGCAATTGTTGGATGACTTACTGCCCGATGCGCACATGCAACAACTACTGAACCACCGCTATCTCAGGCCACACATCATTGCGGTGCGCTGCCTAGGAAAAAGTGCACAGGAAACTCCCCGTCAGCTCAAAGCCGGATTGGCCCGCATCGTTGTCAGCAATATGCGTGGACGTCATCGTATGGCAAAACATTTACAACGCGTGGTGTTTCGACCCGCTACGACCAGCCCTGATCAACGCGCTCCCTTCCTGCCCTTTCAAGATCAGTTTTTAAGTCATGAAGTGGATCTAAGCGCAGACAACCTCAAACCGGCACTCAGAGCGAGCGCGTCCATCCCGCTACTGATGCAAGGCGAAGAGAACATCCCTGGTGCACCAGCCGGCATGTACCGCGATGGTGGCTTGATCGATTACCACATGGATCTGCATTATCGCAGCGACCCTAAGCTGGTTTTATTCCCGCATTTCAGCACGCGCATCGTGCCGGGCTGGTTGGATAAGTTCCTGCCTTGGCGTAAGCCACATGCTCACCACTTGGATCAGGTCCTTATGATTGCGCCATCCGATGAAATGCTGGCGCGACTGCCTAACGGTAAAATCCCAGACCGCAAAGACTTCAGCCGTTATAAAGACATGGACAGCCTGCTACATGACTGGACCGTAGCCACCCAAGAATGCCGCCGCATCGCTGATGAATGGGCAGAACTGGTGGAGAAAGACCTGGTTGGGAGTAGAGTTGAGGCTTTTCCACAAGATAGCGTGCGATTGTCCGCTGCGTCTTAATATGCCGACAAACCCAGCCGCAGAGCGCCCACCGCTACGACACGCCATATTCAGCATCTTGATGGCAGCTGTGCTCTGCAGCATGCTCGTCATCGGCTACCGCCTCATTGTCGTGCTCGATCAACAAAAGACCATGAGCACTGATTTGGCGGAGTTGGACGATGTGCGTTATGGACTGCTGAACCCCAACGTTTGGGTTGAACACATCACCTTTATTCTGCAAAAGAAAATTCGCGAATTCGATCTGAACCCAAAAAATCGCGCAGCGGTAAAAAGCAGCCTCAACCGCATGCTGGACACCTTGATCACTGAGGTGGACAAATACATGCGCAAGCAAAACATCAACAGTCAAAGTTGGTGGGAGCGCGTCCGCGGGCGTATGAAGCAAAGTGTGCAAGATGTCTTTATAGACATCGACGACATCAAAACGGCGATCCCGGAATACGCCGACCGCATACTCATCGAGTTGGACAAACCGGAAGCACGCGATGAACTCAATGGTTTTCTAAAAGACGTGCTGTCCGAGCTTTCGCAAAGCACCTTTGCCCCTATCGACTTGAATGCAATTGATGCCATACAAGCGCATTACGAATGTGAGGAATGGATGTTTTGCCGTGGTGTCATCCAAGCCCACCATGACCGCCATCAGCAGCATGCCGTTAAGCTGGCATGGGCCATGTTTAGCCTGGGCATCATGCTGTTCATTTTGATTCGGTTGGAATCTTCGCAACCACAGCGCAGCCGCTTCCTATTCCTGGCCCTGGCCGCAACCGCACTAATGGCCTGTGGCGTACTCACCCCCATGATTGAGGTTGAAGCACGCATTTCCGAATTACAATTCAACCTGCTGCAAGAACCCGTAGTTTTCAGCAATCAAATGCTCTATTTTCAAAGCAAAAGCGTGTTGGACATGGTTGAAATTCTCACCTCAACTGGGGCCTGGGACATGATCTGTGTTGGCCTATTGATCATGCTATTCAGTGTGTTGTTTCCTTTGGCCAAGCTGGGCTCATCCGCCGCTTGGCTGTATGCAAAGCCCAACATACGCAACAACCCTCTGATCAAATTCTTTGCCCTGAAATCCGGCAAGTGGTCCATGGCCGACGTCTTTGTCGTTGCCATATTCATGGCCTATATCGGTTTTGACGGCATCATCGCCAGCCAACTGACAGGCTTTGCCAGTGCTAGCCCCAGCGTGGATGTACTCACCACCAATGGCACCTCGCTGGAGATCGGGTTTTTTATGTTTTTGGGTTTTTGCCTTTTCAGCCTGCTCACCGCCAGTTGGATGGAATCCGCCCTGAATAACAACGCGAGCAACAACGAGACGACCTAATGGAAAACAACAACAGCCACAGCATCATCATCGGTTACATCTTGTGGATATTCGGCTTCATGGGTGCCCACCGTTTTTATTACGGCCGCCCCATTACCGGCATTATTTGGCTGTTCACGCTCGGGTTTTTCCTCATCGGCTGGATCGTGGATTTATTCCTTATCCCCGGCATGGACAAAAGCGCCGACCGCCGCTACCTCAACGGCCCGATCAACTACAACCTCGCCTGGATACTGCTTACTTTCCTTGGTGTTTTCGGCATACACCGTTTTTACCAAGGCAAGTGGATAAGCGGCATCATCTACATACTCACGTTGGGTGTATTTGGCCTAGGCGTGATTTACGACTGGTGCACATTAAACGACCAAATTGATGAGTTGCACCGTGAGCAAGTTGCGGCCTAATTTGCTTTGGGCGACAAGAGAAGAGGATGATTCTTGAAGTCGCGGTGCTAAACATCAAGCCTGGACAGGGCGCAGGGTTTGAAGCGGCCTTTTCCGAAGCTCAAAGCATTATTTCGTCAATGCTTGGCTATATTTCTCACGAAGTTCAGCGGTGCATCGAGTATGAAAATCAGTACTTGCTGCTCGTTCGTTGGGAAAGCCTGAAAGATCATACAGTTGGTTTTCGTCAATCTGCTCAGTATCAAAAATGGAAGCGGCTGTTGCATCATTTTTACAGCCCGTTTCCAACAATGGAACACTACGAAGCAATCGATCTCCCGTGAGCAATCCGAACTACAAAATCCGCGACGTCGAGCTACAGGATGCCGCATCTATCAACGTTCTAGATCATCGTCTTACCGAAGATGGTCGTGGCATGGTGCTTGGGCCGCAAGATGTAGGCAATGTAGCCGACGAGCGAGCGCGCATAGAGGCACATCTTCAAAATTCGGGGGCGTCGGTCGAATTAGTTGCTGTGCTTAATGACGGTC
>JBPOFU010000106.1:0-9020 GCA_051252075.1 Oceanococcus sp. | reverse complement strand
CGAATAATCGACGATTGCACTTTCGGGGGGGGGGAAAAGGAACCGGGTGCAACATCGAACAATTTGTCCACGCGGGCGGCCAAACTCACAGCCACAGTCAAGCGGCCGTAAATTTTATTGCCAGGTTCTGCATTCATGCGGTCGGCAACTTCGCGCTGCAGCATGATGTGAAAATCGGTAATTTTTGCTTGGCTTTGCAGCAGGTGAAAAACCAAGGGCGTGGATATGTTGTAAGGCAAATTGCCGACCAAACGCATAGGGCGGTCACTGAGCGTAGCGAAATCAACCTTGAGTGCGTCCGCTTCGAGCAATTTAAAATGGGCTTGTTCTGCAAACTGGGTTTGTAGTTTGGCTGACAGATCGCGATCAATCTCTATCGCGGTCAATTGCCCACAGTGCGGCAGTAAGGCTTGTGTCAGGGCGGCTTGGCCGGGGCCGATCTCCACGATGTGTTGATCTTTTTGCGGTGCAATGGCGCTGACAATACGATCAATAATGTTGCGGTCTGTGAGGAAGTTCTGCCCGAAGCGCTTGCGGGGCCGATGCTTATCCATGTTCAGCGCCGCGTTGGATAGCAAGTTCGATAGCGAGTGCTTCCGCGCTTTGTAGGCTGCCAATATCGGCTAGCCCTAAACCGGCAATGTCGAAAGCCGTGCCATGGTCGACCGAAGTGCGCACTATGGGTAAGCCTAGGGTGACATTGACCGCTTGGCCGAAGCCGGCATGTTTCAAAGTGGGTAGTCCTTGGTCGTGATACATGGCCAATACAGCATCGCAGGTTCGGAGATGCTGCTGCGTGAACGCCGTGTCGGCGGGCACTGGGCCTATGAAATGGGCGACTGATTGGCTTTGATTCATGGCCTCAATCGCGGGTTCTATAAATTCGATTTCTTCTAATCCCAGATGACCATTTTCACCCGCATGCGGATTCAATCCGCAAACCTGAATGCGCGGCCTATTAATTCCAAAATGTTTGCAAAGGTCGTGCTGCATGATGCGCATGCAATGCAGCAAACTATCAAAACTCAGTGCCTCGGCAACTTGCCTTAAGGGCAGGTGCGTGGTCGCCAGTGCGACTCGCAAATCACCACTCACCAGCATCATGACAGGAATGCCAGAGCGACAATATTCAGCGATAAATTCGGTGTGCCCAGTAAACGCTATGCCGGCTTGATTGATAACTGCTTTGTTTAAAGGGCCAGTCACCATGGCGGCCGTGTCTTGGCGCGCATACTCGGCTGCAACCCGCAGGCCTTGCAACAAGCTGGCCGCATTCGTGGGCGAGGGCTGTCCGGCTTGGACTGTCTGAGCGAGCGGTACCGAGAGTATTTGAAGCTCTCCGGCGGGGCTGGGTTTGCGCTGATGTGGTCGCCATGGCGTCAATTGCAATGGCAGCTGCAGTTGTTTTGCCGCGGCTTGCAAGACGTCGATATCACCGACTGCGACCCGACACGCTGCGCTAGCTGTCTGCGCCAGTTTGACGATGAGTTCCGGGCCGATCCCTGCGGGTTCGCCTGGGGTATGCAGTATGAGAGGGATCAACCGGCTTCGGGCTGATCCCGATATTCGACGTAGGCCTCATCGCGCAGTTGGCGAATCCAAACATCTTGTTCTTCACTGACTTTACGGCGGAAGATGGCTTGGCGCGCTTGAGCGCGACGTAATTCGTCAGTGCGATCTTTTTCGCGGCGCTCGAGTACCGTGGCGATATGCCAACCAAATGGTGTTTTGAAGGCGGGGCTCAGTTCACCGGGCTCGAGTAGGTCTAAGGCGCGTTGGAATTCAGGCACAAAGGTTTCAGGCCCTTGCCAACCGAGTTCACCGCCTTGATTGGCGGAACCAGGATCTTCGGAATGTTCACGGGCCAACTCGGCAAAATCGGCACCATCTGTGATTTGCTGACGTAGTGTTTCTATACGCGCTTTCGTTTGCGCTTCGTTACGCAGAATATTCGGCTTCAGCAATATGTGTTTTGCCAGTGTTTCACGCACCAAGGCTCCGCTTTCGGCACCGCGCTTTTCCACCAATTGGACGATATGCAGCCCACCGCTGGCATTGATGGGGTCGCTGACGCCACCGTCCGCTAATTCGGGAACGACATCAGAGAACAATGTTGGCAGTGCATTGCCTCGGCGCCATCCCAAATCGCCACCATCTAGCGCTCGTGGGCTGTCAGAATGGGTAATCGCCAACTGAGCAAAGTCCTCACCTGAGCGTGCTTTGCTGACGACGAGTTGTGCTTCCTCGGCCGCCGCTTTGCGCATTTCTGGACTGGCGTCTGAAGGTACAGAAATCAGGATGTGTGCCAAGTGGTATTCCACTTTGTCACTTTCACCTTGTTGTTCCAGTAACAAGCGCACATCTTCGTCGCTTACCGATATGCGCGAATCCACTTCTGCTTGGCGCAATTGCGTAACCAGCAATTCTTCTTGCACTTGGCGGCGCAGCTGTAGGTAGTCGATACCTTCACGACGTAGCGCTAACGCAAATTTATTCAAACTCATGCCATTTCTAGCAGCGATATCTTCCAAGGCGGCATTGAGTTCCGCATCCGCAATGCGCAGTCCACCTTGGCGGGCGCGCTGAACTTGCGCTTTGGTGACGACGATTCGTTCCAAAACTTGGCGTCGCAAAATGTCTTCGTCTGGAAGATTGCCGCGACCGGCAAATTGGTCCTTGACCTGGGTTAGTGCTTGATTGAGTTCGCTACTCAATACGACTTCATCATTCACCACCGCAACGATGTAGTCCAAGACTTGCACCGCAGATGCGGATTGAGTGAAAAGGACGCCGGGCAGCAGCAGGGCGATGAGGCGGAAACGGAAAGCTCGTGGAAACATCTTAGACATGGAATTTGGATTTATAAGCGCCGGGGTGGCGCGGGCAGTTCTACAGAATATCACGCGTTAGCAGGCGATCTAGACCTTGTCCGATCTTGCCAAGGCCATTGAGTTCCAATTGAACATAAATTGAGGAGTCGAATTCTCCACCATTACTGGACAAATAACGCCGCCAAGCCACCTGTGCACCCCAGCAACAACTTTTGTATTCCAAGCCTCCAAGGGCTTCGAGACTGCGGCGTTCTGCTATGGAATAGGTCCACCGTGCCGCAACATTCCAGCGACTGCTGATGGGTAGAGATACGATGGCATCGGTCTGTTCGTAATTGTTGCGGCGAAAGCGATAGGCGAGATAAGCAAATTTATTTTCGTTGTAGCTATAGCGAAAAGCTACTGAGCTTTGGTCCATGCGGTTTTCTTCCGCATTCCATTGGCCTACCAATTGCGTGCTTAAGCGTTGGTTCAGCGCGTAGTCCAGCTCGCCCAACCAATCGGAGCTGCCGGATTGGGCGGGCTGCTCCCCTGGCAGGGTGACTATGGCGGAGTCCAAGCGCCATTGCACGCCGAGCTTGCCGCTGAGCCTGCGCTGTTTGCCGCCGTCAGAAAACCAGTCTGTCCGCAGGGCCGTGGTGATTAGATTGGCATCGGCAACACGATCGGTGCCACTAAAGCGGTTGAGTGCAAAGAGTTGATCGAAAGAGAAGTCGGGTAATGCGGCGTCAAAGATGGGGAGGCCATCTTGGTCTCGGTGGGGAACGAACAAATAGGTGATTTGCGGCGTCAGCGTTTGGAAATTTCCCTGCTTTCCTAGGCGAATAAAGTTCAGGCCAGTGCTGGCTTGCAGGCTGGGGAGTTGGCGTTCAAATGATTCATCGCTTGCGGCTGTTTGCGCGACTTGCCACGTGGTGTAGCGATAATCGGTATGCGCTGATGCAAAGGCTTGCGGGCTATCCAAACGCCAGTCCAAGGCGATTTTGGTGTCACCTCGCCATGCGCTAATCGAATCATCACGGCGAAATTGCACAGCGTTGAGACGCAAGCTAGGGCGAACGCGACCATTGGCGTAGCCGCGTCGCCAATTCAGATTGAATTCAGGCACGCGTTCATAGGGCCGCGTGTTGCTGCTGCTTGAAGGCAACAAGCTTTGATAGTCATGCGCGCTGATAACAGCTTCTAGGCCTAGCTTCTCGTGGGCGTAGCTCAGTCTTGCGTAGCGTGGCAGTTGGTTTTGTGCCGGATCAATGCCTTCGGGCTCTAGATCGGAAAGATATTCAATGTCACTTAAGCGTGTGTAGTTGACCTGCCAGTTCCAGTGCTGTCGCGTGCCACCTTCAATTTGATTGGAGACTAGGTATCGTTTTTCGCTGGTTTGTTCGTCATTACCCAGCCACTCAGCGGTGCTTTCAAATGAACTGTGCGGCCATAGATAGCGTGCTGTCGCGGCCAGTTGCAAGCCGCGCGTTGCCATATAGCGTGGGGTAAGCAGTAAATCGGCTTGCGGCGCCAAATTAAAGTAAATCGGTAGGCTGATATCCAAGCCGGTATTGCCATTTTCCCCTATACGCGGCGGCAGCAAGCCTGTCTGCCGCTGATCGCCCACTGGGAAGTACAGTACCGGTGCCCAGAAAATAGGAACTCCCATGAAGCGCAGCCGAGCATTGCGTGCCGAGCCCATGCCTTTGTTGGCATCTAAGCGAATTTCGTCACTTTCTAGGACCCAAGCCTCGTCGTCCTCTGCGCACGTGGTGTAGCGCACCGCTTCGAGTCGAATTTGGTTGGGACCATTGGCTTGGAGTTTTCCGGCTGCGCCACGCGCACCGGCGGCATAGGCGATGTATTGAGCATTGTCGAAGCTGGCCTGCTGCTCATCCAAGCGAATTTGCGCGCCTAGTGCACGCACTTGTAAGGCGTCACTTTCAAACAAAGTTTGTCCGAATACATCAATGCGTCTCTTGGCATGTTCGTATTGAACATCGTCTGCTAGCAGGATTTCTCGACCAAAGCGTAACCGCGCTCCACCGCTTAAACGGGAAATGCCATAGGCCTGCAAGTCCACTTGCCCAGCGTCGGCATGCAATGCGGCGTCGTCCACCAGCTGTTCGGCGTAGCCGCGTTGATTCGCGGTCAGACTGCCACAGGATTGCTGCGACCAAGCAAGCGACGGCAGTGCTGTTAGCAGCAATGTGCCGCACATTCGGTAGAATCCGCGCAAAACCTTTCCCGTGACGATTGAATGACCAGCGACATCTGCCAGGACACACGACTACAAATACTGCTGCCTTGGTTGGACAAGGTTCTGCCTGACCACAGTGAGCCGGTGCCTGCATCTAGCGATGCCAGCTTTCGGCGTTATTTTCGCGTATTTTCGGGCGAGCTGGCCAATCAATCACCAGCGGATAGCTACATCGTCATGGATGCGCCGCCAGCGCAGGAGGATTGTCGCCCTTTTGTGGCGGTGAGTCAGGCTTTAATTGACGCCGGTGTGCGCGTGCCAAAAGTACTGAAAAAGGATATAGAGCAAGGGTTTTTGTTGTTGGATGATTTGGGTGACAGCACCTTCTTGAGCGCTTTGAATGCCGAAAATGCGGATCAGGCTTACCGCAAGGCGATTGATAGCTTATTGCTAATTCAAGCGACACCTTGCGCGAGCTTGCCGGCATATAGCGCAGGATTGTTGTTGCGCGAACTGGCTTTATTTCATGATTGGTATTTGGGCGTACATCATCAGCGCGTGCTCAGTGCTGCAGAACAGCAGGCCTGGGATGAGCTGTGTCAGTTGCTCATTGCGCGGGCAACGAAACAAACGCAAGTTTTTGTACACCGGGACTATCATTCGCGCAATCTGATGTGGTCACAGCAACAGCCATTCGGTATTTTGGATTTTCAGGACGCTGTATGTGGACCGCTCAGTTATGACCTAGTGTCGTTATTGCGTGATTGCTACATTGCTTGGCCCAAAGAGCAAGTGGATCAATGGTGTGGCTATTATCTTGAGCGCTCGCGGGCGGCCGGTATTTTAGTGCCCAGCGAAGAAGAATTTGCTCAAGATTTTGATTGGATGGGCTTGCAGCGCCATCTCAAAGCGATAGGGATCTTTGCCCGCTTGAACCACCGCGATGGAAAATCGGCCTATTTGAATGATGTGCCACGCACGCTCGGCTATGTGGCTCAGGTGGCGGCGCAATACCCTGAGCTTGCGCTGCTGCATGATATTGCCGAGGACTATCTTGCATGAAGGCGATGCTGTTGGCTGCAGGGCGCGGTGAGCGCTTGCGGCCGTTAACGGACTCTTGCCCCAAACCGTTAATCGAAGTGGCTGGGAAGCCGCTCATCGAGCATGCACTGGATCGGCTTGAGGAGGCTGGTGTAACGGATTGCGTCATTAATCTGAATTGGCTGGGTGACAAGATTCAATCGCACCTACAGGCCAACTGGCGCTGGGATATTGGAGTGCATTTTTCACACGAACAGGGCCAGCGACTGGAAACAGGCGGCGGTATTTTCAAGGTGCTGAAGCATTTTGGTGAGCAAGCATTTTTTGTGCTCAATGCGGACGTCTATTGCGACTTTGATTTTCAGTCCTTGCGTCAGCGCGTTGAGGCTTGGCCAGCAGGGGCAACAACGCATTTATTGATGGTCGATAATCCAGCGCATAACCCAGATGGCGATTTTGCTTTGTGCCCGAACGGTCAATTGGCCCTGCAAGGTAAACGTCTGACTTACGCTGGGATTGGCTTGCTGCAGCGGGCCTTGTTCGCCGGGCAGGAGCCAGGCCGCTTTGCTTTGGCGCCATTGTTGCGTGAGGCTATCCATCAGCAGACGGCCACTGGCCAATACCATCAAGGCATGTGGACGGATGTAGGGACGCCAGAGCGGCTAGAGCTGCTACGTGCTCAGTTGGCCTAGCTTGAACTGGGGGCAATGCGTCTAAAACGTTTTCAAACCTTCGCTGCTCGCCATAATGACTTTATCCGCTGGGCGTTGCGCAAACAGACCGCAGCACACCACGCCGGTGAGTTGATTGATTTGGCTTTCTAGCGCGATGGCATCTGCAATGCGCAGGCCGTGGATATCCAAAATTTCATTGCCATTATCAGTGATAAAACCGGAGCGTATTTTCGGCTGGCCGCCGAGCTTGACCAACTCGCGGGCCACATAGCTGCGTGCCATGGGTATCACTTCGACCGGTAGGGGAAAGCGCCCTAGGAATTCGACCTGTTTGCTGGCATCAACCACGCAAATAAACTCTTCGCTGGCGGCGGCAACGATTTTTTCGCGGGTAAGCGCTCCGCCACCGCCCTTGATTAGCTGTCGTTGGCTATTGGTTTCGTCGGCACCATCGACATACAGAGGCAATGTGCCCGCTTCATTCAGTTCGAGCACGCGTATGCCTAGTGCCTGCATGCGTTGCGTTGAGACCTGTGAACTGGAAACGGCCCCTTGAATGCGCCCTTTAATTTTGGCCAAAGCATCGATAAAGAAGTTCACAGTGGAGCCGGTGCCGACGCCCACGATCATGTCGTCTTCCACCGATTCGATAGCGGCCTCGGCGGCAGCTTGCTTCATCGCATCTTGATTGGTCATGGTTTGGTGCTGGATCTGGGGCCGAATAAAGCGGTTCCGATACGAATCAGGGTGCTGCCTTCGGCAATGGCGGCTTCCAAATCGGAGGACATGCCCATTGACAGGACTGGCGCGTCGGGCAGTACATTGTCTCGCAATTCACGCATGGCGCGAAAGCTAGCGCGTTGTTGCGTGAGTACAGTCGAGGCTAATGGCAGGCACATTAAGCCTTGGATGCGTAAATTTTCCAAGGGCAGCAAAGCCTCCACTAGGGCTGGCAATTCATTTGCGCTGACGCCGGATTTGCTGGCTTCATTGTTAATGTTCACTTGTATGCAAATGTTGAGTGGCCCTCGCTCAATAGGTCTTTGCTGGGATAGGCGTTGGGCAACTTTTAATCGGTCCACACTGTGCACCCAATCAAATAGCTGCGCGACTTGACGCGTCTTATTGGATTGCAGGGGACCGATGAAGTGCCATTCGATATCGTCCGGTAGCGCGGCAATTTTATTTTCTGCTTCTTGCAGATAGTTTTCGCCAAAACAGCGCAAACCTAACCACCATGCGCTCTTTAACGTCGCGGCATTTTGCGTTTTACTCACAGGAAGCAGCGTAATTTCATTGCTACTACGCCCAGCCTGTCGGCAGGCGGATTGGATGCGGCTTTGTAAATTTTCCAAGCGCTGGAGGATTTGGTTGCCACTGCGCTCGTTTGCCGATAGCGTTGTGCTTGTCATTTGTGATGTTTTACTGGGGACACTATGGATATTGCGCAATTATTGACTTTCGGCGTCAAGCAGGGAGCTTCGGATCTGCACTTGTCGGCCGGTATGGAGCCAATGATTCGTGTGGATGGAGACATGCGGCGTATCAATGTGCCGATTATGGATCACAAAGAAGTCCACGACATGCTTTACGACATCATGAATGATAAACAACGTAAAGATTATGACGAATTTTTAGAAACCGACTTCTCATTTGAAATTCCAGGCGTTGCGCGCTTTCGTGTGAATGCTTTTAATCATAATCGTGGGTCTGGTGGGGTCTTTCGTACCATTCCGTCCACCATTTTGACTTTGGAAGATCTCAATGCTCCAAAGATTTTTCAAGACATCGCCAAAACACCGCGCGGTATTGTCTTAGTCACTGGGCCAACGGGGTCGGGTAAGTCAACCACGCTGGCTGCAATCGTGAACTACATCAATGAGAACGACTACGGGCATATTTTGACTGTGGAAGATCCGATTGAATTTGTGCATCAGTCCAAACGTTGTCTGATCAACCAACGCGAAGTCCACCGCGACACTTTGGGCTTTAGTGAAGCATTGCGGTCGGCTTTACGTGAAGATCCCGATGTGATTCTGGTGGGGGAAATGCGCGATTTGGAAACTATACGACTGGCCTTGTCTGCGGCGGAAACTGGGCATTTGGTTTTTGGCACGCTGCACACCAGTTCTGCGGCGAAGACCATAGACCGTATTGTGGATGTCTTTCCGGCAGCAGAAAAAGACATGATCCGCGCCATGCTTTCGGAATCATTGCGTTCAGTGATTTCACAAACGCTGCTTAAGAAAAACGGCGGTGGTCGTATAGCCGCTCATGAAATCATGATTGGTA
>JBPOFU010000105.1:0-9064 GCA_051252075.1 Oceanococcus sp. | reverse complement strand
GCGTTAAAGAGTGCAGAAGGGATCTCTCGCTTGATCGGCGATTATTTAGCGCAAGAATATCGCCGTAATCTGTTCAGCAAATTTGCTGCGCTTATGAGTTTTGGCGTGTTAAAGCGCTTTCGTCAGCGGGTTGACCCACGCAGCCATAATGGTGCGAGCTTGTTGGGTTTGAATGGCATCGTGATCAAATCGCACGGCAGTGCAGATGCGTTATCTTTTGCCAATGCGATCAATATTGCTGTGTTGGAAAGCCGCAAACAGATTATTGCGACTTTAGCGGTAGAAGTTGAAGCCCATTTGCAGAGCCCCATTGCCGCCCCAGTGATTTAGGCTTTATTGCACCAACTGGTTCATATCGAAAATGGGCAGCATGATGGCCAGTACGATGGTCAATACGATCCCTGCCATCATCATAATCAAAGCAGGTCCCAAAACGCCCATGATGGCGGAAATAATGGTGTCGACTTCCAGTTCTTGATTATGCGCCGCCCGTTCCAGCATTTCATCCAATTGGCCTGAGGCTTCGCCATTGGCGATCAAGCTTAAGGTGATTGGGGGGAATAGCTTTTCTGCTGCCAAAGAGCGGTGAATTGGAGCTCCTTCGCGTACTTTGACTGCGGCGTCAGAAATCAAATTTCGCATAGGAATGTTCTGCACCACACGAGAGCAGATTTCCAAGGCTTCCAAAATGGGAACACCGCTAGAAACCAGGATACTGAAGGTTCGGGTGAAGCGGCCCGCGTTGACGCCCCGAATAAGCCGGCCAAACAAGGGCAAACGCAGTTGCACGCGGTGCCAGCGCTGTTTCGGGCCTGGGCGCCGCATGAGCAATATCCAACTTACGACCATGAGGACTAAGACCACGCCCAACGCGATGTGGTTTTCGCGCAAAAAGTCACTCGCGCTAATCATGCCTTTGGTCAGCGGTGGCAACTCCGCGTCCAAACTGTCAAAGACGCCGACCACCTGTGGAACCACATTGGTGAGCAAAAAGCCCACGATGGCCATTGAGGCGAGTACCAATATAATGGGGTAAGACAGGGCGGCAAATATCTTTTTCTGCAACTCTTGGCGTTTTTCTACGTAATCAGCCAAACGCTCTAAGACTGTATCCAGATGCCCGGATTGCTCACCGGCTTCGACCGTGGCGCAGTACAGATGGTTGAATACGGCAGGGAATTCGCGCAGAGCGGACGCCAAAGGATGACCTTCGGTGACCCGTGCACGTACGCCCATAATGACGCCTTGTGCTCGTTTGCCTTCAATTTGCTGGGCGACGGTACGCAGCGCTTCTTCCAACGGCAAGCCTGATTTGAGCAAGGTGGCTAGCTGGCGGGTAATGAGGGCTACTTCGGTGCCGGGTATGCCGCGTCCCAAACTAAAACCACCGCCACCCGCTTTATTCTGATTGTTACGCTGTTCGACTTCGAGTACTTCCAGCGGAGTCAGGTTTCGATCGCGCAGCATGCTACGTACGATCTTGGCCGTGTCGCCTTCTATCAGGCCCTTTTTCTCGCGCCCACGTTGGTCCAGCGCTCGGTAGTGGTAAGCGCCCATTAATCTTCGCGTGTCACTCGAACGACTTCTTCGATGGTGGTAATGCCTTCTAGGATTTTCGCGCGTCCTTCAGCACGTAGGCTGGGGAATTGTTTGCGTGCGTGTGCTTCCATTTCCTGTTCGGACTTTCCGTCGTGGATCATGGTGCGTAAAGCATCGTCAACAGCGATGACTTCTTGGATGCCGTTACGCCCGGTATAGCCAGTTTGGCGGCATTTATCGCAGCCTTTGGCACGAAAAATTTGCACTGAACCATCGTCAGGTATGTCGAGTAAGCGGCATTCTGCTGGGTCTGGTTGGTAGGGTTCGCGGCAGTCTACACACAGCGTACGAACCAAGCGTTGAGCGATCAAACCTATCAAACTTGAAGACAGCAAAAACGGTTCAACGCCCATGTCCCGCAAACGCGAAACCGCACCAATTGCGGTGTTGGTATGCAAGGTGGATAAGACCAAGTGACCTGTCAAGCTGGCTTGAACGCCAATCTCGGCGGTCTCTAGATCGCGAATTTCCCCCACCATCACCACGTCAGGGTCCTGACGCAAAATGGCGCGCAAGCCGCGAGCGAAGCTCATGTCGACTTTGCTATTGACCTGCGTCTGGCCGATGCCGTCGAGAAAATATTCGACTGGATCTTCCACGGTGAGAATGTTGCGAGTGCTGTTATTGAGACTGGCTAGTGCGGCGTACAGCGTTGTTGTTTTACCCGAGCCGGTCGGGCCGGTGACCAAAATAATGCCGTGAGGCTTACGAATCAGCCCCATCATAACTTCGAGCTGCTTGGGTTCCATGCCAAGGTGCGTTAGATCCAAGCGACCTGCCTGTTTATCCAGCAGGCGCAGCACCACACGCTCTCCATAGCCAGATGGGATGGTAGAGACACGCACGTCCACCGGGCGTCCCGCAATCTTGACCGATATACGGCCATCTTGTGGCAGGCGCTTTTCGGCGATGTCCAATTTGGCCATGACCTTAATACGCGAAACGATGAGGGGCGTTAGGGCACGTTGTGGGGTGAGTACTTCGCGCAGTACGCCATCGACGCGAAATCGCACCACTAAGCGATTTTCAAAAGGTTCTACGTGGATGTCTGAAGCATTTTCTTTGATTGCTTCGGACAACATCGCATTGATCAGTCGGATGATTGGTGCATCGTCGTCCGACTCCAGCAAATCTTGTGGTTCCGACAGGGCTTCAGCCGCCGTGGATAGATCCGTATCATCGTCCAGGCCTTGCATGGCCTGCATGGTTTCGCTGGAGTTATTTTCGTAGCGTTGCTGTAGAGCACGATCGAACTCGACGTCGGCCAGAGTTTTGATCGCAATCGGACGCGCCAAAAAGCGCTGCATTTCTATGAGCGCCGCAGGCTCTGCTTTGGCTTTCGCAAACAGTTCAACTTCGCCATTTTCGGTGAGTTGACCTACTAATAGACCGTGGCGTTTAGCAAACGCGAACGAGGGCAGTGCGATTTGTTCGTCCATTAACGCAAGTGACCTCGGCCCATTTTCTTGCGCGGAGTGATAATCGGCTCATTGCCTTGTATGACCGGCGCTGGGCTTGCTTGCTCTGCTACGCCCACTTGCGGTTGTTGCGGGGCTGTTGCGGCTTGCTTATCGGTGTCCATGGACATCGAGGTTTTTAGAGTTACCGCTGCGGGGCTTTTGTTTTGGGCGGGCACACTCGATTGTTGCTGGGAAGTAGGTGCTGCGGGAACAGGGTCCGTTAGTTCCTCCAGTTCCGGTCCACGTGTGCGTCCAATGGCCCTCCATCCCTGATCATTGGACTGTCGTTGCAAGTCTCGCATGCTGTCGTACTTTTTGCGTGTGTAGTAGCTAGAACTTTCACGGTCGCGCAGGATCGTTGAACGGATAAAGATCATCAAGTTTTGTTTGGTCTTGCTGATCGAGGTGGAACGAAACAGACTGCCTAGCAGAGGAATGTCACCCAGTATCGGCACTTTCTGCTCGGTGCGGCTGACGTTGTCGTCTATGAGCCCTCCCAACACGAGAATATCGCCATTGCCCACCATGACGCTGGTGTTGAGTGTGCGTTTGTTAGTGATCAAATCGACCGCTCCAGCTGCTCCTGCACTTACGTTGGAGGACTCCTGCTTAATGGTGAGCTGAATGCTGTCACCATCGTTAATCTGTGGAGTAATGCCCAAAGTGAGTCCGACGTCTCGTCGCTCGATGGTCTGGAATGGGTTGACGTTGCTACCACCCGAATTGTTGCTGAATGAGCCGGTGAGGAAAGGGACTTCCTGACCAACAGAGATCTCGGCTTCTTCATTGTCCATGGTAACCAGAGAAGGGGTGGACAGCACATTCGTTTCACCGTCGCCGGCCAAAGCGTTCAGCAGCAAGGCAAAGCTGGTGCCGTCGTCCTTAATGCTGCCTCCACCGATATTGAAGCCGGTGCGTAACAGGCCTGCGGCACCCGCTGCGCCGCTGCTTGCCACTGCAGCCGCGCCACTAATAACGCTAGGGTCCAAAATGGAGGCTGCGGCGATGCGTTCATCGTTGAGCAATGCCCAGTCGACACCCAGGGCGCGTGATTTGCTGATGCTCACTTCCGCCAGTATGGCTTCTACAAGTACTTGAGCGCGTCGAATATCGAGTTGTGCAATAACACTGCGCAAGCCACGCATAATCTTGGGCGGGGCCGTGATGACCAAAGCGTTGGTGTCGGGTTCAGCGACGATGCGAACATCGCCATTGATGTTGGCCGGGGCTTTATCTTTGCCACCACCCTTTTGGGTTTGGCTCTCAGCATAGCCTTCTAAAATGGGTGCCAGTTTCTCGGCATCCGCATAGGACAAATAGATGACTTGAGTGTCGCCATCATCATCCAGTGGAATATCGAGATGGGCTATTAACGCGCGTATACGTAAGCGTTGGTTTTTGTCGCTACTGAGTATGAGACTGTTGGTGCGTTCATCGGCGACTAAGGTAATCGGTTGCTGGCTAGGATCTCTCTTGCCTTGCTGCGATTGCAATACGCCGGTCAAGGTTTGTTGTACGTCCGCAGCGCTAGCGAATCGCAGGCGAATGACCTCGATTTCTTCATCTCCGGCCTGGTCTATGCGTTTAATGATTTGCGTCAGACGCCCAATGTTGGCAGCGCGGTCCGACATGATGAGCATGTTCGACGGGGAATAAGCGGCTAAATGACCGTATTGTGGAACCAGCGGGCGCAAGATGGGTACGAGCTGGGCTGCGGGTACATTCTGGATTTCCATGACGCGGGTGACGATTTCATCGTCCGCCATACCGAAGAAATCGAAATGGCTACCGCCGTCTTGTTTGGCGCCCACTTCGGGAACAATTTTTGTGACCGAGCCTGCGGGTACAGCGGCAAAGCCATGTACTTGCAATACAGCAAGAAAAACACCGTACAACTCATCCGGTGCCATGGGGGTGGTGGAGAGAACCGTGACTTTGCCTTTCACCCGTGGGTCGATGATAAAGTTGCGCCCGGTTATTTCACCCACAGTGGCGATTAAGGTGCCAATGTCAGCGTCTTTCAAGTTCAGCGTTGAGCCGATTTCGTCTGCTTGCGCTTGCGCCAAAATTGGATTGCCGATCAGCGTCATGGCGCTGATCAAAATGACGGCTGAAACGCGAGTGCGTGACAGAAGGCGAGGAGCCTGATTCATAAACATACCGCTAGTTGAGATTCACGCTAACGGACTGAGTTTGTCCGCCACGTTCGATTTGCAAATTAAGTTGTTGAGCTGAGCTCAAATCACCAAGAAGCTGAAATCCTTTCCCTGGGTCATCCAGCGCTACACCATTAACTGAAGTCACGATGTCGCCAGGACGTAGTCCAGCTTCTTTAAATAACTCGCGTTTGCGCCCCGGATAAATGCGATAGCCTTTCATCGCGCCATTGGCGCGCGCCGGTTGTATGCGCAAATATTGTGAAGCTTTGCTGGGATCGTTAAGGAGTTCTTCCCGTATGCCGGAGAGCTTTGCTGCTGTGCCGCTGTCAATAATGCGTGGTGCAGAGCCGACCGAGCGAACGCCTGGCGTTGCTTTTGAAGGGGCAATGCCTGTGTCTGCAATCTGTTCTTTTTCCAAGCGCAGAGTTTCCAAGCGTCCTGCGCGTTTGAGCAGCACGCGATCAGCATGTATGCGGTGTATTTTTGCACCGCCGGGAACATCCATGCCGGTAGCAAAAGAAAGTAGCTCGCCGTTGCTAGGCTCGATCAGAGCGCGCGACAAGCTGGGGTTCTCCATCATTACGATGCCGCGCAGCTTTAACCTGAGATTGGTGTCGGGAGCGTCTTCTGTAGCTAACTCGGCGACGGCTTCTTGCTCTGCTGCGTAATCACCAAACAGCTTTGCGGATTGAATCTGCGCGAGCTTAATCCCTTCTTTTTGAGGTCGATTGGCGTTGCGTGTAATCGGTTCTGCTGGGCGTGGAACCCACAAGCCTTGTTCCGGTGCAGGAACTATTTGCCATGCCAATTTGGCCAGCTGCAGGCCTATCAACAATGCGAGCAATAGAGATGCGCCCATAGGCAAATACTTTTGCAAACGGGAGGAAATTTGGGGGCTAAGGGTCAGGTTCACGCGGTGGCGTTTAGTATGGGCATCAGAACAAGTGCGACATCATAAAGAAATTCAATGTTTTTCTCATTGTTTTTATGGTGATTTGCCAGTTTGCGGTGGGGCAGTAAACTGACGGTGAGGATAAAAAGTTGATTGAGCGACGGATAGCCTTGGGGGCGCAATGCACACTCTGATTCGGTTTTTGCTGACGAGTTTCATTTTGCTAGGATTTCTCCTGCATTTGAATGGCTTTTGGACGCTCAGTTTGATTGAGCAAGTTGAGCGCTTGACCTACGACGCGCGCGTGCGCTCCAGTTTGTTAGCGGAGCAGGACCCTCGTGTTGTCATCATCGATATTGATGAAAAGGCGATGGCGGCAGAAGGACAGTGGCCGTGGCCGCGGCGCAAGCTCGCGCAATTGCTGCAGGTGCTCCACGAGCATTATGGCGTTGCCAGTGTGAGCTTCGATTCCGTTTTTCCGGAGCCGGATGGCCATTCAGCCGTGCGCTGGCTGGACGAACTTAATCAGCATCCTATCGGCAGTCAGCCTGAAGTGGCGCAGTGGGCTGAGCAGCGGCGGGAGCAATGGGATGACGACCTACTGTTTGGACAAGCCATTGCCAAATACCAGCCGGTTATGGGATACGTGTTTAAGGGCAAAGTGGAGTCCGCGCTGAGTCAAGGTGAGTTGCCACCACCGATAGTGGAAGGTGAGCGCCTGATGCCTGCGGATTATTTTGGTGCGTCTGCTTTTACCGCCAATATCCAGACGCTACAAAACGCTACGCCGTATGCCGGGTTTTTCGACAACCCAGCTTTGGATAGTGACGGTGTCTTTCGTCGAGTGCCGCTATTGCAAAAATTTGATGATGCAATTTACGGTTCTTTGGCATTGATGAGCTTGGCACGTGCGCTCGGTGACGATACCGAAATAGAGTTGGAATATGATGCTAGAAGTGGCCAGCGCACGGCTCTGAATTTGGAATATTTGCGTGTTGGAACCTACCGTGTTCCGGTCGATGAAAATGCCGCTGTTTTAGTGCCATACCGCGGCCCCCAGGGCAGCTTTCCTTATGTTTCTGTTACCGATGTACTCAATAAACGCGTCGGCAAAGATGTACTGCAAGGCACCATTGCGATTCTAGGCACTAGCGCTGCAGGGTTGAAGGACTTGCGCACAACACCGGTAGGGGTGGCCTATTCTGGGGTGGAAATTCACGCGAATATTATTTCCGGCATGTTGGATGGCCGGGTCAAGATCAAAGTGCCCTATTTGGTTGGTATAGAAACCACCTTGTTGATTTTTATTGGCTTAGTCGTAACGCTAATTTTTCCGCGCTTATCACCCATCTTCGGAACCACCATGGTGGTTGGCATGGGTGCGGGTTTGGTTGGCTTAGCGGTCAGTCTTTGGTTCGGCGCTAACTTCGTTTTACCTCTGGGCAGTCCTTTGCTGTTTATGGCCGTGCTGGTGCTGGCGCAAATGACCTATGGCTATTTCGTAGAGGCTAGAGCGAAGCGCGAAGTCTCGCGGTTATTTGGGCACTATGTGCCGCCAGAATTGGTGAGCGAAATGGCACATGATTCGCTGGCTGCAGGAATGCGCTCTGATAGCCGTGAGATGACGGTGTTGTTTTCTGATGTGCGCGATTTCACCAGCATTTCTGAAAAGCTGGATCCGGAGGAATTGACCAATTTGATGAACGAATTCCTAACGCCGCTGACCCAAGTCATACATACCAACAGAGGCACCATCGACAAATACATGGGCGATGCCGTCATGGCATTTTGGGGCGCACCGTTGCCGGAACAGCAGCATGCTAGAAGAGCTCTGCAAGCAGCTATGGGCATGGTTGATTGTATGAATCGCCTTGCAGAAGAATTTGCGCCGCGTGGCTTGCCAGAAATGCGTATCGGTGTGGGAGTGAATACCGGGGTTATGAGTGTAGGCAATATGGGCTCAGAATTCCGTATGGCGTACACCGTATTAGGCGATGCCGTGAATTTGGGCGCGCGACTGGAAGGTCTGACCAAACGTTACGGCGTGTCGGTAATATGCAGTGATTCCACGCGCCGCCAAGTCGATGATTGGGTGTATCGCGACTTGGATTTAGTGAAAGTGAAAGGCAAGGATAAACCGGTTGCGATATTTGAACCCTTGGGCTTGCGCAGCGAATTGGATGAGGCGCGCCGCAAAGAATTGCGCCAGTACCGTGATGCACTGATGGCTTATCGCAATCAAAGCTGGGACCAGGCCGAGTTGCAATTCGTTCAATTGCAAAAGGCGGAGAAGCTGACGATTTATCAGGTGTATATAGATCGCATAGAGATATTCAAGCGCATGCCGCCTGGAGCGGACTGGGATGGAGTGTTCACCCACACCAGTAAATAGTTGGTGATCCTGAACCAAGTCCTCTAGCGAAGGTCAATATACTTAGGGTTTAGGCTTACAATGTGAGCATGGCTGAGTTTGATACCGAGCGTTACGGCGGCACCGAAGTTGAGGAAGCGCCCCCGAAGTTGCAGCATCCACCGATGTACAAAGTGGTGCTGCTTAATGATGACTACACCCCAATGGAGTTCGTGGTTCATATCTTGCAGAAGTTTTTTCGACTCGGGCATGAAGATGCCGTTCGCGTCATGATGGAAGTGCATACACGTGGTGCCGGCGTTGCCGGAACTTTCACTGCCGAAATTGCAGAAACCAAAGTGGCGCAAGTAAATCGCTATGCGCGAGAAAGTGAGCACCCGCTGATGTGCACTATGGAGAATGCTTGATGTTAAGCCAGGACTTGCAAGCCGCATTAGACGCGGCATTCAAATCGGCCAAAGCGCAGTCGCATGATCTGTTAACTGTTGAGCATTTGTTGTTGGCTTTGCTGGATGACGTGCGCTTGGCTGAAGTGTTGCGCGCCGTAGGCGCGCAGCTTGAACCTTTGGAAAGAGGCTTGCGC
>JBPOFU010000104.1:0-9187 GCA_051252075.1 Oceanococcus sp. | reverse complement strand
GCGCAGTTCCACCCAAACCTGGGCGGATGGGCAAATGATCTCCGCGCAACGCTATTTAGAAGAATTGGCCAGCCCCCGGATCAAACAGGGTCTGTTCCCAGAACTGGTTTTTTTCGATTGCTATGCCTGTCACCACGAACTCAGCGCAGAACGCTGGGATAACGATGCGGCCAGTGGCCTAGGCCCGGGGCGGATACGCTTGCACACCGTCAATCTGATATTGCTGGAAGAAATTCTCAAAGTGTTGGACCCCGCGCAAGCCAAGCAATGGAATGGGAGCATCCGAGTACTGAATCAAGCTTCGCAAAAAAGCACGTCAGCTTTGCAAGCGGCCGCATCCTCCTCTGCAAAAACCGTTGCAGCCGCCATCAAGACGCATGCCGGCAAGACCTATAACAACAAGCTAACTTGGGCACTGTTCGATGGACTGAGCAAGCGCGTGCTCAATACCCCAGACTTCAATTTGGCCGAGCAGGCCAATATGGCGATGGAAGCGTTTTATCTCACCCTGGACGAACGTGGTCAGATCAGTAGCAAACAGTCCAAGGCCATACGGTCGGCCCTGGATAAAGGCTACAAATATACCAATGCGGCCAAGGACTATTCTGCCAGCGGCTACGCGGGTGTTGTGCGCAGCATACGCGCCAATATCAAAGCCCCATGAAACTAATATGACGCATTAAGCGTGTTGACATAACTGCAATCACAGACGAGTACATCCATGCAACGAATTTACCTGGCCATTGCCGTGACCCTGCTCAGCGCTTGTGGCGCTGCCGACAACAGCAGTCGAGCTGATGAGCAAGCCAACGCGCTTGCAGGAGAATCTCGTGAAGGCGTGCAAGAACATGTGGTCTTGGAATCCAAAGTTGATGGCGTAGACATCAGTTTCGAATTCTTTGAGCCGGACAATGTAGTGGCAGGAGAAAGCTACCCCTTGGTCCTGCAAGGCCATGGCTATGGCGGCTCCCGCGTCACCAGCAAAGATGGCTTTGTTGCCCGCCTCACAGAGGCCGGTTACTACGTCATATCAATAGACCAACGTGGATTTGGTGAATCTGGCGGCACGGTGCGCGGTATGTCCCCGGATTTTGAAGGCCAGGATTTAATTCAAATCTTGGACTGGGCGGAAGAATTGCCACAGCTGCAAAGACGCGCCAATGGCGACATGATGGTCGGCGCCTACGGCGGATCTTATGGTGGTGGTTATCAACTGATTCTCTACGCAGCCGATCCACAGCATCGCCTTCGCGTGTTAGCCCCAGACATTACTTGGAATGACCTCGCCCAATCCCTAGGCCCGAACGACGCAGTGAAATCCGGCTGGGGCCTAGCTTTGGCTGCAGGCGGTGAACAAGGCTCTAGCGGCAATCAAGATATGGCCATACGCGAAGCACTGTTAAGCGCGGTACAAAGCAATCGCTTTGAAGACAGCCACCGCAATTTCTTTGCTTATCACAGCTTGAAATATTTCTGCGATGGGCAACCCGCTGGCGCACAGGAATTTCTCTTCGCTACGCCCGATCCGATGTTGGTTCCCCCCGTACTCGGACCTGCCGTTGATGTGCTGTTCACTCAGGGCATGCGTGACACCTTGTTCAACTTTAACCAAGCAGCGCGCAATTACGATTGCCTGCGCAATTTGGGCGGTGATGTGCGTTTGCTCACACACGAATCAGGTCATATTTTACCCGTCGGACCAGAAACGGCTGGTTTAGAAGAACCGCTAGACCCTTTTTATGCCGCTCTAACCCTGCCGAATTTCCAAGACAACGGCGGCGCACGCAATTGCGGCAGCGTGAATCTTAATGATCTGCAATTTGCCTGGTTCGAAGAAAAACTCAAAGGTCTCAACGGCAGTGTGGATAGCGTGCTCAGCACGGGTTCGCAAATTTGTATGAGTTTGGGTGATGACGATGCCGTGGCGATGCCTGAGATTCAACGCGGTGGTGATTCCTACGTACTCGAGGCTTCCATTCCTCAGTTCAATGCTGTTCTGGGTATAGGCGGTGCGTTGCTAGGCAGCGGAGAGCGAGAGGCTTTGTTGGCCACCTTGCCGCTGTACACCGCGCCCGCAGGTGGTGCCGTTTTAGCGGGCATTCCAATGTTAGATATTGAAGTGGCGGGGCTGTCCGGTTTTGAATTGGAAGATTGCCCTGCCCCCATCATTCAAACCGGTTGTGACCCCATCCTGCTGTTAGGCATGGGACACCGCAAAGTGGGCTCTGCGCGCTGGGACTTGGTGGATGACCAACTCACCCCGATTCGGGGTTTCGGTAGCTTTGCTATGGAAATGACTGGAGTTGCCGAACGACTCAATGAAGGCGATGAATTGGCTCTGTTGATCTACGGCTTCCACGCTCAATATCCCGTCACTTGGTCACGTGATGTGTTTGTGCCAGCCGTGAACTTCAGCGGCAGTGTCGAACTGCCCATCGTTGCCGACACGCTACTCACTGCGGTGCAATAACCCAAGCCATCCGGCTTGGCGCGATGCGTCGAGCCGGTTTTTCACTGTTATTTCCAGGGCTGCATCAGCAGGCCAGGCAATTTCGAGTCTAGCTCAGAACGAAATTCAGATAAGCCTATCTTCATGGCTTCATGCCCGTCTCGAGGCTGCTCCTTCCAACTCCCAAAGACGCGATCCCACAGTGAAAGCGTATTGCCAAAATTGCTATCGGTTTCATCTTGGTGCACCGAATGATGCACACGGTGAGCATCGGGTGTCACCACCAAATAGCGCAATACCGCATCCACAGACTGTGGCAGCTTTACATTGGCATGATTGAATAAAGCCATGGCATTGAGCATCGCTTCATAAAATAACACCACCATTGGCGATAAGCCCAGAGACAATATGACAGCGCCCTTCCACACCATGGAGAGCAATATCTCCAAGGGGTGAAAGCGCAAGGCCGTGGTGGTATCGACCACGGTGTCGCTGTGATGCATGCGGTGCAAACGCCAAAACCAATGCCAGCGATGACTGAGCCGGTGCTGAACATAAATCGCCAGGTCCAAAACCAGCAGACTGAGAACGAATATCAAACCAGGGGGCAATGAAAAATGCGGCAACACTCCCCATGCCTGCTTTTCCGCTAGCACTGCAATGCCCACCGCCGCGCCCGGAAAAACCACCCGTAGCACCATCACGTTGAGCAACTGCACACCAGCGTGAGCTAACCAACGCCGATGACGCTGTTGAGATTGTGAACGCCGTGGCCAGTACCACTCGGCCAAGGCCATCGCGGCGAATACCGCTAGGAATATAGGCAACCGCCAAGCCGCGTCAAGCATTGCGCTGCAAGTCTGTGATTTATATACCCATAACCAGTTGACCCAAACGTTCGGTCAATTTGCGGTTTTCAGCGTATTCCACTGGAACTGCAATCAGCGACGGGCCATCTTGTGCGAAGGCCTGTTCCAGCGCGCCCGGCAGTTCACTGGCTAGATTCAATTCACGCCCCCACATTCCAAAGGCTTCTGCCAGTTTTTCCCAATTGGGATTCCCAAAGTTCAGTTCGGAATGTTCACCGTTGAAGCTATTTTGTTGCTTCCATTTGATCAGCCCGTACTCGCCATCAACCCAAACCATAAAAGTAATGGGCAGTTTAAGACGCACTGCCGTTTCCAAATCTTGCACATTCATCATGAAACCGGCATCGCCACAAATCGCCATGACCCGTTTGTCCGGGCAAGCAAGTTTCGCTCCGATCGCTCCAGGCAAAGCAAAACCCATGGAACAAAAGCCATTGGAGATAAGGCAAGTATTGGGCTCATGACATTGGTAGTAACGCGAAATCCACATCTTGTGTGCCCCCACGGCGGATAAAAGAATGTCGCCACCATCGAGAAATTGCCTTACGTCCCACAGGATTTTCTGCGGCTTCATGGGGAAAGAATCATCATCCTTTTCCATGGCAAAATCGTCGAGTATGCGTTGCCGTAAAGGCTGGTGCTTCTGAATATCCACTAGCGGCAAATCACCCGCGTAAGTTTTCTCCAACTCCATGTTGAGCTGCCACAAAGCATCTGCCACGTCGCCTACAACATCCTCGGCAACAGTGTAATGAGTATCGACTTCGGCAGGCCAAAAATCGATATGGATAATGGCGCGCGACTGATCGTCATTCCAAAATTGCGGACCATATTCGACCAAGTCATAGCCGATGGTCACGACGACATCGGCTTCTTCAAACAAGGCATTAACGTGATCTTGGCCCTGCAGTCCCATGGTGAACATGCAATGAGGATCGTCTTTGTCCAATGCCCCCTTGCCCATAAAGGTATTCACCACAGGTATACCTGTCTTCGCAGCAAGCCGACGCAACTGCTTGGCCGCGCGTTTTCGCAGCGCGCCGTTACCCGCAAGGATGACGGGCTTTTTAGCTTTCACCAGAATCTCTGCCGCGCGCGCTACCGCCTTATGGTCGGCTGCAGGGCGGCGCGTTTTGTAGACATGCATGGGACGACCCAAGACTTCATCTTCAGCCACATCTTCCGGCAACTCTATGACGGTAACCCCGGGCTTTTCCGCTTCGGCCAATTTAAAGGCTTTGCGTACCACTTCAGGAATCGTGCCTGCGTCCACGACGGTCTGCGCCCATTTACTAATGGGACGACACATAGAAATGGCATCCATGTTCTGGTGACTTTCTTTGTGCAAGCGTTTTGTGGACGCTTGCCCGATCAATGCCACTACAGGAGAACGGTCCATATTGGCATCGGCCAAACCCGTGACCAAGTTGGTAACGCCAGGCCCTAAAGTGGATAAGCAGACCCCCGCTTTGCCCGTGAGTCGGCCATAGGCATCGGCAATAAACGCCGCCGCTTGCTCATGCCGACACAACACAAACTCAATACTACTGTCGTTCAAAGAGATCATGATGTCGGCGTTTTCTTCGCCGGGCACACCAAAGATATGAGTAACGCCTTCGGACTCCAGACAACGAACAAAAAGATCGGATGCCTTTTGCTGGGTTGCTGGCAGTTGGTCGGCCTGCGGCTGCAAATTGCTCATGCTCTACTCCTGGTATTTAGATTTCACTTGACCGCATAACCAACATTTTGTGGTTTTGCATTTCGTGCATGGTGTGAGGAACACCGCCGACGCCATGGCCGGAGGTGCTCATACCGGCAAACGGCATCCAATCGACCCGAAAAGCGGTGTGATCATTCACCATAATGGCCGAACCATTCAGTCGCTTATAGCAACGCAAAGCGGTGTCCATATTGCGAGTGAAAACTGCGGCTTGAAAAGAAACATCCAAGCTGTTGGCTAGTGCAATCGCCGTATCCAAGTCATCCTCGGCGTAAACACAGATCACCGGCCCGAACACTTCCTTGGTCGACACTTGAACATGAGCGGGTGGATTCAGCAGCACGGTGGGTTCATAACAGCTGTCAGATAATCGTTTGCCACCGGATATTAATTCTGCCCCAGCGGCAACGGCCTCATTCACCCATTGCTCGACTCGATCCACTTCAGCATGCGTAATCAAAGGCCCAATTTGCGTATCAGGCAAGCTCGGGTCGCCCACCGGCATAGCTAAGCCTGCCGCAGCTAATCTCTCAGCCAAATCGCGTGCAATACTGGTCGGTGCAAAGACCCGTTGAACGGATACACACACTTGTCCTGCATGATAGAAACCGCCCTTGGCGAGCAAAGGAACGGCCGCTGCAATATTGGCGTCTTGCGCCACAATCACCGGGGCGACACCGCCATGCTCCAATGCACAGCGAGCTCCGGGGGCAAGTTGGCCACGCAAGCTCCAACCCACCTTGGCACTGCCGATAAAACTAAAAAAACCAACACGGCTATCCGTTACCAGGGACTCGCTTAGCTTGCGATCATCCAATATCAAGGGCACTGCCCATTCCTCTGGTAACCCCGCCTCTCGCAGCATAGCGATAAAGCGCAAGCAGGATAGCGGTGTCGCACGTGCCGGTTTGACGATCACTGGGCAGCCGACTGCGACGGCTGGAGCCACTTGATGGGCTATTAGATTCAAGGGGTGATTGAACGCTGACACCGCCACCACGGGCCCTATCGGCTCACCCTGAGTAAATGCAATACGTCCTGCTGAGGCCGACGAGACATTCATAGGCACTACATCACCGGCATGGCCGCGTAGCGTCTCTATGCAGATTTCAACGCTATCAATGGCCCTTGCAACTTCCACCTGAGAATCTGGCAGTGGCTTGCCACCTTCTTGAGCCGCGGCCATGGCGAGGTATTCCGCGTTGTCGCGCATAATCTGCGCACAGCGGCGCAGTATGTCGATACGTTCAGAACAAGGTAGCCAGGAATCACGATCCGCATGTAAACGCTTTGCGGTAGCCAGTGCCTGTTCAACGGCCACTTCATCTGCAAATTCCACACGCCCGAGCAACTGGCCATCCCACGGCGCTTTGACCTCGCCGTAACGACCGCTACCGGCCACTCCCGCCATTTGCAACGGCCAATCAATCTGATCCAAAGATTGCATAGTTGCCCCCAATCCCAATTACTGAATTATGACCGATCGTCACTATGTGGCATCGCAGGAAAAAGGACAACACTGATAGCTCCAGCAATCGCGTAGCCGAACGCTCGCAAACGCCGCACATTTGTTAAAGTCCACCTCGTCATCCATCTACACAACACGGACGCTTCCATGGATTCAAAAATCAAACAAACTCTGGCAACAGGGCTTATTTGCAGCGCGAGTTTGTTGCTCAGCGCATGCAATCCAGCACCGACCAACGCAAGCAAGCATGACGTCATGCCGCAAGCGAAAGTGGAACTCAACATCAAGGCGCCAGCGGGTGCCTATGCTGTGGATTTGAACCACGCCAGCTTAAGCTTTTCGGCCAGCCATATGGGCCTTGCTCCCTATACTGCACACTTTCGAAAATACCAAGCTGAGCTCAATCTTGACCCCAACGGTATTGGTCAATCCACTATTAACATTACGGTTGACCCGCTATCCATTGCCACAAGTTACGTCGCTGACTACAAGGCAACTCACGCGGACTCAAAATTTGCCAGTTGGGAAGAAGACCTCGCACGCAGCGATCGCTTCTTAATGGCTGACCAGCATCCAGACATTGGTTTTAGCAGCAGCTCTGTGCGCGAAGACGGGAAAGGCAATTTGCTGGTTGATGGACAACTTAAATTGCGTGGCCAATCACACCCTTTGCAACTTCAAGTTGAACTGACAGGTTCCACCGCAAAACACCCCTTTACCAAGAAGGGCGCCGTCGGTTTCGTTGCAAAAGGCCAGTTCAAGCGTTCGCAATATGGCATGACCTTCATGCAGGGCCCGGGCTTACTGGGTGATGAAGTCACTATTCGTTTCGAAGGTGAGTTTCACCAAGCCTCATGAGCAAAATAATGAACGCGACGTCCACGCGTTATAACCGAGTTGCGATGAGCCTGCATTGGCTCATCGCCTTGGCTATTATCGGAAATCTCGCACTCGGCTGGTGGATGCACGGTGCGATAGAACAAGTCGAACAGCAAGCGCTCGCCACCCTCTCCTTTCAATGGCATAAGTCCATAGGCCTTAGCATCCTTCTGCTGAGTATCCTGCGACTGCTGTGGCGCTTAGCTCATCGCCCACCTGCTCTTCCGAGTTCCCTCAAGGTGTGGGAACGACATACCGCACATTTCACCCATTTCGTGCTTTACCTGCTCATGCTCGGTGTGCCGCTCAGCGGCTGGCTCTATGTGTCCACACAATGGCGTGGCGAAGGCGCACTCACGGTACCCACACTGTGGTTTGGCTGGATAGAAGTCCCCCATCTCCTGGGCTTGAATCACCTCGCTGACGCGCAAAGACAGTGGTGGTCTGAAATCGGATTCACTGTCCATGAACTGCTCACGCAAGCTTTAGCGGGCTTACTACTGCTGCATATCGCTGCGGCGCTAACGCACCAGTTCTATAGTCACGATGACATCCTGGCTCGCATGTTTCCCAGCAGTCGCCGTGGCTGGCTGTTCGGTTGCCTAAGCCTACTTTCCGTTCCGTTCGTGATTGCTGTGCTGGCAAACTTTGGTGCCGGCAACAGCAATGATGCTGCGACAAAAATTCAATCCAGTGAAAGTGGCTGGCAAGCCGACGAAGAGAACAGCGAAATCGGTTTTAGTGGCGTTCATGCCGATGAAACATTCCACGGCTATTTTGCTGAGTGGTGGGTGGATTTACAGTTGAATCCTGCTGCGCCCGCGCAATCCACACTGCGCGCAAGAATCAAAACCTCCAGCGCACGCGATGGAGATGTTTTGCACGAGCAGACCTTGCCCCAATCTGAATGGTTCGATAGTAATAATCACCCGGAGGCAGAGTTCACCAGTTCATTGATCAAACCGCTGAACACTGGAGACTGGGCAGTTTTCGGCACCTTGACGATTAAGGGCCGCCAAGTACAAGTGGGACCATTGCCACTAAAAATACTACAGAATCAGGCCACACTTAGCGCACAGATCAAGATCGACAGGGCGGACTTCAATATGGGTATGCAATCCGACCCCAACGGAAAATGGGTGTCACGAGACATCGAGATACACATCACATTGATGGCCTCGGCCCGAGAATAAGCCAGCCCTATTCTGGTTCCCGCGGCAATTCAGTAGGCGCAATCAACTGGGTATAGCCGAGATTCTTTTCTAGCTGTTCAGATACACGCTGACAAGCTCTGTGCTTATCACCGGCTCTATTCGAAAAGTTACGCTGCAAGCGCGCGCGTTGATCGAAAGCCGCCATGTGTTCGGCAAGGCTGCCACCACTAGGCAATAAACTTGCGAGTTGTCGGCTGGCCAAGCGCATGCTGGCATGCCCGGCACGGTCACCGCAGGCCAAGGTTCTCCCAGCCAATTTAGCATTGAGTTGGAATTGAAGTTCCTCACGGTTCTTGGGCTCTGCTTGTGCACCTGTGCACAGCAACAAACCACCAGCAGCAAGGATCAATACGATATGCCGATTCAAAATTTTCTCTACTAAAAGCGCAACGCATGATACCCAAAATAAAAAAGCCCCGGCGAATGCCGAGGCTTTTTGAAACGCCAAGCTATGCTTATTGTTTATTGCCTTGTGGGAAGGTATTCAGCAGCAAGTTCGGTGTACCAACATTGTTCGGGCTCGTCGCCAGTTGATTCACCGTGGCATTGCTTATCAAAGTGGCCGCCACATCACCGGCACTCAAC
>JBPOFU010000103.1:0-9197 GCA_051252075.1 Oceanococcus sp. | reverse complement strand
CTTAAGACCATTAGCGAGATTTTTGCACTTAGTTGCATTGAGAAAGGGCTGACGTGGACGCCAAAAATTCGAATTGATGACGAGACCATGGTTCGCGGCGATGCTGCCAAGCTGAGTCAAGTGTTAGTTAATTTGGCTGGAAATGCAGTCAAATTCACTGCGTCTGGAAACGTGACATTTTCTGTAAGCCAAGAAGGCTCGCTCTACAGCTTTTCTGTGCACGATACCGGCGCAGGCATCTCAGAAACGGATCTGCAGAAAATCACCATGCCTTTCTATCAAGCGGAAAGCGCAAGTTTTGCAGCTGGCACGGGCCTGGGGCTTTCTATCAGTCAAAACCTAATCGAGTTAATGGGCAGCGATTTGATGATCAATTCGCAACTTGGTTGTGGATCTATCTTTCGTTTCGCGGTGATGCTTGAGCCTGCGACAAAACTCGATGCTCCCATCAATCAACCGCTGCGCAGGGACTTATTTTGGAAAATCGCGAATGACCGTGAGATCGACATTCTTGTGGTGGACGACAATCAAGCCAATCGCGATCTTTTGTTGTTCAGTCTGACCAGAGCCGGCGCATGCGTACGCACAGCCATAGATGGGGCCGATGCACTGAGGCAAGTGCAGAGTAAAAAACCGGATCTTATATTTACGGATTTAAGAATGCCTGTGATGACAGGCCGAGAGCTGTTAGCCCAATTGCGAGGAAGTTCGATATGGAAGGATATTCCTTGCGTCGCGGTGACGGTTTCCGGTCGTGATGAAATGACCAGCAGCAATCTAGCTAGTGATTTTGATGCCCACATTCAAAAGCCCATTCGTCTTGAACGTGTTTTCACAACGATAAAGCGATTGTTGAATGTTGATTTTTGTAATTCTGATCAGCGTGAAAACGATAACAGCAATGACGCAGTGAGACCGTTGTCAAAAAAGCAGCATCCCTCGCCGCAATTAATTCAGAGAGTGCTGAACGCTGCACAAATTGGAGATGTTGCGGTAATTGAGTCGATCCTAAACCAAGAAGGCGAACAATTTGGACGCTTCTTGCAGCCACTCAAAAATTTCACTCAGCAATACGATTTCACAGCAATCAAGGAGCTTATCAATGATGCAGGTTGGGAATAGCGACATCGCCAGTAAAGGGGATAGTTCTCGGATTCTGATTGTTGAGGATAATCCTGAAAACCTACAATTGCTACGCTTACAAATGAAGAAAGAGCCGTGGCGTATTAGCGCGGCCACCAGCGCCGAAGAGGCGTTGGCTATGCTGGATCATATGACGCCAGACTTGGTGTTATTGGATATCGCTTTACCCGGAATGAATGGCGTGGAAGCGTGCCGGGAAATAAAGGGTCGACAGGGATTTGCCGATGTGCCGGTTATATTTGCCACGGTGTCTCAGAATGAAATTTCTGCCTGTTTTGATGCTGGTGGATCCGATTACATCACTAAGCCCATTAAGTCCGAGCAGCTAGTGAGCCGTGTTCGCAATCATCTGCGTACGCGCAGCCAGATGCTGGATTTACGTCAAAAAATACTGGCCCAAGATAGCTTGGCCCGCCTGGGAAAAAGAGTCTCTGAGATTACCCATGAGGTGAACACGCCTTTGGGTATATGCGTTACGGCTGCAAGTTCGCTGGTCGGCATAGAATTAAAGTTTCAGGAGGCGTTTGATGCGGACTCTTTGACACGGGAAGATGTTGAATCGTTTTTGGAGCAAATTAAAGAGTCCGGCGAAATCATCGATAGAAATATCAGTGAAGCGGCGCGTTTAATGGGCAACTTTAAGGAACTGGCTGTGGATGAATCGAGTAATCGAATCAGATCCATAGCGCTGTCTGAATATGTTAAGAAGATCGTGGCAGATCTCGGCAGTGTTATAGAGGATGCAGGAATTGAAATTTCAATTGAAATTCCCTCAACTCTGTCGTTAGAGACGATTCCTGGGTCTTTGGCACAAATCCTAAGAAATCTTATCGTTAACTCCTTGGTGCATGGGTTTGAAGGAAAGGGCGGCGGCAATATCTCGATTTCTGCTCAGGCGGGTGAATCAGAATGGTATTTGCACTATGTTGACGATGGTGTTGGTATGTCTGAAGACGTATATAGCCATGTCTTCGAAAAGTACTTTACGACCAAGGTTGAGCAGGGCGGTAGCGGAGTGGGAGCACACATCATCAAAACACGAACCCAGCTGCTAGGGGGCACCGTGGACTTGCAGTCGAAGCCAGGGCAAGGTGTGCAATATGAATTTTGTTTCCCGAACAAATGTCAGCCCATCAGCGAATGAAAGCTGCAGTACCGCAGTGTGCGGTAAATCTATATTAGAAGCCGTGTCTTACGTAATTTGAATCCGATTGATTGGTGTCCAGCACCGCGATCAGGTTTTCAGGGTCTTGTGCCAAGACCATAGATGCCCGCGATGCTTAGCTGTCCATTGTCGTGGCTGGTATCTCGTCTTTATCGTTGAGCGAATCCGGCAGCACACAATTGAGCGTGATTAGGCCTTCTTGCAACTTGAGAAATTTTCTTGATTGCAATTGGCTAAGCAAGCGCAGTACCACTTCTACAGAAACATCAATCTCGTTTGCGACGAAGGCAGCGGTAATCCGCGCTGGAGCTTTGCGAGAAACACCCATCTCTATACGAGTTTTGTTGAGGAAGCGGCTGAGTTTACGGTAGCCATCAACTAACACCATGTCACGTAGTGCGTCATTTTGTTGGCGAATTATTTTTGCCAAATTGCGTAGCAGGATTTCGTACAGTTCAGGTTGTTTGCCCAGCACTCGGAAAAAATCTTTTCGTTCGAGCACGAGAAATGAGCATTTTGTAACTGTATCAACACTTGCACTCCGTTCCTCACCGTCAAATAAAGACAATTCGCCGAAGTGACTGCCAGGCCCCAAAGTAACTAGTGTGAATTTTTCGCCCTGATCATCGCTGAAGAAAATCTCTACAGTGCCTTCTTGCAGCAGGTAGAAGTTATCGGAATGTTCGCCCTCGGTTACGACTCTTGTTCCGGCAGCTAGCTCTACGCTACGCATAGCCGATTTGACCACGGGCTGCACTGTCGCATCGAGTTCATCGAGAAAGCTGAGAAAATTCGCTGTGTTTGTCAAATCGAACAGTTCGCTCCCGGATTTTTCGCCGCTTGGAGAGTGGTTAAGTCGCAGTATATCCAAGTTTTGCCACGCTCCAAGCATTGCGGCGCAGATAGGCCTCAATTTGGGTCTATACTGGCAATGTGGCGGCAACTCTCTGCTGTCCGGAAAACACAGCTAGAGGAGATTGCTATGCGAAAAGTAAATCAAAAGCGCCAGTTCGGTCAGGGTATGACCGAGTACATCATTATTGTGGCATTGATCGCGATTGCCGCCATTACGGTCTACAACTTGTTCGGTGACACTGTGCGCGGCCAAGTTGGTGGTATGGCAGCAGAACTGGGTGGCGGGACGGCCAGCAAAGATGGTTCGTTAGCCGGGGGCGAGGCGAATACTGAAGCCGGATCCGACTACACTTTGGAAAACTTCGAGCAGTCCGAAGCAGGCAAATAGTAGCTGTGTCGGTGATGGCTGCTTGGTGCGTGAAATGTCGCCCTGGCTATCAATCGGCTTTTCGCTTTTGCAGTAGCAAACGAACCTAATTGCTGTTGGGTTTTCGAGTCGCTTATCTGCAAGAAAATATTGAGGTTTTCTTTGTGATGCATTCCGGAAAGCCAGAGCTTTTCAGTGGTTTGTAAGATCAAAAACCAGCGCGGGCAGGCCATGTTGTTTGGCCTGCTTTTCCTTGCTGTGGCCATAATGTCTTTGTTGATTTTGTTCAATCAAGGGCAGTTGGTAAAGAACCGAGTGCAGCTGGAGAATGCGGCTGACGCAGCAGTGTATTCTCAGGCGCTGTTGGGCGCTAGAAATCAAAACTTTATTGCGTATACCAATCGAGCCATGGTGGCTAATGAGGTCTCGATTGGGCAGATGGTCGCCTTGCTGTCTTGGGCCAAGCACTACAAAAATGTTGGGGCTTTTCTAAACTTTCCGCTCTACAACATTCCCATAGTGCCGCCAGCGCCGGTCACCTACCGCGATGTGCTGTCTGTCATAACTTTGCCTTACCGGGCCCTGGGCACAGCTGTTGCGGTGCCTACCGATGTGATGGTCAGTTATTGGCCTACCGTTGTCTCCTACTTCAACAGCGCCGTCGGCTTGTTCCAGAAAATGTTTGCGCTGTCGACATTAGAAGCACAGGTCGAGATCAATCTTGATGTGGTCAAAGACCATGAAGATGACCCCAACAACCCACAGATGTATACGCCAGTGGTGGGCTGGTTTTTCTTCACGACCAATGCCTTATTGACGTACTTTGGCGATAACTTCGATCCAGGTAACTTGGCGGATTTGGTCAGTGATGCGGAATCGACCGACAGTGTTGACGAGCAGGAACTTGTCGCCGACTTCCTAGCGGATCAGGTTGGTGAAGTCGAAACCATGATCAACAACAACACGCCTGGTCGCGTACGAAAATCAACACGCGGCGGAAAGGATGCGAACCTTAATGCGGGTGAGGAAGAGGACGAGGCGATAGCCGCGTATCAGCGCTATGCCGCGATCGTCAATGCCAATCGTGAGGGTTTCACTGAAGACCGCCACTGGGATATCGGCGTTCAAACCCCTGACCTGATACCCAGGCTCAGTTTCGACCTCGGCGTGTTGGCAATAACACTGGATTTGGACCTGTCATTTTGGACTGGGGTGAGAAACGATGGGGGAGCAGCGTATGTCGGTAATGATCTAGAAGTCGATGCTGATATTCCTAGCCTGGGATGGTCGGCCATCGACGTCACATCTTTTGGAATAGAGTTTTTCTTCAACCTGCTGTTCCAGGTGGACGTTTGCCTATTTGGTGGATGCTCTCGAATCATAGACGTGGAATTTGGTGGTCGAATACCAATCGGATTTCCACTGGCCGGGGCAACGCATCAACTGGTTAGCGAGAATCGATATGCAGAAAATACGATGTTTGAATGGGCTAACCTCGGAGATGTCGATACAGGCATGTGGGGCGGTGACCCGGACGATCCGCTGAATCAAGGCGCTTTCGATCCGTTTCATACCGTTTCATTGCTCTGGGGGCAGGCAGCACCTGAACTTTTACCAGGCATGTATGGCGCAAACAGAGCGCGTGATGTCACTGATAGCTATGGCGCTCCACCGTCCTTTTATTCCTTGGGTGATAGCTTTCAGGAAGGCGGCAGAAGTTACGAGTACACCATTGCTTTGACCAAAAGCCTCGACAATATTCAGACCACGGATAATGAAGTTCTGGGCATCGAGGGAGATGAAAGCGATTGGGACAGTGGTGATATTGACCACACACGGTTTGATGTTCAAACCAGCTCTCGAGCACAAGCCGGCGATTTATCCGGCGATTACCAGCAGGCGATCTGGGGGAATCGACGCCCGATGATGACGATCAGCTCGGCTGAAACCTATTTCGCCAACCCCATGCAGTCGAATGAGGATGGTAGTGCAGAGCCTGCCAGCCTTTTCAGTCCATTTTGGGATGCACGTTTACGCGAGCCCAGTGCGATTGCCATTCTTATCGCCACCGGTGAAATTGATTGGGAGGAGGTTATAGACGGCCTCAGTGGTGGCGCGGTGGATATCGTTGAATGGTTGCTGAATGCGGTAGGTGATCGGGTCGTCGAATCCGGAGTGGAATATCTGACCTCACAGATGGAGCCGCCATTCGATACCTTGTTGGAGGGGCCTGTGACGGATGCAGCAAGCGAAGTGAAGGATGCTGCAGTGAGTGCGGTGGTGGATGAACTGGATGATTACCTGCCATGACACAGGCCAAGCCAAACAACGTGCGAAATAGCGGTCAGGCTATGACCGAATTTGTGGTCAGTGTGGCGTTTGTATTCATGGTGTTGTTCGTCATAGTTCCCATGTTTGGCAAAGTTCAAGATTTACAGTTTCAGAATCTGCAGGCCTCGCGCTACGTCGCTTGGGAACGTACCGTCTGGTTCGATAAAGTCGATCTTAATAATGACAACCAGGATGATTTCGTCATCAGCAGTGACGAATTTGAAAGCGTCGCTACGCGCAGTGACGGTGAACTGATGGAAAGCTTGCGTAGTCGCTTCTTTCGCGGTCATGGTCGCCCGGCATTGAAACAAATTACCGAGGATGACACTTCGGTGGCACGTGCCGACGTGAGTCCAATTTGGACTTACGTACAGAGCAAACAGAGCATGTACGGTGGGACAGAATTAGTACAGGGGACGCTAGCAGAGCAGGACACCCCCAGCATCGCCTATGACGCACTGCGCTTTGTCGATAAAGCTTTAAGTGTTGTGCAGAACCCACTGTCTGACTTTTTGAACGTGATCGGTAACGACAATGAGGATTTTCTGAGTCTGGAAGGCTTCGACAAAGCGGGATACTTCAGTCCCGTCATCAAGACCCAACTCGATATTCGCAATAGCAAAGGCAGCGGCAGCGGAGTTTGGGACAGAGAGGCCGATGGTGAATGGGGATCTGGAATAGAAGACGCAATCTTTCAGAACTGGGACGGCACGCTGACCGCCCGCTCCGCCATTTTGGCGCAGGGTTGGAATACGCAAAGCGAGGAGCATTATCAGGATCGTAGCGATGATCTGGTGCTGTCGTCCGTGTTCGACAATGTGATCTTCGATACCGTGATTGAAATTGCAGCCTTGCTGGAAGGTGGGCGTGACAACAGCGCGGTAGGGCAATTGGATTTCGGGGCGGTTGGCATCGAACCCATGCCAGCGGTGGATGGTCAGCCGCTGGAGGTGGCGTGCGATGGCGGGTACTGTGATTTTGTTGAGGAGGAATGAATTGAACTGCGTGAGATTTTCGTCTGTCGTTGTGTTTTGGCTTGGCTTGCTGGTGTCACCCGTAGGCAATGCCATAGGCAATTTTGGTCGCTGCGACTTCGATGATTTCCCAATTATGGATCAAATGACCACAGCGCCATTACTGGTTGATTCATTGCACAACAACCGTCCCATGATGGTGCGTACATTTCTTGCCGATGCCTCGCTGCAACAGGTTATTGACCACTAACACGGCGTTTGGAGGGGGGCTGTAGATGATTCCGCTTATGGACCTTGGACACAAGTATCTACCCTGACAGATCGGTGCATGATGACGGTCCAGGTTGCGTCCAACTTAGAAAAAAGCATGGGGCGATTAGTAATCAGTAACGTGCCGGATGCACGCGCCAATGCGGCCCTAGGTAAGGGCTTGATCAAGCCCTCCGACGCTACGGTCGTTTCCGACCTGGAAACGCGTGATGGCAATAAGACAGGACGCGTTTCGGTGTTGTCGGCCGCTGGTTCGCCGCAGGCACTGGCTGTTTTTTACCGTGGCGAATACCTCAATGATGGCTGGGAACTCGAACGCGAGTTCAGTGAAGCCACAGGGACAGTTCTGGTGTTCAGACGCGGTTTAACCACCGCCAATATTTTATTGCTCGAGTCACCGCAAGGCAGTCAGGTACTGATTAATGAGGAGGAAATCGATTGATGGGCAAAGCGTCTCAATCGATGGTTCGTCAATTCGGCCAGTCTATGGTCGAGTACAGTATCGTCACCTCGGCGCTGTTTTTTTCAATCTTTGTTGCCAATGAGGGCTGCCCAGAATATGACAATTGTATTCAGGCGCTTCAAGTGGCGATGCATGACAACTACCGTGGCTATTCCGCATCGATTTCGGCGGTGCAGCGCTACGGTGAATTTGAAGCTGACGTAGAAGACTCAAATTGGCAGACCGGGCCAGGGAGTGGCGGTTCCGGTGGTAGCAGCGGAAGCGTCAACCCCAATGCCGCCAACTATTTAACCAGCCAGAGCGTTTTGACTTCTGGCGGATCGAGTATCGGTCAGGTCGCTGGCGACGGGGTAACAGTCTTAAATGAAGATGGCTTTGAAATTGGCAGTTATGACCGAGGTTCCAGCACATTCACCGATCTGTCAGGTGGGCGGCAAACAGCGACTGTCAATGACATCGTATTCGATGATGAAGGCAATCGCGTTTACCTCAATGCTGTTTACAATTGTGCATCCCCTCCGACGCAGCCAACGGTTGTTGGCTTTGTGTACCCGCATTCAACAGAGGATGAGCTGTATTTCAGTAGTTCGACCAAGGACCCGATTGAGATAGGTTCCGCGTTTTGCTTTGCGCCTGCCTTCGGTGTCGTGACGACGGATGGCAAGCCAGGTGGTGGCAGCATAGTCAACGGAGTGTTTTATGCCGATAACACCACATTCAGTACATTGGCAGCCGGTGCCAAAGAACCTGTCGGTGAGGTGGTATATCTCAACGATGGTTCTGACTCATGTATCGTAATTGCGAACGGATGGGACGACGATGTTGATTATTCAGGGACTGACCAAGAAATCTATGACGCCCAACTTGAATTGCTAACGGACACGTCTAGCGACAGTGCCATTATTGGTTATCTCGACAATGAAGATTATCTTGCACAAATCATTGGTGGGGCGAATTCTTCGCCGAATGATTGTGTATCACGGCAAACAATTGAGCCTCCACCATGAGAGGCGCGCATGGCGAATGCGAAGTGACGAATTTCGCGGGGAGACGGGTCATTAAGGCATTAGAAGTAGCGGTAGCACGGCTGCCAATCATAATTAGGGGAACATCATGGTAGAGCGATCCGGATCGCGGCTGCTTATTATTGCCGTTGTGTGTGGGGCAATGGCGGCTGGCTTAACGGTCTTTTTTTTGGAGCACATCGAAAACAAGTACCGGCAAGCAGCCAAACCTAAGCAAGTTGCGGAAATATCGGTTGTCGTACCAAAAAGGAATCTTGCCAAAGGTGCGGTGCTCACTGCAGATTCGGTGGCAGCGCGTAAGATGCCAGAAGCCTATCTGGCCACGGGAACCATTCGAGCTGAAGACTTCAAGAAAGTCGTCAACAGAACTTTGCGCCATCCTGTTCAGAAAGGGCGTCCGTTAACCTGGTTAACGGTAACTGGAAAAGCCGCCAAGAACTTTTCCGGCAACGTAGAACTGGGCCGACGTGCACTGAGTGTCAAAGTGAGCAAAATCGATTCTTTCGATGGACTGCTGCGCCCCGGTGATCGGGTTGATCTGCTTGGCCGCTTCAGTTTGGCCAAGCTAGGCGTGAGTGACGCGGCGAATGCGGATGTTAAGGAC
>JBPOFU010000102.1:0-9396 GCA_051252075.1 Oceanococcus sp. | reverse complement strand
ATACAGACCTCAGTGTCTCAGAAGCGCTGGAGGGCTACATCTGCACTCAATCAACCGCAGATGTATTGCTAACCACAGCGAGGCACATATCAAAGGCTCAACAATGCGCGCTAACTTGGACAGGACCATATGGAAGCGGCAAATCAAGCCTCATGGTACTGCTATCTGGGCTGCTTTCCGGCGACAAGGGAACGGCTAAACTTTCCAAAAAAATCGTAGGGAAGGAGGTTTCAAATGCAGTTCGAAAGGCATTACCACCGGGCAATGAGGGATGGCTTGTCATTCCGGTAGTCGGACACCGTGGGAATCCCAAAAAAGCGATAGTTGAGGCACTAGCTGCAGCGCAACCCGAAATTTTTGGAAACGAATCCGAAGTCAGCGATGCTGCACTAATTGACGCACTCCTATCGACAGCCGGCCAAGTTGGTGACGAACATGGGGGTGTACTGCTTTTTGTCGATGAAATGGGAAAATTTCTCGAAGAAGCAACTCAACAACGTGGCGACATCTATATTTTTCAGCAGCTCGCTGAAGCAGCGTCTAGGAGCAAAGGGCGATTTGTACTGATTGGTACGCTCCATCAATCATTTGCCGAGTATGCGAATCGCCTTTCGCGGGAAGCTCGGAATGAGTGGTCCAAGATACAGGGGCGATTTGTAGACCTAGCGATCAACATTGCAGGAGAAGAACAAGTCTCCCTGTTGGCTAGCGCCATTGAAACTGATAATCGACCACCTTCTTCAACCCGCTTAGCCAATAAAGTCGCCAAGCACGTGAGGCAGCGACAACCATTGGTTGCCGACTGGCTCGAGAATGCTCTAGCTGAATGTTGGCCCCTACACCCTGCCACCGCACTTTTACTCGGCCCCATTTCAAAACGACGTTTTGGCCAAAATCAACGCAGTATTTTTGGGTTTCTTAACTCAGCAGAGACTCAAGGATTTCAACACTTTCTTCGTGAATTCACACCAAATCAAACATATACAATTAGTCGACTTTGGGATTACCTGCGGCTAAATTTGGAACCTTCCATTTTGGCTTCGCCTGATGGGCATCGGTGGGCCATAGCGGCAGAAGCCGTTGAACGCTGCGAAACAGCACAGCAGGACCGCATCGATCTCGATCTTTTAAAGTCGATTGCACTCATCGACATGTTTAAGGATCGGTCTGGAATCGCAGCAGATCTCACGTTATTAACAACCACAATTTCAGGGGCGACAAAAGGCGAGATAACCGATGCTTTGGACCGACTAAAGCGAAGTTCGCTAGTCATTTATCGAAATTTTTCTGCAACCTATGCCATATTTGCGGGTAGCGATTTCGATATTGAAGAGGCCGTGCGTCAAGCACGAGACGAAATTGGGCATATCGAAATGTCGGCAATTCAGGACCTCGTGACCATCCAGCCGATTCTCGCAAAGAGGCACTATCACGACACGGGCTCGCTCCAATGGTTTAATCTCAAGATCATAGAACTTGATAAGGTTAATAACGCGATTAGCCAATTTGACGGTGAAAGCGGCGTCTCTGGCGTTTTTTTGCTCGTGGTCCCTACTCAAGGTGAGTCACTTTCGATGGCTGAAAGTGTCTGCCGAGATGTTTTGGAGCCCAATTCGGATTGGGATTTCGTATTTGGAATTTCCGAACACTCGTGGAAAGTTTCCGAATTGGCGACAGAGCTCTTCGCAATTCAACGGGTACGCACATCACGCGCAGAGCTTGCGGGCGACCCGGTAGCCCGCAAAGAAATCGATGCAAGAATGAGCGAACTTCAAGGTCAACTTGAAGCGACTTTGGCGGATGCGATGGAAACGTCGACATGGCTAACCAGCGGAAGGGAGAAACGAGAACTCTCGAGGTCACAACTTTCAAGCCTCGCATCTGAGCTTGCCGACATTCGGTTTTCATCGAGTCCCTTGGTGAAAAGTGAACTCATCAATAGAATTAAGCCTTCTACCGGCGCAGTCGCAGCCCGAAAGATTCTGCTGAAACGCATGATCATGAATGCTGGCGAGCCTAACCTTGGAATTGAAGGGTTTCCAGCAGAAGCGGGCCTATTTAGAACTACGCTACTTGGTACGAATTTGTATCAGCCTGTAGGTAAAACCTGGAAATTTGTCTACCCAGGACTGGACGTTTTAGACCCGGCAAATTTGCAGCCGTGCTGGGATTTCGCCGTCGCTTTTCTAAAACAAAATTCGGGCAGAAGTGTCTCACTCGACGAAGTTTTTCGCGAATGGGGCAAGCCTCCGTATGGAGTGAAAGCGGGTCTCCTTCCACTATTAGGCGTCGCGTTCATCCAATCTCAAAAAGAAAACTTAGCCCTGTATAGAGAGGGCCTTTTTCAAAGTAGGCTAAATGATATAGATATAGATTTTTTGGTTCGTGATCCTTCAGACATTCAAGTTCGCTGGATGGACCTTAAGGGGTTATCACGTGAGCTATTAGCTGTTTTAGCAGACATCGTTAGGGATCTTGCACCTCAAAACGAGCTTCTTAATTTAGAACCCATAGAGGTCGCACGAAGTCTAGTAGCGATCCATGACAGACTCCCTCCTTGGACAAAAAGAACTATGAAGCTTTCACGTAATGCAATTTCGATACGTGGGCTGCTGAAGCACGCTGTTGATCCCAACAAACTGCTTTTCAACGATATTCCAAGCATCTCGATTGATGGCTCCAACCTTAGTACATCCGAGGTCGCGAAAGTTATACGAGAAGGACTTGTTGAGCTGACTAGGAGTTATACGGACTCGTTCGAAAACTTGAAAACGATAATGATCAACGAACTATTAGTTCCCAACGCCTCGCCCAAAAGCTTAGAAGAACTTCGTGCCAGAGGAGAAAATGCGAAGGATTTGTCGGATGATTTCAAGGTAAATGCGTTTGCGGGGCGATTATCTCAATTCGATGGATCATTAGCGTCGCTCGAGAGCATTGCCAGTCTCGCCGCCGACAAGCCGCCACATCAATGGACGGACCCAGACTTCACACGAGCATTACAAAACACCTCACATCTAGCTCAAGGCTTCCTTAAGGCCGAAGGGTCCGCCCGCCTACACAAGCGTAAGGAGTTTCAAACAGCGGTCCACCTGCTCTTAGGCATTGACGGAAAGACCGCTCTCACGGAACACAGCATAACAATTACACCTCACATTCGATCTCAGGTGCAGGACCTGAAAAGCTCCGTAAACAAGCTGATCAGCAAACGGTCATCAACTGACAAGAACGCAATCATCGCGGCGTTATCGGAAATTAGCGCCGAACTAATTAATGACTTACGCAGTCAAGAGACCGTAGCCAATGACAACTAGCCTTGAATCAACGAAAAGACACGTCCTTGGCTTATCGGGCGGCAAAGACAGTGCAGCGCTTGCCATATACATGCGCCAAAACCACCCGGAGCTAGACATAGAGTATTTCTTCACAGATACGGGGAAGGAATTGCCTGAAGTTTATGAATTTTTAGGACGACTTGAAGGATTCCTAGGGAAACCGATATTGCGGCTAAACCCAGACAAAGGCTTTGATTTTTGGTTAAAGCAGTTTAATGGGTTTTTGCCTTCTCCCCAGTCAAGATGGTGCACACGGCAACTGAAACTGAAACCCTTTGAAGAGTGGATCAAGCCGATGCTATCGGAGGGAATTGAAGTGATCAGTTATGTAGCCATAAGGGCCGATGAACCGTATCGGGAAGGTTACTCTTCAAAGCAACAAAATTTGATAATCGACCTTCCCTTCAAAGACGCTGGAGTCGATCGCGCAGGTGTAATCGATCTCCTTGAGTCTTCAGGCTTAGGGCTTCCGGCGTATTACAAATGGCGCTCTAGAAGCGGCTGTACTTTTTGTTTCTTTCAACAAAAGATTGAATGGGTGCGCCTTAGGGAAAATCACCCGGACGCGTACATAGCAGCAAAGGCTTACGAAAAGACCGCGCTCGACGGAGGCTCTCCCTTTACTTGGTCCCAAGGAGAGTCTCTAGACGAGCTAGAACAACCTGCGAGAATTGCAGAAATCCAGGCAGACCACGAAAAAAGGGTTGCGAAGAAAAGAGCACAAACTATCGTTAATCCACTACGTCCAAATGCCGAACCAATTGATATAGATGAACTATATGGTCAGTCTAAAGTCTGTTTGGCGTGTCATAAATAACAATGCACTCAATTGGGCTCCGGCTGAACAAGTCAGCCGTAAAGGGTGTCGCTCATCACAAGCGCCTAGGGTTCTACCCCGTTTCCACGGACGGTTTAAAAACGGTTGTGGACTTCCCCCGGAACCATAGACAAATCCGGCCTATGATTGGACTTCCCCCGGAACCCTAGACAAATCCGGCCTATGAATGGACGGGCCCCAAAGGAAGGTCTAGTTTGGGTCGTTATTGTAAATTCAATTCAAGCAGTCAAACTCCTGCGAGATGTTTGTCCACAGCATCAAAGCATGCCATTTCATCGGCAATGATAGTCAACAATTTTCCTACTTCGTCCTTCTTCGCACCAGAAGCACCCTCAAACATAATTTTTAGCACCGGCATTAAACCGAGCTTAGAACGCCCGCTTCTAACCGTTGAAATGTAACCTCGAGATACTTCGAGGAACTCCGCTAGCTCTTCATCACACTTGAAACCCAGTTGCTCCTTCAAAAAGTCTATTAATTCAGAGTCATTGGAAAGATGTAGACGAGTGATCTTTTTCTGAACGCCGATAAACGGCTTAGCCAATGAACTAGGCAATATATCCTGCATGGCATCGATAAATTTTAGATAACCAATTTTGTCGAGTAATACAAAACGAGCACCTACACTCAAACGCGCACGGCCTGAATTGACGTTAGATATGACTTGGCGCTTTACACCGACAAAGCGCGCCAGCTCGGCATCTGATCTTAAGTCAAATCCTTGCTTAACCCTCAACAGCAAGCGCGCGTCGTAAGACAAGCTCGAATTGTCGAATTTTTGTTCATCTGTGGACATATGCCTCACCAATTCTCGAGGGCATGCGAGTTCGCAACACGCGCGTAACCAGCCCTCCAATCACCCATAACAACAGCCAGGCTTGCAATGCAAGTCAGACTTTGGTAAAGATAGAAGTACATGCTACATGCATGTACTTCTATCTTTATACTTTAAAAGGATAACTCAAATGAAAAATGACGATTGCCACTTTGGCCCCGGCGACATGGTTGAGGCCGGCGCCTATTTGCTTTGCGTCGGGACTACCGAGGACGACGTCAGGGGCGGAAAAATCCTGACTGAATCAGTCAAGAAGGCGATGCGCGCCAAAAACTGGGACAACATCGAAGCACATTTTAAAAAGGTGAAGTACTCACTTAAGCCCGAACTCTTTCTCTCAGAGGTACTTCAGGCGGTCGTTTTGACTGTCCTTCCGCTGGACAACGCCACCCTGGAAACCACCTTGGAACGATTTTCTCAGGTCGAAGAGTATCTGGACGGTAAATTGGGCAATCGTTGGCAGCTAGAGTGGAATTTTAACTCGGGTTCAAACGATGGCAGCGAGGACGAGCGAAAAACAAGCAACAGCAAACGCAGTGCTCGCACCAAAATAGCACCCCAGAAGGGTCACTCAAGACATATCGTCGAGCCGCTCCGCTTGACGCTACGCTCTGGAATTGTTCATGTCGCGAATGAAGATAACGAAGAGCTTAGCCTTAAGTTTCCGCGTGAATTAAAACGTAATTTTTTCCTCGCGTGCGCGGATGCTACCAGCGGCTTCGTTGAATTGGAGATATACACTGAAACTGCTGGCTCCGATGCCGTGATTACCGCCGCGAAACCCGTCAAGAGCAACGATGGCGGCTTCGACTTTGATTAGTCCGTTAATACCAACCTTGGAACAAAGGTCGTTTTCCGCACTTGCCGGCAAGAGCAGCACTACATCGAGAAGGTAGTTGCGTAATCAGCAACAATCTACTTGGGAATCGAGCGGCAGAACGACCGATGTTCACTCAACCGCCGCCTTGAGTGACGCAGTCAAAACGACCAACTGTAGAAACGTTCTCGCCGACTTGCCAGTTTTATTGTTCCGGAAACCGATGCGCCAGCGTGTGATATCTTCGGCGAAATATTCGAATGGCACGCTCGGCACCGACTGTTTCGACATGACCTGCGTGAAAGGTTCATGCTCTTTGGGATGGGTTAACTCGACGCTGATGCTATCCAGCTTGGGAACGCAAGCACACACCCCACGTAATGTCAGCAAAAACTCCTCCTCATTGTGTAGCTCTATGTAGGGACGAGGTTTTTCCGGATAGACATTGCGAGAAAACAAGCCGTTAACTTCCTTGCCGAAGGCGGTCACGGCATCTTCCGATTTGTTGCGAAGTCCTTTCGCAGCAACCAAGAGATCCTGTAAGCGGTTCCGCACATGCCCGCCGATATCCTTCACTTCCACTCCTTCCGAATTCTGAGAAAAGCCCAGCTCCGTCACGCGTGAAATTTGCAGAAGCAAAGCTTCCTTTACCCTAAGGCCTGTCTCATCCGAATAGCCAGCATCACGTACCGCGATATCATGCCCCTTTCCCTCACAGAGCGAGGAGAGGTATTGAATCGCATCGACATACCTAGCCATCGACGTTCCGCCTGTGACTGCAGGAACAGTGGGTTCTGAACGAGCAATTGGCGATTCAACCTTGAAAAACTTGTTGAGCGCAGCCGAGAGATTTGTTGATGGGTCACCGTCTGAATCCGTCGAGTTCGGCTCGGAGTTCGATTGCTCTTTCGATGATTGACTCCCGTCAATCGGATCGCTGCTACGCACTGACTGCTTCCTGGGCATCGAGTCTCTGCCGCTGACGTTTTGGCAACGAGCGCCCATGCCAAACTGACGCCAACGTCTTATTGGGTGATGTCACTGCTGGACTAAATAACCCTAGACCCAGATGACCAACATGCGTGTAATGACGAGCTGTGGTTCGTATTCTGCCGTGACCTGCCCGTATCGAAATATCCACGATATCGAAAACAGGCTGTGCTCCTGCTCTGGGTTGTGATCCGAGTGACACTCCGGACCGGGTTTCAAGAATCCGTTGAATATGATGGTTCACAAAACTGTGGCGACAGGAATAGCGCCTGGCACAATCTGAGCCTGTAGCCACCCGCAGGGATTCGTTGATGACGTCGGCCATGAATTTTGATTCCTGCACATAGCGCACGGCACTCACAAACAGCGGCACACTCGACTGACCCGTCGAAATTGCAATCTTCTTGGATTGACGGGCAACCGATCGCAGAACAGCTCGTAGATCAGCAGAAAGTTCAGACAAGCAAACTAGTCGCTGCCGTGTTCGGTTCTTAGTCCGTCTCAGGGCATTCGTCCGAATAACCAAATACTGCACCTGACCGTCTCCATATATGAGATCGTCGACTGTCAATCCGATGGACTCCTCGGGTCGAAGTCCCGCTTCAAACATCAACATCAGAGACGTGATGGCAGCCTGATACCTGCGCGTCGGCACGGTGCTGGCCTGGCTAGACCAGTCCATCAAAATAGAAATGGCTTTTTGATACTCGCGGTCCGTGATGATTTCCGCTTTGGCCGGACTTCGATAACCATCGACCTGGCTCCAGAGATGGGGATCGGCGGGTTCGAATCCATAGTCAGTAACCAGCAGAGCATCTAGTCGGCGAAGTGCTTCGATCTTTGAGCGTTGATATGAAGATGACAACACACGGCCACTCTGCTCATCGCCATCACCTAGGATCAATTCATAGGCCTCCTGGGGTGAGCTCACATAGTCACTGGCCATCCATCGCAATGCCGCGGTCGCCACATTCTGATACTTCGCAATGGTGGAAATAGCCAGACTGCCGCCACCCTTTTTCGCGCCACCGGCGGCAATTCTCGATAGATAATCGACCAGAATACGTGCCTCGGCACTCATGCCAGATGAGCAAAAAATTTCCTGCTTTTGCTTGTTCACCTGGGCTCGAAAACGGCTCATGGATTCAGACGTCTCGGGAGTGGCAGCGGCGATCAGCCCCGAAGTCTGGTTAATGACATCTTCCCAGGGCATGGCTCCAAGTTTCTGTTTGGTTCTGACCTTGGGCGCGTCGGATTCTTCCAAGCCCTCTGGCCACCCTGCCCCGGTACCGAAATGATTGTTTCGCCAATCTTCCGTTCGCTCTCCTGACAAGGGAGACTGGAAATCCGGTGTTAGATGCGCTGAGATACACAGACCAGGATATTCGATCCTGGCACATTGGCTGACCAGGGAAATAATCCTAGAAATGGGATAACGAAAATCTATGCCGTTTAATCCCAACGCGACCATCACCTTGGCCAGCTCTGCAGTTAGATCTTTGGCAGTGTGTCTTTCCTGAGAGTTCCGCGCCAGCTGAATGGCGAGTGCGGGAGAAAGCCATTCCACTGCCGGCTGCCCGTCCGCATCCATCCGGACTTCCAGCACATTCTTAGGCACAGAAAGTAGCTGGGCCTCGTGGATTGCATCGAGCACACTCAGAAAATGATGCTTATCCTTAAAAGGCCGACCCAGCAAAAGATCCAGAGCCATTGAGGTGGGATCTGACAATCTGCGCTCTTTGCCTAAATCCACTCGACGTTTGTACTCGCGCAACCGCGAAACAACACCCCAAGCATCCATGTGTTCGGGCAAGAGGTATTTGCCTTCGTCTGCCGGAGTAAGAATGACATCGGACTGCTCATCCTGAAGTTCAGTAAGGATGGTCTTGAAAGTATCGGAGTGCGAACGGCTGCCAGCCGATACTCGAAGAGATTTCTGCAAGACCGCAATCTCTGCCAAACATTCCACTTCCAGTGCCGACCAATCAGGATTTTCAGCCGCACCAATCTCTTCGAGCTTGAGGGCAATGAATTCTCGGCAGGCCTGCTGTAATTCTTGCTGTAGCGATTGCTCTGCATCCCGAATCCTAGCCTTACCGCGGAGAGAAGCAAGTCGAATGCGGCTGGAAAGATCGCATGATAGGTGGTTATCGATGGGACACTTTAGATTTTTGTCGATAACGGTAACCTGCCAACCCAGCCGCCTTATGATTTCGTCGACAACGGGCTCAACCCGCTTCATAAAAGAATAAGGACAATCCATTGTCGCTTCTGAAAATCGGTGATCGGCATAACCGGAATGCCCAATCTGGGTAAACAGGTCGCGAGAGGCTCCACCGGCATCAATCCAGTAGGAAGCTACAATGTGCCGGAAAAAATTGACAGGTAATTCTGGGTCTGGAAGACCTAACTTCAACCAGCTTTGGGATGCAGGCGAGGCTCCCTTTTCTGGGTCGAAAGCCAGAAACAAACCAGCAGAACCCGCAAGGGCCTTGCGAATTTCGTCCTTGATCGCTCGGGCGACTGGCGTCTTGTGCCGTGAATCCAGGAACTGCTGGTACTTGGTCAGCAAGACACGGAC
>JBPOFU010000101.1:0-9523 GCA_051252075.1 Oceanococcus sp. | reverse complement strand
GAATAAGACCATGCAGCGCAAGTTACGCTGGCCTTATATCACCTTGCGGCGGGGCATCCGCTATGAACAGGAATGGATAGAGTGGCTAAAAGAGGTGCAGATCTGCCTTGTAGATGACAGTCTGCCCCTCAAGCCCTTGCGGCCTAGTTTGTAACTAAGCCGCTGCAGCCAAGGCGTTGCGAGCTTGGCGTTGTGCTTTGTCAATTTCAGCAAAGCGCTGCAGATGATGTCTGCGGTCGCCCAACAGGTTGCCAAAAGCGGTGAGTCGGCGGAAGTAGTGACCGATGTCCAATTCTTCTGTTACCCCAATACCGCCGTGCAGTTGCACTGCTTGCTGAGCGACAAACTTGCTCGCTTTGTGCAAATACGCTTTGCAGGCGGATACCGCTTTTTGTCGTTCTTGGCGATCGTCCGATTGCAGTTTCAGCATCAGCATCAAAATCATCGATTGGCTTTGCTGCACTTCGATAAACATATCAACCATGCGGTGCTGTAGAACCTGGAAGGCTCCTAGAGGTGCGCCAAATTGTTTGCGGGTTTTGCTGTACTCGGCTGTTTTGTTAAGCAGCGCTTGCATGGCACCGTAAGCGTCAGCGCAAGTAAAGGCGGTTGCTAAATCCAGTACGTCGCTGATCGCATCGGCCGCTTCGCCGCCCAAACGCTGCGCTTTGGCACCATTCAATTGGACTTCGGCTGCAGTACCACCGCCCAAGGCTTGGCAAGATTTTAGTTCCACGCCTGGCGCATCGGCCGCGACCACAAAGACACCGAGACCATTGTTGGCTGCGACATCACCGGCAGTGCGTGCCACGACCAACAATTGTTGCGCATTGGGGGCGTTCAGGGCCATAGACTTGACGCCCTTGAGCGTCCAGTTGTCCCCATCAGCTTGCGCTTGCGTCGCGCAATAATGCGTTTGATATCGACCAGCCAACTCTGCGTGAGCAAGACTGATTTGATGCTCACCATTGAGTAACGGTGTGAGCAGTTGAGCTTTTTGTTGCTCATCGCCTAGCGCTGCAATCATTTGCCCGGCTAAAACCACATTGGCGAGGTAGGGCTCGACGCAGAGGCCGCGACCCAACTCTTCAGCCAGCAACAAAAGCTCAGTGCTGCCATACGACAAACCACCATCTGCTTCGCTAAAAGGCAAAGCCTGCCATTGCAGTTCGGCCATTTGCTGCCAGATCGGCGTGCTGTAGCCATTGTCTGAGGCAACGGTTTCGCGATAAGTGTCAAAGCTGTAAGCGTCCTGCATGAAGCGGGCAAAACTGTCTTTGAGCAGGTTTTGTTCTTCGGTAAATGAAAAGTCCATGATGCGTCCTTACAAACCCAAGGCGAATTTCGCCAAGACATTTTTCTGAATTTCGTTAGTGCCGCCATAAATGGTGGAGGCACGACCAATGTTGTATGAGGCTACAGCGCCAGAATAGGCATCTTCACCAATCGGGTCGGCTTGCCACGGCAGGCTGGCGTAAGCCCCCATTTCCACGCGGTATTCCGCCATGGCTTGTTGCAGTTCGGTGCCCCGGATTTTGAGGCCTGAGCTTTCTGGACCTGGCGGCTTGCCGCTTTCAGCCCGCTCCAGTGCACGCAGATTGGTGAACTCCAGTGCCAATAGATCGACCTCCAACGCCGCCAAATCTTCATCGACACGTGGATCGTCATGTAAGTGTGGGTCGCTTTCCTGCAGCTCTTTCATTTTGCTTAGCGCTGCGTAGCAATACGGTACCCCGGCAATACTGATGCGTTCATGGCCGAGTAGGAATTTAGCGATCGTCCAACCTTTGCCTTCATCTCCGACCCGATTCTTGATCGGAACCCGTACATCTTTAAAAAACACTTCGTTGAGATGGTGGTCGCCGTCAATAGAAGGAATAGCACGGATTTCTATGCCTGGCGTTTTCATGTCGATGAGCAGAAAGGAGATGCCTTCCTGTTTGCGACCACTGCTGTCGGTGCGTACCAAACAGAAAATCCAATCTGCGATATGGGCACTGGTGGTCCAAATTTTTTGACCGTTGACGATGTAGTCATCGCCATCACGCTCGGCGCGCGTCTTCAGTGATGCCAAATCCGAACCTGATCCTGGCTCGGAATAGCCCTGACACCATAAGCGTGTGGCGTTGGCGATGTGGGGCAAGTGCTCGTCTTTTTGTTCTTGTGAACCAAATGCCATGAGCACAGGGGCGCACATGGTGACTCCAAAAGGATTGACGCCTGGCACATTGGCCAGCGCGCATTCGATATCCCAGATATAGCGCTGCGTCGCACTCCAACCTGGGCCGCCGTATTCGGTCGGCCAGTTGATCGCTAACCAACCTTTGCTGGCTAGGGTTTGTTCCCAAGCCATTGTGTTTTCACGGCTCATGGTCAATGCAGGCGGAAAATCGGGTTTATTGGCTTGTAGCCAAGCGCGTGCTTCTTGCTGGAAGGCTTTTTCTTCAGCGCTGAAATTTAAATTCATGGTGCCGCGCTCCTTAGCTGGTTGAGATGGGCTGCCGATGTTAACGAGCGGTAACATTGCGTGCAAGTCATCTGGCCGTATGTCGAATTTGGCCTTTGTTATCAACTGTCAATGATGCGGTTCAGAACTCAGGCTATGCTTAAGAGCGCTGAATCCGTCGTGCAAGAAACTTACGACTGCGAATTTTCACGGTACCGCTACAATGCGGGCTAGATAAATATTAGGTAGTTGTGATGACTCTTCGAATTTCCTCCTTTGGTCTTGTGATTTGTGTATCTGTATTGGCGGGGTGCCAGTTTGGAGGCGGTCGCGGGGAGAGCAACAACGGCGATAACGTTGGCAGCGACGCCCAAGTCAGCATGCGCACTGCGAATGCTTTACCACCAGGGCAATCAGGTCATTTCCCGATTACTGGCCAAGCCATGGGGACGTTGACCGGCAACCCTGCTGATTTTGGCGAACATCTCGATGACCAGCGGTTGATGTACTGGTCATCGCAATTCAAGTCTGGCGACTTCCAAGATATATCCGGGCGCGATCCGGATATTGAGCCTAAAGACGGTGTGCGTATTTACTTGGACGAATTTGGCGTGCCCGCCGTGTATGCCGACAGCATCGAAGACCTGTGGTTTGGCGCAGGCTACGTCATGGCGCAACAACGTTTGTTTTTAATGGACGGTGTTCGCAGGCAAGCGCGTGGCACCTTGGCAGAACTCAGTGGTGTGGGTGATGTGCCAGCTGACGTTCAGCAACGGGTGCTGACGTATTCGGAAGCTGAGTACCAAGCAATATTTGATGGTTTAAGCGAGGAGGCGAAAGCCTCTGCAATCGGTTATCGCGATGGAGCCAACGCCCGCATTCAAGAAGTGCTGCTCAATCCAACATTGTTGCCTGCGGAATACGTGGTGCTCAGTACCTTGCCTGAGCCGATCAGCTTGAGCGACATATTGGCATCCGGTGTCTTGATGACACGTACAGTGGCATCCGATGGCGGCTACGAAATGGAGAATGTGCAAGCGCTCAAACAGTTGCAGCAAATGCACGGAGAGGAACGAGGGCGCGATATTTTCCAAGACATGCTTTGGGTGGATGACCCTAAGGCAGCGGTGACAGTGCCCGCGTCGGAAGGTACATTCCAAAACATCACTACGCCGCCTGCTCAGCGCGAGCAGGTATTCAATGACTTGGCTGATTTTGTGCTCACACTGCCCGATGAGTTAATGGAAGGTGACGGTACTGGCGATTATCCTGAGCCGGAAGGTTTGCCGATAGTGAAGCGAAAGAGCACGCATCAGGACGATCTACCCAATCCTGCGGCAGCTGCGGCGAGTTATTTTTCTGATTTCTTGGGCAATCTGCACGGTGGTTCTTACATGGTCATCGTGACCGGTGAAAAATCAGCCAATGGTTTGCCTTTGATGATTAACGGCCCGCAGCTTGGCTATTCCTACCCTAGTTTATTGGTGGAGCTAGAGGTTCATGGCGCAGGTATTCATGCGCGTGGCGCTACCGTGCCGGGCTTGCCAGTTATAGGCATTGGTTACAACGAAAAGATTGCTTGGGGTTTGACTACGGGCTATTCAAAAACCATAGACAGTTTCATAGAAGACACGTCTGTGGGCGATGGTCCTAAGCAATACTTGCATAACGGTGAAGTCAAAGACATGGATTGCCGTGAGGAAGTCGTCTCCTACCGTGAAGCGCCGCAGGGCGTTCCAGCGGGGCCGCCGATCTTCTCCGAAAATGTGGAGGTTTGCCGCACCGTGCATGGGCCAGTCGTGGCGCGTAGCGACGATGGCAATACCGCGCGCAGCGTGCAATACGCCATGTGGAAACGCGAAGTTGAAACCATAGAAGGGGTGATCGGCTGGACGCGCGCGCAGAACTATCAAGAGTTTCTCGCTGCTATGAAACAGGTCACCTGGAACGAAAACACCATGTATGTTGATGGTGAAGGCAATGCCGCGTATTTCCATCCCGGTTTGCATCACCGCCGTGCATACGGCACGGATATACGCTTTCCCAATCGTGGCACTGGCGAGCACGATGCCCAAGGTTTTCTGGATTTTTCTGAACTGCCGCAAGTGTTGAATCCAGAGCAGGGCTATGTTGCCAACTGGAATAACAAGCCAGCGGTCGGTTGGGGTGACAATGTTGGTGGTGATGCGGCCACGCGTCCTGGCGGCCCGATTCAACGCGTGGTGAACTGGCAAAATCAGATGGCAGCCGCCGACAAAGTCAGCTTTGACGACTTGATTGAAATGGACAAGCAGGCGGGCCGATTGGATGTGCGCGCGGCACCCTGGCTTCCATTGATTGCCACGGCACATGAAGCCGGTGCTCTGCAGCCGCAAGAAGCCGCCTTAGCCGAATTACTTTTGAGTTGGGATCAACTGCATTACAACCCTGCGATTGACCTTGCCGACGAAGCGGCTTTGGATCGCCCAGCGGAAACCATCTTCGATGTGTTTGTCGATGCGGTGCGTGAGCAGATGATTCAAGCTCTTTTGCCTGAAGATTTCTATCGCCGTATGTTTATAGTCGGTGGTCACGAATATGACGCATCGCCCTTGGATAACGTGGTTTTGAAGGCCTTGAACCCTGCTATTTCCGGCATTCCTTTGCGTGTGGACTATCTGCAAGATCTGTCGGTGAATGAATGGATACAAGTAGGCTTGGCTGAGGCACGGTTACGCTTGGAAGAGGTTTATGGTTCCAGTGATCCTCAGAGTTTCCTGCGTGTGCATCATCGCGATGATGTTTGCTCGCTGACTGGGGGTATTGTTGGGCCGTGTATCACCATGCCGCATCAAGACCGTGGCAGTTGGAATGAAATCATTGGTTTTGAACCTATTCAGCCCTAGTTTTCGTTTTGGCTTTTTGTGTCTAAGTCTCGCCTTAGGCGCTTGCGCCAGCCACCCGGTGACGCTGTCAGTCGCCGGGGGCGGTGCGTGTCTGGATTTATTTCAGCAGGCCGATGCAGCGGTGATCGCTGCCGGGGTGCAAGACGCCGGTGAGCATCGCGTCGGCGGATTTCCCTGGGCGCGTAGTAATCGTTTCTTAGCTTCTTTTGCGGATGAACTACAGCCTAAGCAGATTGGTGATTGGTTAACTCAACTTCGCCAATTGGATCAGCAAGCGCGTCGCTACGAGTTGAGTAATTTAAACGCCAAAGCTTGGTCAGGTGCCCAGCTAGGTCAGCTTGAGCGATGTGGCAGTTTGTTGATGGCCGAGACGCTAGCCGACCCACTGGCGATGCAAACACTACGAGTTGCTGTGGCCGTGCCCGATGACTATTCGCTGCTGGCGCGAACGGCCGGTGCTTACGCCCTAACTATGCCGTTTTTGCGCATGGGCGTCTTGCGCTATCACGACGAGGTTAAGCAAGGTTTTTCTGCTGACTTGCCCGCGGCACAAGGGCAATGGCGTTTATGGCGAGTGTCAGCCAACAAAGTGACGCCGGCTATAGATTGGAAAGCACAAGAGCGAGATGCCATAGGCGTGCCGCAACTCAGCAACGATCAGCTGCAAATGTTATTCGAGCAGCATGCGCCTAGCTTCCTGATTGACGAAAACGGAGACTTTGACCGCCCGGGGACACCGCTTCCGAGCTTCAGCGATCAAGAACCCGGCTTTGATCCCACCAAACCCGTTATTCATTACAAATTGGTTTGGACGCGCTTTGGTCAAGAGGTGCTACCGCAACTGGTTTACACCCTATGGTTTTCAGAGCGGCCTGCACAATCTTGGCTGGATTCTTATGCAGGTAATATTGATGGAGTGATGTGGCGGGTTACTTTGGATAGCAATGGCCAAGTTTTAATGCACGACACGGTGCATGCCTGTGGTTGCTATCACTACCATTTCCCAGCGCAGAACCTGCCGCGTATGCAGCATCAGGATGTTGCTCAAGAACCCTTATTGTTCCCGCAGGGGCAAGTGCCTTGGGATGAGATTGCTGTGGTGCTGCAATCGGAAACGCACTATGTGTTGCGCGTGTTGCCGACACAAACGGCAGAAAAATTGGCGCAATCGCCTGCTAAAGTCTTGTATCCTCAGGATTATGACGATTTACGCAGTGTTCAGCAGGCTGCTGGGCAGTGGCGCAGTTTGTTCGCGCCCAACGGCTTGATTGCGGGCACGCAGCGATTAGAGCGCTGGTGGCTGTGGCCGAGTGGAGTGCCCAGTCCAGGGGCAATGCGTCAATGGGGGCGTCACGCGACGGCGTTTGTCGGGCGTGCGCATTTCGATGATCCGTATTTTTTAGAAAAACTTGGGCTCAATCCGCCCTGATCCAAAGCAAGGACTAGCAAGATGAAAACCATACTGCCGACAACTGTGCTGGCTGCGATAACCGCTTTTGCCATCAGCGCCTGTGGCCAATCCGGTAACACGTCTTCTGCTGCGGTTGCGAAAATGGCGGACGCAGATCCTGCGACCATGGAAATCTATAATCGCAGCTGTATCAGTTGTCACACCAATGGTGCCGGTGGCGCGCCCCGTACCGGCGATCTGACAGCATGGGCACCACGTGTAGAGCAGGGCATGGAACTGTTGTTGGAGCACACTATGGCGGGTTACAAAGGTATGCCGCCTATGGGCATGTGCATGGAATGCAACGACGAACAGTTCGCGGCTTTAATTGAATACATGGCCGGGCAAAAAGTGACGGCGCCATGAATATCAAGCGGCGAGATTTTTTGTGGCAGCTGGCGGCGCTGAGTGGCGCGGCTGCGACACCGAGTTTGGCTCTGGCTAAACAGCGCATCGTGCCGTGGCGCAATTGGTCAGGAGCGCAGTCGTGTATTCCAGCCGAGCGTGTCGCGCCAGCTAATGAAGCGGACTTGGCGGAGTTTGTTAAAAATGCAGCGGGTGTGGTGCGACCGGTGGGTTCCGGGCACTCATTTAGTCCCTTGGTGCCAACTGAAGGTAGCATCGTCAGCTTGGCCCGCCTGAGTGGATTGATTGAGCACGACAACGATGCCCTGCAGGCCACTTTTTGGGGCGGCACACCCATGTCGATGATGGGTGAACCTCTGAAACAATTGGGGCAGGCTTTACCGAACCAGGCGGATATTGATTATCAAACTTTGGCCGGTGCCTTGGCTACGGCGACTCACGGCACGGGGGTCAACTTCGAATCGTATTCCAGCCAAGTCAAAGCTTTGCGTTTAGTCACCGCTGATGGTGAATTGTTGGATTGTGATGAGCAGAACAACACCGACGTATTCAATGCCGCCAAGGTCAGTTTGGGGGCATTGGGCATCGTCAGCCGAGTCAAGCTGCAGAATCGTTCGGCCTTTCGCTTGAAAGAACGCATGTGGTTGGCAAAGACTGAAGATTTGCTGGACGACATTCCCAATTTGGTGAAAGACAACCAGCATTGGGAAATGCAGGTTTTGACGCATTCTGATTATGCCGCCTCCATCACGCTGAACGAGACCGAAGACGCCTCGACTATCGGCGAGGTCGAAGGACCTGACGGTGGCGGTGAGTATGTAGAGTTGATACGCAAGCTGGACAAATATGGCAGTGATTTGCCGCGTTTTCGTCGCGGTTTGATGAATCTCATAGCCAAGACAGCTGAATTTGAAGATCGTGTCGGGGACTCGTTTCAGATCTATGCCAATGTTCGCGACGTGCGCTTCAATGAGATGGAATATTCGGTGCCGGCAGAACATGGCCCGGCTTGTCTGCGTGAAATCTTAAAGGCCATTGATGAACGCCAGCTGCGGACATGGTTTCCCATTGAATACCGCTATGTGAAGGCGGATGACATTCCTATCAGCATGTTTGAAGGGCGGGATAGCTGTTCCATATCCATCCACCAACATTATGAAATGTCCTATCACGACTACTTTTCTGCGATAGAAAAGATTTTCTGGAAATATGGAGGGCGGCCGCATTGGGGCAAATTGCACAGTTTGGGAGCCAGCCATTTGCAGGCCTTGTACCCACGTTGGGAAGAATTTACCAAGGTGCGTGACCAACTTGATCCCGGGGGACGTTTTTTGAATGCTCATTTGCGCCGAGTGTTTGGCGTGGCCTAGTCAGTTGCTGTGTTAATCAAGAACCGCGTTGAGCTCATCTGAACGCGGTTTTTTATTGCTTGTGGAACGCCATCTAGTCTGCTTTGTCACACGGTGCTATAAAAATTCAACGTTGCCGTCCTCAACCTATATTCACCTAGTGTCATTGCTGCATAGATGCATCAGCAATGAGCATTTCGGGGTTGAAGGGCGGGGGCAACCTAGAGGCATAGCTGGCTGTTGTGGGCGCAAAGGAGGCCATGGTATTCCAACGGCATTGGCGGGCTATCCTGCATTTGGTAAATAAACGAGACGCAGGATAGTGTCCTTCACCAACGAACAACTTCGATTGATTGAAAACCTCTCTGTTGCCTATGAGGAGTGGATTTCAGCTGAGCAAACCTTGTTTCATCAAGCCGGACGCTTGGCTTGGAAGAAAATAGACGGAAGAGAGCACCTCTACCGAATCAAGGATCGGGTGGGAAATGCCGATTACATTGGGCCTCGCAATGCAGATACGGAAAGATTGGCGGCCAAGGAAATGCCGTCGCGCGATGAAGCCAAGCAACGATCAAGGAGTTCCAAAACCCGATTCCCGGAACTAGCTGCTCAGTATCGAGCCTTACGTCTTCCTCGCATCGCGAATGCAGCTGCGCGCGTGTTGGTCGAATGCGACCGTCGCGCATTGCTTGGTCCGGCGGTCCTTGCTGTTGGAACAAACGCTATGGCCGCATACGAACTGGAGGCCATGGATCGATTCGCAACCGGTCTCGATGCAACCGAAGATTGCGAACTCACCTGGTGTGGCCAAGAAGGCTTGTCTTTCGCTACGACTATGCCACTGTTCGACGCCATGAGATCCGTTGATAGCACTTATACCATCAACCCTGAAAAGCCGTTCCAGGTACGCAACCAGATGGCATACGAAGTCGAGTTTCTGCTGCCGCATAGTCGAGTGCAAGCCTACCCAAGGCAAGAGCGAATCCGCCCCGCCACGTTGCCAGAGCAGGATTGGTTGGTGCTGGGA
>JBPOFU010000100.1:0-9839 GCA_051252075.1 Oceanococcus sp. | reverse complement strand
GCGAGTGGGTGCGCCGCGTGACCAGTCTTTTGCGTCTATTGAGCATTTGCAGGCCATGCTGTCCTTGGGCAATTGCTTCTCAGAGCAGGAGTTGGCTGATTTTTTGCAGCGCGTGAGCAAACTTGTGGGTCATCTGCCGGCATTTACCGCTGAGCCCAAATTTGACGGCTTAGCAGTGAGCCTGGTTTATCGCAACGGCTTATTGAGCTCGGGAGCCACCCGTGGCGATGGCCGCTTTGGAGAAGATGTCACTGCCAACCTGCGCACTTTGCGTGGATCTGTGCCCTTGCGATTGCGTGGCGAACACATTCCAGAGCTGTTGGAGGTACGTGGTGAAGTCGTGATGCCCAAAGCGGGTTTTGCTGCGCTCAATAGTCGGTTGCAACAAGCTGGACAAAAAGCTTTTGTGAATCCACGCAATGCGGCAGCGGGTGCATTACGTCAACTGGACCCGGCTATAACAGCTCAGCGGCCGCTGAAATTCTTTGCCTATGGTTTGGGGCAAAGTGAAGGTGTGTTGGAGCTGCCGGATGCGCCGCAGCGGCATAGCCAATTGATGGCGCAGCTAGCGCATTGGGGTTTTGTCGTCACTGAATGGTTCAGGCAATGCCAATCCTTGGCGGATTGCATGGCTTACTACCAAGACATACAGCAGCGGCGAGACGCGCTGGATTTCGATATCGACGGTGTGGTCTACAAGATTGATGACTTGGCCTTGCGACAAGAGGCGGGGCAAGTTGCACGCGCGCCGCGCTGGGCTATAGCGCATAAATTTCCGGCAGAAGAAGCCAGCACTAAAATACGCGATGTGGAGTTTCAGGTTGGCCGCACGGGTGCGCTAACACCTGTTGCGCGATTAGAACCTGTGTTTGTTGGTGGTGTGACGGTTAGCAACGCCACCTTGCACAACATGGATGAAATAGAACGCAAAGATGTGCGCATCGGGGATACTGTGGTGGTGCGCCGCGCTGGCGATGTCATCCCAGAGGTTGCGCGGGTACTTGTTGAGAAGCGTCCGGCACATAGCCAGCCCATAGTGCTGCCCAATTTTTGTCCGGTCTGTGGTGCTCCTGTTGTACGCACGCCAGAGGAAGCTGTTGCACGTTGTACCGGCAATCTAAGTTGTGGCGCCCAACTACGTGAAGGTCTGAAACATTTTGTATCGCGCAAGGCCATGGATATAGACGGCTTAGGCGATAAGCTGATTGATGTGTTGGTGGATCAGAGCTTGGTTTCCAGTCCGGCAGACATTTATCGACTAAAGGCCGAACAGATAGCAACACTCCCGCGGATGGCGCAGAAATCGGCAGACAATGTCATAGCGGCGATTCAGCGCAGCAAAGACACGCAGTTAGGTCGCTTCTTGTTTGCTTTAGGGATACGGGACGTTGGTGAAGTTACCGCGGCCCAATTGGCTGAAAACTTCGTCGATATCGATAGCATGATTTCAGCCGATGAAGAGCGCTTGCTCGCAGTGCCCGATGTGGGCGAGATCGTGGCCCAACGAATTCGAGCGTTTTTTAATAGCGAGATCAACCGACAATTGATCGCTGAATTAAGAAGTCTAGGCGTGCACTGGCCAGAAACAGTGCCGGTTCAAGAAGGTGGCGCTTTAGACGGTCAGTTATTCGTGATTACTGGCACATTGGACGGTATGAGCCGCGATGACGCGAAACAACGCATAGTGCTGGCCGGTGGCCGTGTGAGTAGTTCGCTTTCCGGAAAAACAGATTTCTTACTCGCTGGGGAAAAAGCAGGCTCGAAATTGGCGAAAGCAGAAAAGCTAGGCGTGGCCATTTTGAATCAAGCTGCCTTTGAAAAAATGTTGGCAGTTTCCGATTAGTTGACGACGGCTAGGGCAGGTTTGATCCCAGAAAATACCAACGCAAATAAACCCCGGCCATCACATAGCTTTGGCTGTCTACCAGTGGGCTATCAATAAAACGGCTGTCGCTCAGTTGATCAAAGGCGGCGTACAGCGAGGCTCCAAAGCGGCCTCGTTGATAGCTATAACTCAAACTGCTGCGCCAGCCGCTGAAGCCTCCATTGGCTTTATATTCTGGGCGTGTTGATGTGACGAATTTGGTATCTACGCTGTAAAAATAATCGTGATAGCGCCGGCTAGCGAGCATAGGCCCTACTGTGAAACGCCAATCATGCTGTCCCAAGCCATTATTGCCATGGCTGTGCAAAATCTTTAAGCGAGGTTGTAAGGTCCAGCCAATACCGCTTAAAGACTTGAAATCACTGGCAATAACCCCGCGCAGTAAGGTTTCTTGCACACAGACCCAAGGTGCAGGGCAAGGTAAATCTATAATGGCTGCCGGTCCTAGTTCGAAGCTAGGATCGAGATCTGGCATGCCTTCACGTAGGGGAACATCGTCACTGTTGACAGGCAAAGAGCCGCTGGCCGATATACGAAAACGGATGCCTGAGAAGTCCAACAAGGATAAGCGCGCACCTTGTCGATTGAGTTGAAAGCGTGGACTGGTAAAACTCATGGATGGCACTGGCAGCGCCAATGTTTGCCGCACTGCTGAGCCTCGATAGGCAGGGAAATTGATGCTGGCCAAGCCCAAGCCTAAATTCCAACTCCATGCGGAGTCTGTTGTTTGAGCTAAGGTGGGCGCAGTTATTAAGCCAGCGATGACAAAGACGGCCGCAGGCAATAAACGGATCCGTCGCATGCTTTATTCAGGCGCTTTGGCGGAGATGGATAAGGCGTGAATCTCGCTGCCCATCATGTCATCTAAAGCGGCATACACTAGGCGATGTGCCTGCAGTGGGCGCTGGCCAGCAAAGGCTTCTGCAACGATGGTCACAGTAAAATGACCTGCACCACTGCGGGCTCCGGCATGGCCAGCGTGCAAATGGCTATCGTCGCGTAGCTCCAGCAAGCTAGGAGAAAATGCCTGCTGTAATGTGCTTTTGATGCGATCAATGCGCTCAGTGCTCATGGTAGTACGTGCTTGAACGGGCGGACGCTGACTTCTGAATACACACCTGCATGTTGATAAGGATCATCAGCGGCCCAGTTTTTGGCGCTTTCCAAGTCAGCAAACTCGGCAACGATTAGGCTGCCGCTAAAGCCGGCAGGGCCTGGATCTGACGCGTCCACCGCAGGGAAGGGGCCTGCCAACAATAGGCGCCCTTGCTGTTTGAGCTGCTCCAGTCGTGCCAGATGCTTGGGCCTAGCGGCCTTGCGCGCGTCCAAGCTATTGGCAACATCCAGTGCCGTAATCGCATACCACATCAACTGTCTTCCTTAGGCAGATAGTCGGAAACGAAAGGTAAGTGGGCCAACATGAACACAAACATCAAACCAGTAAAACCAAAGGTCTTAACCAAAGCCCATGTTTCATCCGAAAGGTTTAGCGCCAGCACCACATTGAGCCCTGCGCAAAAAATGAAAAACAGCGCCCATGCAACATTGACTTTGCGCCACAAGGCATCCGGTAACTCCAGTACGGAATGGCCCAGACGCTGCATGATGACTTTGTCTCCGACAAAATGGCTGCCCGCCAGCAAAATTGCAAACACCGCATAAACTGCGGTGGGTTTGAATTTGATGAACATGGGGTCTTTAACGGCCAAGGTAATGCCGCCTAATACCAGCGCGATCATGGCGGTGCCAAAGTGCATTTTATGCAGGCGCTTTTCGCGGATTGCATAGTATAAAACCAGGGCGAAAAGGCTGACGATGAGGACCAACGTACCGAAGTAGATGTCGCGCCAGATGACCGCGCCGAGGAAAGCCAGGGCCGGTAATGAATCTATCCATTTATGCATGGGCGCATTATACAAGGGCGATCCACTACACTTGCTACAAAATTCTAGGGCAGTGTTGCCGATGTCGGCCGAATATCTCGAAGTTCATCCTGAAAATCCGCACGGGCGGCAGATCCATGTGATTGTGGAACGCCTGCGTAAGGGCGCTATCGTGGCGTACCCCACAGACTCCTGTTACGCCTTCGGTTGTCATATTGGTGACAAAGAAGCAGTCGATAAAATAAAGCGTATTCGCGCGCTCGACAAACATCACAACATGACCTTGGTGTGCAGTGATATGGCACAAATTTCGCAATACGCACGGGTCGACAATTGGCAATACCGCATGCTGCGTCACGCCACGCCAGGTCCGTTTACTTTTGTGCTGCAAGCGACTCTGCAAGTGCCCCGACGTTTGCACACAGGTAAGCGCAAAACCATAGGTGTGCGCGTTCCGGAAAATAATATTGCGCAGGCCATATTGGCCGAGTTGGGTGAGCCATTGCTCAGTTGCACCGCCACATTGCCTGGCCGGGATCTGCCATTTCATGATGCGCAGGAGATCTCAGATCAGTTAGCCAATCAGTTGGATTTGATTGTAGACGGCGGGTTCAGCGCCATGGATCCGACCACGGTTATTGATCTATCTGCTGGCGACGCCCAAGTTCTGCGCGAAGGTAAAGGTGATCTAGCGTTGCTGGGTTTGTAAGTACGCAAGGCGCGCCTGCGCCGCTGCGTCTATAATCGCGCGCTAATTTCTCTACTTTGGTTTTCATGTCTTCTTCATCCAAGCCCGTATTGCTTTCCGGTATTCAACCTTCGGGTCAATTGACCTTAGGGAATTACATAGGCGCGATACGCAATTGGGTGGATTTGCAGCACGACTACGATTGCTTGTTTTTACTGGTGGATTTGCACGCCATCACGGTGCGGCAAGATCCAAAAGAACTGCGTCAGCGTTGCCGCGATTTTTTGAGCTTGTACATAGCCTGCGGGATTGATCCGGACAAGAACTTGTTGTGTGTGCAATCTCATATTCCGGCGCACAGTGAACTTGCCTGGATCTTGAACGCGTACACCATGGCTGGCGAGCTCAACCGCATGACTCAGTTCAAAGACAAATCAAGGCAGCACAGCGATAACATCAATGCGGGTCTGTACAGCTATCCAGTGCTTATGGCGGCAGACATTTTGTTGTATGACACCGCTTTGGTGCCCGTTGGGGATGATCAAAAGCAGCATTTGGAATTGGCCCGGGATGTGGCTAAACGCTTCAATCATGCGCACGGAGATATCTTTGTCATTCCCGAGCCGTTTATTCCACCGGTTGGGGCACGAATTATGGGCTTGCAAAATCCCGAATCGAAAATGTCCAAGTCGTCAGCGAATGAAGGCGATGGCATTTACTTATTGGATGATCCCAAACGCATCGCTAAGAAGATTAAGCGGGCGGTGACCGACTCGGGTTCAGAAGTGAAGGCTAGTCCGGACAAGCCTGGTGTGACTAACTTATTGAGCATTTTTTCCGCCGTAACTGGACGCAGCGTCGCCGATCTAGAAGCGGATTATGGCGATACGGGTTACGGCCGCTTTAAAGGTGATTGCGCAGAAGCGGTGGTTTCGTTCATGGAGCCGGTGCAGGCGCGTTACCGCGAGCTACAGGAAACCCCGAATTATCTGGATGACATATTGGCGCGTAGTGCAGAAAAAGCTAATGCGCGCGCACGTAAGAAGATGCAGACCATCCATGAGGCTTTAGGCTTTTTGCCTGCGCGCGCCGGATGAGTGAAAAGGCTGGCACGGTTGTCGCGCAAGTTGCAGGTCACGCCTATACCGAGCTGCCGCACGATTTATACATTCCGCCGGATGCGCTAGAGGTCTTTCTTGATACCTTTGAGGGGCCTTTGGATCTACTGCTGTACCTGATTCGGCGGCAGAATTTAAATATTTTAGATATTCCTGTCGCGCTGATTACCCAGCAGTATCTGGATTACATCGGTTTGATGGAGGAACTGCGCTTCGACTTGGCTGCTGAATATTTGGTCATGGCAGCGTGGTTGGCGGAAATCAAGTCACGTATGTTGTTGCCGAAAGCGCCGCGAGATGATGGCGAAGACAACGACGACCCGCGTGCTGAATTGGTTCGTCGTTTGCAGGCTTATGCTGAAGTGCAACAGGCCGCAGTGAACCTGGATGAACTGCCTCGCCAGCATCGCGACACTTTTCCCGCACATGCTCAACCTATGGAGGTGGATGCGCCAATACCACCACCACCGCCATTGCGCGATTTGCTGCTTTCATTACAAGATTTGCTGCAGCGAGCGGAATTGTTACAGTCACATAAAATTACCTCGGAGCCTTTGTCAGTGCGTGCACGCATGAGCCTGGTCTTGGATCGCATGTCGAAAATCCGTAAAGGCACCTTGATGGACTTATGGGATGAAGAAGAAGGGCGCAAAGGGTTGGTCGTGAGTTTTCTGGCAGTGTTGGAATTGGTGCGTAACGGTTTGTTGCAGCTAGAGCAGGATGGACCTTACGCCACTGTGCATTTGCGATTGGCTGGAGCCGGGCAAGCATGAGTCGGCCCAGCTATAAGGAAATTATCCGCGCCTTGCTTTTGGTGGCCGATAGCCCTCTGTCGGTGCGCAAACTCGAACACGTTTTGGTCAACGAAGCGGAAACCTCCAGCGTAAAAATTCGTGCAGCTTTGCGTGAACTGCAGGAAGAGTTGCAGTCCAGCAGCCTGGAACTTATTGAAGTGGCCAGTGGTTTTCGCTTGCAAGTGCGTAAGGAACTGGCCCCATGGGTCGGCCGACTCTACGAAGAAAAACCGCAGAAATATTCCCGCGCATTCTTAGAGACCCTGGCGCTGATTTGTTATCGGCAGCCTTTAACGCGAGGAGATATTGAAGAGATCCGTGGGGTGAGCTTGTCAGGTGGCATACTAAAGACCTTATTTGAGCGTGAATGGGTGCGCGAAGTGGGGCATAGAGAAGGGCCAGGTCGACCGGCCTTGCTGGCGACGACACGCCAATTGCTCGATGACCTCAATTTGAAATCCTTAGAAGATTTACCCTCATTACCGGAATTATCTGATCCGGAAAAACTTGAAGCCGCCCTGGTGCGTTTAGCGCCTCAGGATGAGCTTCCCCAGGCCTTAAAAGATCAATTGCAAGCCAATGCGAAAGCACTTGCAGAATCTCAAGAGGCAGCCAGCACAGAGCACCCTGCTGATGAAGAAGAAAAACACAAGACCGAATCCGAATTCACGCCGCCAGATTCAGAAACGACAAGACACTGAAGTTGCGGAGGCTCGCACACGCAGTGAGAAAGCCAGCCAGCGGTTTGTGACCTCGCCGGATCCCGAGCGTTTACAGAAGTTTCTAGCGCAGCACGGCTATGGCTCACGCCGCCAGGCAGAAGATTGGATTCGCGCTGGTCGGATTAAGGTCAACGGTATAGATGCGGAATTGGGGCAGAAGGTTGATGCTTCGGATCGAATTAGTTTGGATGGCCGATTGCTGCGTTTCACTACGCCGATCGCGCAAACCATTATGTATCGCAAGCGCGTGGGCGAAATCGTCACCCGCAAAGATCCAGAAGGTCGTCCTACGGTATTTTCACGACTACCCAAGCTCGACGCTGGTCGCTGGGTCGCCGTGGGGCGATTGGATTTAAATACATCTGGGCTCATGTTATTCACCACAGATGGTGAATTGGCTCGGCGCCTGATGCATCCGTCCAGTGAGGTCGAGCGTGAATATGCCGTCCGTGTGTTGGGCGAAGTGGATGAGAACACACTCAACAAGCTCAAAGAGGGCATAGAATTAGAAGACGGATTTGGCCACTTCGATACCTTGGTTGATCAAGGCAGTGAAGGCGCGAATCGCTGGTATCACGTCACCCTCAGCGAGGGCCGTAACCGTATTGTTCGTCGCATGTGGGAGGCCGTGGATTGCCAAGTCAGCCGCCTGATTCGCGTTCGCTATGGACCGATAAATTTGCCGTCCAATCTGGCCAGCAGCAAAAGCCGTCCGTTGGATAAGAAGGAATTAAAAGCCCTGTACGCCAGTCTGCCCAGTGATGAACCCACTCAATAATTTCATTTTTTAGCCTAAGAAGACGCCCTAAGCTACTAATTTTGCAAATACTATTTAGTTGCACTATTCTGGGGCAGTCGGGTGGGGGATCCGATAAATCCAACTTAGACAATGGGGTAAAAGCATGAAATATTCAGCTGGCAGTATTGGGTTCAGCGCATTTATTGGTCTGGCATTCGCAGGTTCCGTCGGTGCGTATCAATTTGAAGGTACTGGGACCTATACGGATTTTGATGACCAAAATGATTCATCTTTGGGTGTTAGCGCAGAATTTCATTTCGCCAATGTGGATGATTCTGGTGTTCCCCGAGCTGAGGCTGCTTTTTTGCGTCGATCGAGCAATGTTAAAGCCTCCTTTTCGACCAGAGACAAAGTGGATAGCGATGCCATTGGTTTGAGTGCGGAGGCCTACATAAACAGCCTGTATTTGCGCGCAGGTCTCACCAGAACAGAAGCGGGCTCGACAGAGAGTGATGATCCATTCGTTGAGGTGGGATTCTTGCCTGCACAGGGTTTGCGGTTGTCTTTGCAGTATGAAGATTTTGATTTGGCAGATCAGTCACGAGTTTCTGTAAACGCAAAAATGGTTCGTCCATTGAGCGGTGCTCAGGCAATGAATTTGACTGCGAGAGTGAGCCAACGAGACGATGCTAACGATACAGTGACGTACCGGGTTGGTGGCGACTACTACGTGAATCATGATCTGAGTTTCGGTTTGAATTATGCAGATACGGATGCGAAGAATTCGCGTGAAGTCGTTACTTTGCGTGCGCGGATGTTCTTCATCCCCACATTGAGTGCTCAAGTTGCCTACAGCATGCAAGACTTAAATGACCGCATCACACTGGGAGTGACCGGACGATTTTAGTTTGAAGCTATAAATTCTTTCTAAAGCCCTCGCAGCGTCGAGGGTTTTTTTATTTCTGGCTGACGCCACGCGCCCTTCGTGGCATCTTATGCTGCAAGTTCCCCCTGTCGATTGCCGTGTCCACTCCTAACTACCCCTTAAAAACCCGCATTCTGGCTCATATTCTGAGTGGTTTGATGCGCTTTATTCATGCAACCAGTCGCAAGCGCTATAGCAATTTGGAAGTCTTGCAGGCGCAATTCGACAAAGGTGCGCCTTGCATTATTGTGGCTTGGCACAATCGCAACATACTTGGACCTTTTGCCTACTTGACACACAGACCGAAAGGGCGGGTATTTTCTCCATTAGCCAGTGCTTCACGTGATGGCAGTTTGGCCGCTGCGGCGATGGACAATTTAGGTGTGCAATGTATTCGCGGCTCTTCCAGTCGTGGCGGTGCGCAGGCTTTGCGGGAAATGTTGCGTGCGGTGAAGAAAGGGCACGATCTAGGAATTACCCCGGATGGGCCGCGTGGCCCTAAATACAAAGTACAGGCAGGCGTGATCGCCGCAGCCCGATTAACCGGCGTTCCCATTATTCCCATGACTTATCAAGCCAGTCGAAAAAAAGAATTGGGTTCCTGGGATGCGATGATTGTTCCGTATCCATTCGGTATCTTGCAGTATGTCTATGGTCATCCGATGCGCGTGCCGCGCGATGCCAGCCCCGAAGAACTCGAAGATTTGCGCCTGCAGTTAGAGCAGGAAATGCTGCGAATCAACCAACAAGCACAGAATCTGCTGCAAGATCCGGCTTGAAGTCGGGGCAGCCACAGTGCAGGATTGATGGCATCAACCAATAAATAATTGAATGCGGTAAGAGCGCATTTTTATGCAAGAAAATTTTGAAGCATCTTTTGACGAGCAGCTGCAGGCCATTCAGGCCGAGGCCGACGATATTCATGCCGATTTGGCCCATTTGCCGGACGAGCTCAGTCAGCCAGAGCAAATTTCGCCGTTTTGTTTCGATTATCCACTGCCAGATGAAACGGACGATACTCCCGCTGCGATTCTCTCGGGCTTGGCTTGGCAGCCTAAGTCGCGTGAACGCGCAGCAAGCATGAT
>JBPOFU010000010.1:0-55261 GCA_051252075.1 Oceanococcus sp. | reverse complement strand
GGCAAATCTGCAGGGTTTTCTACCGCAAGCTCATTGCCATCGCGAGTTTGAACTTGATACACCACGGTAGGTGCAGTGGAAATCAGATCAAGATTGTATTCCCGCTCCAGCCGCTCCTGCACAATTTCCATGTGCAGCATGCCAAGGAAGCCACAGCGAAAACCAAAACCTAAAGCGCCTGACGTTTCTGGCTCGAAGTTCAAAGCCGAATCGTTCAGTCTCAGCTTTTGCAATGCTTCGCGGAAATCCTCGAAATCATCGGAATCAATCGGATACAAACCGGCGAACACGCGCGGCTGAACCTGCTTAAATCCAGGCACAGGTTCCGAGGCACCAGCATCGGCGGTCGTTAACGTGTCCCCTACTGGGGCACCATCCACATTCTTGATGCTGGCAATAATGATGCCCACTTCGCCGCATTCCAATGCTTTACAAAATTCACGTTTCGGCGAGGCAAAACCGACTTTATCGACCAAATGAGTCTGGCCCGTAGAGATAACTCTAATTTTTTGACCCGCTTGCAGCCGGCCATTGACGACCCGGACCAGCGACACCACACCGAGATAATTGTCGAACCAAGAATCGATAATCAATGCCTGCAAGGGGCCGTCGGCATTCCCTTTCGGTGCTGGCACATCGCGCACCAGCAATTCAAGTATCTCTTTTACACCAACGCCGGTTTTCGCACTGCACGTGAGTGCGTCCTGAGCGACGATACCAATGACGTTTTCAATTTGCTTCATCACCCGCTCAGGTTCGGCAGCAGGTAAATCAATTTTGTTCAAAACTGGAATGACTTCCAAGTCTTGCTCGATCGCGGTATAGCAGTTGGCGACACTTTGAGCTTCTACTCCCTGCGAAGCGTCAACTACCAATAAAGCACCTTCACAAGCCGCCAGAGAGCGCGAGACTTCGTAGGAAAAATCCACATGACCCGGTGTGTCGATGAGGTTGAGCTGGTAGGTCACGCCATCATTCGCGGTGTAGTTCAAACGCACCGCCTGAGCTTTGATGGTGATACCGCGTTCTCGCTCAATATCCATCGAGTCCAACACTTGTGCATTCATTTCACGCGCGCTCAACCCTCCGCAAATTTGGATAAACCGATCAGCCAAGGTCGACTTGCCATGGTCGATATGGGCGATGATCGAAAAGTTGCGGATTTTGTCTTGCATTTTGTGGGGCGTTTATTGGCGTTAGCGGTGCTGAAGCACCGACAAAAAAAGTCTGGATTATACAGGGCTAAAAGCCAATTCAGCCGAGGTACGCATCCACCGCACTTTGAACCAAGCGGCCTTGACTCAAAATCTCGCCGCGCTCGCCAACTAATACCGGTATTTTATCTGAAAATATCTTACGGCTTTTCTCATCACGATCTACGTGACGCCAGTCCAATCGGTAACGACCCGCAAAGGCCTCATGCAATTGATCTTCCAATTCTTCACACATGGAGCAACCTGGACGGCTATACAGTCGCAGCGTTTTCATCGTGTTCGCTTAGCGCTGTAGCGCTAAAAACAAACTGCGCTGATCACGCACGATCAACAAGGGAGCTGACGCTCCTGCTGTTAAACCTTCACACAATTGTAAGAACTGCTCTGCAGATTCAATCTCATCACCAAAGGCGGTAACGATAATATCGCCCACTTTCAAACCACTCTTTTCGGCAGCCAACCCAGGCCGAATGTCTTTGATCAACAAGCCCGTATCGAGTTTCAGCCTATCCGCCTGTCGCGCGTTCAGGCTGACAAGCTCTACTCCGACCCAATCATCAAGCTGCGTCATTGGGCTAGGCAGTTGATCCAACACAACTTGCAGATTCACGCGCTTTCCGTCACGCATAAACTGAAATTTTATTCGCTCGCCTGGAGCATGCTGTCCGACCAAGGGCGGCAAATCAGAGGAATCCCGTACCACCTCACCGTCGACCTGCAATATGACATCCCCCGGCTTCAATCCAGCTCTATCGGCAGGCCCATCAGACTCCACCTGGCTAATCAACGCGCCTTGCGCCGTTTTCAATCCAAAGCTCCTCGCCAAATCGCCATCCACTCGCTGAATAACCACCCCCAGCCAAGCACGTTTCACACTGCCGTATTGGCGCAGTTGCTCAACCACCCTGCGCGCCGTATCTGAAGGGATGGCAAAAGACAGTCCCATATACCCCCCGGTGCGAGAAAATATTTGCGAATTGACTCCGATAACCTCACCGGCAAGATTGAACAATGGCCCACCCGAATTACCGGGATTGATAGCCACATCCGTCTGCAAGAACGGCACGTACTGTTCAGACGCCAATGCACGACGTTTGCCGGACACGATGCCCGCAGTAACGGTATGCTCGAACCCAAACGGAGAGCCGATCGCAACGACCCATTCTCCAACTTTTAAGTCAGCAGAATTCCCCCACTCCAAGGCCGGCAAGCCTTTGGCTTCAATTTTCAATAAAGCCAAATCGCTAGCAGCATCGCGACCTATGACCTTTGCCTGGAACTGACGCCGATCCGATAAGGTCACCATGACCTCTTGAGCATCCGCAATGACGTGGTTGTTAGTGAGAATCTCTCCATTGCGACTCAGGATAAAACCGGACCCTAGAGAAATATGCGGCTTACTATTTTCCGGCGCGCCATCCGATTCACCTTCAAAATCACGAAACCAATCAAACCACTTTCGATTCGAAGGCGCTTGCTGCACGCTGCTGCCACTAATATTCACAATCGCCGGAGCGGTCTCTTCCACCAGTTCTATAAAATCTGGCAAGCCATTTTCGCTACTACAGGAGATCAACAGCGCGCAAAGGCCTAGCAATGCTGGCTTTCGAATCATTAGGAACTTATTCATTGAGGCGCGCTCCCACATGCCTGCATGTCATTGGATTGTGCGCGCCGCAACACACGCGGCACCAGCTGCGCATCTATAAACTTTTGACGCACAAGGGGCCCAATTCCGGCACCCACAGCCAATCCAAGCAGCCCAATCAGCGCGACCACAGGGTCGGGAGCTCCCCAGCCAAGCGCCGCAAACGCGAACAGCAATAAGCCCACTAACGGCAACACATAAATCGCCGCAGTAGCGCGTAGAAAGATTCCCGACGGCAATCCGAGAATAACGAATTGGCCTCTTTGTAAATTGAGATCCGGGTCATCCAGCAATAAGCCCTCAAGACGCCTTTTGATCAGCTTGCCAAAAATGCCACCGCCGCACCCCTCCCCTCGGTCACATTTCGCGCAGCCCGTTGGACTTGCGGTAGATAAACGTACCTTCTGGCCTTGGCGCTCCAATACGATGGCTAGATTTTCGATCACAGCTTGGTCACATCACGGCAATTTAGAGAAGCGTAAGTTATCACCAAAAAATCGCACGGTGGCTTGCGGCACTTCCCCTACTACGGTGATGTGGTGGTCATTCATCATGCGGCCATAGGCGCTCACCCCTCCCACTTGAGTTAAACCCTGCAAAGCATCTTCTGAAATACGCTGCGGCGTCGCGAAAACAGACACCGTAGCTAAACCGTCTGAATACAACATTTGTGTCACTGGCCCCTCAAATCCTGGCCACATTTCTTGCTCTCGCGTAGCCAAGCGAAAGCCTGCAGGCAAATCCTGCAATTCCCACACACCTTGCGGTACGACACTTTGAGACACAGCCTGCTCTTGCCCTTTCTGCTGGTGAACTTTGCTAAACCCGCGTGTATCCGTGCGCGCTTGCAGCAACTCATCTGCTATTGATTCTGGATAATCGATTTCGGTAAATACGACCTGTTCTAGCAACTGACCTCGCTCATCCATTAAGCGGATATCCAAGGGAACGAAAGTGCTTTCATCCAAGCACAATGCGTAATCGTATCGATAGATATCGCGCGCCCGTATTTGCACTTCCCGACACGCCCGACCGGCAACCCGCGATGAACTCGCTACCGCAATCATGTCGTAGAATTCGCCCAAATCTTCGAAAGCCGTACGCGATAATTTCGGGAGTAAGCCTGGCAAGCCTTTGTGATCAGTCACCACGGATTTTTGATCGGGCAATATGCAAGTGAGTTGGTCGCCATTGCGCAACACCTCACGCATCTCGCCAGACAGGGAATGAATACGCTCGGTCTCTTGGCCGTCGAGAAAGCGATGGTATATCCGTAAAGTCTCCAGCTCCTTGCCGTCACGATATACCGCAGTACCTGAATAGGTCGTATCACGCACCGCCTGATTCATTTTTTGCAACCAATCCAAGGCATCTGCGTGAGCCAAGAACGGGACCAAACCAAGCGCTAAGAAAGTGCAGGATTTCACAAACATAGGTCGAGCATCAGCGTGATTGGATTTGTTAAGGAGACCCCTATCAGGGCTGAAACTCATTCTGATACGGTATTTTGTGCGGGCCTAGCGGCAACTCGAGCGTAAGCCAAAGACCCCGTTAATGCCGTACCACCACCGTGACGTGCATGGTTAATCAAATACGTATTGAGCTGCTCTCGCAATCGCTGCTGGCTGGCAAGCTGCTGTGCAGCCCCACTTTGATTGTCGACTAGCGCCCACTGCGCGGAAACAGGGCGATCTTGAGCGGGCGCTGCAATAACCAACTCGCGACCTCCACCATTACGTGTGGCCGTGCTGCTGCCTGCAGCGACTAACTGAGCGCCGTTGGCACGATTGGTCAATGATGGCCGCATACGAGCGTTCGAATTGATGCTTTGCTGCTGAGCATTGGCTAGCAATTGCTCCACATTTACAGCACTGGAAATTGCTGGATTGCCCGAGGCCTGCGGTGCAGCGGCCACTTGCTGAGCCACGCGATTGAGTTCATTACTGCTTGGTCGCACAACAACCACTGCCGCTACCGCTACCGAAGCCGCCAAAGCGACACCTGCAGCTGGCACCTGCCAACGGCGGCGCGGCGCGCGGGATGTTTCCGCCACCTGTTTACCAGCAAACCAACGCCGCGCGGTGCGCCTACCGGCCTTGAACGTGGCTGGCGCCACTCCTTGCAGAGGACCTTCCTGCTGAATCGCGGCCCGCACAGAGGAAGAGATATCTACGCACAATGTCTTTTTGTTCGACATCACACTGCCGGCTAAGGATTGCCGACTCGCACGCGCGCGAATCTCGTCACATTCCAAAAGCTCGAGTAAATTATCGAGTTCGTCCTGTGATAACTCTTCGTCTAGAAAAGCACAAAGCAAATGGTCTTTCACAACTTCATTGCTCATGGATCAAACTTGCTCCAACAAAGGTTTCAACTTCTCATCCACCGCAGCGCGGGCGCGGAAAATACGCGAACGCACCGTACCAACGGGGCAATTCATCGCATTCGCAATATCTTCATAACTTAAGCCATCAAATTCACGTAGGGAAATCGCAGTACGTAAATCCGCCGGCAAGCTGTCAATTGTATCGGCAACAGTTTGACGGATTTCTTCAGTCAGTAAATCCGCTTCTGGGGTCGCCACATCACTCAAATGCTCGGTGTGCCCGTACAGCTCGGCGTCCTGCACATCAATATCCTGGCCGGCAGGACGACGCTTGCGCGAAACCAGATGATTCTTCGCCGTATTAACTGCAATACGATAAAGCCAAGTGTAGAACGCGCTATGGCCGCGGAAATTTGGCAAGGCGCGATAGGCCTTTATAAAGGCTTCTTGCGCAACATCAGGTGCGTCCGCATCGCTGACCAAACGAGAGACCAATTGAATCACACGTTGCTGATATTTGATCACCAAGGCATCGAATGCGCGACTGTCACCGTTCTGCGCGCGCTCAACCAAAGCTTGGTCTATTGCGCGTCTGCTAGTCGGTGCGACAAGCTCTTCTACATCGTCAACATTGCGGATTTCATCCGAGGTCGTCATATTTCCAGCTGGTGACACCACTGCCTCGGCCCGTGCCCGTTGCTCCGCTTTTTGTTCATCAGGCGCTATTGTATCAGTCCGCTGTTGAACAGCAGACGGTCTTTTACGACTGGCTTTGCCAGGCTTTTCTCTTTCATCTACCGCGGTAAAAGGCCACATTCCTGGGCCACTTATCACGCCATCAACCCCAATTGCCATGATGCTGCACCACTCTCACGTATTAATTATCGGCAGCGGCGCGGCGGGCCTAACTGCCGCCCTCCGCCTCGCTGAAGCTGGCATTAAGAGTGTCGTTATTGCCAAAGGTTCCCTGGAGCAAGGGAGTACTTTGTATGCGCAAGGTGGCATTTCTGCCGTCCTATCCGCGCGCGACTCTATTGAATCCCATGTTCAGGACACCTTAATTGCCGGCGCAGGCCTGTGCGATGAGGCCGCGGTCCGCTTCACGGTTGAACGTGGACCTGCTGCCATAGGCTGGCTGGTGGATAAAGGCGTGCCTTTTACTCGACGCATAGCGGAGGGCGACTTTCACTTAACTCGTGAAGGAGGCCATAGCCACCGTCGCGTGATTCATGCCGCAGATGCCACCGGAAAAGCAGTAGAAACCACACTGCTGGACTTAGCCAAAGCCTCCTCTTGCATCGAATTAGTGACGGATCGCGTCGCTATTGACTTGATCACTCAGGGCAACCGCTGCGTTGGCGCATACGTACTTAACCGCAGCACTCAACGGGTGGAATCCTTGGGTGGCCGCGCCGTCGTCTTGGCCACGGGCGGCGCCAACCTCGCCTATCTTTATTCCAGCAACCCCAAAGGTGCCAGTGGCGATGGCATTGCGATGGCCTGGCGAGCTGGGTGTGCCGTAAGCAACATGGAGTTCATGCAGTTCCATCCAACCTGTCTATACCATCCCGATGCTCCTGCGTTCTTACTCACAGAAGCCATCCGCGGGGAAGGCGGAATACTGAAGCTACCTAACGGCGAACGCTTCATGCCTCGTTTCGATGAGCGCGCTGAGCTGGCACCACGCGACGTGGTGGCTCGCGCCATAGACCACGAAATGAAGCGCCTTGGTTTGGATCATGTCTACCTCGACATCAGCCACAAATCGGCGGACTTCATTCGTGAGTCTTTCCCCACCATTCATGCTCGCTGCTTGGAATTGGGCCTGAACATGACCCGCGAAGCGCTGCCTGTTGTACCAGCAGCGCATTACACCTGTGGCGGCGTGCGCACCGACATCAACGGAGCCAGCGACCTGCCAGGCCTCTACGCCATTGGCGAGACGGCTTCCACCGGGCTGCACGGCGCCAACCGCATGGCCAGCAACTCCCTGCTGGAATGCCTGGTTTTCGCACAATCCGCTGCCGATCACATCGCCGACACCGACTCTCCGGCCATCACAAGCTCACTACCGGCCTGGGATGAAAGTCGCGTTACAGATTCTGATGAAGAAATCGTTGTTGCGCACAACTGGCAGGAAATTCGTCGATTCATGTGGAACTATGTCGGCATCGTGCGCACTAACAAGCGCCTTGAAAGGGCTGCACACCGCATCGAGTTATTGCAACAAGAGATCAATGACTACTATGGCCACTTTCGCGTTACACCGGGTTTGATCGAATTGCGCAACCTTGCGGTGGTTGCGTCGCTCATCATCCGCTCAGCGCAAAGCCGCAAAGAAAGTCGTGGACTGCACTACAACCGAGACTATCCCAAGACCTTAGAAAATTCGAAACCTACAGTGCTGACGCCCGACCAACTCACGGATTGAGGAAGGCGGCAGCCCTCTGTATGCATTCCAGCGCTTTGTACTGAGGCTATGCGCCTCTGTCGGCGCGCCGCTTTGCGGTGCCCTACGGGCCAAAGGCCTTGGTGAGGCCACGCCGAAAGCGCGTCCTGCCCTTGCGCCTCTCGATTCACCATCCAGGTGAATCGTCCCCAGTCGGCATTTGACCTTCCGGCGCTTCTCTTTTTGAGGCACACAGCCTCAGTACAAAGCGCGGGCAAATTTAGCGCTGAGGCACTTGCAGTTGATCAAAAATGATTTTGAGATGCTCAGGCGGGGGCATACGTTTCACGCAAATGGAATAGATATCCGGATCATCCATGGCAAGCACGTCGCGAAAGGCTTGCTGCTCCGCCTCCGGTGCTTGTGGATAGCGCGTCGCCAGATACTGCTCCATCAAGACATCCAGCTCTTTCATACCGCGACGGCACTGCCACTTAAGACGTGAGATTGGAAATTCGTTCATTTACATCAAACCCGCGACGAGATTTGGGAGCGATGCGAATAACAAGTTTGCAGACCGTCAAAATCCTGGACGGATTTTGACGAGTGACACATGGATGTGCTCGAACGCGTCTGAAAACTTGTTGTTCGTTTCGCGTGGATACCGGAGCCTAAATCTGCCGCTCCAGCATCATCTTCTTGGTTTCCGCAATGGCCTTACCCGGGTTCAAACCCTTAGGACACGTATTCGTGCAATTCATGATGGTATGGCAACGATACAGCTTGAACGGATCTTCCAACTGATCCAAACGCTCCCCGGTTGCCTCATCACGTGAATCAGCCAGCCAGCGATAAGCCTGCAGTAAAATGGCTGGTCCCAAGTATTTGTCGCCATTCCACCAATAGCTGGGGCAGGATGTCGAACAGCAAGCGCATAAGATGCACTCATACAGACCATCCAGTTTGCTGCGCTCTTCTTTGGACTGCAGACGTTCGCGACTCGGGTTCGCTGTATCGGTTTTAATCCAAGGCTCAATCGATGCGTACTGTGCGTAAAAATGCGTGAGATCCGGCACCAAATCCTTCACTACCGGCATGTGCGGCAGTGGATAAATGCGGATTTCACCGTCGTAATCAGCGATGGCTCGGGTGCACGCCAAGGTATTGGTGCCGCCGAATTTGTCACCGATATTCATCGAGCAAGAACCACAAATTCCTTCACGACAGGAGCGGCGGAAGGTCAATGTCGGATCAATCTCATTCTTAATTTTGATCAGCGCATCCAACACCATCGGGCCACACGTAGCCACATCGACATCGTAGGTATCAGTACGTGGATTTTCACCAGCATCGGGATCGTAACGGTAGACCTTGAAGGTACGCACCTTAGTGGCACCTGCAGGGGCGGAAAAATGTTTGCCCTGCTTGACTTTGGAATTCTTAGGTAATGAGAACTTGGCCATGGATAATCCCCTTAGTACACACGTTTTTTAGGTGGCACCACGTCAACCTCATCGGTCATCGTGTACATATGCACCGGCCGGTAATCCAATTTGACTTCTTTTGGCCCCGTGCGCCACGCCAGCGTGTGCTTCATCCAGTTTTTGTCATCACGATCTGGGAAATCTTCACGCGCTTGCGCGCCACGGCTCTCTTGACGGTTCAGTGCCGAGGTCATGGTTACCAGTGCTTGGCCCAATAAATTGTCCAGTTCCATGGTTTCTACCAAATCAGTGTTCCAAATCATGGAGCGATCCGCGACACCGACGTCTTCAAAGGAATCAATGACGCCTTTGAGTTTTTCCAAACCTTCCTCAATGATCTCGCCGGTACGGAACACCGCACAATGCGCCTGCATTGTTTTCTGCATATCCAATCGAACTGCAGCGGTAGGGCGATCACCTTTGGCGTGACGGAATCCATCCAAGCGAGCCAAGATTTTATCCTCTGCTTCCTTAGGCACTTCACGTACTGAGGCGCCTGGCTTCAGCGTGTTTTCGCAATGTTTCGCAGCAGCGCGGCCAAACACCACCAAATCCAGCAAAGAATTCGAACCCAATCGGTTGGCGCCGTGCACGGACACACAGGCGTTTTCACCCACGGCCATGAGACCAGGAACAACCGAGTCAGGATTACCATCCCTCAAGGTGACAACATCGCCATTGAAGTTGGCCGGCGTACCGCCCATGTTGTAGTGCACCGTAGGAATCACAGGAATAGGTTCTTTAGAAACATCCACCCCAGCGAAAATTTCCGCTGACTCCGCAATACCTGGCAGACGTTCGTTAATGACTTCCGGCCCTAGATGCTCTAGATGCAAGAAGATATGGTCAGATTCTGTACCGACCCCGCGGCCTTCACGAATTTCCATAGACATGGAACGTGAAACCACATCGCGTGACGCCAAATCTTTTGCGTTGGGCGCATAGCGCTCCATGAAACGCTCACCTTTAGAATTACGCAGGATTCCACCTTCACCACGCACACCTTCGGTGATCAGACAGCCCGCCCCGTAAATGCCCGTGGGATGAAATTGTACGAATTCCATATCTTGTACTGGCAGGCCTGCGCGCAACACCATGCCGTTACCGTCGCCTGTACAGGTATGAGCTGAAGTACAAGAGAAGTAAGCGCGGCCATAGCCACCTGTTGCCAAAATGGTTTTCTGGGCGCGGAAACGATGCAATTGACCCGTGGCCATATCCCAAGCCATCACGCCCAAGACTTCGCCGTCTTCACTCATCAGCAAATCCATGGCGAAATACTCAATGAAGAATTCCGCTTTGTGCTTGAGCGCTTGCTGATACAGGGCGTGCAACATGGCGTGACCGGTACGATCCGCTGCTGCGCAAGTACGCTGCGCTGTGCCTTCGCCGTAATGTGTGGTCATGCCACCAAACGGCCGTTGGTAAATCTTGCCTTCTTCGGTACGCGAAAACGGTACACCGTCATGTTCGAGCTCAATGATGGAAGGCAGTGCTTCCCGACACATATATTCAATCGCGTCCTGATCACCGAGCCAGTCCGACCCTTTGACGGTGTCGTACATATGCCAACGCCAATCATCTTCACCCATATTGCCCAGCGCGGCAGAAACACCGCCCTGCGCCGCCACCGTGTGACTGCGGGTTGGAAAAACTTTGGTGATACAGGCAGTGGATAAGCCCGCTTCGGATAAACCGCGCACCGCGCGAAGACCGGCACCACCGGCACCAACAACAACCACGTCATATACGTGATCGGTAATGGGGTAACTTGAACTCATGGTTTTTCCTACTTATTGCCAACAGGCCCTAACCAAAGGCCACTTTGAGCACGGCAAAAATGCCGGCGGTGGCCAAGGCAACATGGGCAAATTTCATAATCACCAGGCTGGCGATACGGGTGAACTCACCGTGTACGTAGTCTTCGATGACCACCTGCAAGCCTAGCTGCGAGTGATAAAACATGGTGGCCAAAAACAAAATCATGGCGACGGCAGTCAAAGGCTGCGACAGCCACGCTGTAACGGCTGCGAAATCAGCACCTGCTAAGCAGGCGAGACCCGCGACCAACCACAAGCTCAGGGGCACCAACGCAACCGCTGTTAAGCGCTGCATCCACCAATGCTGTGTTCCGCTTTTTGCGGAGCCGAGGCCACGCGCTTGACCTAATGGGCTTCTTAAACTCATATCTATTCCCTTAGATCAATGCGACGGCCCAAGCCGCCAATGTAAGCACAGCAGAACTGGCCAACATCACCAGTCCACTCTTGTTGACTGCTTCAATTTCAAGATTCTTACCTGCATCCCACAGCAAATGGCGCACGCCGTTGCACAAGTGGAAGAACAAAGCATAGCTCCAACCGAACAGCAACAATTTGCCAATCAGCGAACCGTAAAAACCTTGTACCTGCTCAAATTGAGCAGCGCCACCGGCAATCGCCATCAACCAACAGACCAAGCCCACAGACCCTAAGGACAAGGCCACACCTGTTGCGCGGTGGGTAATGGATAAAATTGAAGTTAATTGAGGCCGATAAACCTGCAAATGCGGCGACAATGGCCGCCCACCGGTATCTATAGCCATACGTGCTCCCTAATCAGCAATGGTGACGCTAAAAATCAATGCAGCGCCCTTTTCTTTCCCAATCCCCATATCGCGTGGGCTCTAGCCCGGCCGGACCACCGTATTCTTTCGGCGGTTTATTGATTATCTGATCCAAAGTTTTCACCTCCTCAACAGCAGGCGATTCATGGTTCTGGCTCTCGGCCTGTTCTTGCTTATTACTCATGGGCGCGCAAGGATAGCCAGCAGACCCCTGTGAGGCAATAAAATGCCATCATCACAAGCACTTGAACACAGCCAAAAGGCCGCACCTTGGACACCGAAACCCTGCACAAACAACTGTATGCCACATCCGGCACCTCATCAGCCTTGGATCTCTGCAAAATCCAAGTTCGTGGCGAAGATGCGCAGGATTTTCTGCAAGGGCAACTCACTGCAGACCTGCGCTTACTGGAAGTAAAAACGCATCAAATCACAACTTGGTGCAACGCCAAGGGGAGAGTCTGGTGCGTACTACGTATCTGGCGGCAAGACGAGGGCTTTGATCTGCTCATAGCCAATGATCAAGCAGACGCTTTTTTGAAACGGCTGCGCATGTTTATTCTGCGCGCAAAAGTTAGCATCGAAAAACCAGACACCCCCGTATATGCGCAAATTGACGACACTGATGCTGGCAAAGGACAACTTGAAACGCTGAAGCACGGCTTAGCGCTACATTTGGACAAGAATCACTGCCTTTTAGTGAGCACTACGCCGCCAATGGCCATGAATGATTCCATTGGGCTGCACTATGTTGCCTTACGCATACTCGCTGGCGAGGCGCAAATCAACGCGATCAATCAAGAAAAGTTTCTACCCCAGTCGCTGGGCATCGCAGAACTCGGAGGCCTGCACTTCAACAAAGGCTGCTATGTCGGCCAAGAAATCGTAGCGCGCGTTCACTACCGCGGAAAATCCCCGCAACGCCTAGGCTATGAGCTAGAACCTTCGGCAGAATCACTGCACGGAAAATCCGTAATTTGCGAAGTCCAGACGGCGCTCGGCCCCCTTGTGCAATGGGTAGAGAACATCAAAGGCTGACCGCCGCCAGCCTCTTGGCCTTACGCCTCAGGGCGTAATTGCGGGAACAACAAGACGTCGCGAATAGATGCGGCATCTGCGAACAACATGGTCAATCGATCCACTCCGATGCCCTCTCCGGCCGTAGGGGGCATGCCATATTCCAAAGCGCGCACAAAATCCGCGTCATAAAACATGGCTTCATCGTCCCCGGCGTCTTTTGCATCAACCTGGGCGCGAAAACGTGCGGCCTGATCTTCCGCATCGTTGAGCTCAGAAAAACCGTTGGCGATTTCGCGACCGGCGATAAACAGTTCAAATCGATCTGTAAGCTCGGGATTGTCATCACTGGCACGCGACAACGGCGAAACTTCCATCGGATAACCGGTGATAAAGGTTGGTTGAATCAGCCGGTGCTCTACGGTTTCTTCGAAAATTTCAGTCAATAATTTGCCAGGTCCAGCACCGCGCGTATCGACTTTCAGCGCCTTCGCTTTGTCCTGTAACTTACTAGGGTCGGCCAGATCTTCAACACTCATGTCGCTGTTATAGGCCAGCACCGCCTCCGCCATGCTCATGCGCACAAAAGGCTGGCCAAAATCGATAGCCTGCCCTTGATATTCCACGGCTGTCTGCCCTTTTACTTCCAGAGCAAGATGCTTAAACAAAGCCTCGGTCATATCCATCAAGTCCCGGTAATCCGCGTAGGCTTGATAGAATTCCAGCATGGTGAATTCGGGATTGTGCCGAGTGGATACGCCTTCGTTACGAAAATTACGATTGATCTCGTAGACCCGCTCAAAGCCGCCAACAACCAAGCGTTTAAGATACAACTCGGGCGCAATCCGCAGATAAAACTCTCTATCCAAAGCGTTGTAATGGGTGGCGAATGGGCGCGCCGCTGCACCACCGGGAATGGCTTGCAACATCGGCGTTTCCACTTCTAAATAATCACGCTGATCAAAGAAGGAGCGCAGGCTTTTAATGATCTGACTGCGCATCCGGAAGGTCTCGCGCACTTCCGGGTTCATAGTGAGATCAACGTAACGCTGGCGATAGCGTGATTCGGTGTCGGTTAAGCCAGCCCATTTTTCCGGCAAAGGACGTAAGGCCTTGGTCAACAACTGGACTTCGCTTACCCGCACCGACAACTCGCCCGACTTGGTGCGGAAAATTTCGCCACTGGCCGCAACATAGTCACCTATGTCCCAACTTTTGAAAGCTTGATAGTCATCCACCCCCAAGGTATCGCGCTGCAAAAATAGCTGAATGCGATCGCTGCGATCTTGAATGGTGCAAAAACTCGCCTTACCCATAACGCGTTTCAGCATCATGCGTCCGGCGAGCTTGACGGTCACCGCCTTGGCCGCCAAGGCTTCATTGTCATCATCGGCATATTGCGCATGCAGTTCCGCCGCCAACGAATCGGGGCGAAAACCGTTAGGGAACTTAAACCCCTGTTCGCGCAAAGCGTCGAGCTTTTCGCGGCGTGCCGCCATTAATTTATTGTCGTCTTCGTTGGACATGGTTTACTGCGCTTTACAGCCCCTGTTTCAGGCTGGCTTCGAGGAATTGATCCAAGCTGCCATCGAGGACAGCTTGAGTATTTCCGGTTTCTACACCGGTGCGTAGGTCTTTTATTCGAGATGAATCCAAAACGTAAGACCGAATCTGACTGCCCCAACCGATATCGGACTTGGCGTCTTCTACTGCTTGCTGATCGACACTGCGCTTTTGCAATTCCAACTCATAAAGCTTGGCTTTGAGCTGTTTCATGGCAGTTGCTTTGTTCTTATGCTGTGAACGATCATTTTGACACTGAACCACAATCCCAGACGGTTCGTGAGTAATGCGTACCGCTGATTCCGTTCGATTTACGTGCTGCCCACCGGCCCCTGAAGCGCGGTAAACATCAATACGTAAATCCGCCGGATTAATCTCTATATCGATATCGTCATCAATCTCTGGTGACACAAATACCGCCGCAAAAGAGGTGTGCCGTCGCGCGCCAGAATCAAAAGGCGACTTGCGCACCAGACGATGTACGCCATTTTCCGTGCGCAACCACCCGTAGGCATAATCGCCCTTGAATTGAACAGTTGCGCTCTTAATGCCCGCAACATCACCAGCAGAGCATTCAATCAATTCAGGACTAAAGCCTTTCGCCTCACCCCAGCGTAAATACATGCGCAAAAGCATTTCTGCCCAGTCCTGCGCTTCGGTACCACCGGAGCCGGCCTGAATATCCAAATAAGCGTTATTGACATCCTGCTCGCCGGAAAACATACGGCGAAATTCCAAGTCTTCCACCACCACTTGCACGGACGCTACTTCTTGCTCTAACTCCGCGTAAACGTCTGCATCGTCTTCGTCCACAGCCATTTGCAACAGCTCTTGCGCATCGGCGAGACGTTGAGTGGCGTCACGTATGGGCAAAATTTGTTGCTCCAAACGAGAGCGTTCTCGCCCCAGCGCTTGGGCTCGCTCCGGATCTGACCACAACTGCGGGTCTTCGTGTTCTGCTTCTACCTCTTCTAGGCGTTCGGAAAGCGTTGCGTAGTCAAAGATAGCCCCGCAGCGCGTCTACACGCGACTGCAGGGCCGTGATGGTCTCTCGGGTTTGATTTACTTCCACTTTAATTCGCACCATGCGGCGCGCCTGAAATAATTTGATGGGTGAATGCACGCTGCAAAAGGGAAAGCAGTTTTCCATGGCGCGCCAGATGGTTATAGTACGCGACAACAACCACAAAATTGAAGGCCGAGCCCATTCAGCTCGGGCACAGTGGCCTGTTTAGGGGAGACAAATAAGCAATGAGAAAATTTGCACTTGGTATCGGCTTGTCCATGGGGCTTATCGCAGTCAGCACCAGCGTAAACGCACAAGGCTATAGCGATGAAAAAGCCGACCGCCGGTTTTATGTGTCTCCCATGGCGACCTATAGCCTGTTTGATGACGGCCGCGAATTCGACGATGAGATTGGCTATCAACTGTCGCTAGGGAAAATTGTAGGTCGCGGAACAAACATTGAGCTGCATGGCAATTTTGCGGAACCTAGCTCGGCGCTAGCCGGAGGCAGTGATGCGGAGTTGTTGTCATACGGCATTACATTCTTATTGTTTCAATGGCGCCAAGATTTACCCATCTACGGCATTTTAAGCGTTTCCAAAGGTGAGGCCAAAAGCGCGAACGGCAATGACAAAGCCAAATCCGACCAATTTGATGTCGGCCTTGGCTACATGCTTGGCCTAGGTTCCTGGCCACTCATTGGCAATGGCCCAGCAATTCGCTTCGAAGCGCGTTATCGCACTGATAAATACTCTGCTGGCGAAGCGGTTACATACGGCAACTTGTTCAATGGCAGCGACAGCCGCACCTATCATGATGGCGTCTTCGGAGTCGGTCTCTTTTTGCCTTTTGGAGCGGACCCGAATGCCGTTGAAGAAACTGAAGCACCAGTAGAACCCAGTTCCCGCGTGGTGATAAGCCAACCGGATAGTGACGGCGACCAAATCCCCGACGACATGGATGCTTGCCCCGGCACGGCACCTGGCGTCACCATCAATGCGCAAGGTTGTGAACACGATACGGACAAAGATGGCATTCCCAACAGTAAAGACAACTGCCCAGGAACCCAGCTTGGAGTGGCTGTTGACGCCAAAGGCTGCCCGCCGGATGGCGACGGCGACGGCGTGATTAATACCAAGGATCAGTGCCCTAGCACACCGAAAGGTTTGGCCGTTTTAGCTGATGGCTGCGCATTACGTGGAGATTGCCGCATACCTGGAGCAGGTCAGCGCATTGATGCCGACGGGTGCGCAGTCGGAGCTATAATTCTTAAAGGTGTGAATTTTGAAAACGGCAGCGCCGACCTAACCGCACCAGCCAAAGCAGTGCTCGATAGCGTTGCTAAAATTCTGGCTGGCGCCAGCGAAGTTCGCATCGAAGTCAGTGGACACACGGACTCCATCGGTGATGCTCAGTACAATCTCAAATTGTCACAACTGCGCGCCAATAGTGTGAAGAATTACTTGGTTAGCAAGGGTGTTACGAGCCTAGCCCTGGTCCCCAAAGGCCATGGCGAAGCCCAACCCCTCGTTTCCAATGAGACTGCGGCGGGCCGTGAACGCAATCGGCGCGTGGAATTAAAGGTTTTAAATTAGGCTTATTTTTAAGCTACAGAAATTTCGAACACGAAAGAGTCGAAACTAGCAAAGAGTTTGTTAAACTTAAGTGATCGAAGTACATTTTTCGAAAATCTATTCAACAAAAGCTTGACTTCATTAGGAGTACACATGAAAGGATCTATCGTCGGCTTATTGGCCGCATCAGCGCTGGTCAGTGGCGTTTCTCATGCAGAGGGACAGTCGTTCGATGACCGTATTTATGGTGGCTTGCTACTGAATTACGTCGACGCTGATAACACCCAACGCCAGATTACCGACAGCAAAAACGGTGTTCGCGCGTTGGTTGGTAAACGTTTGTCGCCACTGTTCGCCTTAGAAGGCACGGTTTCATACAACAAATTCGGCGCAGTCGGCGCAGGCCAAACACAGAAAGAAGGTTCTTTCGGTGTTGACGCTTTGGCTTACCCGCTGAAGTGCACTGGTAAGGTTTCACCGTTTATAAAATTGGGCCTAGGCGGCACTTATTTCAATGAAGATGAAACCGCTTTAAATCTCTCCATAGGTGGCGGTTTAGATTGGGCTGTCAGTGACAACGGGCTAAAACTGCGAACTGATGTCGCGTTGCGCTATCTGGATACTGACAAGCCTTTTCCATCTCCATTAGGTGATGGCCCGACTGAACCTATTATTGGTGTTGGCCTGTTGATGCCATTCGGCAAAGCCCCAAGCATCAATGATGGCTGTGCAGTTAAGAAAGCGATGCCTGCAGCAATGGCTCCAGCTGCTGCGGCCCCTGCGCCTGCAGGTCCGTCCGATAGCGATGGTGACGGCGTTGTTGATGCCAATGACAAATGCCCGAACACACCGGCTGGCACCAAAGTTGATGTGAATGGCTGCCCTGTTCCAGAAACAGTCGTTATCTACTTTGCCTTTGATTCCGCTGAGTTGAACTCCGCTGCACAAGCTGCTTTGGATCGTGTTGCTGCAAACTTGGTTAATCGCAACTTCGTTGTAGCCATTGCGAACGGCCATGCTGATAGCACCGGCACTGAAGAGTACAACATGAGTTTGTCTGAGCGTCGTGCCAATGCTGTCGCCACATACATGGCGAGCAAAGGTGTTGAAGCTGGTCAAGTACGTCAGCGCGCTTACGGCGAAACTCGCCCTGCAGCGTCTGGTGATACTGAAATCGGCCGCGCTAAAAACCGTCGCGTAGAAATCAATCTACTGCGTCAGTAAGCACTAGAATTTAAAAAGCCTCGGTCTTTTCCGGGGCTTTTTTTTGCCCAAAATTCACACTTTATCCAATTTCAGGCAGCTACCTTAAATGGTTGACGCGCGACAGTCCTTACACGTGCGAAATTTTCCACTGAACTTTCTATGAATCCAAAGTTATGATGACCTGGTACACCGGCGACCCCACGTTTGACACCGTCCTCACCATTGGTTTTGTGTTTGCAGGCCTAACAATACTGGGCGGGATAATTTCACCCCAAACACCGTATGGCCGATTTGGCAACGACAAATGGGGGATGACCTTAAATCCAAAATTTGGCTGGTGGCTAATGGAAATTCCAGCAACCCTCGTCTTTCTGTGGTTCTTTTTACAAGGCCCCCAAAGCACTGAACTTATGCCATTGGTATTGGGCCTCGTGTGGCTCATCCACTACGGTAATCGCGGATGGTTCTTCCCATTATCTATTCGTGTCGCACCAAACCGTACAAGCTCCTTCAGTATTACCATTGTGCTGTCGGGCATGTTCGTGACAGCCATTCACGGCTATATGAATGCAGCTTGGTTCACCCAATTTGGCGAACACCTGACCCGCGACTGGTTATCTGACCCCCGCTTTTGGATTGGCCTGGTGGTTTATTACTGCGGTTTCGCACTGATACTCCATTCCGAATGGGTGGTTCGCAATCTGCGTGACCCTAAAAAAATGGCTGCGGGCCAAGAGCCGGATTACAAAATCCCCTATGGCGGTGGTTTTCGCTTTGTATCAAGCCCAACCTATCTTGGAGAGCTCACCGCATGGACCGGCTTTGCGATCATGACTTGGGGGCTGCCAGGCGTCGTGATATTACTCATCTCTGCAGGCAATCTCATTCCTAGAGCGATAGCAACCAAGCACTGGTATAACGAAAAATTCCCAGACTACCCAGCAGAACGCAAAGCGATTTTTCCCTATGTTCTCTGAAGACATCTTAATGCAAACAGCCAAGGCATCACCAATTGCGGTTGCCCAACACAACAAGCAAGCTTGGCTGGACCTGTTTGCAGATGACGCTCAAGTGCACGATCCAGTTGGCTCTCGCAGCCATGCAGGCGGCGCTGCGCTCGAGCGCTTTTATGACACCTTTATCGCACCCAATCGCATCCATTTCGAGGTGGACTACGACATTGCGTGCAGTCAAACCGTGGTGCGGGATGTGGTGATTTCTACTGTCATGGGAGGCACCCCACTGCAAGTGGATGTCCCTCTGTATATCCGCTATGAAATTGTCAATCAAAATGGAGAACCCAAGGTTCATCGATTATTTGCTCACTGGGAATTGGCACCCATGATGACTCAGCAGGTTTTTCGTCAGGGTGTATTCACTGGTTTGTTGGCGGTGATTAAACTCAGTGGCACGATGCTGCGCCATCAAGGCTTGGGCGGTGCCCTTGGCTTTTCCCGTGCGTTCTTTGGCGTTGGAGCAAGCGCTAAAAATCAGTGCGCTGCGCTGCTTAATGCGGTTATTCAGCAAGACTCCAAATCCATCCAAAAGCTACTCCCCACCAGCGATAAAGTCGATTGGGCAGGTGAGCCTCTAGATGCAGCTCAACTGGTCAAGAAATTGCCAAACCTACACTGGGAAAAAATGCTGGCTGGAGGGCGCCAAGTCAGCGCCCGGCTCATGCATGACTCAGGTCGCGCCGTTGCACTTTTTGACATGGCTAGCAACGGCAAAGATATCGAGCGGCTGCGCATCTACGCGAACAAGGCATAATGCGCTTTCGTTCGCCTCTACATCGCTATGAGCACCGACCACGACGCCGCTAAAAAATCTCTGGAGCATGCACGCTCAGTATTAAACGAACGCTTCCTAGATCAAGCTAAGGAAGCGAATGCTCAAGAGGAAGTCAATGAAAAATTGGCTGGCAAGATCGATGGTCTAAAAGGCCGTTCGCAAACGATGCAACGCCTACGCGCACTGAGCGGCCAGGCCACCCAATTGTGGCAACAGCGTGGACAACTCAGTGCTAAGCAGGTGCTCTATCTCACCGCGGGATTGCTGTATTTCATCAGCCCTGTTGATGCCGTGACCGATCTCATTCCCATCTTTGGATATATCGATGACGTCGCCGTGTTGGGATGGATCTTGTCGCAGGTTCTCCCCAGCATCGACAAACTCAAAGATCAAGCGGTCGCGGTCAAAGATTCAACCATAGACCAAGCCACCGACCAGCTCGTGGATAAGGGCAGAGTCGCACTGAATGAAGTAGTCGATCAACGCAGTGAGGAATTGCTGGAAAAACTGGAGCTAGCTGCCGACGACGCGGTTCGGAAATACGTCAGCGCCGTGGTCATTGGGCTTTGGGGCACTAGCACCGCAGCAGCCATCTCTCTGGCACTGAGTTTATTGAGCGGTGGCTACACCAAACAGTGGATGATTTACGTGGGAGTGACAACAGCCCTGATTCTGCTATGGAACTTAACCGTGGCACTCAGTTTTGTACGCCAGTATCGACAATTGGATCAAGCATGGCAGGAGCGACTGCCACGCATCATAGGAACTCGTGTTGCACGCTGGCGACATATCATGGCCGTCAGCCTTCCTCTGCTAGCTTTCCTAGGCTTGGCCATCGCTCATGTAGCCCTCAATAGCTCAAGTTAATCGTGCACCGATTCAGGCTTTTTTGATACAAAATCGATGACTTGATAACGCTGCATGACAGGCACGAAATGCTGCTTAACTGCATTCACATGCACAGGGTGTTCGAGATAAGCTTGCAAATCGGCCTGGCTGGAAAAGCGCAGGCTCAGGGCCACATCGTAGCTATCCTCGACCACGGCACGATCACTGGCTAGCACTTCTCCGACATGCAGATCCAACACTCCCGGAATCTCGCGCAAACGCTGTGAGGCATCAATAATCTGTATCCTATGCTCCTGATTTCCAGGTTGTTTTAACCACACCAAGACTACGTGCACGAGATAGTCGGATTGCACAGTATTGTCGCTGCTGCGTGGTGGACAGCAAGCGCAAGCCGACAGCAACGCTACTGCTAAAACCACACTCAAAACACGCATCATACTTTCAGGTCGGGCCAGCGCTGCGCCCAAGGTTGGGCTTTCTCCAACTGCGCCGCCAAGCGGAACAACATGCCTTCCCCGCACGGAGGAGCCAGAAACTGAACGCCTAGCGGCAAACCTTGCTCAGTCCAATGCAGCGGCACATTCATGCCCGGTGTTCCAGTCAAATTCCCCAACTGGGTATACGGCACCCACTGCAGATTCTCTTGCACCATTTGCTCAATGATGCCGGTCTTCAAGATTAAGCGAGACATTCCCATTTTCATTAGCGCGCGTGCCGCCTGCTGTTGCCACTGTGGTGTGGCGATCTCGCCTATTCGCGCAGGTGGCTTGGCCATGGTGGGTGACAACCACAGATCATAACGTTGATGAAACTCGCTCAAGGCCCGGGTGTATTCATTCCAATTCAAGGCGGACTGGGCAAATTCACTGGCCTTAGTCGCATGGCCAAACGCCGACATAATAATGGTGTCCAATTCGAAACCATCATCTCCACAGCCGGTTTCTCGCTTAATCGCATCAACCGTGGTGGCCACATTGCCAAACCACATCACGATAAAGTCATGGGCAAGCTGCAAACCATTCACCGCCGGCTCACCCTCTTCCACTTGATGACCCAACGATTCCAGCAGTTTGGCAGCATTTTCGACAGCCTTAATGGCCTCGGGGTCGACCTCACTGCCTATGGGCGAGCGGGTACTAAAAGCAATTTTGAGTTGCCCAGGATCACGCTCACACTCTTCCAAGTAAGGACGTTCCGGCGGGCGTATCACCACAAAACTCCCCGTTTCAGGACCGTGTGTCGCATCCAACATCGCCGCGCTATCGCGCACTGAGCGTGTCACCACGTGATTAATCGCCGCTCCTTGCAAGGCCTCACTAAATAACGGCCCCCAAGGCGTGCGCCCTCGCCCCGGCTTCAAACCAAACAAGCCACAATGCCCCGCAGGGATACGGATTGACCCGCCGCCATCATTAGCACCGGCCATGGGAACCACACCAGCAGCAACAGCCGCAGCCGAGCCGCCAGAGGAACCACCCGGCACATGATCTGTATTCCAAGGGTTGCGCGTAGGCCGCCAAGCTTCGGGTTCAGTAATACCCTTGGCGCCAAATTCTGGAGTATTGGTTCTGCCGATAGGGTTAACCCCAGCCTGTATCCAACGCTCTGTAATGACTGCAGAAAATGGTGATGGCTTGGCTTGCTCCTTTAAAGCTTTGCAACCGTAGGCGGCCGGCACCCCTTGTAACTCTTGATACAAGTCCTTTAGCAAAAAGGGAACACCGGCAAAAGGCCCGGAAGGCGTTTTCTTCGCGTGCTCACGTGCACGCTCATACAAGGGATAAATGATGGCATTGAGCGCTGGGTTGACCGCTTCAGCACGTGCCACAGCGACGTTTACCAATTCCGTCGCGCTGACTTCCCCCTGCTTGAGCAACTGCGCTAAACCCAAACCATCCAGCGCTCGATATTCTTCGAAATTCATGCCCTTACCCAAGATTCAAAAACCTGAGTATCACGCAGTCATGCTTGCGCGGCAACGCCTTCAGTCCTGAGATTTTCCGCGGCGTGAAAATGCTGCAACAAATGCCTGGAGACTTCGTGCGGCCGCTCGGCATGTAGAAAATGCCCGCAATCTGCCAATTGAACCGCAGTCAACGGCCCACGCTGTGGTGGAGAATCAGCTATGACGCGATGAGTTTTGCTGTGCATGCAGCCATCATTCTCCCCAGCCAAGGCTAAGGTCGGGACGGTAAAAGGCCGCGCCATTAAGCCAAAGGCTTCGCGCACGGCGGGATCGTGCAGACGAAACAAATTGCGGTAGTAACGCGTGCTAGCCCATGCGGTTTGCGGGTCATTGAACACCAAACGCGTGGGGGCAAATTGAGCCTCAGAGAATGGCCAACCCGGAGACCACTGTCGCCATATCTTGTGTACTTTGGCCGCGTTATTACGCGTCAACAGTCTATGCGACCACGTCAGCTGCATAACCGGCATATACGAGGACAACCACAATTGCTGCGGTAATTGCGGTAGCAGCTTCAGCCATTGCGATGAATGCGGCACTGGTGGCACGGCGAGCAAACTCAAACTGCGATATCGACGACAGGTATCACTACCCTGCCCCGCCAACACCATTGCGATCGCGGCCCCCCAATCATGACCGACGAGATGTGCGGTATCTGCCAACAAGTGTTGTCGCCAAGCTTCAATATCAGCGGCGACAGACAACAAATCATAACGAGCTTGGCGACTGACCGACCCACGCGTGTAGCCACGCAGCCAAGGCACCAAAACGCAATACCCCGCATCCAGCAAGGTGGGCACGACCTGATCCCAGGAGTACGGAGTATCAGGAAAGCCATGCAGCAAAATGACCAAGGGGGCCTTGTCGTCACCATAAAACAGCGCCGACAAGTCCAAACCGTCGCGTTTTATATGCAGTGTCTTCTCGTTCATAGCATCCTGGTCGACTCGAAAAAAGAAAGTGTACTCACTCGCGCCGCCCATCGCTGCTGCAGAACCTGACGCGCTCAAATCTGACGGCCACACAATGCTTTGTGCACAACTGTATAGACAGTTGTATATACGTTTGTTAAAGTGCGCTCATCATCACTACTCCAATGCATACGTATGGGCACTTCCACAACACCGATTCAGCGTAACTGGACGCAAAGCGTTTATGACCACGCTTTGCTGGATGGCCGTGCAATCAACTTCTTTTTGGAAGAGATTAACCCCTCCTTGTCCTTGCTCGAGTGCAGCGCGACAGTCGTAGGCATAAACCAAGAAACCCATGACACCCGTAGCTTTGTTCTTAAACCCAGCTGGGGATGGTCTCGCTTTGTCGCCGGTCAACACATCGGCGTCACCTTGGAAATCAATGGCGTGAGTTATCGCCGACGCTATTCCATTTCCAGCGCCCCCGGAAAGCATCGACGCGCCCCATTGACCATTACCGTAAAACGCGAACCTGGCGGACGCATCTCCAATGCGCTGCACGATCAACTGCGTGTTGGCGACAAGATTAAACTGGACCGCCCTGCCGGTGACTTTGTCTTGCCGAGCAAGTTACCGCAGCGCTTACTGATGCTAGCAGCAGGCAGTGGCATTACCCCCATCATGAGCCAAGTACGCTCTTTACTCGCGCACGGCTACCAAGGTGACATCTCTTTGCTGGCTTATGTCCGTAGCGAGCAAGATCACATTTTTGGCGAGCAATTGGAGCAACTCGCCGCCAAGTACAGCACTCTGAAGCTGCGCTGGTGCGAAGAGTCTAATAATCAAGAACGTTTTAGCCCCGAACAACTGGCGAAACACGTACCTGACTATGCGCAGCGCCATACGATGCTTTGCGGTCCCGCGGGATTCATGGCTGTTGTTCGCGAGCATTGGCAAGCTCTGGATCTCAACCCGCAACTGCAATTCGAGTATTTTGGCAGCCCGCAGGCTTTGCAACCACAAACTAAGAGTCAGGGGGTGGCCGCGCACATTCATTTGCAGCGCAGTGGCCGCAAAGTCGAAGCCTCCGAGCAACAGTCCGCTCTGCTCGCCCTAGAAGCCGCAGGTGAAGCGCCCAGCTATGGTTGCCGCATAGGCATCTGCCAAAGCTGCAAATGCACCAAAGTCAGCGGGCAGGTGCGCAATATTTTAACCGGTCAAATCTCGCGCGAGCCCAATGAAGCCATTCAATTGTGCATCTCTGCTGCAGAAACCGATCTTGTTCTGGATTACTAAATATGAATAAGCAACAACACCCAAGCCGAGAGTTAAGCCCAGCAGAGCTAGATAGCCTGGCAGCAGAACTCGATGCTGTACGCGACAGTGTGATGCCGGATATCGGCGAGCGCGATGCCCGCCATATTCGCCGCATCGTTAAGATCGCGCGCTACAGCGCCATAGCCGGTCGCATCGGTCTGTTCTTTGGCTTCATCCCGTTGTTGTGGCCACTGGCTGTTTTGGCATTGGCCGTCGCCAAAATCTTGGAAAACATGGAAGTAGGCCACAATGTTATGCATGGCCAATACGACTGGATGAATGACCCACGTTTGAACTCCCAAACATATGAGTGGGACATCGTCGGCACCAGCGACAACTGGCGCAAGACCCATAATTTTGAGCACCATACGCACACCAATATTTTAGGGCTGGACGGCGATTTGGGTTACGACATTACCCGTATAACGCCCATGCAAAAATGGAACCCGGGCTATATTCTGCAGCCCCTATACAACGTGGTATTTGCGTTTTTATTCCAATGGGGCGTTGCCCTGCAAGATATGAAACTGGGCCGTTACGTTCTTGGCCGCCGCCCCGTTTCAGAGATGGTCCGCAAAGGAAAACCCGTGGTAAGTAAAGCCGCATACCAAGTTTTTAAGGATTACATCTTCTTTCCGTTGATCGCCGGACCCAATATGGCTGCGGTCTTTTTGGGCAACTTAATTGCCAATGGACTGCGCAATCTTTGGACCTATAGCATCATTCATTGTGGCCATTTCCCTGCAGGGGTGCGTATCTATACCCGCAACGAATGCAAAAATGAATCACGCGGCCATTGGTACGCACGACAAATGAATGGCTCAGCCAATATTGAGGGCGGGCGCATCATGCACGTTTTGAGTGGCCACCTTAGCCATCAAATCGAACATCACTTGTTCCCTGATTTGCCCGCTCACCGCTACCCGCAGATTGCACCGCAAGTGCGTGCCATCTGCGAAAAATACGGCCAGCACTACGCTAGCGGTCCGTTCATTCGCCAATTTGGCAGTGTCATCGGAAAATTCTTCATTCATGCCATACCGGGACAGAGCCTTGCAAAGGCGGCTTGATGCCCAGCTTAGCCCTTAATAAGTAGCTCATTTGGGGCTGACTGCTTATCATAAGCCCAAGAATTCATTCGGAAACCGGCATGCCACGCCCACCCGCGCCCGCCAAGGGCGAACAAGCCAAGCACGAATACACGATAGACCAACTCGCGTGGACGGTCGGAGCCACCGTGCGTAATGTGCGTGCATATCAGGAGCGTGGGCTGCTGCCGGCACCAGAAAAACGCGGTCGGACCGGCATTTACACAGACGCCCATCTGGCTCGCTTGCGCATGATTCAACGCTTGCTGGATAGAGGCTATACCCTTAATAGCATCGGTGAACTACTGCAAGCTTGGCAGCAAGGGCGTGATCTGGGAGACCTATTGGGCCTGGAAGATGCGGTTACCCGCCCCTTTGTGGAAGAAATGCCGGACTACGCCACAACGGCTGATTTGATCAAGCGCTTTAAGAAGTTCTCTCCGGAACTCATTAAGCAAGCCACCGAATTGGGCTTACTCATTCCGGAAGGGCGTAATCGCTATCGTGTAACTAGCCCACGCCTGTTGACCGCCGGGGAAGAGCTCAGCCGTATTGGCATCCCATTGTCAAAACTATTCGATGTTGTCGGCGGCTTACGCAATAACGTCGAGCGCGTAGCCGAAATGCTGGTGCAATTGGTGGCCGAATATGTTTTTGACCGCCATTGGAAAGACACCCTCCCTTCCAAGGACGAAGTAGGTAAGCTCGCAGAGGTAATTTGGCAATTGCGGCCACTGGTGGACATGGCGGTACAGCCTGAAGTTGCCCGCGCCATGGAAAAAGCTTTGGAGAAAATCCTCGGTGATCGTTTGGAATTGATTGCCAAGCATTACCAAGTGGACGACGCGAAGTAGGCCTAGCCCGCACGCCCTCGAATCAGCAACTGTAGCTGCGCCGGATTGTAATAATCATTGAGTTGCAATTGATAAACTAGGTGCTGCGGGCCAATGAGCTCTTCATCCACACCGAAAGCAATCGCATCAATGGACTGCGATTGACCTGCTGGACGTAGGCGCAACTTCAAATGACCTTGACCAACGATGCGCTGAGACAAGACTTCAAATTCACCATCGAATAGCGGTTCTTCCCAAGCCTGCCCCCAGGGGCCGGCCTCACGCAAGCTCAATGCCGTAGCACTGCTCAAATCGTCCGCCGCCAACTCGCCATCGCTGTACCAATGGGCTTGCAAGGTTTCTGCACTCAGCTGCAGACTGCAGATGAGTTCAAAAGCCTGCTGAAATGACGCAAAGCTCGCCGCAGGCAAACTCAAGCCCGCGGCCATCGCATGGCCACCGAACTTACCAATTAATCCGGGATGGCGCGCATCCAGCAGGGCCAGAGCATCACGCAGATGAAAGCCCGATATGGATCGTCCCGAACCTTTCAAACTACCATCAGCGGCGGGCGCAAATGCGATGACAGGACGATGAAAGCGCTCTTTCAATTGCGAAGCGATCAGACCGACTATGCCTTCGTGCCAACGCTCATCCTGTAAGCACAAGGCTGCCGCGCTCTCGTCAATACTGTCCGGCAATTGCTCCAGCGCCAATTCCTGCATATCAGTCTGCAAAGCGCGTCGCTGTCGATTTATCTCATCCAGCTCCGCCGCCAATGCTTGTGCCTGCTCTGCATCTTCACTAAGCAAACAAGCAATGCCGCGATCCATATGCTCGAGACGACCGGCAGCATTGATGCGTGGCCCCAAGGCGAAGCCCAGATCACTAGCGAGTAGCTGATGCTGCTTGCGCCCTGCCACCTCGATCAGAGCCTGCACGCCGGGGCGAGCTAAACCCGCGCGCATGCGCCGGATACCGTGGTCAACCAACAAGCGATTGTTGCTATCCAGCGCAACCAAATCGGCCACCGTGCCTAAGGCGACCAAATCCAAGTATTGCGCCATGTTCGGTGGCTTTGCTGAAAACCATGCGGCCTGCTGTAGCGCGTGACGAAGCGCCAGCATCAGGTAGAACATGACACCCACGCCCGATAAAGCTTTGGAGGGAAATGCGCAACCCGCCTGGTTGGGATTGACGATGGCATCCGCCTGCGGCAGCTGCTCACCGGGTAAATGATGATCGGTTATGACAACGCGCACTCCCGCGAGTTTTAACGCCGCTACGCCCTCAACACTGCTAATACCGTTATCTACGGTAATCACCAGATCCGGAGTTTGTTGCAAAGCCAGCGCAGCCAATGCGGGCGACAAGCCGTAGCCCATACGTACCCGATCCGGCACCAGATAGGCTGGCTCCCGCGCACCGAAGGCTCGCAAGGCGCTAACAGCCAAGGCCACACCGGTAGCACCGTCCGCATCATAGTCGCCGACTATCAATATGCGTTGCTGCTGTTCAATAGCCGCACAAACGCAACTCGCCGCGACATCGATATCCTTAAGTTGCTGCCACGGCAGCAATTCAGCCAACCCGCCACGCTGTGCATTGGCTAAGCCCCTATGCGAAAAAACCCGGCGCAAGACCGGGTTTTCGATATCCAATAGTGGCTCGGCCACGGCCTCACGTCGCTTAAGCAGACGCGTGGTCAATGCCGCCATAAATTAAAGCCCTTGGCGCAATGCCGCCTCAACTGCCACTAAGGTGGCATCCACCGTCTGCGGCTGAGTGGTAGCTTGCTGAATCGCTACATCAGGATCTTTCAAACCGTGTCCGGTCAAAGTGCACACCACGCGCGAACCAGCAGTGATTTTTCCACTGGCTATATCACGCATAGCTCCAGCCAATGAACTGGCAGATGCAGGCTCACAAAACACCCCTTCTCGCTCCGCCAATAATTTCTGAGCCGCCAGTATGTCGACATCTTCGATCGCATCGAAATGACCGCCGGATTCCCGCACGGCCGTTTCCGCATGCGCCCAGCTTTGCGGGTTTCCGATGCGAATAGCGGTCGCCACTGTTTCTGGGTTTTTCACTGGTTCACCTTTAATGAAAGGTGCCGCGCCGGCGGCCTGAAAACCACACATGATGGGGCGCTTATCCGTGACCGCCTCGCGCAAGTAGCTGAATTCAGCCGGTGCAATTGGCGTTTCATCCGCGTGCGGCGTCGCCATTTCGCGATAGCCCATCCAGTACGCCGAAATATTCCCTGCGTTACCGACCGGCAGGCAATGATAATCCGGCGCATCACCTAAGGCTTCGACAATCTCAAACGCTGCGGTCTTTTGCCCTTGCAGGCGATATGGGTTGACCGAGTTCACCACCGTGACCGGCAAGTTTTTCGACACCTCTTTCACGAGGGACATGCCATCGTCAAAGTTGCCACGAATCTGAATTACGGTGCAACCATGAATCGCTGTTTGGGAGAATTTACCCATCGCGATCTTGCCTTCAGGAATCAGCACAAACGCGGTCATGCCAGCGCGTGCAGCATAAGCTGCTGCAGCCGCAGAGGTGTTACCGGTAGAGGCACAAATGATGGCTTTGCTGCCTTGCGCATGCGCTTGAGTTACTGCCACCGTCATGCCGCGATCCTTAAACGAACCGGTGGGATTCAGGCCTTCATATTTCACGTAAATCTCGCCACTAAAGCCGAGATCGCGCGGGATATTACGCAATCGAATCAAGGGTGTAGCACCCTCGCCCAAACTGATCGCTTCGGCATCAGCTGCCAGTGGCAGGCGCGAGCGGTAGCGCTCCACTAAGCCCGTATACAAGTTATTTCCAGTCATAATTCTATTCATTCGCTTAAGTGCTCCACGCGCATTTGCACTATGGTGCCTTGCACCACGCCACTGCCGGCCAATTCATCCAAGGCTTGGCGCAATATTCCTGTGCTGACCTCGTGAGTGATGAGAACCACCTCGGCCTGCTTGTCATTGATTTCTTTCTGCACCATGGCTTCTATGCTGATACCCAGCGCCGCGAGTATGCTGCTGATGGTTTTCAACACGCCCGGCTCATCCCGCACTTGCATACGCAGATAATGCGCACTGACCACATCGGCAACCGCAACTATCGGCAAGCTGTTGGCCATGGGTGGTGATGGCAGGGCTCGGCCCAGCGCCACGTCCACGATATCGGCAACCACTGCCGAAGCGGTTGCCATGCCACCGGCTCCTGGCCCATAGAAGCCCGTGCTACCCACGGCATTGCCTTTGATCGAAACGCCGTTCATGACACCGTCCACCTTGGCGACAAAAGCGGCTTTCGGCACCAGGGTTGGTTCAACCCGCAGTTCAACCCCAGCATCGCTGCGGCGCGCTATCGCCAAATGCTTAATGCGGTAACCCTGCTCGCTGGCATAGCGAATATCCTGTGCACTGACCACGCCCACACCGATGGTGTGCAGCTGATCTGTCGCCAATGGAATATCAAATGCCAAAGTGGCCAAAATCGCCAATTTATGGCCAGCATCTATTCCTTCAACGTCAAAAGTTGGGTCGGCTTCGGCATAACCCAGCGCTTGCGCCTCGGCCAAAACATCCGCAAACGCGGCCCCATCGGCTTCCATGCGGCTTAAAATGAAATTGGTGGTGCCATTGATAATCCCAGCAATCTCATCCACCCGATTAGCTGACAGGCCTTCACGCAGGGCTTTAATGATGGGAATACCTCCGGCCACCGCCGCTTCAAAGGCGATCTTGCAATTCGCCGCACTCGCCGCGGCAAAGATCTCGCCGCCGTGCTCTGCAATCAAGGCTTTATTGGCTGTCACCACGGATTTACCGTTAGCCAAGGCCGCCAATACCAATTCGCGAGCGCGACCGGTTCCGCCCATGAGTTCGACCACCACATCCACGTTGGGATCAGCGACCAAGCCATCGGCGTCACTATCAATTGCAATACCGCTTAGATCACAGTCACGAGACTGTGAGGGATCTCGCACCGCCGCACGCACGATTTGTATGGTCTGCCCAGCCCGTGCATTGATCTCCTGCGCATTTTCACGCAAGACTTTTACACAGCCGCTACCCACTGTTCCCAAGCCTAATAGGCCAATTTTCAAACTCATTTATTTTTCCATCATGCGCCGCATGCCACGCAGGGCTTGGCGCGTACGGTGTTCATTCTCGATCAGTGCAATGCGCACAAAGTCATCGCCATGGTGGCCAAAACCCACACCAGGCGAAACCGCAACCTTGGCTTCCGCCAATAGCCGTTTGGAAAACTCCAAAGATCCTTCCGCTTTGAAACGCTCTGGAATCGGCGCCCAAACGAACATGGTGGATTTTGGTTTTTCTACATCCCAACCCATGGCATTCATACCATCGCACAGCACATCGCGACGCGATTGGTACATATTACAAATTTCCGTCACGCAATCTTGCGGACCATTCAAAGCCGCAATAGATGCCACTTGTATTGGCGTAAACGTGCCGTAATCCAGGTAGGACTTAATCCGCCCCAAAGCCGCAATAATCTTCTTATTGCCGCACATGAAGCCCACACGCCATCCCGGCATATTATAAGTTTTGGACAAGGAATACGATTCCACCGCGACATCACGGGCACCCGGCACTTGCAGAATAGACGGCGCTTTGTAACCGTCGAAACACAACTCTGCGTAAGCCAGATCCTGCACCACCCACAAGCCATATTCCTTGGCCATCTCCACCACACGTTCGAAGAAACTCAAATCGACGCATTCTCCTGTGGGGTTCGCCGGAAAATTCAGCAACATCATTTTAGGTGCGGGCCAGGATTCCTTGATGGCATTTTCCAATTCGTGGAAAAAGTCACCGCCGGGCACCATTTTCACGTGACGCACATCGGCGCCCGCAATCACCACCCCATAGGGATGAATGGGATACGCCGGATTGGGCACCAGCACCACATCACCAGGCCCCAAAGTGGCCAACGCTAAATGCGCTAGACCTTCTTTCGAGCCTATGGTGACGATGGCTTCAGAATCAGGATCCAAGTCCACGTCGTATTTGCGCTTATACCAATCGCAGATGGCTTGACGCAGGCGAGGAATACCGCGACTCACGGAATAACGATGGGTGTCTTCGCGTTGCGCCGCTTCAACCAATTTATCGACGATATGTTTGGGCGTAGGCTGATCCGGATTGCCCATGCTCATGTCGATAATGTCCTCGCCACGCGCTCGTGCGGCCTTCTTCAAATCGGCGACGACATTGAAGGTGTAAGGCGGCAGACGGTCTATGCGGGGGAATTGGTCTTGCATTGCAGCAATCGGTAGACAAAGGGGCGCGATTTTATCCCGCACGCCGACTGCAGGCTAGTAAAACCCTACTTGCATGTCGGATTATTGCCACCACCAACTGCTACTGAAGCCGCTGCCGCTTGCTATACACTGCGCGCAAACACGCTTACAGCCGAGACACAATATGTTGGTCAAAGTCCTCGCTTTTTTTCAAGATTTGCGGGAATCCCGCAAAGCCATGTGGACATTCTCCGCTGGCATGCTGGTTCTGCTATTGCTGATATATGGCGTGTGGATCAGCTCTCCGCCAGAAACACCTCGCTATCCCGAGCAACGCGACGACAAAGTCGGCGTACAAACCTTAGATGCCGCGCTGGCTGTTGCCGACGCCCTGCTGGACAAGCGCGGCGGTTACATCAGTAACGACGTCACCCCACCAGCTTGGTGGCTGGACAATATCAAGAACTGGGAATTCGGCGTACTCAAACAATTGCGCGATTTCAACCGTGTCTTGCGCAATGAAATCAGCCGCAGCCAAAGCCAGTCAGCAGAAGACAAACTGCTTTCCCAAGCGGAACCCAAGTTCAATATCGACAACCAAAAGTGGATGTTCCCTAGAGCGGAAGCGGAATACCGCGCAGGGGCTGACTTACTGCAGAGCTATCGTAATGGCCTCAGCTCTGGCTCTGGCGATGCGCATTTCTATGCCAATGCCGAGAATCTGGTTGATTGGATGGCGGTGGTGGAAAAACGCGTAGGTAGCTTGGTACAGCGCCTAGGCATGAGTGTAGGCAAGATGACAGTGAACGACCGCTCGCTCAGCGCCACGGCCACTGTGAGCAACGATGAAAATTTCAGCGAAAGCGTAGAACAAACGCCGTGGTTGGAAATTGATGATGTCTTCTTTGAGGCACGCGGAACAGCTTGGGCTCTGTTGGTTTTACTGGATGCCGCCGAAGCTGACTTTTCCGAAGTATTAGGCGACAAACAAGCGCGTTTGCAATACCGCCAAGTTCTACGCGAACTGGAGTCTGCCAATAAACCTCTGCGCACGATCATGATCATGAATGGCTCGGGCTATTCCATTTTTGCCAACCATTCCTTGGTCATGGCGTCCTACCTTGGCGCCGCAAACTCGGCATTGGCCAATCTCATCGGATTATTGGAAAACGGATGAACTACAAAAGTTGCGCCATCACGCTACTCCCTTGCTTGTTGATAGCAACTCAAGCGCAAGCGGGCTGGCGCGACTGGATGCGGCAGGCGACTGAGGTGCTGCAGCAGAACCCTCAAGCGGCTCAGGGCCTGAATCAGACACAAATCGTCGCGGGCCTACGCGAGGCCTTAGCCAAAGGCAGCCGTAACGCTATTTTGCAATTGGGCCAAACCGATGGCTTTTTAGAGAATGCGGGCACCAAGATTCAATTACCAGAACCGCTGGGCAGCGTCGCGCCGAATTTGCGCAAAATTGGCCTTGGCCAGCCTCTGGATGAATTGTCACTGCGCATCAACCGCGCGGCAGAATCTGCAGTACCTGAGGCAGCTGACATTTTTTCCGCTGCCATCGAAAAACTGAGCATTGAAGATGCGATGAACATACTCAATGGTCCTGACGATGCCGCCACACGCTACTTTGAAAGCAAAACCTCAGCATCGCTGGCCGAACGTTTTCGTCCATTGATTGCCCAAGCCACCGACCAAGCCGGCGTCAGTGCGGCTTACAAGCAAGTGAGCAGCCAAGCCGGACCGTTCTTGGCCCTGCTCTCCCCCGGAGCACAGGACCTGGACAGCTACGTAACCGATCAAGCGCTCAAGGGTTTGTTCACGGTCTTGGCCGAAGAAGAGAAAAAGATACGCCTGGACCCTGCTGCTAGAACTACAGATTTACTCAAGCAGGTTTTTGGCAACAAACCTTAAGCAACTCAGCTATTAGGGCAACAATGGTTCCGGGTTGATGGGCTTGCCCATGCGGCGGATTTCAAAGTGCAGTAGCGGCTTGTTCTGAGGCCCCAATCCCATCGTGGCGATGGGGCTACCGGCTTTGACCGCATCACCTTCAGCCACCAACAACTTGTCGTTGTGTCCGTAGGCGGTGAGATAGTCCTCACCGTGTTTGATGATGACCAGTTGCCCGTAGCCTTTTAGGGCATTCCCGGCATAAACCACTTTTCCATCCGCTGCCGCACTGATGGGATCACCCGGCCGGCCGCCAATATCCAAACCCTTACGCCCTTGCGATGGATCGAAGCGCGCCAAAATGCTGCCACGCGCGGGCCACTGCCAACGCCGAGGTCCAGCAGCAGGCTTATCTGCAGGTCGCCGGACCGTGCGTTGCGGAGCGGCTGTCGCGCTCGGCTTAGTCGATGACCGGGTACGTCCGGAGGTTTGACTTTGTTGCGGTCTCTGCGGGGTGCGCAATTCGCCCGGTAAAGGCGGATCTAAACGCAACACTTGGCCCGGGTAGATATGATCATTGCGACCGACCCCATTCCACCAAGCCAAATCGCGATAATCCAGCTGATGCTTAAATGCGATTTGATGCAGCGATTCACCGGACTTAACGGTGTAATTGAATTGGCGCTCTTCCCAACGCACCCAGTTCCCGGAACAAGCCGAGAGCAGTATCAGAGATAGCGATAGAGTAAAAAAGCCAACAACAAGACGACGAGCGTGGTCCACGCGATCTGATCCATGTAGCGCTTAAGGTGAGGCTCTATCTTGGGGCCACCCCAGCGAACGAGCAAGGCCACCAGGAAAAAACGTCCGCCACGACCCACCACACTGGCGGCAATAAACAGTGGCAAAAACATGCCAGCAGCACCCGCGGCAATGGTAAAGACCTTGTATGGAATAGGGGTAAACCCGGCTAAGAACACCGCCCAAAACCCCCAATTTACAAACCAGGATTGAGCCGTTTCGTAAGCATGCAAATATCCCCAGTCGGTTATTACCGGCATAACCGCGTCCAGCAACCAAAACCCGATAAAGAATCCGAGTATGCCGCCCAGCACCGATGCAATGGTGGTTAAGCCCGCAAGAAACCATGCCCGCTCAGGTCTGGCCATCACCATGGGTGCCAGCAAAATATCCACCGGAAGAGGAAAAAAAGAAGATTCTGCGACTGATAAACCCACCAACCAGGCAGGCCCATGACGATGCGCGGCTAGGCCTAACACCCAGTCATACAGTTTTAACCACATGGTTTATTCCGCCTTTTCAGGCAACATGGGCACGAAACTGACACCCGCCAGGACTTCGCGCGAAACACCACCGTCAGGCTTTAGCGTGATGCGGCACAACTTCTGCCCGTCTTCATCGCCCACGGGAATAATCAAACGCCCACCTGGGGCGAGTTGTAATAACAAGGCCGCTGGTACCTGTGCCGCCGCTGCGGTCACGATAATGCCGTCAAAAGGTGCTTGTTGCTCCCAACCGGCATAGCCATCACCGTGGTTTAAATACACTCGCATGTAATTGAGACTGCGCAATCTTTGCTGTGCTGACACATGCAGACTACGAATCCGTTCGACCGAGTAAACGCGATCAACCATTTCCGCCAAAATCGCGGTTTGATAGCCACAGCCCGTTCCGACTTCCAAAACATGCCGCAGTTCGCGCCCTTCCATCAGCGCTTGGCTCATTAAGGCCACCACATGAGGCTGTGAGATGGTTTGTGCGCGGCCTATGGGTAATGCTGTGTCCTCATAGGACTTGCTCAAATCCCAAGCGGCATCCACAAAATCGTGGCGCGGTATGCGGCTCATCGCATCGAGTACGCGCTCTTCGTGTATGCCCTTTTCACGCAAGCGTGTTATCAGCTTGTTGCGATAAAAGTCCGGCGTCAGGCCCCTGCGCTTACCATCACTGGCCATTACAGTCCGGGCACCCAGCCTTTTAGACCATCCAAGGCTGCGTGGTTGGTTAAATCGGTTTGCAATGGCGTCACTGATACGAATCCACGATTCACAGCATGAAAATCCGTACCCGGCCCGGCATCTTGTTCGCTGCCCGCAGGACCTATCCAATACAAGGGCCGGCCGCGCGGATCGGTATCACGCACAATATCTTCTGCAATATGGCGGTAGCCGAGACGGGTGACCTCAACGCCTGCCAAATTTTGGTAGGGCAAATCCGGCACATTGATATTCAAAATGCTGCCATTGGGTAAAGGATGCGAGGCCAAATCAGCCAGCATGCGCACCACGACCTGCGCCGCAGCCTCATAATGTTGTGGTTGAAAGGCAATATTGGAAACGGCAATGGCTGGCAAGCCCATGAAGCGCCCTTCCATCGCCGCCGCGACGGTGCCGGAATACAAGGTGTCATCACCCAAGTTGGCACCGGCATTAATCCCAGAAACCACCACATCTGGCTTGTGATCGATGAGGCCGGTAACGGCCAAATGGACACAATCCGTTGGCGTACCGTCAACCGAGAACCAGTTTTCCTGATGCTCAGTCACCCGCAAGGGTCGCGACAAGGTCAGCGAGTTGCTCGCCCCACTGCGATTACGGTCAGGTGCAACCACGGTGAGATCACCAAGGGATTGCAAAGCTTCGGCCATAACGCGCAAACCGGGCGCGTATATGCCATCATCATTGGATAAGAGTATGCGCATAAGCGCACGGATATTAGCAGCGATTGCAGCGCTGCCCAATGCGCCTGAACAAGGAGCCACAGGTGAGCGCGCAGAACACCCCAGAGCCAGCACAGGATGATGAGCAAGACGAGCTGTCTGCGTGGCATGCCGAGTTGAGCCAAGTCACTCCTTTAGCACAGCGCCCGCGCGCAAAACGCCCACCATCAGGCGGCTACGTTAGGGGTTTGCGCGAGCGTAGGCAGCAAGAAAGTCAGGACGTCATGCATGAGGCCATGTACGGCGAGTTGCAACCGGAAGATTTCAACACCGGCGATGAGCAAGAATTCCGTCGCCACAGTCTGCCGCGCAGCACTTTACGCAAACTGCGCCGCGGCCAATTTACTATCCAATCAACTTTAGACGTGCATGGCATGCGTCGGGAAGAAGCGCATCACGCTACCCAACGTTTTTTAGACAACGCGCGTGCCCACGACTGGCGCTGTGTGAAAATCATTCACGGCAAGGGCCTGCATTCACCGCAAGGCATTCCGGTACTCAAGCACAGAGTGGATATCACCTTGCAGCACAACAATGATGTCTTGGCCTATTGCTCCGCTCCCAATTGGGCCGGTGGGCATGGCGCAACCCTAATACTGCTGAAGCGCTCGGGACGGCCTTAGCTATCTCGCAGCAACAAAGCCACGGCTTGCGCTGCCAAGCCTTCCCCTCGCCCGGTGAAACCCAGCTTTTCGGTGGTTGTAGCCTTGAGATTCACCGCATCCTGCGGCAAGCCCAAAAGCTGGGCAATATTGCCGCGGATCTCATCACGATGCGGTGCCAGCTTGGGTGCTTGGGCGATTAAGCACAGATCGCAGTTCTCTACCTTCCAACCTGCCTCATTGATCTTACGCAGCACCGTTTTCAGCAAGCCCCGGCTGTCGGCGCCCGCATAGCTGGAATCGGTATCAGGAAAATGCTGGCCAATATCACCTAGGCCGGCAGCACCAAGCAAGGCGTCACACAAGGCGTGCAACAACACATCACCATCGGAATGGGCAATAACACCCTGGCTATGCGGCACTTTGACACCACCCAAAGTCACGTAATCGCCCGGCCCAAAACGGTGAACATCAAATCCCATGCCGACTCTCATGCTTGCTCCATCAATGCTTGGGCCAGGGCAAAATCCGCTGGCGTTGTGATTTTAAAGTTGTTGGCATCACCCAAAACCAGACGAGGCTGATAGCCCGCCAGTTCCATGCAAGAGGATTCATCGGTGATCGCCACGCCGCTTTGCAGCGCCGCACGCAATGCGCGACGCAGTACAGCAAATTGAAAATACTGCGGGGTTTGTGCCTGCCACACCGTGGCCCGGTCGATACTGCGCGCGACGCGCTGGCCGTCCTCACTCAATTTCAAAGTGTCCTGCGAGGGCCACCCCAATAGCGCGCCATGCTCTTCAATAGGTTCAGCTAGGAGCCTTTGCAATGCCTCTGCAGGCAACAAGGCCCTCGCGGCATCATGAACCAAGACTCCGCTCGCATCTTTCGGCCCATCGCGTAACGCTGCCAAAGCATCCAAAGCGGCCAAAACAGAATCAGCCCGCTGTGAACCGCCATGACAAGTCAATACACGGGGATGTTGGGAGAATTCGCTATCCACCCAATAGGCATCATCTGGGGATAAAGCCACCATGACTTGGCCGATTGCCCGCGAATCGAGCAGCCGCGCCAGGGTGTGATCCAACACACTGCGCTGGGCTAACACCCGGTATTGCTTAGGCGTAGGCCCAGGCATACGTCGGCCAACACCGGCAGCGGCCACTACGGCCCATACAGAGACGTTTTTCGATGCGCTACTCATACAGGCTCTGCTTGCTCAATGCACGATGAGATAGAAGGTTTCTCCGGGCCGAATCATGCCCAGATCTGCGCGGGCGTGATACTCAACCGCCGCTGGATCTGTTTCCAAGCGATCGATCTCCGCCTCTAACACCTGATTGCGGGCGTGCAGCGTTGCATTGTGCTCTGCTGCAGAATTAACGCGCTGCTGCAATTCGGCAACATCCAAATAGCCGCCCGGGCCGACCCAAAGCCGGTACTGCAGGTACACAACCCCTGCAATTACGATTACCCAAGTCCACCGTGGCATATCAGCAGTGTATCACTCCGCTATAAAGCCCGCCGTGACGGGCTTTAGCAGGGGCTTATACCTTGATCGGAAAGGCGGACAAGCCGGGGTAACGTGCTGCACTACCCAGGGCTTCTTCGATCCGCAGCAATTGATTGTATTTAGCAATCCGATCAGAACGGCACAAAGAGCCTGTCTTGATTTGGGTCGCGCTGGTCGCCACCGCCAAATCGGCTATGGTAGCGTCCTCAGTTTCACCGCTACGGTGAGAAATCACAGCGGAATAACCTGCTTTTTCTGCCAAGGCAATGGCCGCCAAGGTTTCCGTCAATGTACCGATTTGGTTGACCTTGATCAAAATCGAATTGGCCACGCCCAGATCGATGCCTTGCTGCAGAATCGCTGGGTTGGTAACGAATAAATCATCACCCACCAACTGCGTGCTTGTACCCAAGCGCTCGGTTAACAACTTCCAACCGTCCCAATCATCTTCCGCCATGCCATCTTCGATGGTGACGATCGGGAATTGACCGACGAGCTCAGCCAGGTAGTCAACAAATTCAGAGCTGTTAAAACGGCGGTTTTCTGAAGCCAGGGTGTACACACCGTCGGCGTAAAACTCACTACTGGCCACATCCAAGCCCAGTAAAACTTGCTTACCCAAGCTATAACCCGCGCCTTCCACCGCTTCCGCCAAAGCTTCTACAGCAGCAGCATTGGATGGTAAATCCGGAGCAAAGCCGCCTTCATCACCTACTGCTGTGTTCAAGCCGCGTTTGCTCAACACTTTTTTCAAGTGATGAAAAATTTCCGTGCCCATACGCAGCGACTCGGAGAAACTCTCCGCGCCCACTGGCAAGATCATAAATTCTTGAATATCAACGCTGTTATCCGCATGTGCACCACCATTGATGACATTCATCATCGGCAACGGCAGCATAGTCGCAGCATCGCCACCCAAATGTTGGAACAATGGCAATTTGCGAGAGATCGCTGCCGCCTGAGCATTCGCGAGTGAAACCGCCAGAATGGCATTGGCCCCCAAGCGAGATTTATTTTCCGTGCCGTCCAATTCGATCATGGCTTGGTCAACAGAAGCCTGATCTAACGCGTCCATGCCGGCCACTTTGTCAGCAATCTCGCCATTCACATTGGCCACGGCCTTGCGCACGCCCTTGCCCAGATAACGTGCGCTGTCTCCATCACGCAGTTCCACAGCTTCCCGTGCACCGGTGGAGGCGCCTGACGGCACCAAAGCCCGACCAAAGCTACCATCAGCCAAGGTGACTTCGGCTTCGACCGTAGGGTTACCACGTGAATCAAGAATTTCACGTCCGTGGATATTGCTAATACGGCTCATTGACTACTCCAAAAGTTTTCAGCGACAGCCAGCCGCTGTTTGCAAATTCGAACACATAGACTGCGTTTAGTTTCTGCATGCCCAGCATGACGTGCTGAGCATGGGCCTTTCTGCTAAAGCAGGGTTTCGGCCAGCGGACGTGCTTGCACCGCCTGATGCAGTTCGGCCAACTGGGTGAGCAAGGGCTCCGCCAGCTTCAAAGGCCAGGAATTGGGGCCATCACACAAGGCTTCATCTGGGCGTGGATGTGTTTCCATGAACAAACCAGAAACTCCCGCGCCTATTGCCGCACGCGCCAAGACCGGAATGAACTCACGTTGACCGCCGGAGGAATTGCCTTGCCCACCGGGCAATTGTACAGAGTGAGTGCAATCAAAAATCACCGGACAACCGGTTTCGCGCATCGCAGCCAAGCCGCGCATATCTGCAACCAAGTTGTTGTAACCAAAGGAAAATCCGCGCTCGCAAAGCATCACCGGCGTTTCCGGTGCCACTTCACGCATTTTATTCACCACGTTGCCCATTTCCCAAGGCGACATGAACTGACCTTTCTTGGCGTTCACCGGGGTGCCAGCTTTGGCCACTTTCTGCATAAAATTGGTTTGTCGACACAGGAACGCTGGCGTTTGAACCACGTCAACCACCGATGCGACTTCATCGATGGGTGTGTCTTCATGCACATCGGTCACAACCGGCACGCCAATCTGCTTTTGCACTTCGCGCAGCATGTTCAAACCCGCGTCCATACCTGGGCCACGATAACTGGTATGCGAACTGCGGTTGGCCTTGTCAAAAGAGCCTTTAAATACGTATGAGATGCCGAGCTTGGTAGTCAGCTCTTTCAAATGGCCCGCGACTTCCAGCACCATGTCCAAATCTTCCAAGGTGTCTGGACCAGCCATGAGAAATAATGGCTGATCAAGCCCTACGTTGTAGCCGGCAATTTGCGTCATGGTCAGGGGCCTTTTGGAGTCTAAATCTATGGGTTTAGCGCGCTAGCTTATGTTCGCGTGCTGCGGCAATAAAACCACGAAATAATGGATGGCCATCACGTGGCGTGGAGGTAAATTCTGGGTGGAACTGACAACCAACAAACCAAGGATGACTGGGTAACTCGACTATTTCGACGAGGTGATCATCCGGCTGTTCGCCAGCAAATAGCAGGCCCTTTTCAGCCAATTGTTCGCGATAGTGATTATTGAATTCATAGCGATGGCGATGGCGCTCAATAATTTGATCTTCGCCATACAGTTCACGTACGCGACTATCCGCATGCAAATCACAACTTTGTGCGCCTAGGCGCATGGTGCCGCCCTTGCGGTCATCCGTTCCGCGCTGCTCTACCGTACCATCCGGGTTATGCCATTCGGTGACCAGGCCAATAATCGGGTGTGGGGTATCTTGATCAAATTCAGTGCTATGCGCTCCTGCGAGCCCAACCACATCGCGCGCGAACTCAATCGCTGCGATCTGCATGCCCAGACAAATGCCGAGGTAAGGCACACCATTTTCCCGGGCGTAACGTACCGCTGCGATTTTTCCTTCTATGCCACGCTCACCAAACCCACCTGGCACCAAAATGGCATCAGCTGATTTCAGTTGCTCTAAGCCGTCGGTCTCTAAACGCTCGGAATCGACGTAATCAATGCGCACTTTGGTGTTGGTATGAATGCCAGCATGATGCAGGGCTTCATTGACCGATTTATAAGCGTCAGCAAGATCAACATATTTGCCGACCATAGCCACATTGACTTCAGCATCTTGGCGGCCCGGCGCTTCGGTGACGTGCGCCCATTCCGATAAATCTGCCGGTGGTGCGTCAATGCCGAACTGCTTAACCACTAACTCATCCAGACCTTGCTCAAAATAGTGCGTAGGAATGGTGTAAATATCTTTCACATCGGTAGCGGAAATCACTGCCTGCTCGGCCACATTGCAGAACAAGGAGATCTTGCGACGCTCGTTGGCTGGCAACTCGCGATCACCACTACGGCAAATTAAAATATCCGGCTGAATGCCGATGCTACGCAGCTCTTTTACCGAATGCTGCGTGGGCTTGGTCTTCATCTCACCAGAGGAGCCTATAAACGGCACTAAGGTCAAATGTATATACATCGCACGTTCACGACCGTTTTCAACGCCGAACTGGCGGATGGCCTCTAAGAACGGCAAGCTTTCAATATCGCCAACGGTGCCGCCAATTTCCACCATGCAAATATCAACGCCTTCACCACCTTGGATGATGCAGCGCTTAATTTCGTCGGTAATGTGCGGAATGACCTGCACGGTGCCACCCAGGTAATCACCCCGGCGTTCTTTTTCCAGCACATTGCTGTAGATCTGCCCGGTGGTGAAGTTGCTATGGCGGCTGGTTTTGTTTCGCAAGAAACGTTCGTAGTGGCCCAAATCCAAGTCGGTTTCTGCACCATCTTGGGTCACATAAACCTCACCATGTTGAAACGGAGACATGGTTCCGGCATCAACATTGAGATAGGGGTCGAGCTTGATCATGCCCACGCGAATCTTGCGTGACTCCAGCAAGGCAGCCAAGGACGCAGCGGCAATACCCTTGCCAAGCGAGGACACCACGCCCCCTGTTACAAATACGAATCGCGTGTCAGTCTGCTGGCTCATGGGGGCTCCGGAAATTCCGCCGCATTTTAGCCGATTGCCCCCCTACGGGACAACGTAAAAAGGACGAAAAAGCCTTTCAAAAAACCAAGATTGGCCGCTATTCAGGCTGGATTCTCAATATCCTTCAAGGCATCCCAGTCAAATACGAAATCTGGTGCCAAATCACTACGCCACAGCCCCCCGACCGCAAGGCATTCATCATCGCGCCATAACAGCGGTATACGCTGGCGTTGCCAAGGCGGTACAGCAGCCTGCTGAAACAACTTTTTTAGGCGTCGATGATGTCCGCGAAGGACAATCTGCTCACCGCCTTGCGCGTTTGCAATACGCCAACGCCCCTGCGGCAGCTCCCAAATGATTCGGCCACCGCAAGGCCATTCACGCTCGCCATTGCAGGATATTTCTCTCCATTCAAAATGCTCTTGCCCTTGTAAACTGGGCATGGCGTAGAGATGCTCACGGTAGCGACGCAACTCAGCACCTGGCCAAGTCACCACTGGATTGCTGTCTTCCGAAGATGCCAACATCTGCTGCCAAATTTCATTCAGCATGCGATGTCGCGGCATCGGCAACCCAAGATTACGAAACCACTGCAGCAAGCGACGATTGTTCTGTGCAGTATCTGAGTTGGCAAAAACTTGAACCGGCAAGCGTTTAACGTGGTCAAAGCTGACGTCAACGTCGAGCAAGCTCTCCGCCAACAAACTGGAACTGCGGGCCATGTTACTCAGCGCTTGAGGGAAACGCAGCTCCAGCGGCGCTAGCACCTCATGTCGGATGAAGTTACGGTCAAAACGCCTATCCGCATTACTTGGATCATCAATAAACGCCAGATCAAAATGACCGGCATAGGCCTGCACATCGTCTGGATGTATCTCTAGCAACGGGCGCAGCAAGCGGTGCGAACCTAGGGGGCGCTGTGCCGGCATGGCCGCCAAGCCGGCCAGACCACTGCCTCGCAGCAGATTCATCAACAGCGTTTCGGCCTGGTCGCGCAGATGATGCGCGGTCAACAACACTTCCCCGTCAAGCAAAACAGACTGCAATTGCGCGTAACGTTGCTCTCTTGCCCAGGCCTCAATATTGCTTTTGGGAGGGTCTTGCAGGCGCAAACCCAAGTACGGAACATTCAGACTGGCGCATTGTTGCTCACAATGTTGTTGCCAATTTGTAGCCGATGGCTGCAAGCCATGATCCACATAGGCGGCACGCAATGAAATATCTGGCCTCAGACTGTGCGTGGCGTGTAACAAAACACTGGAATCCAGCCCTCCGCTGTACGCCAACAGACAAGCTTGATTCGGCTCCAGCACCGCCAACGCGGCCTGGATACGCGCCTTAGCCTTCGCGGAATTCCCCGTAACTGTCATAACGTTTTTCACGTCGCGCCATCAAATCGGTAATGGAATATTGCCCCAAACGATCCAATGTCTTAATCAATGATGATTTCAGCGTTTCGGCTTGCTGCTGAGGCGCTCGGTGTGCACCACCACGTGGCTCAGGGATAACTTGATCAATCAAGCCCAATTCTTTCAGTCGCCCCGCGGTTAAGCCCATCGCAGCAGCTGCGGTTTTGGCGTGTGCTGCACTCTTCCACAGGATGGTGGCGCAACCCTCGGGTGAGATCACCGAATAAATACTGTATTGCAGCATCGCCACGTGGTCGCCCACGCCTATCGCCAAGGCCCCGCCCGAGCCACCTTCACCAATGACGGTGCAGATAATCGGCGTTTTCAATTGCGCCATTTCAAACAAATTACGCGCAATGGCCTCGCTTTGATTGCGCTCTTCCGCGCCGATGCCAGGGTAAGCCCCGGGTGTGTCTATGAAAGTGAGCACCGGCAATGAAAACTTTTCAGCCATTTTCATCAGGCGCAATGCTTTGCGGTAACCCTCCGGTCGTGGCATGCCGAAGTTACGCTTGATCTTTTCGTTGGTATCGCGACCTTTTTGCTGGCCGATCACCATGACAGAGCGCCCTTCCAGACGCGCTATGCCGCAGACCATGGGAGGGTCATCTTTGAAATGACGGTCGCCTTTCAGTTCTTGAAAATCGGTAAAAATGTGCTTCACGTAGTCCAAGGTATACGGGCGCAAGGGATGACGCGCCAACTGGGCCACTTGCCAAGCATCCAGCTTAGAAAAGATTTGCTCAGTTAAATTCGCACCTTTTTTTTCCAAGCGAGAAATTTCTTCGCTAATGTCTACCGCATTGCCTTCGACAGCGTTGCGCAGCTCCTCGATCTTTGCTTCCAAGTCTGCGACCGGCTGCTCAAAATCCAGATAATTTAGGTTCATTGACCCTCCGCTTGATTATTGCGCCCAAAATCGGGGCGGCGATAACGCACCTGCACCCGATCCGCGCCACAAAGCTGATCCAAGTCTCGCAACAAGGCTTCGTTAATTTCGATACGCCAATCATTTCCGAGCCGGAAATCCGCCTGCTGACCATTGCTCCGTATACTCATCATCACAGGCAATCCCGGCATGGTTTTGTACTGATTCAGAATCTTCTGCAATGAAGCATAGTCAAAATCATCTTCTACGGAAATCAGCACACCAATCGCAAAGCGGCGGCGCACATCATCCAAATCGAGGATTTCCTGCGGGCGAATACGGTAACCATCCTCATAATCATCGTATGACAACTCGCCGAAAATCATGAGGGGTTGCTCGCGCCGCAAGCGATGGCGGTTCAATTCCAAATCTTCACCCGACAATACGGCACTGATGCGGTCGGTGCCGTCGTCCAAGTTGATGAACGCGCGTATCTCCCCCTGAAAACGCACAGACCACAACACCCCAGCGGCCAAAACATCGCGCCCTCGCTTACGCCAACGACGCTTACCCGCGCTCTTTTTCGGTGTTTGCGCGGCTTCGTTGGCGATCATGCCAGCAAAGTTATTGCCTACCAACTGGCTAAAATCACGGCGGTACAAGTCCATAGGGTGCACGGTGAAGTACAAGCCCAAAGAATCCTTTTCTGCCTGCAGCAATTCCTCTGTCTGCCATGGCGGCACATCGGGCATTTCTATGTCTTGTGCCTGTTGCACCGCTTCACCAAACAAATCCACCTGCCCTGCCGCTGCGGCTGCAGCGTCTTGCTCCGCGGCTGCGATGGCTTGCGGCAATGCTGACAGCAAAGCCGCTCGATGCTCGCCAAAAACATCCAGAGCACCGGCCTTTATCAAGGCCTCCAGCACACGCTTATTCATGCGCTTGAGATCCAGACGGCGGCAAAATTCAAAAATGTCTTTGAACGGCCCCTCTTTCTCACGCGCTTCCAAAATGACTTCTACCGGCCCTTGGCCAACACCCTTCAACGCCCCAAGGCCATAGCGAATACGCTGATCGTTGACTACGGTAAAACGGTAATCTGATGCATTAATGCACGGGCCATCAACCGGAAGTTTAAGCTGCCGGCAATCATCCAATAGCGGAACCAACTTGTCGGTGTTGTCCAAATCCGCGCACATGACCGCACACAAAAAATGTGGCGCGTAATGCGCTTTTAGCCAAGCGGTTTGGTAGGCCACATAGGCATAGGCGGCACTGTGGGATTTATTAAATCCATAACCTGCGAATTTTTCGATCAAGTCGAAAATTTCACCGGCCAACTTGCCGTCGACATCGTTGTTTTCCGCACCATCGACGAACTTGCCACGTTCAGCAGCCATGACTTCGGCTTTTTTCTTACCCATAGCCCGGCGCAGCAAATCCGCGCCGCCTAAACTGTAACCGGACAGCACCTGTGCAATCTGCATCACCTGTTCCTGATACAGAATGACCCCATAGGTTGGTTTTAGTATGGGCTCCAAAGAAGCGTGCGGATAGACGATCTCCTGCTCACCATGCTTACGCATGACAAAGTCATCCACCATGCCGCTTTGCAGTGGACCAGGACGGAACAATGCGAGTAGAGAAACAATGTCCTCAAAGGTGTCCGGCTGTAGCTTGCGCACCAATTGGCGCATGCCCAAAGATTCAATTTGGAAACAAGCCGCGACCTTGCCGCTTTGCAACAAACGGTAGACGCCGGGATCGTCCAATTCCAAGTTGCGAATATCTATTGGCGCTTCGCCTTTGGCGGCGCGACTGATATTCACCAGTTTGGTCGCATGATCGACCACGGTGAGCGTCTTAAGCCCCAAGAAGTCGAATTTGACCAAACCCACCGCTTCGACGTCATCTTTGTCGAATTGAGTTACCGGGTGGCCTTCCGGGTCCATGTACAACGGGGTGTACTCGGTGAGTGGCTCTGGCGCAATCACCACCCCACCCGCGTGTTTACCCGCGTTGCGTGACAGCCCCTCCAATTTCAAGGCGGTGTTGATGAGTTCGGTGACTTCTTCCTCGTCACGGTAGACCTGAGCCATCTCAGAGCGTGATTCTTGAATCAAATCGCTCACGCTGCGGCCATTTTCCAGTTCCGTGGCAATTTGACCCTCTTCCAAACCGGTCAAAGCGCCAGTCAAGCTGATACCCAATTCATTGGGGATCAATTTAGCAATGCGGTCGACATACCCGTAGCCATGGCCGAGCACGCGACCGACATCCCGTATCACCGCTTTGGCCGCCATGGAACCATAAGTGATGATTTGCGAGACACGATCACGGCCATAGCGTTCGGCCACATAGTCGATCACTTTGTCGCGCCCAGCGATGCAGAAATCCACATCGAAATCCGGCATAGAGACCCGCTCAGGATTCAAAAAGCGCTCAAACAGCAAATCGAACTGCAAAGGGTCAAGGTCAGTAATTTCCAACACCCAGGCCACTACGGAACCTGCGCCTGAACCACGCCCCGGCCCCACCGGCACATCATTTTCACGCGACCATCGAATAAAGTCGGCTACGATCAGGAAATAACCTGGAAAGCCCATTTCATTGATGACACCAATTTCGCGTTCAAGGCGATCACGGTAGTCTTGCTCGCTGGCGTGCAAACGCCCGAGCTCGAAGCGCCTGTCCAGCCCTTTCCGAGCCTCCTCTGCAAGAAAACTCTCCGCGGTATAGCCATCCGGCACCGGATAATCGGGCAGGACATTGTTACCAAATTCCAGTTTCAGATTGCAGCGCTTGGCAAACTCAACGGTATTACTCAGCGCCGCAGGGATATCCGCGAACAACTCCGCCATTTCCGGTGCGGATTTTAGATACTGACTATCGCTGTAGCGCCGCACGCGACGGGCATCATCCAAGCGATCACTGTCATGAATACACACACGTGCTTCATGCGAATGAAAATCTTCGCTATCCAAAAAGCGAACTTCATTGCTGGCGAGCACCGGGATGTCCAAACGCAAGGCCAAGTCCAAAGCCGGTGCCAGCAGGTGATCCTTGAGACCGGTGCGTTGCAGGTCCATATAGAGCCGATCGCCGAACAGTTCTTGCCACGGTTGTACCAAGGCCTGCGCTGCATCGTCCTCGCCTTGGCCCAAATATTTTGCCAAATCCGCTTCGGTGCTGACTGCTACGGCCAATAAGCCTTCGTGGTGCTCCTGCAACCATTCAGCTTGCAACCTGGCCCGCCCTTGATCCCGCCCCTTTAGTTGAGCCAAGGTCAGCAATCGACTTAAATTGCGATAACCATCGCGATGCTGACAGTACAAACCCATGCGTAGGGTTTGATCACCATCGACCACTTCTATATCGGTGCCCACGATGGGCTTGATACCAGCGGCTTCGGCACCGCGGTAAAATTTCACCAACGCGAACAAATTGGCTTCGTCAGTCAGCGCAATCGCAGGCATACCCAAGGCTTTGGCACGCGCGAAAAGGGGCTTGAGCCGCACGGTGCTGTCACGCAGCGAATATTCTGTGTGCACCCGTAGGTGGACAAAGGCGCTCATAGATTCAGTAGATGCCGGGCGACGGGCGCGTAAGAGTACCGATGTATGACGCTAGGTCCTACCCGTTGCAGCGCTTTAATATGAACGGCGGTGGGATAACCTTTGTGTGCGGCGAAGCCAAAGTCAGGAAACACCTTGTCCCAGCGGCGCATTTCATCATCTCGCCACTGCTTGGCCAGAATGGACGCCGCGCTCACTTCTGCCACGCTTGCGTCTGCCCCCACTACGGCGCGCGCAGAACACGGCAGTTCTGGTACAAATTTGCCATCCACGATGCACTCCGCTGGAACACAGCTAAGCCCTAAGACAGCACGGCGCATGGCCAATAACGTCGCATGATGAATATTCAGTTCATCGATTTCGCTGGGACTGGCGCAGGCAATGCTCCAACTGTGAGCAGCCGCTTTGATTTGCGGCACCAACGCGATGCGACGTTTTTCACTCAGGCGTTTGGAATCGTCCAAACCCACAACGCTAAACTTCAATATCACCGCAGCTGCGACCACAGGCCCAGCCAAAGGCCCGCGTCCAGCCTCGTCTACTCCGCAGAGCACAAGGCCATCACAGCATCAGCGCCAATCTCGCCACTGGCTTGATCAAGTTGCGTAGCCAGAGGTGCAAACGTTTCGATTTGGCGTTCTGCCCAGTGGTGACGCAGCAACAGTTGAGCGGCTGCCGCGGTCAGATTCTCCGGAACTGCATCCGCTTGGATGAATTCAGGCGCAACCTCCCTGCCCGCTAAAATATTCGGTAGCGCCACATGTTGAATTTTCAGCATGCCCACTTCCTGTAACAACCAAGCGGTAAACGGCGACCCTATGTAGGCCACAACAAAAGGCGTACCCACCAACATCGTTTCCAAGGTTGCCGTTCCGGAGGTGACAATGGCCGCATCGGCGCTACGCAAGACCTCTCGCATTTGACCATCCACCAACACGATGTCGGGGCTGGGTTCAAGCTCACGCAAATGCTCCTGCAGCATCGCTTTGACCTTGGGGTTAGCTGCGGGAATAACAAACTGCAAACCGGGTATGCGCCGACGCAGGCGAACTATGGTTTTGCATAACACGGGAGCCATTTTGCCAACCTCGCCACCGCGACTGCCCGGCAACACCGCCAAGACACGTTGGTCCGCAGACAGGCCCAGTTGTGCACGACACAGCGCCTTGCTTGCCAAGGTTTTAATTTGCGCCGCAAAGGGGTGCCCAACAAACACAGCCTTCACTGGAACTTGTTCATAGCAAGCAGGCTCGAAAGGAAACAAGCACAACAGCAAGTCCGCGGCGCGGGCAATTTTGTGCACTCGCTTCGGGCGCCAAGCCCATACCGTAGGACTGACATAGTGGACTGTCTTCACCCCGGCTACTTTTAGCTTGAATTCCAAACCCAAGTTGAAATCGGGAGAATCAATACCGATAAATAAATCAGGAGGGTTATCCAACCAATGCTGCAGCAAGCGCTTACGCAACTTGAGTAAGCGCGGCAATTCTCCGGCCACTTCGGCAATACCCATGACCGCCAACTCCTGCATATCCGCCAGAGATTGGCAGCCGCAGCTACGCAATGCCGGACCAGTTACGCCTTCTATTTCGAGATCGGGCATCCGACGCTGTAGCGCTTGGATTAAATCAGCACCGAGCAAGTCACCGGAAGTTTCGCCGGCGACGATAGCTATTCTCATAGCAGTAGCTTAGCGAACAATGCTGCGTTCTGAGCTATCGATAAAGTCGACATAACGTTGAATATCCGGATCACCCTGCCCAAATTCGACTAGGCGCGCTCGCGCATCTTCTAGACACAAATCATAGCGATAAAGTATCTTGAAACCCTCACGGATACGTTTAATTTGCTCGCTGGAAAACCCTTGGCGCTCTAAGCCCACCTTATTGATACCGCGCGGACGCTGCGGGTAATCATTGGTTATTACGTAAGGCGGTACATCGCGCACCGTGGCACCACCATGCCCGATGTAACAGTAAGAACCTAAACGGCAAAACTGATGCACTGCGGTCATACCGCCGGTTAGCGCGTAATCTTCCACCACCACATGACCAGCGAAAGTGGTGTTGTTGGCCAAGACTGTGTGACTGCCAATGGTGCAGTCATGCGCCACATGGACATAGGCCATAATGAAATTGTGACTGCCAATTTTGGTCACCCCATCCTGCTTAAGAGTCCCCCGATTCAGAGTCACGAACTCATGGATGACATTGCTATCACCAATCTCTAGCGCCGTCGGTTCACCGCTGAAAGTTAAATCCTGCGGATCACCGCCAATTGACGCGAAAGAATGAATTTTGTTGTTCTTTCCAATCCTGGTCGGACCTTTTATCGACACATTGGATGCGATCTGGGTGCCGGAACCTATGCTGACCCCAGGCCCCACATAGGTAAATGGGCCAATTACCACATCCTCGGCGATTTCCGCCTTAGGATCGATATGCGCTTGTGGATCAATTTGACTCATGTTGTCTCCCCCGCATTCGAACCAAATGCTAGCTTGGTTTATGGATGGCGCAGAGCAAGTCGGCTCTGCAGGCCAATTGGCCATCGACCGTGGCTTGCGTGCTAAAGCACCAAATATCGCGCTTTCTTTTGGTCAACTCACCGTTCAGTATGAGTTGATCTCCCGGTACGACCTGACGCTTAAAACGTGCTTTATCAATGCCCGCAAACAGCAAAATGACACCATCGGCGGCACCTGTTTCTGCCGTTTTTGCCGCGAGAATTCCACAGGCTTGAGCCAAGGCTTCCAGTATTAATACGCCGGGCATAACGGGATTACCCGGAAAATGCCCTTGAAAGAATTCTTCATTGATGGTGACATTTTTCAAGGCTTTCACATGCTCGGCTTCAACACATTCCAAGACACGATCAATCAACAAAAATGGGTAACGATGAGGCAGCATGCGCTGAATACGCTCAAAGTCGATCGGCTGCTGCTCAGTCACGATTACGTCCTCTTTCCAATTGTTTTAAACGACTATCTAGACGCCCCATTACAGCCATAAATCGACGCCACGCCATGGCCGGCATCAATGGTACTCCAGAGGAGTATTGTCCCGACTCGGTGATCGACCGCAATACGTTGGAACCGCCATTTATAATAGTGCCGTCACAAATCTCAATATGTCCGTTGACCCCCACTTGGCCACCGAGCATGCAATTAGCCCCTATGCGGGTACTACCGGCGATGCCGACCCCGGAAGCCAAAGCTGTACCCGCGCCAATCTGCACGTTGTGCGCAATCTGACACAGATTATCGATACGAACATTGTCGCTAATCAAGGTATCGCCCAAGGCGCCCCGATCTATAACCGTGTTGGCTCCAATTTCGACATCGTCGCCAAGCTTCACCGTGCCCATTTGCGGCATGGCATGCCATCGCTTGCCATCATGGACATTTCCAAAGCCTCGAGCGCCAACTACTGCCCCCGGAAGGATCAAGACCCGCGCGCCAATTTCGACACGATCCGCGATCACAACCCGTGCGGCGATATCCGCATCAGGCCCGACAAACGCATCTCGCCCAACCACGCTACCCGCGCCTATTGAGCTGTTTGCACCTATGCGTGCGCCAGCGGCGATACTGCAATTTGGCCCTACGCGCACGCCCTGTTCTAAATGGGCGTCGGGATGAACCACCGCACTAGGAGCTATGCCTGGATCCGGCCGGTCATCTGCAACAAACAGTCCAGCAACCTGGGCAAATGCCAGTTGCGCATGATCCGCCTGTAAAACCGAACACGGTGCGCTAAGGTTCAACTTTCGCGGCACAATCACAGCCGCAGCCTGGGTCTGGGCTATGGCATCGGCGTAGCGGTCGCTTTGAACAAACGCAACACAGCCCTGTTGGCCGGGGCTGAGTGCGCAAACACCTGAAATCTCAAGGTCTGCACCGACCAACTCCAAGCCAAACTGTTGCGCCAGTTCAGACAAGCGCCAAGTTTTGCCGCCAACTGAACCCAAGCTTACTTGCTCTTCTGCAAACGCTTAAGAACGGTTCCTGTGATGTCAATGCTTTCATCAGCGTAGACCGGATCCTGCAAAACGATATCGTATTTGCCTTCTTTCGCCACAGCCTTAATCACTTCGGTGATGTTGGCCAGCACATCATTGAAAAGCTCTTGCCGACGTGCTGCGAAGTCTTCTTTAAATTTGCGCTCGGCGTAACCTTGATCGATACGACGTGTGTTCAAATCCTTTTCTTTCTTGGCACGATCTGAACCCGACATAATGTCGGCATCACGCTTAAATGCTTCGATGTCGGCCGCTAAGGCTTTAACATCTGTTTCTATCTTTTTGGCACGCGCTTCAAACTCTTTGCGCATAGCTTCTTCGGCAGACTTGAACTGCGGTGAGCCGGTGACCAGCTGAGCTGCGTTGATAACAGCGATATTCGTCGCAGCATGCGCGCCGCCTGCAGCCAATAAAAAGGCGCCAAAGACAAGTGCCAAAACCGATGTGCGTTTCATGTGTTTCCTCTCAGGTTTGCGGTGTTTCCCGCAATGGTTATTGAATATTTTGGGGGTGTTTTAGAAACCACCACCGAAGTTAATTTGGAAGCGATCTTCACGATCACCTTCCTGCAGATCGAGCGGATAGGCATAGCTGAGCTCAAGCAAGCCCAAGAATGGGGTAAACCATTCAAAAGCCAAACCAGCTGAACTACGCAATTCGTCGTATTCCCAATCACCCGGTTCTGCGAACACATTTCCGAGATCGTAGAACAGCGACAAACGTGTTGTTTTGTTATCGCTTTCCAAAGGAGTCGGAATGATAATATTGGTTTGCAGAGTGCTGCGTAACTTACCACCAAACGCATTGTTAAACGGCGTATCGCGCGGTCCCAAAGAGCCCGAGCGGAAACCTCGCACCGACCCCGTGCCACCTGCAAAGAAGTTCTCGTACGGCGGCACTATATCGGTATCGCCGTAACCTTCCACTAAGCCAACATTGGCATTGACCTCAGCAAACACACCGCGGAATATCGGCTGATAGTGCTGTAATTGATAGGACGCTTTATAAAACTCGATATCGCTACCCGGCATCACCAAATCGAGGTTGATGCGGCTCAGGGATCCGCGTGAAGCAAAAATTGTGCGATTCCGAGTATCCCGCGCAAAGCCGGTGCGGAATTCCCAAGTCGTAAAGTTACTGCCATTTTCGGCCACAAACCGCAGCACTTCATCCGCAGTCGCTGTTGCGAAGGTATTGATGGATGTTTCTTCTAAGCCCAGGCCTAAGCGAAAGCTAGAATATTCAGAAATAGGAATGCCGTAGGTCAGAGAAGTGCCGTAGGAGTTGGAATCAAAACCGGATGAGAAGCGAATCACCCCTTCTGACTTACGGAAAAATGCGGCTACCGTACGTGAAATACCGTCTGGCGTGGCATAGGGATCTGTCCAGCTCACACTCACGGTGTCGGAAATTTGGTTGTTCTCGAGTTCCAAGGCGACGCGATTCCCCGTGCCCAAGAAATTGGTGTGGGTCAGGCTGCCGTTAATCAAGAAACCTTCAGAACCGGAGAAGCCAACTCCAAACTGTATCGAGCCCGGCGGACGTTCTTCTACATTGAAGCTAATGTCGACTAAATCTTCGGAACCCGGCACAGGGACAGTATCGACATTGGCCTCCTGGATGAAGGGCAAACGTGCAATACGTGTACGCGAACGTTCAACCTGGGAGCGCGAGAACACCGCACCTTCAAGCTGACGCATTTCGCGGCGCAGGGTTTCGTCATTGGTTTTCAAATTGCCTGCGAATGTAATCTGACGAACATAGGTGCGCTTGGCGGCTTGAACAGCGAAATTCAGCGTGACGCCTTGATCGTCTTCAGCGATCTCTGGCATAGGTTGAACCTTGGCAAAGGCATAGCCCACGTTAGCCAATGCGCCTTCCATATATTCTGCCGACTGGGTCGCTTGCCGACGTGAAAACGTCTGCCCCGGTTTGATCAACACCAATTGACGTAAATAGTCTTCGTTGAGGATCAATTCACCGGAGAACTTCACGTCCTTAACGGTATACGGCTGCCCTTCCGATACATTAATGGTGACGTAAATATCGCGCTTTTCTGGACTGAGTGACACTTGCACCGATGGCACATCAAATTTGAGATAACCACGATCGAGATAAAACGAACTTAAGCCTTCCAAATCACCCAGCAGTTTTTGCTTGGAATATTTATCGTCGGATTGAAACAAACGCCAAGCTTGGCTGGGCGCCAATTCAAATGCATTCAACAATGTCTCGTCAGAGAATGCTTCATTGCCCACAACATTGATGGACTGAATACGAGCGGGCTTGCCCTCTTCTACCTGAATCGCAATGCTGACGCGGTTGTTGTCCAACTCAGTCACTTCCGCATCGATTTTGACGCCGTAGAAGCCATTGGAATAGTACTGCCGCTGCATTTCCTGCTTAACCTGGTCCAGCAAGGCTTGGCGGAACAACTCGCCCTCACTTAGCCCCGCGTCGGCCAACGCTTTATCCAGCTCATCGCCGCCAATTTTGTCATTGCCTTCGACACTGAATGACACAATCGCCGGACGCTCTTCCACCCGCACGATTAAGGTGCCGGCTTCCCGCAGAAAGACCACGTTGCGAAATAAACCGGTGTCGTAAAG
>JBPOFU010000001.1:0-347125 GCA_051252075.1 Oceanococcus sp. | reverse complement strand
CATCGGGAAAGTTCGCCCTGGAGGCAAGTCATGGTATTCCCAATGCCCTCCTTGAATTCCCCAATATTCGGCCATAACGCCAAGCAGCCCCGTTACTACACCACCACAAATCATAATCACACCGCGGGGTGCAAAAGGGTGGTAGTTCTTATAGTTTTGCCAGATAAAAAGAACAAAAACGACCAAGAGTATGCTGGCCACCAACCAGTACCAAGGATGCAACAGACCAACAACCACGCCACCAGCTGTAAGCAATACCAATAGGCGAGTGAAGTTATAATAGAGATCGTATCGAGTGAGCAGAACCGGTACCCTTATCGTTTTATGTGCTTATTAGGCATGAATATCACCATTAATGGCGAGCTCGAATCCAATTGCCCAGATTCGACATTGGAGGATCTATTGATCCGCCTTGACCTACTAGGCAAACGCATTGCCGTTGAGATTAACGGTGAGATTATTCCGCGAAGTCGTCACCTCGTGCAAACCCTGCAAGATGGTGATCAGCTAGAAATTGTCCAAGCCATAGGCGGCGGATAATTCGCACACATAGGTAGAACATGAGCCAGGATACACTTACGATCGCAGGGCGCGAATACCAATCTCGTCTGTTAGTTGGGACAGGGAAGTACAAAGATTTCGCAGAGACAAAGTCTGCCATCGAAGCGAGCGGAGCAGAAATTGTCACGGTCGCCTTACGCCGCATGAATCTAGGGCAAAATCCTGATGAACCCAATCTGCTGGATGTCATTCCGCCAGATCGGTACACCATCTTGCCTAACACAGCCGGTTGCTATACCACCGATGATGCCGTACGCACCTGCCGCTTGGCACGAGAGCTATTGGACGACCATCGTTTGGTGAAACTCGAAGTACTGGGCGATCAAAAAACCTTGTATCCGGATATCCCAGCCACGCTAGAAGCGGCTGAAATCTTGGTGAAAGAAGGCTTTGAGGTCATGGTCTACACCAACGATGACCCCATAGTCGCCAAGCGCCTAGAACAAATGGGCTGCGTTGCCGTGATGCCCTTGGCCGCGCCTATAGGTTCTGGCTTAGGCATACAGAACAAATACAACATTCTCAGCATTATCGAAAATGCCGACGTGCCGATACTGGTCGATGCTGGTGTGGGCACCGCCTCCGATGCAGCCATAGCAATGGAATTGGGCTGCGATGGCGTGCTCATGAACACTGCCATTGCTGAAGCGAAAGACCCCGTATTGATGGCACAAGCGATGAAAAACGGCATTGTCGCCGGGCGCCAAGCCTTTCTCGCTGGGCGCATGCCACGTCGGCGCTATGCCTCCGCGTCGTCCCCATTGTCAGGCTTAATCGACTGATCATGGACACACGTATACAACACGAACCCGGCCCACCCCGCACTTATGTACGTCGTGAAGGGCGTATGACCGACGGGCAAAAGCGCGCCATGGATGAGTTTCTTCCACGCTACGCTTACCCAGACACCCCTACCTCACCTAGCGACGCCTTCGCACGCCAAGCGCGATGCATACTGGAAATCGGCTTTGGCAACGGTGAAAACCTCGCCGTTCAAGCACGCGACAACCCTGATCAAGATTTCATAGGCTTGGAAGTCCACCGCCCGGGCGTTGGCTACCTGCTGCAAGCGGCCGAAGATGACAAACTCAACAATCTACGCGTCAGCAGCGAAGATGCTTTGATCTTCATGGACTCGTTGCTACCTGAGGCCTGCATTGATCAAGTACAAATCTATTTCCCCGACCCCTGGCCAAAGAAGAGGCACCACAAGCGGCGCATGGTGAGAGCGCAAGCGATGAGTAAAGTCGCGCGCATTATGAAACCCGGCGGCATCTTATTGCTGGCTACGGATTGGGACAATTACGCAGAACAGATGATGGAGGTCATGAGCGAGCAGGCCGAGTTTGAAAACGCGCACGGAGCTGGTCAATTTGCGCCGCGCTCGCAGCGCGTACTGACTCGCTTTGAAAAGCGAGCGCATGGGCTTGGGCACCAGATTCATGATCTAGCGTTTATTCGAAAATAGGCACGAATGTCACAACTTCATCCCATCATTGCGGTAACAGGTTCATCCGGCGCAGGCACGAGCACTGCGCGGCGGGCCTTCGAGCAGATTTTTCGCGTGCTCAAGCAAAAAGCCGCGTTTATTGAAGGTGACAGCTTCCATTCCTATGATCGGGAGCAAATGCTGGCGGGCATACAACGCGCCAAAATTCGCGGTGAAAACTTCAGCCATTTTGGTCCTGGGGCCAATCACTTAGACAAATTGGAAGAGTTGTTCGCGCAATACTCAACTGATGGCAAAGGCTTTTACCGCCACTATCTGCACACCGACGAAGAAGCTCAGATTCATCAGCAACCTGTTGGCACGTTCACGCCTTGGGAAGACTTGCCCACAGACACCGATTTTCTGTTCTATGAAGGCCTACACGGCGGTGCGGTGACGGAAGAAAGTGACGTTGCCCAGCACGTTGATTTGCTGATTGGCATGACACCGACGATTAACCTGGAATGGACGCAAAAGATCTGCCGTGACATCGAAGAACGCGGCCACACTCCAGAGGACATAGGCAAAACCATTTTGCGGCGCATGCCGGACTACGTGAACTACATCACGCCGCAGTTTTCCCGCACCCATATCAACTTTCAACGGGTACCTCTGGTCGATACCTCAAACCCGTTTGCTGCCACCGAAATCCCCTCTGCTAACGAAAGCTTACTGGTGGTCAGAGTCGCGAGGCCAGCACACCTCCAAGTCGATTTTCCTTACGCCCTGTCCATGATCCACGGCGCGCACATGTCACGGCCCAATACCTTGGTTGTGCCAGGTGGAAAAGCCGCATTGGCCATGGAAATCATCCTGCGCCCCATCATTGAACAGATGGCGCGCAAACGGCAAAAGCTGCTGCAAAACGCAGAATAAGTGCAAACCATCATTTGCGCACAATGCAGTTGCTCGACATGGCACCCGACGAACGGGCAAACCTGTCTCTATCCAAGCATTTAGCCGCTCATACAGCGCGCGTTTGGCGAACCAACCCGCCAATCAACGCCTAAACAAAATCTTTACTTATCAGTTGCTTATCGCTTATTTCTTCGACAAAACCAGAAGCATCACAAAATTTTCACACGATTTCAGCCACTTGTAGCACTCGCTTGAATCAGAAAATTTACACGCCTATAAACAGACACGACTCGACCCAACTTCACTGTCGCAAAATCGAACAGCAGCAGGGTCGATCTCGCAATCCGCCTAGCGGAAGGAGATGACATGATCGGTGTTTTCGAGGGAATTGAAATCGGCAGCTGGTACCGCATACCCGGCGGTGCATCATTTGAAGTCGTGGCCTTGGATATGGATACCGAAGCCATAGAAATCCAGTACTACGACGGCGCAGTGGAAGAAGTCGATTTCGACAGCTGGTTAGAAATGCGCTCCATCCCTACCGCGGCACCCAACGACTCTGCAGGCGCGCTAGACCTCAACCGTGGCGATTATGGCAATCTCAGCATGGATTACGATGCTAGACAGCCGGGGGATCGAGTCAATCCTTTGGATCAGTTGGACTGGCACTAAGCCGGATTAGATAACTAATAATCAGCAAAGCCGGCAAACCTAGCGCTGAGGTGTACAGGAAAAAACTGGAATAGCCAAAGCTATCCACCACCCAGCCAGACGCGCCGGCTAGCATTTTGCCTGGCAAGGTAAACAGCGATGAAAACAACGCGTACTGTGTTGCGGTGTAAGCAATATTGGTGAGCCCCGACAAATAGGCGATAAACGCCGTTCCGGCAAAACCGCCGGAAAAGTTGTCGGCACTAATAACCAAACCCAATCCCCACACCCCCGGCTGATCCAACTGCGCCAGCAAGGCAAAGCTAAGATTGGTCAATATGACCATGACGCCGCCCAACACCAAACTGCGCTGAGTACCAATGCGGACCACCACCACGCCACCGACGATGGTGCCTATGATGGTCATAATGACGCCGAAGCCTTTGGCAATCGCAGCGACTTGCTTCAGGGTGTAGCCCATATCCAAGTAGAACGGATTGGCCATCACGCCCATGGTGATATCGGTGACTCGGAATAAGCCGATAAACAACAAAATCGTTAAACCCAAGCGCACGCCATTGCGGGAAAAGAAATCCTTAAAGGGTCCGGCTACGGCTTGGTAAAACCAATGCGCTAAACGTATGAATGGATTAGAGCTGACGTGTGCGGCCGCTTGTTGTCGCTCAGCCACCTTAGGCTCCTTGGCCAATAGACAGGTCAATACACCCACCGCCATAAACCCTGCCATGGCGCAGTAAGCCACGCTCCAGCTAAATTCGGCGGCAAAATACAGTGCTCCCGCACCGGCCACGATCAGCGCTATGCGGTAACCCATTTGATACGCCGCGGCCATGGCGCCCTGCTCACGCTCTGGCGCCGCCTCAATACGCCAAGCATCCACTGCAATGTCTTGTGTCGCTGAGGAGAATGCTACAAGAAAGGCAAACCAGGCCACTGGTGCCAATGCAACACCCGGGTCTTGTTGCGATAGGCCCAATAGTCCGGCAGCGATGCCCAACTGAGCGAGCAACATCCAACTGCGCCTGCGCCCCAGCCACGCGGTAAGCAACGGGATTGGTAAGCGATCGACCACCGGTGCCCAAAACACTTTTATTGAATAGGTAATGCCTATCCAGGAAAACATACCGATAGTGGTGCGGGAAACATCCACTTGGCTAAGCCAGGCGGATAAGGTCGAAAAAACCAATAAAAATGGCAAGCCCGCCGAGAAGCCAAGACATAACATCGCAAAAATATGCGGTTTGCGATAAGTCGCCACGGCCTCAAACCAGCGCTCCAAGCGCCCAGCCTCAGCTGGCATAGTCGACAATCAGCGGAGCGTGATCCGAGAAAAAGTTGTCCTTGTAAACCCAAGCCTTTTCAATCTGCCCTTTTAAATCCGGCGTGGCCAATTGGTAATCAATACGCCACCCCACATTGTTTTCCCGGGCACGACCACGATTCGACCACCAGGTGTAAGCCTCACCGGTCTCTTCAGGGTGTAATTCACGGTAGGTATCCAACCAACCTTGCTGCTCCAGCACCTTGCCCATCCATTCTCTTTCTTCCGGCAAGAAGCCTGAATTCTTTTTATTGGACTTCCAATTTTTCAGATCGATTTCCTGATGCGCGATATTCCAATCACCACAAATGACATAGCGACGCTTGCTATCCACACAATTTTGTAGATGCTGATAGAACTCATCCAAGCAACGGAATTTGGCTTGTTGTCGCTCATCACCGGATGAGCCTGAGGGTAAATACAGCGACACTACCGAGAGATCACCAAGGCGCGCTTCCAAATAACGCCCCTCCACATCAAACTCCTCGGAACCATAGCCACGCACCCATTCGTCAGGCTTTTGCCGCGTGTAGATGGCAACACCGCTGTATCCCTTTTTGCTAGTGGCGTCTTCATAAGCACAGTGATACCCCTGTGGGTAATACAATTCATCGTCTTTGAGTTGATGCTCCTGAGCCTTGGTCTCTTGTATGCAAACCACGTCCGCATCTTGCTCTTGTAACCACTCAAAAACGCCTTTGCGGCCGGCTGAACGAATGCCATTGGCATTCAAACTGATGATTCGCATTGCTGCGCCAGGTAGAAGTCAGCCGGCATGATACCCAGCGCGGCGCGCTGCCGTACACTGATTAGTCCGGCAACCCTGCGCCACATTTGAAAACATAGCACCGAATTGTTTATCGTCCCCGCCCCGACCCAGACCGAATGCCATGCAACCGTATCAAAACGATTTTCTTCAATTGGCCACGCAATGCGGCGTACTGCGATTTGGCGATTTCACCCTCAAATCAGGCCGTAATAGTCCCTATTTCTTCAATTTAGGCAACATCAACTCCGGTGCGTCCATGCAGGCCTTGGCCGATGCCTATGCCGACGCCATTATTGCCTCAGATATGCAGTTCGACATGCTGTTTGGCCCCGCGTACAAGGGCATTCCTCTGGTTACAGCAGTGGCAATGGCCTTGGCACAACGTGGCCACGACTACCCCTTTGCCTTTAATCGCAAGGAAGCGAAAGCTCATGGCGAGGGCGGCAGCATCGTTGGTGCAGCCCTGCAGGGCCGTGTGCTGATTTTGGATGACGTACTCACTGCTGGAACCGCAGCTCGAGAAGCGATTGCCATCATCCGCCAAGCGGGTGCGCAAGCTGTGGCGGCAATGCTTGCTTTTGATCGGCAAGAAAAAGGCCAAGGAGATCTCTCGGCCACGCAAGAACTCGCGCAAGAGCAGGATTTGCAAGTCCGCGCTTTGGTCGGTCTTAACGAATTGGAAAGCTGGCTGAAAACCCACGGTGATGACGAGCAACGCCAAAAAATCAGCGATTACCGCCAAAAATACGGTGTAGGTACGCCTACAATCTGAATTTTGTTATTCCATTTACAGCTAAAAATGGCGATTCTTATTCCATTGCTCTAAATTTTGCCCCATGAAATTCCGCCAATTGGAAATCAAATGAACGCCACAGCCGAAGCTGTTGTTGAATTAGACAGCGTTACCGCCGAGAAAATTGTTGACCCTGCAGAGCAACAAACCGATGCATTGCTCGACGAGTTGGCCAATGGTGCAGGGCTAGCGCAAGCTCAAATCGACGCACTGAACAAGCGCTATGCACCGCTGAATTTCCAGCAACGCCTAGAAATGCTGTATCAAGATTTTTCTACCGATAAAGTGCTGGTCACTTCATCCTTCGCCGCAACCTCAGCATTCTTCTTGCACATTATTTCAAATGTGCAACGCGAACAGAAAATCGCCTTTATTGATACCGGCTTCCACTTTCGTGAAACCTTGCTGTACAAGGATTACCTCACCAATTTGTTGAGTTTGGACGTCTTCAGCTTGCAGGCGGAAGATTGGAAACATGATTTCACTGTCACCGATGAAACCTACGATAAGAATCCTGATTTCTGCTGCTCTATTAACAAAGTAGAACCGCTAGATGCGGTCAAGCCGGATTACCACATATGGATTTCCAGCTTAATGGGCTGGCAAACCGATGACCGCTCCGATATGAATGTATTTGAAGTACGTCGCGGAATCATCAAATTCAATCCCATGATTGACGTCAGCAAAGAAGAGCGCGACGCCTACATCAGCGAGCACAAGTTGCCTTTCCATCCCTTGGTGCCGCATGGATACTCATCCATAGGCTGCACCCACTGCACGGTCAAGGGCGAAGGTCGTTCTGGGCGCTGGGCTGGCAAGCCTAAGACTGAGTGTGGCCTGCACCTATAGCGCGAGCTCTTAGCCAGCTCTTCAAATTAAACCAAAGCAACTGCTATCCTTCATTCGACCATTCGGAGAGATTGAAATGCGTGTAGTGCTGTTGATGCTGGCCTTGGCCATCGCGGGATTAGCCCAAGCGAAAACATATCGTTGGGTGGATGAAGATGGCAGAGTGCATTACGGCGATCGCATTCCCGCCAAATACGCACAACAACAAGCTCAAACATTAAATGATCGCGGCATTGTTATAGAACAGCGCAATGCTCCGAAAAGCGCTGAACAACTTGCAGCGGAATCGGCTGAGCGTAAAGCTGCTGAAGAAGCCGCCATAAAAGCCGCAGAGCAAGGGCGCTACGATGATTGGCTTATGAGCACCTACGCCACTCAGGATCAATTGATTGCCCGCCGTGACGACCAGATGGCCATACTCGATTCACGCATTGCGTCGGGTGAGAAATCGGTTAACCAAAACCAAGCATCCTTAGATGATCTTCGTACCCGAGCCCAAGGCTACGAAGACAAAGACAAGCCCGTTCCATCGCGCATCACCAAACAAATTAGTGAATTTGACACCATGGTGCGCTCCAGCGATGCCGCTTTAGAAGCCATGCGCGCTGAAAGAGAAAAGGTAAACCAAGAATTCGAACGCGAGCTCAATCGCTGGCTAGAGCTCAAAGGAAAACAACCCTAAGTTCGCTCGACTTCACGCCCTTTAATCAGCGTGCCCACACCTTCATCGGTAAACAATTCCAGCAAACAAGCGTGCTGCACTCGCCCATCAATGATGTGAGCGGCGCGCACGCCACTACTGACCGCATCCAGAGCGCAGTCGATCTTAGGCAGCATGCCGCCAGAAATCGTACCGTCTGCGATGAGCTCTTCAACACGTTTCGCTGACAAACCGGTCAGCAATTCACCCTGTTTATCGAGAACACCTGTGGTATTGGTCAATAGCATCAGCTTTTCTGCTTCTAAAACTGAAGCGAGTTTGCCAGCGACTAAATCCGCATTGATGTTGTAAGCCTGCCCGTCTGCACCCACTCCGACTGGCGCGATCACCGGAATAAAGCCACCACTGTCCAGACGCGTAATAACGCTAGGGTCAATGCTCTCGACTTCGCCGACCATTCCAAGTTCAGGCATCGCATGGCCCTGTGCATTACTCAATTGCCGCGCACGGATCATGCTGCCATCTTTGCCTGACAAGCCCACAGCTCGGCCACCGTGTTGATTGATCAAGCTCACTATGCGCTTGTTGACCAGCCCAATCAGAACCATCTGCACGACATCCATGGTTTCCGCATCGGTGACGCGCATACCGTCGATGAAGGAAGTCTGCTTGCCCAGCTTTTCCAGCATTTGGCCAATTTGCGGGCCACCGCCGTGGACAATGACTGGATCTATACCGACCAGCTTCATCAATACGATGTCACGCGCGAAACTGCTTTGCAGATGCTCGTCAGTCATCGCATTACCGCCGTATTTCACCACCACGGTTTTGCGCCGAAAGCGCTGGATATACGGCAGCGCTTCGGTCAGTACATGAGCAACATTCATTGCTTGATCAGAGTTCAATGCCATTAGTTACGCCCGGTATGCCCAAAACCACCTTCACCACGTTCGGAAGATTGAAATTCTTCCACCTGCTGCAAGGCAGCCTGCACCACCGGTACAAAAACCAGCTGCGCTATGCGTTCACCTACTTCGATACGGAAAGGACTGTGCCCACGATTCCAGCACGACACCATCAGCGGTCCTTGGTAATCCGAATCGATCAGGCCCACCAAATTACCTAAAACGATGCCATGTTTATGGCCTAAGCCGGAGCGCGGCAGAATCATCGCCGCCAATCCTGGATCGGCGATATGAATCGCCATACCCGTCGGAATCAATTCAGTTTGTCCCGGCGCAAGCTCCAAGGGCTGTTGCAAGCAAGCCCTGAGGTCCAATCCGGCTGAACCAGGCGTGGCGTAATCAGGCAAAGGGAATTCCGCACCCAAACGAGGATCGAGAATTTTGTATTCAATTGTGTTCATGCTTTAGGCGGGACCGGCCCGCTCCTGTGGTTCATCACCGGCGGCAAAACGGGTGGCTATCAATTCAACCAATTCCGCAGCCAAGCTGGATTTGGGCTGGCGCAGCAAATGCTCCTGACCACCAGGCCAAAAGACGCTGAGCGCATTATCGTCGGCATCGAAGCCAAAGCCATCACCCACTTTGTTGGCGCAAATCATGTCCAGATTTTTCCGCTTCAACTTATCCCGCGCATAGCGCTCCAAATCGTTGGTTTCCGCAGCAAATCCCACCGTGAATAAGCGCGAATCATTGAGAGAAATATCGGCCAAAATATCCGTTGTCCTCTCCAGTTCCAATGCGGACCATTCACTGGATTTCTTAATTTTATTGTCGTGCACCTGGCTTGGGCGGTAATCTGCCACTGCTGCTGTAGCCACAAAAATGTCTGCACGAGAGGCGCATTCATTGGTTTTCTCCAGCATCTGCTGGGCGGTCTCAACATTGAATCTGCGCACCCCGATGGGCGTGGGCTGATTCACCGGACCAGCGACCATTTCAACTTGCGCCCCAGCCGCTTTACAGGCGGCAGCCAATGCGAAGCCCATTTTGCCGGATGAGCGATTGCTTAAAAACCGCACCGGATCCAGGGGCTCTCTGGTCGGGCCTGCGGTAATCAGCACACGTAACCCCGTGAGAACACCGTCGGGCCGCGCATCGATAATCAACTCTGCCAATTCGGTGGGTTCGAGCATGCGACCAGGACCGATATCGCCACAGGCTTGCTCACCCTGCCCCGGACCCAAGACATCGACACCGCGCGATATCAAAGTATTCAAATTCGCCTGTACCGCGGCGGCCTGCCACATCTGTTGATTCATCGCCGGTGCGATGCTCAACGGTGCCGGCGACGCCAGACACAAGGTCGTGAGTAGGTCGTCCGCCATGCCCGCAGCTAAGCGCGCCATAACATCAGCGGTGGCCGGAGCAATCACGATGCGATCGGCCCAGCGTGCCAATTCGATATGCCCCATCGCCGCTTCAGCGTCAGTGTCCAGCATGGAGGTTCGCACCGACCGACCGGACACCGCTTGAAAAGTCAGTGGAGTAATAAATTCTTGAGCCGCGCGAGTCATTACTACCTGCACATCGCAGCCGCGCTCACGCAAGCGCCTGACTAAATCAGCGCTTTTGTAGGCAGCGATGCCGCCGCAGACACCCAACAGTATGTTCATGACTTGTCCGTAAAGATCGGAAAACTTCGTAGATTCTACCGATATTCAACATTCCGGAGTCCGCATGTCGATTTGCCAGTGGCCAGCAAGTGAGCGCCCGCGAGAGAAATTGCTTAGCAACGGCCCCGATACCCTGAGCAACGCCGAGTTGTTAGCCATATTTCTGCGCACTGGGATACGCGGGCGTAGCGCCGTGGATTTAGCCCGTGACTTGCTCAGTGATTTTGGCAATTTGCGCAGCTTACTCAATGCCGAACAGCAAGAATTCTGCAAGCTACCCGGATTGGGTCCGGCAAAATATGCTCAATTGCGGGCCGTCTTAACCTTAGCCAAACGTGAATTGCAGGAAGGTTTGGAGCGCGGACCCAATATAGAAAATCCGCAATCCGCTATCGAACTGCTTTCTCGTCACCTACGCAATCGTCAGCAAGAGGTGTTTTGCTGCCTTTGGCTGGATACCCGTCATCGCATCATTGAATTGCATGATGTGTTCTTCGGCACCATCAATGGTGCATCGGTGTATCCACGAGAAGTTGTACGTGCTGCCATGAAACGCAACGCAGCTGCGGTTATACTGGCGCACAATCACCCCTCTGGTATTGCCGAGCCCAGCCTCGCTGATGAGCGGCTCACCAAGGGCTTAATTGATGCGCTCAACCTCATCGATGTGCGTGTACTGGATCACATTGTTGTTGGTGATGGTGAACACGTTAGTTTCGCGCAAAGAGGCTTGCTATAAGGCTTTGCGCAAGCTTCTGCTGCACAACAGCCAGTTGCAGTTGTGCAACTTAAGTTGCTGCTAGTGCAAGTAACTGATATAAAGCGCGCCCATTTGCGTCAGACGACGCCTTCGGTTTCATTAGGAAAGAATCATGTCACGAGTCTGTCAGGTGACGGGTAAAGGCCCACAATCCGGTAATAACGTTTCGCATTCACATGCCAAGACGCGTCGGCGCTTTTTGCCAAATCTGCAAAGTAAGCGTTTTTGGGTTGCTAGCGAAAAACGTTTCATCCGTCTGCGCATCTCCCATCACGGTCTGCGCATCATTGATAAGCGCGGTATTGATATCGTGCTGACCGAAATGCGCGCACGCGGTATAAAGGTATAAATCATGGCCAAGTCAGCTCGCGAAAAAATTAAGTTGGTTTCAACCGCGAACACCGGTTACTACTACACAACCGACAAGAACAAACGGAACACTCCGGATAAGTTCGTATTTAAGAAATACGATCCGGTTGTACGTAAGCACGTAGAATTCAAGGAAGCGAAAATCAAGTAGTATCCTCGCTACATTTTCCTTGAAAAATGCCCGCTTTTGCGGGCATTTTTGTTTCATGACTCTACTGCTGACTGCGCATAAGCTTTCTCGTCGCTTCGGCTCTCAACAAGCCGTTGCTGATTTCAGTCTGGAAATACGCCGCGGTGAAGTTATTGGCCTGCTCGGCCCCAACGGTGCGGGAAAAACCACCAGCCTGCGCATGCTCAGCGGCTGCCTATCGCCCGACCAGGGTCATGTCCAGATCAATGGTGTGGATCTGCACAGACAGCCACTTGCAGCTAAGGCCCAGCTTGGCTATTTGCCCGAAAAACCGCCTTTGCACTTGGAATTACGAGTAGATGAATTTCTGCTCTTCGCCGCTCGGCTGCGCGGACTCAACGCTAAACAGGCACGCCAATCTTTACAGCGGACCTGCGAGGCCTGCGGCCTAGAGGCTGTGCGTAAACGCATCATCGGCTCTTTATCCAAGGGTTACCGGCAACGCGTAGGCTTAGCCCAAGCGCTGATCCATAACCCTGCGCTCATTATTTTAGATGAGCCCACCGATGGCCTCGATCCGCAACAACTGCAGCAAGTACGCCAACTTATACGGAACTTAGCCAGCGACCATGCCGTATTGCTATCCAGCCATTTGCTGTCGGAAGTCCAGGCGGTTTGTGATCGCTTAGCCCTTATGTCACGGGGCAAACTGGTGAAACAGCTGTCCATGCACGCCTTGGGGGCTGGCGAGGCCGACAACTCACGCCCGCTGCTACTGCAGCTGCGCTCAGAGCAGGCCTGCGAAGGCTTGCTGGCACTAGAAGGGGTGCAGGCCGCAGAACAACTTCGTCCTGGCCACTACCGCCTACAGCTCGACAACCTAGATGCTCGCGAAAGCATTAGCCGCCTCGCGGCGCAACAGGATTGGGGCTTGCTGGAAATGCATACGGAACCGCTCAGCTTAGAAAGTATCTTTGCGGAGTTGCGCACATGAGAAGCTGCCTACTGATTGCCCGGCACGAATGGCGACGGCTGTTTGCCGCGCCTTTGGCTTGGATCTGCCTCAGCATCGTGCAACTACTCGCCGGCATGGTGTTCTGGCTGTTACTGGCTGAATTCGCCAGCACCGGACATCAAAATCAAAACTTGGGTGTAGCAGAATTTGTCGGCGGTGGCCTGTTTGGTTTTTGTAGCATTATCTTTTTGCTGGTTGTGCCCTTGCTGGCCATGCGCAGCTTCGCCGAAGAACGCGAAAATGGCAGCCTGGATTTGTACTTAAGCTCTCCTGTATCCAATGCCAGCTTAGTGCTGGGAAAATTTTTCGGTCTGCTCGCGCTACTCGGCCTCATGCTCGGCCTGATATGCCTGATGCCTTTATCGCTGCTGCGGGGTACGTCGCTGGATTTGGGGCTACTGTTCTCCGGAGCATTAGGCTTAGGCCTGATGCTCGCGGCTTTTGCCGCCGTGAGTTTGTTCATTTCTCTGCTTTGCCAACAGGCCATCGTCGCGGCAGTGGCGAGCTTCGGTTTATTGCTAATGCTATGGCTGCTACAGGTTGCCGGCACGGGCGACAGTACGGCAGGCCGACTGGCCGACTATCTGTCCATACTCAGCCATTTTGATGCATTGCGCCGCGGCGTATTCGACAGCGCAGATGTTGCCTATTACCTGTTGTTTTGCATCGGCTTCCTCGGCTTGGGCGTGCAACGCCTGAACTGGGAGCAAAACGCATGAAACGACGCCTCGCTCTACTGCTCACCAGCCTGTTATGGCTGTACATCGTTGCCGCATTGGCCAGCCTATCCCTGCGCTTTCAGCAACAATGGGATGTAAGCAGCGCTGGCCGCAACACGCTAACCCAAGCTAGTCAGGATTTGCTTGCCAGCATGCCCGACCCGGTTATGGCAACCGCGTGGGTATTTCCCTCAGCCGATACACGTGCCGATATTCAAGCTCGCTTTGATCCGTATTTGCGCCACCGCGATAATTTTAAATTGCGCTTTCGTGACCCTGCCAGCGATCCAGAAACGGTCCGAAGCCTAGGCATCAGCCAAAGCGGTGAAGTGATATTGGAATACCAAGGGCGCCGGGAAAATCTCACCGTCATTTCAGAACCGGACATTACTGCCGCGCTGCAGCGCCTATCCTTTGCTGGCGATGCCTTTATCGGCTTCCTCAGCGGTCATGGTGAACGCGATATTCACGACGAAGGGCAATCGGGCTACAGCACATTGGCGGCCATACTGCAGCAAAAGGGCTTGCGCGCTAACCGCATAAATCTTGCCACTAACGTCCTGCCAGAAGAGCTGGACTTGCTGGTGATGGCGGCACCTCAACGCCCGGTAACGGCAGGCGAAATCGCTCAAATCCTGACCTGGCTGAAACAAGGTGGCCAGTTGCTCTGGTTGCTGGACCCTAAGCTGCCATACGACCAAGAGTTGGCGATCAGCCTTGGAGTGCAAGTGCTGGATGGGACGGTGATATATCAAGACTACGAGTTGATTGGCAGCGGCCACCCAGCCATGGCCATCGTGGCCAACTACCCCCAACACCCTGCCTTTGAAAAGCTCACCGACATGACGGCTTTCGCTGGCGCAAGCGCACTGACAGAACTGCCCGGTAGCGGTTGGCAAGCGGAGCCGGTATTGCGCAGCGTTCCTCGCTCTTGGCTGGAAACCGGCCCACTGCAAGATCAACTGGCCTTTGATCAAGGTCAAGACACTATGGGCCCGCTCAATTTGGCCTATATGCTGAGACGCGGCGAACAACGCGCTGCGGTATTCGCCGATTCCGATTTCTTATCCAACGCTTATCTCACTCAATTGGGCAACCGACCACTGGCGGTGGCGGTTTTCCAATGGTTGCTGTCCCGCGATGGCCAAATCAACGTTGATATCCCACCTGCGCCAGACGCTCAACTCAGTTTGTCTCCCTTAGCCACTAAAATTTTGGCCTTGCTGTTTGTTTTGCTGCTCCCGGCACTGTTTCTGAGCACCGGCTTATTGCACTGGTGGCGCCGTCGCCGCGCATCCTGAGAACCACTATGACCTCTGTAGCCCGTAACAATTGGATACTCATGCTTATCAGCGGGGGCCTCAGCCTGCTGTTGTTCATGAGTTCGCCGGAACCTGATGAGGCCGAGCCGCAGACGCTCAGCAACATAGATCCCACGGAAATCACGCACATCCGTTTGGCCTTAGGCCGCCCGGGGAAAACCGCACTGGAACTGCAGAAAACCAATGACCAGTGGATGCTCACCGCGCCCATAGCCCTCGCAGTTGATCCATTGGCAATTAATGAAATTCTGCGTTTGGCCAGCAGCAACAGTCATCGCCAGCTTGATCCCGAAGATATTGATCGCGGCAAGCTCAAACTCGATCCGCCGCTGTGGCGTGTCCATCTCGACCAAGCGGTATTTGAAGTCGGCGGGCGCGAAGCTATAAGCGGCCATCGCTATGTGGGTTATGCAGGCCAGGTGCACCTGATTGATGATCTCAACACCACCCGACTGGACAACAATTACGCCGATTTGGTGGCGCGCGATTTGTTAGCAGAAAACTTTGAAATTACCGCCTTGCGCTTACCCGACGCTCAAAATGGCAGTCGCGACCTCAGCGTCAGTGATACCGGTAGCGGCGGCATATTCAAAAACTGGGCCATCGCCAAGGCGCAATGGCTGGTACGCCCCAGCAAGTTGGATTACCAAGATGTGCATTCACGCGTGACCGTTTTCATGCGGGATGAGAAAGGCGCAAGCCACAGCATCGACTTCCTCATTCGTAGCAGCAGCCCACAACTGGAGCTGATCCGCCCCGATTTGGATTTGATGTACATGCTGCCCGGCTCTGCTGCCGACGAATTATTAAGCCTACCCAATGCCTGAATTACCTGAGGTCGAAACCACCTGCCGCGGCATTTGGCCGGCACTAAAGGGACGGCGCTTTCTCGGTGCGGATATTCGCCAAGCTCGCCTGCGCTGGCCGATTCCCGAGGACTTAAGCCACTGCATCGAAGGGCAAAACATAGTCTCGGTGCAACGGCGCGCCAAATATGTGCTGATTGAGCTGCCCAATGGTCACATCATTATTCACTTGGGCATGTCTGGGCGCTTACGCGTGGTTGCAGCGAGCACGCCGGTGCTAAAACACGATCACATCGATCTGCTCATCGACAGTGGCGACGTTTTGCGCCTAAATGATCCACGCCGCTTTGGTTCGGTGTTGTGGCAAGACGGCCCTTGGCAAGCGCACCGTTTGCTCAGCCAACTCGGCCCGGAGCCCTTAGCGGATGACTTTAATGGCGAACATTTATATCCGCGCGCTCAAGGCCTGCGAAGTCCAGTGAAAGCTTTCATCATGGATCAGAAAACTGTAGTCGGTGTTGGCAATATTTACGCGTCTGAATCCCTGTTTCGGGCCGGCATACACCCACGCCGCGCGGCGGGACGCATCAGCTTGGCGCGCTATAAGTCTCTCGCCGAACACATTAAAAATGTCTTAGACGATGCTTTAGCAGCAGGTGGAACAACCTTGCGCGACTACACCAGTCCTGACGGCTCCCCCGGCTATTTTGTGCAATCACTGGATGTGTACGACCGCGCTGGGCAAGCCTGCAACCACTGCGAACAGCCCATACAACGCCTTGTAATTGGCCAACGCGCCTCGTATTTTTGCCCTAGCTGCCAGCGCTAGACTGTACGCGGCCCCTCAGTGGCGGGGCTTAGGCGGGCATTGGCGCTGCGGCACAAGACGATCCCCAGCATAACCAGCACCGCGCCCAAGGCTTGCAGCCAGCCCAAGCTTTCTGCCAGCAACAGCCAGGCGAAGATGGCCGCCGCCACCGGCTGTATGAGCAAGCTGACCGAAGAGAAGGCTGACGACAGATGCGCAAGGGCGTAGGCAATGAGGCCCTGACCCAAAACGTGGCTGATCAAGGCCAGCGCCAACAACCACAACCACTGCTGTGGTGTGTCTGGCCACCAATCTCCGGAAAATAAGGCAAACGGCAACAGCAACATAGCGGCAACCACGGTGCTAATCCACATCAGCTGCCAGGTTCCCAAAGTCTTACGCGCATCGGCAACGGCCAATTGGTAAATGGCGTAAAACAACGCCGTCAACACACCCAAACCGTCACCCAGCAAAGCACCCGGCTGCGCAAAGTTCGCACCAACCAAGACCGCCGCGCCGAACAGCGCCAGAAGCAAGCCCGACCAATACGCTACCGATAAACTGCGGCGCAAATACCACCAGATCCACAGGGCGATGAACACGGGCGCCAAATTGGCCAGCAAGGTGGCATTGGCCACGCTGGTATAGGCGATGGCGTAGTGCCACACCCCCAAATCCGCGGCAAATGCCAAACCCGCGAGTAGCGCCATACGCCTGCCGCGGGACTCAATCACAGTGCGCTTAGGCGCAGCCTGCACAAACAACCGACTCATAATAAACAGCAAAGGCGCGGCCAAGAGCAAGCGCCAGAATGCCGAAGCCACGGGGTCGATCTCGACCATGCGCACGCAAATTGGGGCAAAGCCTATGCCGATGGCACCCAGCAGCAAAGCCAAGAATGCAGTTAAAGGTCGGTGAGCTGTATTCAATGAATTAAACTATGCCGTTCTTGGATTCATCAAATGCGTGATGAATCATGGTTTTGTAAGCAGGAAATTTCATGTCATCAGGCTCCAGCGGTAGCATCGGCTTCATTTCTCTGGGCTGCCCCAAGGCGCTGGTTGATTCCGAGCGAATTCTGACCCAGCTGCGCACCGAAGGCTACACCGTCGTACCCAGTTTCCAACAGGCCGATTTGGTGGTGGTTAACACCTGTGGCTTCATCGCTGCTGCGGTGGAAGAATCCATGGACGCCATTGAAGAAGCCTTGAATGAAAATGGCAAAGTCATCGTCACCGGCTGCCTCGGTGCCAAAGCCGATGTGATCCAGCAGCGCTTTCCGGATTTATTGGCCATCACTGGCCCGCAAGACTACGCCGCCGTCATGCATGCGGTGCATAAGCAGCTTCCTCCGGTGCACGACCCGTACCTGGATTTGGTGCCACCACAAGGCATCAAGCTGACTCCGCGTCACTACGCCTATCTGAAGATTTCTGAAGGCTGCAACCACAAATGTAGCTTCTGCATCATTCCCACGATGCGCGGCAAACTGCGTAGCCGCGGCATTGACGATGTGATGCTGGAAGCCGAACGCCTGACCCTGGGCGGCGTAAAAGAACTGCTGGTCATCGCTCAGGACACCAGCGCGTATGGCGCTGATTTACGCTATCAAACCGGAGAATGGCGGCAGCGCGAATGGAAGACGCGCCTGCAAGATTTATGCGAAGCCCTGGGGGAGCTGGATACTTGGGTACGCCTGCATTATGTCTACCCTTACCCGCACGTAGATCACATCATTCCACTGATGGAAGAAGGTAAAATTTTGCCGTATCTGGACATACCTTTGCAGCATGGTAGCCCGCGTGTACTCAAAGCCATGCGCAGACCGGCAGCAGCAGAAAACACCTTGGAACGCATCAAAACCTGGCGCAGCATCTGCCCAGATATCACCTTACGCAGCACCTTCATCGTCGGTTTCCCCGGTGAAACCGAAGACGAATTCCAGGTTTTGTTGGACTTCCTAGAGCAAGCTCAATTGGACCGCGTGGGTGCTTTCGCCTACTCCCCAGTAGAAGGCGCTGCAGCCAACGCCATTGCGGAACCGATCCCCGAAGAGGTTCAGCAAGAGCGTTTGGAGCGCTTTATGACCACGCAAGCGCAAATCAGTGCCGAGCGTTTATCACGCAAAATTGGGAAGACTATGCGTGTGCTCATCGACGAATCCACCGATGAAGCTGTGATTGCCCGCAGCAGCGCCGATGCACCGGAAATCGATGGACAAATTATTTTGCCACCCGGCAGCGGCCGCCCAGGTCAATTTATAGAAGCGCGCATTACCGCCGCTGAAGAACATGATTTAATCGCAGAACCCGCAACTGCTGGAACCACAACATGAGCGACTTACCCGCTTGCCCACAGTGCCAATCGGCCTTCACCTACGAAGATGGCCATTTGCTGATCTGCCCAGAGTGCGCCCATGAGTGGTCGCTGGATGAAACTGCCGCGCTAGCGGACGCACAAACCATCAAAGACAGCAATGGCAATCCACTGCAGGACGGCGACAGTGTGAGCGTGATTAAAGATTTGAAGGTGAAAGGTTCATCGGCGGTGGTCAAAGTCGGCACCAAAGTGAAAAACATCCGCTTGGTTGATGGCGATCACGATATCGATTGCAAAGTCGACGGCATAGGCCCGATGAAACTGAAGTCACAGTTCGTTAAGAAAATCTAAGCCCCAGGCCGCGATGACGGCGTAGCCCACTACGCTATTTGGCTTTGCCGATTTTCGCTACACCAACACCGCGCGGATCAGCAGCAGCATCCAGACGGTTTTTCGCCTTATCCCAAATCACCAATTGCATGTTGCCGTATTGTCGGCTGAGTTCTTTGAGGGCATGACCACGCTCGCTCAGCTGCTCTTGCCGCTGCGCGTTCATACCGCCTTTTTCAAATTGCACATGATCAGGCAGATATTGGTGATGGACCCGAGGCAGCGCCACGATATCTTTGGCGGATTGCCCAGCAATAATGCCGTTAATGGCTTGGAACACCATGGTGATAATACGGCTGCCACCCGGCGTGCCGACAATACCGATTTTGTCCGCACCTTCAACAAAGGTCGGCGTCATCGAGGACAACATACGTTTTTCCGGCGCTATGGCATTGGCCTCGCTACCCACTAAACCATAGCCATTCGGCTCTCCGGGTTTGGCAACGAAATCATCCATTTCGTTGTTCAGCACAACACCGGTGCCCTCTGCCACAAAAGCAGAACCGAGCATAAAGTTGATCGACAAGGTCGCCGCGACGCGATTGCCTTGGGCATCGATCACAGAAAAATGCGTGGTGTTTTCGCCACCGCCCGATGGTGCTGGCGGTTCACCCAATGCACTACTGACGCTGGCCTTAGATAGCGAGATTCCATCAACCCACTGCTTGGCATAATCACGACCGAGCAGCTTGCGACTGGGCACGTCTACAAAGTCACTGTCACCCATATAGCGCGCGCGATCAAAGTAGGCTCTACGCATCACTTCAATATTCAGATGCTCTTGTTCAAGCGCACTCATTTTGTCCAAGTCGTAAGCACTGAGCATATTGAACATCATGCCCAGCACCAAACCACCGGAAGACGGCGGCGGCGCGGTAACAATTTGCCAACCACGATAGTCCAGTATGACCGGCATACGTTCTTTCACAGCGTAGCGCTGCAGATCTTCCGCCTGCCAAATGCCACCCGCCGCCCGCACGGCACTGACCAAATCCTTAGCCACCCGCCCTTGGTAGTAACCAGCAGCGCCAAAAACGCTGATTCGCTGCAAAGTCTTGGCTAGATCTGCCTGGCGAAAAAGATCGCCCTCTGACAGAGGCTTTCCTGCGGGCAAGAAAATAGCGGCACTAGCGGGCCACAAGGCGAGATCTTTGGCCCGATATTGGGTGAACAGCGCCAGCTTGCGATCCACCTTAAAACCATCCTGCGCATAACGCAGCGCCGGCAACAAATTTTGGTCAAGTTCCAGCGCACCGTAATGTTCACTTAAATGCTCAAGCGCCGCCGGTATGCCTGGAATACCCGCCGCCATGGGGTGACGGGTAAGCAAATCGCGCTGCACCTCACCTTTGTCATCCAGATACATGGTCGCAGTCGCTGCCAATGGCGCTTTCTCACGCGCATCAACAAAGACTTTGCGGCCGCTGTCGGCAGCATGCAGCAAGTAAAAGCCGCCACCGCCCAAACCAGAACCCGATGGCTCTACAACAGCGAGGGCCGCGGTGATGGCTACAGCCGCATCAAATGCATTGCCACCTGCGCGCAATACCTCTTCTCCGGCAGCCGTCGCCAAAGGGTGGGCGCTGGCGATAGCCCAAGTCGGTGGTTTTTCAGTAGCCGCAGCGTGCCCTGTGAGCAGCAAACCGATGGCAGCAAGCCAACACCGAAATATCATGATTTCTCCTGGAAACGCTGCTGGGCAGCCTGCTCCACAAGTTCGGGCACTAGACCCTGTAAAGGTCCGCCCAACTGAGCAATTTCTCTAACTAAGGTTGAGGAAATATGGGCATATTGAGCGGTAGGGGGAAGAATGATGGTGTCAATCTCCGGCGCCAAGTGCTTCACCATGCGCGCCATTTGTGATTCGTAATCGAAGTCGGTGTTGTTGCGCACACCGCGCACCAAAACGTTGACGCCGTTTTCGCGCGCGAATTCGATGATGAGGCCGCTGAATCCACAGATCCGCACATTGGGAATATGAGCTAAGGAACGCTCAGCCAGGTCCACCCGTTCTTCTAGGTTAAACAAAGTGTTTTTTGCAGAACTGCGGGCGATCGCAACTATGAGTTCATCGAACATCACGCTGGCGCGCGCAATCATGTCGGTGTGGCCCAAAGTAATGGGATCAAACGTTCCGGTGTAGGCAGCTTTCAAAACAGCTCCGGGAATTAAGTGACTATGGAAGGCGCACTATAGTCGAGCAGGCGAAAAGCCACATCTGCGGCTTTCTTTTCCTTACGGACTTGCCAGCCGTTATCAGTGGGAGGCGCCCAATTGCGTGGACTTTCCAGGTAAACCCGATGACCGGGCGCGAGATGGGGCGGCAATGCCGCTAAGGCCTGATGCCACAAATCCGCTGGAAATGGGGGATCAAGAAAAACCAAATCGAACTGGCCAAGTCGCGCCAAATTAGCAAATGCATCGCCCGAGTGAATATCGATTCGTTCCGCACTCACATCCAGAGTACGGGCACTGGCTTGCAGCTGGCGTATTGCCGCAGGGTGGCTCTCCAGCAAAGTCACGTGGCCAGCTCCCCTCGATAAAGCCTCAAAACCAAGCGCGCCGGTTCCCGCGAACATATCCAAAACCCGTATCCCTTCGATATCTGGCGCCAGCCAATTGAACAGCGTTTCTCGCACGCGATTCGGCGTAGGCCTGAGCTCGGGTAATTCTGCGACAGGTAACACGCGCCCGCGCCAGTGACCGGCAATCAGCCGCAATTGGCCTGGCTTGCTCAAGCCTGGGTACCACCGACAGTGAGCTCATCCAGCTTTAGAGTGGGCTGACCAACGCCGACTGGCACGCTTTGCCCGTCTTTGCCACACACCCCGATGCCACTGTCCAGTTCCAGATCATTTCCGACCATGGATACCGCCACTAATGCTTCCGGCCCATTGCCGATGATCGTGGCACCTTTGACGGGGCGACCGAGCTTTCCGTTTTCTATGAGATAGGCTTCTGAAGCACTAAACACGAAGTTGCCGGAAGTAATATCGACTTGCCCACCTTCAAAATTACGCGCGTACAGGCCTTTTTCGACACTGGCAATAATGTCTTCTGGATCATGCGATCCAGCGCGCATAAAGGTATTGGTCATACGCGGCATCGGCAGGTGAGCGAAAGATTCGCGCCGCCCATTGCCGGTGGCCGCAACGCCCATCAAGCCGGCATTCAGCTTGTCCTGCAGATAGCCCTTCAAAATACCGTTTTCTATCAGTACGTTGCACTGCGTTGCTGTGCCTTCATCATCGACATTGAGCGAGCCACGGCGCTGCTCCAAGGTGCCGTCGTCAACGATGGTGCAGAGTTCTGAGGCGACTTTTTCGCCGATACGGCCGGAATACACCGAACTGCCCTTGCGATTGAAGTCCCCTTCCAAACCATGGCCCACGGCTTCGTGCAGCAACACCCCAGGCCAACCTGGCCCCAGCACCACCGGCATGCTGCCAGCAGGAGCCGCATCCGCATCCAAGCGTAGCAAAGCCAAACGTACAGCCTCTTCGGCCAGCTCTTCTGGGGACACACGCTGATCTAATAAACTCAGCTCAAAGCGGCCACCACCGCCAGACGAAGCAGATTCGCGTTTATCTCCGCGCTCAACGATGACTTGTACCTGCATGCGCACCAAAGGCCGGATATCGCTGGCCAAGGTGCCATCTGATGCCGCAACCAATACATGCTCATGGCTGGCAACCAGGCTCGCCATCACTTGGCTGACCGCCGGATCGATAGCGCGCGCACGGGCATCGGCACGCCGCAGCAAATCAATTTTGGCATCCGCACTCAAACTCATGATGGGATCAGTCGGCTGGTACAAGGCGTGCGCTGAAGAACGTTTCCACGCCTGCATGGACAGATTTTCGCCCGCGCGCGCAATCGCACCCGCCGCCTGACACGCTTGCTCTAGGGCGGGGCGCTCCAGTTCATCAGAATAGGCAAAACCGGTTGCTTCACCGCTGATCGCGCGGACACCAACGCCCTGCTCAATGGCATAACCACCGCTTTTAATAATGCCCTCTTCCAAGGACCAGCTTTCCGTACGACGCGCTTGGAAATACAGATCAGCAGCATCCACACCGGGGCGCATCAAACCATGCAAGACCTGATGCAAGTCGTCGATTTGTAGGCTGGCCGGGGCCAATAAGCGGCTAGTCGCCAGATCCATATTGTCAGACATGAAAACCTTCTTGCACGAGCTCAAAAGCACCGCGCGGTAAATTCAACATTAAATTCTTCGGTGTGCGAGCGCGGGGAATTGCTGGCGTCTACCAGCCAATTCATCGCTATCGATACGCGCCAAGGCAAAGCCCGGCGCATGCTCACACTGGGACAAGACCTGCCCCCAACTGTCGACGATCATACTATGGCCCCAACTGCGGTGGCCGCTGGGGTGCTCACCACATTGATTCGCCGCAACCACGGCGCTGAGATTTTCGATGGCGCGAGCACGCAGTAAAACCTCCCAATGCTGCTCTCCAGTGGCATAGGTAAACGCTGCTGGCACCAACAACACCTGTGCTCCGTCGCTGCTCAGTTGGCGGTAAAGCTCAGGGAAGCGCAGGTCATAACAAATCGAAAGGCCAAAACGCAGACCTGCAAAATCAAAGCACTGCGGAGAATTTTCCCCAGCCTGAAAATAACGTGATTCGCGATATTGGCTACCGTCGGCTAAGCCCACATCAAACAAATGCAGCTTGTCATAGCGCGCCAGCAGCTCACCATCCGCGTCGAAAACCAAACTGGCAGGCCAGACCTTTTCAGGCAGATCGGCAACTTGTAAGGGAAACGAGCCACAGACCAAAGCAATGCCCAAACGCTGCGCCAAAGCCGCCAACTGGTTTTGCCAAGGGCCATCACCTACGGGTTCCGCCATGGCTAACTTGTGCCGCTCTTGCCGCCCCATAAACAAGGCATTTTCTGGCAATAAAATCAGTTGCACGCCAGCATCTACCGCTTGATCTGCCAAAGCGCTCAGTGTGGCAAAGTTCGTCGCACAGTCATCCCCAGCGCAGTACTGCAGAGCCGCAACACTCACTATGCTCATTGCAGTCGGCTCACTTGCGGGTTGTCCCAACTGCCACCCAGGTGATAACCAATTTGGCTGACTTGGTCCAAAGGTTGATCCAGCAACTCTTGTGCAAGCAATGCCACCAAACCCAAGACAGGGCCGCCCAACACGGTGGCTGCCAGCGACACTCCAGAACTGATTCCGGGGTAAATGGTGACGATTTGATCGTATTCGCGCTTTACCAAATCCACTTGCCCGCGCACACCGATACGCAAAGATGGGCCTTTTACTTGCAAGTTTTCTGTCGTGGCGATGCCTTGCAGCAAATCGAATCGGCCGTTGAGCTGATCGAAGCCCAAGCCGGTGTTGACCACATCGCTAAAGTCGAGAAAAAAGCGCCGAGGCAAAGCATTGACACTAAACAGGCCTAAAACGCGGCCAGCACCGGGCTCGATATTGAGCAGCTGGCCGTCGCGAAAATCGAATTCCAATTGCCCGTTCAGCTTGCTGAACACCAAACCGTTGGGGTCAGAGTCCCAGTTCAGCTGGCCATTGAGCTGGCCACGTTGCGCAACGAGATTGTCTTGGTAACCCAAGACCGTTAACCAACTGGAAAAGCTCTCGGTGTCCATGCTGAAATCAAAGGCGGCCGAACTGCCCTTTGGGTCCCGTAACCACAACCCGGACAAATCCAATTCCCGCCGCTGCGGACTGTCGACGGTCGCCTGAGCGATTCGTAATCCATCGTTCACCGGCTCCAAATTCAGCTGCAGTTGGCCCAGAGCTATGTCATTTAAGGCGAAATTCTTAACGGTCAAATCCAACTCGGGAATCACATTGGGATCCAAAGCTTCTCCAGCGACAACTTCAATCGCCCGAGTCCAATTCATATTCTCGAACTCACCTATGATGCGCAGTCGTTCACTGCCTTGCGGATTCGACAGCTGCATAGAACCGTTGGCCCGCGGCCCCGTCAGCCCTAGCTGCCACTGCGTAGCATTTTGAGTTAACTGAATACGGCTGTCAGGTAAGCGCTGGCCAAACGCATCCAAACGCCCCAGACGCAGCACTAAGCCACCAAACGTTGCACTCTGAGCGGACGGTTTTGAATACGTTGCGACCTCTGCTGCCAAATCTTGAATCAGCGGCAACCAGGCATCTAAATCCGCCTGCGCCAAGCTGCCCTCTACCCACCAACCAGGCGCACCAGCGGCAGCCACATCCCCGCCAAGTCGCAAACGGCCTGCAGCCAGCGTAGCTTTTTTGCCCTCCAGCAACATATCCAGCCCCAGAAGTTCGCCGTAGGTAACGTGCACGCGGCTATTTTTTCCTGGTGATATGCGGACATCTAAAGGACGTAGTTGATCCGCTTTTTTGGAAAAAGGCGCTGGCATATCCAAGTCCATTCCCAGCAGAGAAGAATGCACAACTAGATCTTTGTGCGCCCCCTTTCCGACTTCTAATTCGAGACGAAAATCTGCTGCACCCGTTGCCCGCCGTTTTATCCAATCGGGGACGGGAACGGATTTTGGAAGCTTGTCTGCGCTGGTGGAGAAGCTTGCGCCTATGTGCGTCTTCCCCAACTCCGGCGTCAGATCCAGCTGCATTGGCATTCCAGCCACCACTGCGCGAACAGCGCGACCACGCAGACCGGTTTCATCGATGTGGATATCGCCACGGATTTTTTGCACCGGGTCCGGCCAATAGCTGGTCCACAACGCCGCCTTGTCCAAAGTGGCATCTACCGAATACCGTGTGTTTTTAAGGTTGTTCAGCGGCAATTCCAAACGCAGCCGCCCCGTGACCGGCCCAGAAACGTCGACAGTCTGAAACAGCTCAGACAAATCTTTGCGCAGCTCAGATGCGCTCAACATCGACCACACATTTTTGGCATTGCCGCTCACTTTCGCGTCAATGAAAAGCTCAGCCTTTTCTAAATCAGGGATTTCCGCGGTTGCCGAACGTGCTTGCATGCCACCAATCTCCGCTGCGCCGGCATCCACCGTTAAATTCATGCCATCGATAACGAGTCGCGCTTCACTCACCTCGACCTGCGGCCAATCTGGGGCGAATTTGAGCTCGATGTCTTGGAGTTCAAGGTCAACTAGGAATTCGCCGCCTTTACGATCACGAAATGGAAACTGCGCCAGCGGACCGTTAATGCGCACTTGCCCCGAAGCCACCTGCGCTTTCTGAACGGCTCCAGCTAGCCAGTCTTTCAAACTATCAGGCCAGATAAGCGGCTGATAAGCCAACAAGGCGCGCGGGTCCGAACAGAAGAAATTGAGATTCAAATCCATCTCAACTTGCTCACCGAGCTGCAACTGCAAACGGCCAACGCCATCCAAATTCATCCCAGCGTAATGCAGGCCAGGAGCATCAAGCTGCCAGCCGTCCGGCCCTCGCTGCCAACTGATCGCACCTTTGAGCTCATCCAAGTGCAAGACTTGAGAAAACACCTTAGGTGCATCCACGCTCAAAGCCTCGCTCTCCAACTGCAGCCGACCGCCAGCATGGGTAAAAGTCAGCAAACCACTCAAATTCGACACCCCAGGCAGTTGCTCATAGGGATCAACGCTCAAACTGCGGAATTCGCCCGTCAGCTGTGGCAACAAAACCGCTCCGGCAGACTGCACAACGAATTCGCGCAGTTCGCCACGCGGCCGCAAAATTCGGATTTTTTGTGCGTGCTCTTCAGGCAGCAAATCTAACCACGGCTGCAGGTCATCTAAGCGCACATATTCCATGGACAAGGAATATTGGGCTGATTGAATACTTTGTTCCGGCTGCCAACTCAGCAAAAGGTTTTGCGCAGGCCAGGCACTTTGTGCGGTTTGCAATTGGTTCAACTGCACAGACGCTCGAATACCGGTGTCGCTAAAGCGGTCCAGATAGGCACTCGCGCTCAGGAGTTTCACCCCTGCAGCAGCAACTGCCGGGCGCATGTCTTTGAATTCGAGCTGTACTTGGGCATTTTCCCATTCCCCAGCCTGCCAGTGCGAATCCAGTTCCAGGTGGGTTAATTCCCCAGCCAGCGCAGGCATATTTGGTATATAAGCCTGTAATTCGGTCCAAGCACTCCAATTTTCCACCTCGACCTGCAGACGCTCGATTTGCCAAGGGTTAGACAGCAGACTCGCATCGACCTGTAAGCGCGTCTGCTGCATGTCCTCTAGATGCAGTTGGGCCTGCACATTCATGCCACCGAACTGACGGCGTGTGTCCAAGCTATCAATGACTATGTTGCGCGGCGCTTGCTGCGCGTCCTTATCAACCCACAACAAATGCGCATTGCGCCATTGCACGCGACTGACACGTTGTAACTGGTTGAGAAAATCTTGTGGCGATTGGCTGTCGCCCTGGTCTTGCGCCTTGATTCCACCCAGACGGAACTGACCGTCCTCCCGTATCAGTTGCAAACGCGTGCCACTGAGGCCAATTTGCGCAGGCGTAAAGTCACCTCGCAGCAAGCGGGTTATGGCAAAACCCACACTCAGCTCATCCAGACCAAGCCTGTTTTCTGGGTCGCCCCCAACATCAACCCCACGCAATTGTAAGGTCGGATAGCGCCCGCGCCAGATCAAGTCGATATGCTCGATTTCCACAGGACTGCCGATCAAAAGCGCTACCCGTGAGGCCACGTCCGCGCGATATTCCGGCACCAATTGCACGGCCAAGCGAAAAGCGCCAACGAATAGGCCGGCCAAGATGATTAAGCTGGCGCAAAACCCGACGCCGGTCACCCATAGGCGCCTTTGAAACTTATTCACCTGACCTCAGAGCGGCACAACATCGTAAGATTCAGGCAAGTATTGCGCTTCCGCCAATAGGCGAATGGGCTTATGCATGACCTCTTCGAGTTCGGCTAATCCGTCAGACTGCTCTTCAACCAAGCGCGCAATCACGTCCGGGTGGGCCAAGACACGGTATTCGCGTGCCTGAAATTGTCTTGCGGTCCGGCGCAATTCGCGGAAAATTTCATAACACACGGTTTCAGCGGATTTGATGCGGCCTCGGCTCATACAGGTGGGACAAGGCTCGCATAGGATTCGTTCCAAAGACTCGCGCGTGCGCTTACGGGTCATTTCGACCAAGCCCAATGAAGACAATGAGCAAATCACGCTTTTCGCATGATCTTTTGCCATTGCTTTTTCTAAGGCCGACAAGACTTGATTCTTGTGCATTTCATCTGCCATATCGATGAAATCAATAATGATAATGCCACCCAAATTGCGTAGACGCAGTTGATGGGCAATGGTGTGAGCCGATTCCAAATTGGTTTTGAAAATTGTCTCTTCCAAATTGCGGTAGCCGACAAAAGCACCCGTATTCACATCCACCGTGGTCATGGCTTCGGTTTGATCGAAAATCAGGTGACCACCAGATTTCAGCGGCACTTTGCGGTCGAGTGCGCGCTGCAACTCATCTTCGGCACCATACAAATCAAAGATTGGCGCATCACTGTCGAAATACTCCAGCTTTTCCGCCGCGCCTGGCACAAAGCGCTGGGCGAAATTGAGGCATCGTTTGTACGAAGCCTCGTCATCAATACGCACGCGCTCGATATCGTCGTTCATCACATCACGCAAAGTCCGCATGATAAGGGGCAGATCACTGTGCACGAGGCTTGCGGCTGGTGCGGTTGGTGCGGCCTCTTGTATGGAATCCCATAAGCGATGTAAGAAGGTCACGTCATTGCGTAACTCTTCGGCATGCACCCCTTCACCTGCCGTGCGCACTATGAAACTGCCCGGGCGCCCAGATTCCGCGATCAGCTCACCGAGCACATCACGCAGCCTACTGCGCTCTTCCTCATCCTCGATTTTCGTGGATATCCCGACATGTTCGGCATTGGGAAGAAACACTAGGTAGCGCGATGGAATGGTTAACTGGCTGGTCAGGCGAGCGCCCTTGCTACCCAACGGCTCTTTCACCACCTGCACTAAAACAGACTCACCCTCACGCAGCATGGTCGTAATATCGGGCGCATCGCTCGCGATTTCCGCTTGCTTGGCATCGCGTTGGATATCAGATGCATGCAGAAACGCGGTTCGATCCAGCCCCACATCAATAAACGCTGCTTGCATGCCGGGCAGCACGCGCGCCACTTTTCCTTTGTAGATGTTCCCCATAACGCCAGCATGTGAGGCGCGTTGAACGAATATTTCTTGCAGTACACCTTGCTCTACCACCGCAACACGGGTTTCCTGAGGGCTGACATTAATCAGTATTTCGTTGCTCATGGGGCAAGAATCGCTGGCTCAATAGCAAACAACTTTAACAGCCCAAGCGTTTGTTGCAGGGGCAAACCCACTACCCCTGAGTAACTGCCCTTGATTCCAACGACAAAAGCCTCGGCCAAACCTTGAATCGCATAGCCCCCGGCTTTGCCTGACGACTCACCGCTGTCCCAGTACGCTAGTGCTTGAGCGGTGCTTACCGCAGCAAATTCAACATCGGTAATGCATAAGCAAGAATGCCTTTCCTCACCACGCTGCACGCTAACGGCGGTCATGACTTGATGCCAGCGGCCCGACAAGAGGCTGAGCATGCGCAAAGCATCTGCCTTATCGCGTGGCTTGCCCAACACTTCATCACCAAGCACCACAATGGTGTCGGCGCCGAGCACCGCAAAACCAGCGCCATCAATTGCAACGGCCTTTTCTTGCGCTAAGCGCAGTACAAAGTCTGTGGGTTTTTCATTGCCACAACGTGCTTCATCGATATCAGCTGGTTGAATCGAGAATTGCAAACCTACGCGCTGCAGCAAATCGGCCCGGCGCGGTGATTGCGAAGCAAGTATGAATTGAGGTTTAGTCACGATGATAGGGGTGTCCGCAGCTTAGGGTCCATGCGCGATAAAGCTGTTCTAGTAAGACCACCCGCGCCAGTCCGTGCGGCATGGTCATCGCTGACAGTGAAATCAATTCATCGGCACGCTGCTTGAGCTCGTCAGGATGACCGTCGGCACCACCAATAACTAAAGCCACGTCACGGCCATCACGCTGCCAATGCTCAATACGTTGAGCAAAGCCGCGTGTGTCATATTTTTTACCGCGCTCATCCAGCAGCACGACACATTCGTTGTCGCGCAAACGCTGGGCAATACGTTGCCCATCAGCTTGCTGCAACTGCTCGCTGGTTTGACCGCTTTTACGCGGAGCGGCTTCTATAGCCTCTAAACTGACTGGAAATTGCCGGTTAAAGCGCTTGAGGAAATCCCCAGCCCCGGCATCTACCCATTTCGGCATCCGGGTTCCGACACACAGCACCCGTATTTTCATACCGGTTTAGTGGGCTTCGTTATGATCGTCGGCGTCAGTCGTCGGCTCATCTGTTGACGACTCCACGCTCCATAATTTTTCCAGCTGGTAGAACGCGCGGGTTTGCTGCTGCATGACGTGAGCAACAACACCTCCCAAATCCACCAACACCCATTCACCCTCATCCATGCCTTCAACCCCGTTGGGCTGGTGGCCAGCATCCTTGCAAGTTTTGACCAAGTTTTGAGCCAAAGACTTCACATGGCGATTGGATGTGCCGGAGCAAATCAGCATGTAATCCGTCACCGCGGTCATGCCCCGTACATCGAGCTCCACCAGGTTTTGGGCCTTGCCGTCGTCTAGCGCTTGGCTAACCAACTGCAGCAATTTATTTTCAGCGGATATGACCGTCACCCATTACGATGTATTTCTGTGTAGTTAAACCTTCTAGGCCAACTGGCCCTCGGGCATGCAATTTGTCTGTACTAATTCCAATTTCAGCACCCAGCCCATACTCAAAGCCATCCGCAAAACGGGTCGAGGCATTGACCATGACGGAACTGGAATCGACTTGACGCAAAAAACGTTCCGCAGTGCGCAAGTTTTCTGTAACGATAGATTCGGTGTGCGACGAACTGTATTGGCGAATATGCGCCATGGCGGCGTCGACATTTTCGACCACCCGTATAGATAACACCGGAGCCAGATATTCCGTCGCCCAATCGTCCTCGCTGGCCGCTTGCATGTCGTCCACCAAGGCCATAGCGCGGCTACAACCTCGCATTTCAACACCGGCCTGGCGGAAAGCCTTACCCAGCTCTGGCAATAACTCGTCAGCGCGGCTCTGCGCAATCAATAAGGTTTCCATGGTGTTGCAGGTGCCATAGCGCTGCGTCTTGGCATTCACTGCCACCGCCATCGCTTTTTGCCCATCGGCATCATCATCGATGTACACATGGCAAATGCCATCAAGGTGCTTAATCACCGGCACTTTGGCGTGTTCGGCAACGGCGCTGACCAAGCCTTTACCGCCGCGCGGCACGATGACGTCGATATACGCAGACATGCCGACCATAATCGCTACGGCAGCACGGTCGGTATTCTCCATCACTTGCACACAGTCGCTCGGCAAACCGGCGTCCTTCAATGCTTTGCTGATGCATGCGCCAATAGCCAAATTGGAACGTATGGCTTCGGAACCACCACGCAAAATAACTGCATTGCCCGATTTCAGGCACAAGGCTGCGGCATCGGCGGTTACATTCGGGCGCGATTCGAAAATGATCCCAACCACGCCCAAAGGCACGCGCATTTTCCCTACCCGGATACCAGACGGTCGGTAAGACCATTTATCAATAGCGCCAATCGGATCATCCAGACCCGCGACTTGGCGCACACCTTCAGCCATGGCGCGGATACGCTCGGGATTCAGTTCTAGCCGATCCAACAAGGCCGCATCTAATCCTTTTTCCCGCCCCGCCTGCATATCCTTGGCATTTTCAGCCAATAGCAAGTCAGCGCGCTTTTCCAGTTCATCCGCCAAAGCGAACAACGCGGAGTTTTTCGCACCAGGATCGGCAGCGCTAATCGCCAGCGAAGCGCCACGCGCACGCTGCCCTATCGCCTGCATTTGACGAAAAAGAAAGTCATCTTCGACCGTATTCACAGTCGCAGCCTCAGCTGACATGGTAGAAATTCCTGTTTTAAACAGCCGACTGAGCCTGCGGCCCAGCCAAACGAACCGCTAAGTTTACCAAGTCTTCCCAGAAACGGGCTTCTGGTGCTGATTTCGCTGTGTGATCCAGCGCCACGGCCAGCTTATGCAGGTAGCGAATAGACGCTGGCCTGAGGCGCTGCAAAGCTGCTACGAACTGCGGCTGACGGTTGCGCCAGATGCCTACGGCAGCGCAGGCACGATCCGGCCCGAGCTGTGACGCACGCTGCGATGCCTGATGCAGACTGCGGATATCGCGCACCACACTGGATAAAACTAGAACCGGCGGCTGACCCTCTTCACGCAAGCGCTGCAACATGCGCATACCGCTGGCCAAATCACCGCGCAATAAAGTATCGGGCAAATCCCAGGAGGAATAATGCGCATGATCAGTCACCACCGCGCGCAAGGCCTCCAGCGTCCAATCCTTATTTTTCTCACCTAGTAGCGGCAATTTTTCCAATTCTTGCCGTGCCGCCAACAAATTGCCTTCAACTTGCTGCGCCAACCAAACCAGAGCGTCTTGATCAAAGCTTAAACCCAAGCTTTTGGCACGTTTGGCGAGCCAGGCCGGTGTTTGATCACTGCGCAGTTTGCGGCAGCGCACACCCACACCCGCCTCCGCCATGCGCACCATCCATGCCGCATCTTTGGGCGGCGCATTGCTGGTCGTAGCAATCACCAACAAACGCATATCTTCGGACTGATTACTCAGGAAACTTTGCAAGGCCTTGCTGCCCTCATTGCCCGCTTTGGCTTCAGGCAAGCGCAATTCAATCAACTGCTTCTGCGAAAACAAAGACAAAGCACTGCCCTCGGCAAGCAACTCATCCCAACTAAAGCCTGCCCCGGTTTCCAGCACTTTGCGCTCATCGTAGCCATCCGCTTTGGCTACAGTGCGCAGACGATCAGCAGATTCTTCAACCAATAGGGGCTCATCGCCTATAACCAAAGCGGCCTGCCATTGCGGCGGCAGGCGGCGATCCAAATCCGCTGCCGTTAACCACATAGTGTCTGAATTCCGTGTTGCATTTGTGCATTATGCGGCAGCGGCCCTGCTCTCAGCGACACCCGCCCCCAGATTGCGCTGCTTCTGCCTCGCAATCAGTCTAAAATGGCCACTATGAAACGCCGCAATCTATCGCCCTTGGACACTTTGCTGTCTGACCTACAACATGGCTTGGATGCTCTACGCCCAGCAGCCACGCGCGACAATTATCCGGCACAAAGCGATAGCGATACTTTGGATAACAAGGACAGCCGCCACGCCGCCGGCTTGATGCGAGTCAATCACGCAGGCGAAGTGGCTGCACAAGCGCTTTATCGCGGGCAAGCACGGGTTGCCCGCAACCCGGACACGCGTGAACATTTATTGCACGCAGCCGAAGAAGAACAAGATCATCTGGATTGGTGCGCAAAACGATTGGAAGAGCTCGGCAGTGAACCCAGTCAAATGAGCCCGCTCTGGTATGCGGGCGCGTACGCCATCGGTGCCGCGGCCGGTCTGGCAGGCGATCGCTGGAGCTTGGGTTTTGTTTCAGAAACCGAGCGTCAAGTTGAAGAGCACCTGCAAGGCCATCTAAAAACCTTGCCTGATGGCGACAAACGTAGCCGCGAAATTGTCGAGCAAATGAAGCAGGACGAGGCGCGCCACGGGGCGGAAGCACGTGAGGCCGGTGGCCGTGAACTACCACCACCCTTACGCGGCTTGATGCGGGCGGCGGCTAAAATCATGACGACCGCAGCCTACCGGGGTTAGCAGTGCGCGACAGCACACGACCAAGCCAGACTGCATTGAGCAGACAGCGGCACAGCCATGCTGCGTAGCCTCACCATTTTGCTCGCCTTCCAGATAGCGGGCGAAGTTTTGCAGGCCCTGCTGGGCTTGCCAGTACCGGGCCCCGTTTTGGGCATGCTACTGCTGCTGACTGTACTGATCTTGCGCGGTCGCGTCAGTCCCGGTCTGGCTGATGACGCACAGCATGTACTGCGCTATCTGCCCTTAATCTTAATCCCGCCCAGTGTGGGCATCATGGATCATTGGGGCTTGCTGGCAAACAACGCACTGGCCGTGGGCTTGGTCATCGTGGTGACCACCGTCTTGTCGCTGCTGGTCGCTGCCGGACTGCTGTCTCGCCTCAGTGGTCGATCATGACTATTGACCTCAATGCAGCCATGACCGCGCTGCAAGCCAGTCCCATTTTTGACCTGCTACTAACGCTGCTGGCCTATCAAATTGGCTTAAAGCTCTACGACCGCAGCCGCCATCACCCCTTGTTGCTGCCGGTCTTTGTGGGCTTGATTCTAGTCATAGGCGTCAACCTGTTGTTGGAGCGTAGTTTTAGCGAATACCGGCACGGTGCAGCAGCCTTATACGTGCTACTCGGTCCGGTGACAGTTGCCTTGGCAGTGCCGCTGTACCAGCGCCTAGGGCAAATCCGCAGCATGGCAGTACCTTTGTTGCTGACGTGGCTGATCACCGCAGCAGTCGTGGTCAGCAGCGCCTGGGGCATCATGCAGGTCTTGCATGCGGATCCCAGCGCACAAATGTCTTTGGTGCAAAAGGCGGCAACCACGCCGATTGCCATTCTGATAGCCGACAGTATTGGCGGCATTGCTGCATTGGCCGCGATCTCCGTCATGCTCACCGGCATCGTCGGCGCCATGATTGGCCCCGCACTAATTCATCGCATGGGTATAAAGGATGAAGCTGTTTTGGGCTTCGCCTTGGGGCTTTCGGCCCACGCTGTTGGCACCGCACGCGCCTTGGACATCAGTCCGCGCTGTGGCGCTTTCTCAGCTCTGGGCATGAGCTTAATGGGCATGCTGCTCGCGCTCAGCTTACCGCTGATTTTCGCGGCCTAAACTGCATAAAACTCAACGCGGCATATTGCGGCCGTAGAAAATTTCTAAAATTTCATGCTGCACCAAGCGACGAATGCGGCGCGCTTCTTGCTCAGTAATCGTGTCCTCAGCCTCACCAAACAGGTAGGTGGATAAGTCCAGATCACGCAAGCGCATCTTGGTATGAAACATGTATTCCTGATACACGTTCACATCAATAGCATCGTAACGCGTGCGAATATCCCGCTCCAGAAAATCTTGTATGGAACCAATTTTGTGATCTGAGAAATGCTTGCGACCACGCACGTTGCGAGTAAAGCCGCGCACGCGGTAATCCATAATGACGATATCTGACTCAAAGCTGTTAATCAGATAATTCAATGCACGCAAAGGCGAAATCAAGCCACAAGTCGACACATCGATATCAGCACGGAAGGTACTAATACCGTGATCAGGATGCGTTTCCGGATAGGTGTGCACGGTAATGTGACTTTTATCCAGATGCGCCACCACCGAATCTTTGTGCACGTCATCTATGGGCTCTTCACAGATAAGCATGGTCACGCTCGCGCCTTCTGGCTCGTAATCCTGACGCGCCACATTCAGCACCGTTGCGCCAATAATGTTGGCCACTTCGGTCAAAATATCGGTCAAACGCTCAGCGTTGTAGGCCTCATCAATGTACTTGATGTACTCCTGATGCTGCGCCTCGGTACGGGCATAACAAATATCATAAATATTGAAACTCAAAGACTTGGTCAGGTTGTTAAACCCATGCAATTTGAGCTTGTGATCTAGTTTTTTTGACATGCGACTAATCAGCGGGACCCAACTCGACAAGCTCGCAAGCATGCGTAATTTCTACGGTCGCTTGCAGCATCAAACTTGCGGAACAATATTTCTCGGCCGACAGTTTCACGGCGCGCTCGACTTGAGCAGGTTTCAACTCATGACCACTGACGGTGAAGTGCAAATGTATGGAGGTGAAAACTTTCGGGTCCGTCTCGGCGCGCTGCGCGCTCACGCGGCAATCACAATCGACCACATTCTGCCGCGCTCGTTTGAGTATGTGCAATACATCCACACTGCTGCAACTACCCACGCCTAACAACATGAGTTCCATCGGCCTTGGGCCGATATTCCGGCCACCGATACTCGGCGGTCCATCAATCACGATGGCGTGACCACTGCCAGTTTCTGCAACAAAGCTGGCATTATCGAGCCAGCGAACACGTGCTTCCATTTTTAGGTAATCTCCACTGTATGAGCATGCAGGAAAAAGTGAATTTTCTTGAGGAGCCGAGCGTAAGGGCATTCATAACCCAATCGCATAGGCGCCGTTTTGACTCGAAACAGACACTGATTCATTCCGGTGACACGCCTCAATGTTTGTACTTGCTACTGGAAGGCTCGGTCAGCATCCTGGCCGAGAACGAACAGGGGCGCGAAATGGTACTCGCCTACTGCCATCCAGGCGAGTTTTTCGGCGAAATGTGCTTATTCCCTCATCTCGAGTCGCGCAGCGCTCTGGTTCGCACGCGCAGTGAAACCTGGGTTGCAGAAATGGGCTTCGCCCCATTCAAAGCTTTCTCAAAAAGCAACCCAGAGATCATGACGGTTCTGGCCGGGCAGCTGGCCCTGCGTTTACGCGACACTTCGCGCCGCCTGGCCGACCTGAACTTCCTCGATGTCTCCGGACGCATAGCCCGCATTCTTTTGGATTTGGCACAGCAGCCCGATGCGGAACAACACCCACGCGGTCAGTCGGTCAAACTGAGCCGCCAAGAACTCGCACGGATTGCAGGATGCTCCCGTGAAATGGCCGGCCGGGTGATGAAAGCCTTAGAAGATGACGGCTTAATTGAGTCAAGTGGTCGCACCGTGCTGATCTTGCAGCCAGCCCGCTAAGGCCAGACCGGGGTCCGGCTTGCGCATTAAATGCTCGCCGATGAGAAAACCATAGACTCCTGCATCGCGCATGCGCGCCATATCGTCCGGACCATTGATGCCGCTTTCCGTCACCAAAGCACGTTCATCAGGCAACTGCTCCAGTAAATTAAGTGTGGTGTCTAGCGTGGTCTCAAAGGTTTTAAGATTGCGGTTGTTGATACCCAGTAGCCCACCGGGCAACTGCAAGGCGCGCGCCAATTCGGCACTGTTATGCACTTCGATCAACACATCCAGATCGTGCTCACGCGCGGCGGCATACAGCTCATTCATTTGCCCATCCCCCAGCGCCGCCACTATCAACAAGATGCAATCCGCACCCCAGGCACGTGATTGCGCCATTTGATAGGGGTCAATCATGAAGTCTTTGCGCAAAACCGGCAGCTGCGTATTGTCACGCGCCTGTTGCAAATAATCTGCGTGGCCCTGAAAAAAAGCCTCATCGGTCAGCACCGACAAGCAGGTCGCGCCACCATCTTGATAGCCACGGGCAAACTCTGCTGGGCGAAAGTCGGGACGAATCAAGCCTTTGCTCGGTGAAGCTTTCTTAATTTCCGCAATGACTGCGCTGCGCTGTGCAGCCATCGCGCTGTTCATCGCTTGTTCGAAGCCACGCACCGCCGACTGCTCCAATGCGATCTCTTGAAAATCGCGCAAGGAATGGCGCTTACGTGCGGCGGCGATTTCCGCAGCCTTGTTCTCTAGAATTTGCTCTAAAACGTTGCTCATTCTGCCGCCAGCCGCTGACTCAGTTCCACCAGAGCGGACAGTTTTTCCGCGGCTTCGCCGGACGCTAGGACCTGCTGAATTCTGCTCACGCCCGCCTCCCAATCAGCGACCAAACCGCTGGTGTAGAGGGCGGCGCCGGCATTGAGTGCAATCATGTCGGCAGCGGGGCCTTTTTCACCGGCAAAGGCCCAACGAATCATTTGCAGGCTTTCGTCAGCATCGCTGACTTGCAGCTCGGTGCGGTCGCAGGTATTCATACCAAAGTCTTTCGGACGTACTTTGTAGGTGTTGAGCTCACCATTTTTCCATTCCGCCACTTTGGTCGAGCGACTCAAACTCACTTCATCCAATCCGTCTTTGCCGTGCACCACCAAGACATGCTCACAACCCAAGTTGCCCAGCACCTGTGCCATAGGCTCCACCCACTCTGGCCCAAATACGCCCAGAACCTGTCGCCGCGCGCCTGCTGGGTTGGTTAGCGGTCCGAGCAAATTGAATATGGTGCGCACTCCCAATTCGCGGCGAGGGCCAATCGCATGTTTCATCGCCGGATGAAAAGTCGGTGCAAATAAGAAACCAATACCCAACTGTTCAACACACTGCGCCACTTTTTCTGGGCTCAGGGTGATATCGACCCCAGCAGCCATTAAAACGTCGGCACTTCCACTTTTGCTGGAGACTGAACGATTGCCGTGCTTAGCCACTTTGGCTCCAGCGGCAGCACAAGCGATGGCGCTGGCCGTGGAGACATTAAAAACCCCAGAGCTATCACCGCCGGTACCGCAGGTATCAATCAACTGCTCACGCAGACTGTCGGAGAAGTCCAGAGCTGCTGCAAATTCCCGCATAACGCGCGCTGCCGCGGTGATTTCCATCACCGTTTCGCCCTTGGCGCGCAGTGCAATCAGAAAACCCGCTATCTGCGCTGGAGTGGCTTCGCCCCCCATGATCTGACGCATGATGGCGGTAGTGACGTCACCTTGCAGGTTTTCACCCGCGAGTAGCTGATTGAGCGCGTCAGTAATCAAGGCTTGGCTCATAATTGTTCCAGGAAATTCTTCAACATCTGATGTCCGTGCTCAGACAAAATCGACTCGGGATGAAACTGCACGCCCTGCACTGGCAACTCACGATGACGCACACCCATAATTTCATCGCGCTGACCATGCTCATCTTGAGTCCAAGCGGTGACTTCTAGGCACGCTGGCAAGGACGCTTGCTCAATCACCAAAGAATGGTATCGAGTGGCGGTATACGGACTGGGCAAGTCGCTGAAAACGCCCTGTCCTGTGTGATAAATCGGTGAGGTCTTGCCGTGCATGACCTGCTTGGCCCGGACAATTTTACCGCCATAGAACTGGCCTATGGATTGATGCCCTAAACAAACCCCGAACAAAGGTATTTTGCCAGCAAAACGCTGCACCACACCCAAGGAAATACCCGCTTTATCCGGCGTACATGGACCTGGCGAAATCATAATATGGCTAGGCGACAGCTGCGCGATTTCATCGACCGTGATTTCGTCATTGCGCGCGACTTTCACTTCCGCGCCCAGCTCCAGCAAATACTGCACCAAGTTGTAGGTAAACGAGTCGTAGTTATCCAGCATCAGCATCATGAGGATTTCACTCCCGCCTGCTTGTCGTGACGCGCTTGCGCCAAACCGGCGGCACGTAAGACCGCACCCGCTTTACTCATAGTTTCCTGCCATTCGGAATCTGGCACGGAGTCAGCGACGATTCCGGCACCAGCCTGTATATAAACTTGGCCGTTCTTGATGACCGCAGTGCGAATAGCAATCGCGGTGTCCATGCTGCCATTCCAAGCCAAATATCCAACCGCGCCGGAATACACTCCGCGCTTGGTCGGCTCCAATTCGTCAATGATTTCCAAGGCGCGGATTTTCGGCGCGCCGGACAAGGTGCCCGCGGGGAAAGTGGCCTTGAGCACATCCATGGCGTTGGCGCCGCCACGCAATTGGCCGGTGACATTGGAGACGATATGCATGACATGGGAATAACGTTCGATAACCATGGTGTCGCTCAACTGTACGCTGCCTTTTTCGGCGATACGTCCAACGTCATTGCGCCCCAAGTCAATCAACATCAAATGTTCAGCCAGCTCTTTGGGGTCGGCCAGCAGTTCTTTTTCGTAGGCCACGTCTTGCGCCGGAGTAGCACCACGCGGGCGTGTGCCGGCTATGGGACGCAGCGTGACTTCGCCATCTTCTAAGCGCACCAAGATCTCTGGAGATGAGCCAGCAACGTGGAAATCACCGAAATCAAAATAGTACAAATAGGGCGATGGATTCAGACTACGCAAGGCGCGGTACAAATCCAAAGGCTTGGCGCTATAAGGCGCACTGAGCTGCTGCGACAAAACCACCTGCATGGCATCACCAGCCAGGATGTAGTCGCGTATACGCTCAACCCCTGCCTTGTATTCGTCCTCACCAAACTGCGATTCGAACGCCAGAGCGGCAGGCTCATCCAGCTGCCATGGCGCTTCAGACTCCAGTGGAATCGCCAGTTGCGCCATCAATTCATCGATGCGCTGCTGTGCTGCTGCTTGTTGCCCAGATGCACATAAAATCACGAAATTTAGGCGCCCACGCAGGTTGTCGAAAACCACCAACTCGTCGGCACGCAGCAACAAAATATCTGGGGCGCCCACGGTATCGCGATGTTCAAAACCGGCTAAGCGAGGTTCAATCATGCGCACGGTATCGGCGCCAAAATACCCCACCAAACCACCGTTCAGTCGTGGCAAATCCGGCAAGTCAGGCGCTTCTATGGACGCCGCATAGTCTGCAATCCATTGCAAAGGATCAACATCATCCAACTGCGCCAATAGTTCGCCATCACGGTGATGCCGCAAAACACCGTCTTGCACCCGGATTTGTTCGCGTGCAGCCAAACCGATAATGGAATAGCGCCCCCAACGCTCGCCACCTTCCACCGATTCCAGCAGAAAGCTGTTGGGGCAATTGGCCAACTTGCGATAAGTCGACAATGGGGTTTCTAAATCCGACAGCGCTTCACGCACCACCGGCACTAGTTTTTCGTTCATGAGCCTATTTGCTGACGCATCTGCGCAATGGTGGCAGCGTAATCATCGCTACCGAAAATTGCAGACCCAGCGACAAAGGTGTCGGCGCCTGCCGCAGCGATCTCAGCAATGTTGTCCACCTTCACGCCGCCATCGATTTCCAGGCGCGTGGCCAAACCGGCCACAGCAATGCGCTCGCGAATCGCACGCAGTTTGTCCAGCGCACCGGGAATAAAGCTTTGACCACCAAAACCTGGGTTGACCGACATGACCAAGACCAGATCCAACTGCGGTAGCACATGGTCGAGCACATGCAGTGGGGTCGCGGGGTTGAGCACTAAACCGGCCTGGCAGCCTTCTGCTTTAATCAGTTGTATTGTGCGATCAACATGGCGACTGGCCTCAGGGTGAAAGCTAATTAAGCTGGCACCAGCTGCAGCAAACTCCGGAACCAGAGCATCCACGGGTTCAATCATGAGATGAACGTCCATAGGCGCGGTAATGCCAAAGCCGCGCAAAGCCTTGACGATCGTTGGGCCAAAAGTCAGATTCGGCACATAGTGATTGTCCATTACATCCACGTGCACCCAATCCGCCCCTGCGTCCAATACGCGCGCGACATCGTCGCCTAAGCGGGCAAAATCCGCTGATAGTATGGAAGGGGCAATGACTGGGGATTGGCTATTCATGGACGTAAAGGCCGTAAATTAGGGCTATAAGTAAGTCGCACTTAGAGCGCGAACGGGGCGCTACTTTACCTAAAAGCACTGCTTAGCATAAAGTTGCGCCCTTTTTTCGCCATATTGCTTGACCGGAGCATCGCATGACTCAGGCCGTTCACACTTCCGATATCACCCACCTTCCCTTGCTCAACCGCGGCAAGGTGCGCGACATCTACGCCGTGGGAGACGAGCATTTGCTGATCGTGACCAGCGACCGTCTGTCCGCTTTTGATGTGATTTTGCCAGATCCCATTCCGGGCAAAGGCGCAGTTCTCACTCAATTGGCCAATTTTTGGTTTGATCGCTTCAAAGACTGGTTGCCGAATCACTTATCAGACATTCCCTTGTCGGATGTGATTAGCGACACCGCGCTTTGCGAACAGCTGAAAGACCAAGCCATCGTGGTGAAAAAGCTCAAGCCGTTACCTCTAGAAGCCATTATTCGTGGCTACATCATTGGTTCTGGCTGGAAGGATTATCAGCGCAGCGGTTCCATTTGCGGCATCGCCTTGCCGCAGGGGCTACAGCAAGCGCAGCAATTGCCAGAGCCGATCTTCACACCATCCACCAAAGCTGCGGTTGGTGAGCATGATGAAAATGTCGATTTTGATCACATCGTGAATTTGGTAGGGCGTGAGTTGGCCGAAAAGGTCCGTGACTTGAGCTTGCGCTTGTACTCCGAAGCCTCCGCATTTGCGCGCGAGAAAGGCATCATCATCGCCGATACCAAACTCGAATTTGGATTAGACGACGACGGCGAAGTCGTATTGATCGACGAAGTGCTAACTCCAGATTCATCCCGATTCTGGCCAGCAGACCAATACCAATTGGGCATGAGCCCACCAAGCTTTGATAAGCAGTTTGTGCGTGACTATCTGGAAACCCTAGATTGGGATAAAAAGGCCCCTGCGCCGCATTTGCCAGAAGAAATCATCGTGAAAACAGCGCAGAAATACGCGGAAGCTCGGCGTCGTTTGGAAGGCTAATCGCCCTTCCTCATAACTGCACCTCTAAGTGCCATCTAGCCCTTGCTGACGCCATGTCAGCAGGGGCTACAAGCCTGAGTGCTTAAGCGCTGCAGCAAATGCATTTGGTTGCCGCGACAAAACCCTTACACTGAAGCCAGTCCAAAGGAAGTCGCACCATGCAAATCAAAATCGAGATCGATCTGAAGCCCGAAGAACTGCGCCAGTTCTTAGGAATACCGGACGTCTTGGGCATACAAGAAGATCTACTTCGCTACGCCAAAGAAAAGTTCTCAGACGGCATCGACGGGGTTGACCCCAAATCCTTCGTAAAAGAAAACATGGACGCTGTGCGCGGCACCAAAGCTTGGCAAAAACTCATTGCCGCTGCGTTCGGCTCCATCGACGAAGACGATACCGCACGCAAGAAGGGCTCGCGTCGACGACGCTCTACCTCAGACGACGAATAGTTCGCCCAGTTTTGGCTCAAGGCATGCTCACCTTGACACCCGCGCATAAAAAAACCGGACGAATCCGTAAGGAGACGCCCGGTGGGGGAGTGGCGGCATGGGGATGCCGCCGGGTAGCGCTTGCGCGCCACCAGGCAGTGCTTGCGCACCGCCGAGGGGGGGACTGGTACTTAAGCTGCTGGTGTAGCAGCCTTTTTAGCAGCAGGCGCTTTTTTAGCGGCCGGCGCTTTTTTGGCAGCAGGCTTAGCAGCAGCGGCTTTACGAACCGGAGCTTTACGAGCAGGCTTGCCTTCGATGGTTACTTTGATTTGGTCAGCGCCTTTTTTCAGCAGCTTTTGCAGATCAACACGCGTTTTGCTCAAAGTGCTCAAAGTATCGTTGTAAGCTTTAACAACTTGATCTTTACCTTCTGGCAAAAATTCAACAGGCTTAGCGGCGACTTCTTTAATGCCAGCTTCGCGAGCTTTGCTCAGGCTGCCTTTAGCATTTTCCAACAGGCTTTTCGCTGTGGTTTGGTTTGTATCAGCAACTTTCTTAGCGTTCTTCTTCACCAAGTCGCCTGCTTTTTTAGCGGCATCGCGCGAAGTTTTCAAAACGTCTTGCGCTTGCTTGCTAACTTTTTCGTAGCGCGCTTGAGCTTCTTGGCTCACTTTCTCAGCGCGGCCTTTTACGTCTTCAATGATTTCTTGAACTTGCATGGATATCTCCCGATTACACTTGTGATGTTCGATAAAATTTCTAAATGCTGTACTGCAACATTTGTTGCGGCGCATCATAAGCGGGCGTCAAAATACTGTCAAGTGTTGCAGCGCAACAAAATGAACCAGCCGACGAACGGTATGTTTGGCCCAAAACCATGAATCTGAAAGAATATTGGGACGATAGGCTCAACCAGCTATGGTCATCCCACCGGCACAAGTGGCATGGCCGCGCCCTGTTCAGCGGGCGTTTGCTGTATTGCGCACTGCGAGAACTCACAGCCGGTGAATTGACTCTGCGAGCGATGAGCCTGGTTTACACCACCCTGCTTTCCTTGGTGCCGCTACTGGCCCTAGCCTTCTCTATCATGAAGGGATTAGGGGTGCACAACCGCGTTGAACCCATGCTATTGGCGATGCTAGAACCGCTGGGTGCGTCGGCCAATGAAATCACTCAGACGGTGATTGGTTTCGTCGATAACATCAAGATCGGCGTGCTCGGAACCATCGGTATCGCCATGCTGTTCTATACCGTATTGGCGATGATTCAAAAAGTTGAGGCCGCCTTTAACTTTATCTGGAAGATCCCCAGGCAAAGACCCCTCACCCAGCGTATTTCGGAATATCTTGTGGTCTTGCTGCTTGGACCGCTGGCCTTAACCTTGGTACTGGGCACAACCGCCAGCCTCAGCTCCAGCACTTTGGTAGAGCAGTTACGCAGCTATGAATGGATCAGTCTGTCTTTGTACTGGTTTGGCCATTTGTTGCCGTACCTTCTTATTGTTGCGGTATTCAGCTTTGTTTTTGCTTTTATCCCCAATACTCGGGTTGAAGCTCGCGCGGCACTGATAGGCGGACTGGTTAGCGGCCTGCTATGGCAAAGCGCGGCCTGGGTTTTTGCCAACTTTGTCGCGGGGTCGGCGAATTACAATGCGGTGTATTCCAGCTTTGCAATACTCATACTGCTGTTGCTTTGGCTGTATTTGGCTTGGCTAATTTTACTCATCGGTTGCCAAATTGCGTTTTTCATACAGCATCCGGAGTACTTAACTCGCTCTCGCTCGCATCAACAAGCCACCGGCAGCACCCGCGATATATTGATTCTTAGCCTCTTAGGGCTGATTCAAAGACGATTTACTCAGGGCCAACGCGGTCTTTCAGCGAGTGCATTGGCACGCTCTAGCGCCGTACCACCGGATATCGTCAATCCTATGATCAATCGCTTATTGGATTGCGGGCTGTTGGCAGAAACCTCAGACGGTTTGCTGCTGCCACAAAAAGACATAGGGCATATGTCTTTGGCAGATCTGCTGGATAACGCGGAGCCCAACGAGATGCATTACCAACGGCCTACGCCCTTGCAAGGGGTTGCACGGCAACTGGGCGAACAGCTAATGCAAGCGCGACGAGGCATATTGTCTGAACTCACATTGGATGATTGGTTAAAACAAACCAATCATCCATGAGTTTAATCGCGGCTGTCTGGCACCACGATATTGAGTTCCAATACATCCATGTCGCCATCGCGCTCTACGTCGATTTTGACGGCATCGTCTGACACCTGAACGTACTTACGAATAACCGCCAGCAAGTCTTGCTGCAATTTCGGCAGGAATACGGGGGCATCCATATTGCCCGCACGACGATGCGCAACAATCAGCTGCAGCCGCTCCTTAGCAACATTGGCGGTTTTGTTCTCTTTGGCCCGAAAAATATTCAGAAGCCCCATGATTAACTCCCGAAGAGACGGCCCAATAGGCCTTTCTTCTCTGCTTGAACAAAGCGCATAGGTCGATCTTCACCAAGGAAGCGATCTACCAAGTCGTTATACGCTTGCCCTGCATCCGCTTGATCGGAAGCAATCACCGGGGTACCTGCATTGGAACTGTTCAGCACCGATTGTGATTCTGGAATCACGCCAAGTAAGTCGATGGCAAGTATTTCCTGCACGTCATCAACTGACAGCATTTCACCAAGCGCTACACGCGCAGCGGAATAGCGGGTCAGCACCAAATGTTCCTTGATCCCGGTGCCTTCCATTGCCAACTTGGTTTTGGATTGCAAAATACCCAAAACACGATCGGAATCTCGCACCGATGACACTTCTGGATTGGTAACCACCAATGCCTGATCAGCGAAGTGCATAGCCAACATGGCGCCCTTCTCAATGCCTGCAGGTGAATCACAGATGACGTAATCAAAGTCTTTGGAAAGTTCATCCAAGACTCGGCCAACGCCTTCTTGAGTCAGCGCATCTTTATCTCGCGTCTGCGAAGCCGCCAAGATAAACAGATTGTCAAAGCGCTTGTCTTTGATCAATGCTTGCTTAAGATTGGCTTCTCCGTGAATGACATTCACGAAATCGTAAACAACACGCCGCTCACAGCCCATGATCAGATCCAGGTTGCGCAAACCCACATCAAAATCGATGACTACGGTCTTGTGTCCTCGTTGGGCCAGGCCACAGGCAAACGATGCACTTGTTGTGGTTTTACCCACGCCCCCTTTGCCTGAGGTCACTACGATAATTTTGGCCACGGAGTCCTTCTCCTCAATTCATACGGTCGATGATTAATTTTTCGCCGTCCAGCCTAACTTGAGCTGAACTGCCCCGAATATCCTCGGGTATGTCGTCTGCCACTTTATACCGCCCTGCAATCGCTAAGATTTCGGCTTGCATGTCGTGACAGAAGATACGCGCGGCTACATCACCTTGCGCTCCAGCAATTGCGCGTCCACGCAAACTGCCATAAATATGTATACAGCCATCGGCGATGACTTCCGCACCAGCACTGACTTGGGCGGTAATAATTAAATCACTGTTACGCGCATAAATCCGCTGACCGGAACGCACCGGCGCAGTGATCATGCGCGATTCTACCGTTTGTAAAGGTGCATCCGACGCAGGAGGCGGCGCCTGCGGTGGTGGCGCAACAGCTTCAGCAGGCGGCTCTGGCGCTGCAACAGGAGCTTCCAACTCCGGCTCCTTGCCACGCTTTTGCTCGAGTATGACAGGCAAACCGGCTCGGCGAACGGCCGCTTCCATCGAGGCCGCGCTGCGGTACGCAGCCAAAACATTGACGTGCTGTTGCCGCAGCACCGCGAGCAAGCCATCAACATCCATGATCTGGGTGGTGATATCCAAAACCACGGGTAGCTCGCGCAGCAACCCGTTGCCCTTATTAACCTGCTGTGACAGGTGCTCGGACAATTCGTCAAGGTCGTTACTGTGGATGCGCAGGACGGAAATACCCATCATGCGCCCCTTGAATTCTAGAGGCGCGGTCGTCGTCATCGGGGGGCTGCTTTTAAGATGCAGGCAAGTTTATACAAGGTGTATGGGTTTTGCATGCCAGCACGACCACACAAACGATGCTGTACACGCTAGCTGCTGAATAGTGCCAATGAAACAAGCATTTCCATTCGCAAGCTGCATAAGCGATGATGATGAAATTGCCCTCATCAGCAGGTTCAACCGGCATGTCCCGCGCAATTTCCCGCCCTAGTCAGTCTCGTTATTACTCCATCCGCGGCCTACGTCTACACGTACGCCACTGGGATGCGCCGCGCCGTGACGGCGAAACTTTGAAAATCGTGCTGCATGGTTGGTTGGATTTATCCGCGACTTGGCAACGGGTGGTCGATCATTTCCCGCATGATTGGGCCATCGCGGCCCCGGATCAGCGTGGTTTTGGGCACAGTGATGGCGCTGGCGACACCTATTGGTTTTACGACTATCTGGCTGACCTTGATTTACTCTTGGACGAATTGTCACCTGATGCGCCAGTCGATCTGATTGGACATAGCATGGGCTCACAAGTGGCCGCCCTGTACGCCGGAGTACAGCCTTCCCGCGTTCGCCGCCTGGCTGTCCTGGATGGGTTTTATCTACCTCAATCCGTGCCGGACCGCGGCCCAGCGCAACTCCGCAAATGGTTCCAGGATCTACGCGAACCGCCCGGGGAAAAGCTCTACCCCGACCTCGCCAGTCTGGCTCAGAAGATCGCAAAACGGCAGCCCGGACTGGATGAAAGTGGGGCGTTGTTCGTAGCACGCTGCTGGAGCGAAGAAACTTCTGATGGACAATACCGCTTGTTAGGCGATCACAGGCACCGCCAACATGGCCCATTGATGTATCGCGACGACGAAGCCAAGGCAATATTTTCGCAAGTTACTGCACCCACTTTGATCTTGGATGCGGATACATCTCATCTGGCGGCTATAACCAAAAATGAAGTCCGGCAACAGCGCCTTGCCTGCTTTGCCACGCAGCAGCAACAGAGCATTCCCGGAGCTGGGCACATGCTGCACTTTGATGCCCCCAAAGCCACCGCAGTCGCGATTCAACAATTTTTAAACGCAACGGACTCCCCAGCGCCATAAAAAAACGCCCGCAGAAGCTACGGGCGCAAAAGCCCCAGGGGGTGGGGTGGGAGAACTCGACTGAGCAGCGAGGACACGCTGCAACCAGTTGTCCCAAGCCTATGGATCTCGGCGTGAAGTTTTTGTGAAATCAAGCTACAAGGAGATCGGTTCGGGCGTCCCTAAAACCTCGGCTTCTGTGCGCAGAATTTGCGTATCTACGACGGCCAAAAGGCGCGCCAGCACCTCACGTAGCTCTGTCCGCCAGCGCTGCCGTAGCACCGGCCCGTCGGCGGCGTAGCCTTGTGCTTGCAGGCCATGTGCCTTGGCCAAATACAGCGCGCGATACAAGTGATAGCCCTGCGACACGATAATGATATTACGCTGACCAAACACTTGCTCTGCTCGCAACACCGAATCCAACGTTCGCCGACCAGCGTAGTCCAAGGTAATCGCTTGCTTAGGCACGCCACGCTCGAGCAAAGCCTCCAACATACGCTGCGGCTCGTTGTAATAGATTTCCGGATTCGCACCACTGGCCAAAACATGCTTTACCAGCCCCGCGTGATACAGCTCCGCAGCAGCATCCATACGACCTGCAAAGTGGCGATTCGGCCGCCCGGCGCTGGACCAATGACTGGTGCCCAACACCAAAGCAACTGGAGCGGCTTGCAGTTGTGTCAAATCATGCTGGGGCTCACCCGCCTGCAAGACCACCCATGCATTCGCACCCACGGTCAGCAAGACCAACAATGCGAGCACACTGACCAGCAAAGCAACGAGGCGTCGAATCATCACACTAGGCTCTCGCAGCGGCTGGCTTGCTGTCTAACACCTGCAGCACTTGATTCAAGACCGGCATGGAAACGATCATCTCCATATGGCCTATTCCGGGCATGGCGATGCTATGCCCGTATACCTCACTGACTTTTGTGCCATTTTGCGGCGCAACGATACTGTCATGTGGAGACCAAATCGCGGTAAAACGCGTAGGGCAGGCCTGATTTTCGTACGCTGCCAGCTCTTGCAGCCAATCACAGCCCACAATCATTTGTCGTAGATTTTCCCCCAAACCGCTCGGCCCCTTAGCCAAAACGGTACCGCCAAACGGCGAGCCCAAGGCAATGGCATGGGCAATGCGCTTAGCACCGCCCTGCTTATCAATATATGAGCGCGCCACCACCCCGCCCATGCTGTGACCGATCAGTATCACTTGCTCCTCACCGGTTTCTTGGCAAATTTGCTCGATTAACTCGCCCAGGTGACGAGCGTTGTCGTCGATGCTGCCAAACACGGGCTCCAGGGTCACTGCCCAGACGTTGCCATAGCCATTTTTCGCAAGAAAACGTCTGAATTTTCCGTAGTAGCCGCGGTTGCACAAAAAGCCGGGCACCAAAACGATGGGCAGCCCTTTATGCGGCAAGCCCGCTTGCGGAGCATTGCGCACCAACCAAGGTTCCAAGGCGAATAGAAACGGGTAGGTCCACAACGCGGAATACAGCTCATTGAAATACAACTTGATGCTAGCGAGCGCCCCGATTTGATGCTCTGGCGCCTTCACAGAACGCGCCAACCAGGTCTGTAAGAAATTGGCAGCCACCATGACCGCGCGAATGGAAACAAAAATGATCAGCACACGGCCCAGCATGGGCAAGAGCTCACGCCCTTGCAATACACCATTCCCAAGATAGAGCGCATACAATCCCAACTCTACGCACATTGCTATAAAGAACGCGCGCGCATGCGGTCCCATTGCCTGTTTCATCCTTATCCCCTCGCCCGTAAGATCGATCTGTTCATTGTCGCAAAGCCTCAGTGAGCACTCCAGTGCACGACGCGACTAACGGCTTCGCTCCCATCCTAGGCGAAAAGCCACGGGTGTTGATCTTGGGCTCATTGCCCAGCGTGAAATCGATAGCGCAGCAACAATATTACGGGCATCCTCGTAATCGCTTTTGGCCGCTGATGGGAGCCCTATTTCAAGCGGGGCCAGAACTGGCCTACTCGGAGCGCACAGAGCGTCTGATGTCGGCTGGCATTGCGGTTTGGGATGTGTTGGCCAGCGGCGTCCGCCCCGGCAGCTTAGACAGCAATATTCAACGTGACTCAGAGCATGCCAATCCAATCGCAGCCCTGCTGTTGCAGCACAGCAGTCTGCGGCACATTTTTTTCAATGGGCGCGCGGCGGAGCAGTGCTTTGCGCGGCATATTCAACTGCCCGCCCAGCTAGAGAGGGCGACAACCAACCTACCGTCCACCAGTCCGGCCAACGCCGCCTGGCAGCTCCCTCGGCTACTGACTGCCTGGTCGGCGCTGAGCGACGCGCTCAACTAAGCGCGGCCGCCATAAAACGTTAAAGCAAACGCTTCATGCCTTGCTCTAGACCTGCCAAGGTCATGGGATACATACGATCCTCGACCAGTTCTCTAGCCACCTGTATGGACGGGTGGTAGTCCCAATGCTCCTTGGGCTCAGGATTGAGCCAGATGACCTTTTTGAAATGCGAGGTCAATCGCTGCATCCAAGTGGAACCGGCCTCTTCGTTCCAATGCTCAACGCTGCCACCGGGATAAGTGATTTCATACGGGCTCATCGTGGCATCACCGATAAAGATCACTTTGTAATCTTCACCAAAGCGGTGAATCAGATCCCACAATTGGGTTTTGTCATTTTGCCGACGATAGTTGTCTTTCCATACGGTTTCGTAGATGAAATTATGGAAATAAAAATATTCCATGTGCTTGAATTCACCACTGGCTGCGGAAAATAGCTCTTCGCACACGCGCACATGCGGGTCCATTGACCCACCCACATCGAAGAACAGCAACACCTTCACCGCATTGTGCCGCTCGGGCACCATTTTGATGTCGAGATAACCGGCATTACGCGCGGTGGACCGGATGGTGTCATCCATATCCAAGACTTCTTCGGCGCCGGTACGAGCGAACTTGCGCAAGCGTCGCAGCGCCAATTTGATGTTACGTGTGCCCAACTCCAAGGTGTCGTCGAGGTTGGCGTAAGCACGCTGATCCCACACTTTCACCGCACTGCGATTGCCGCCTTTACCGCCTATGCGTATTCCTTCTGGATTGAATCCGCCGTTGCCGAAGGGTGAGGTTCCCCCCGTGCCTATCCATTTGTTGCCGCCTTCATGGCGTTCTTTTTGTTCTTCCAGCCGCTTTTTCAGCTCATCCATGAGTTTGTCCAAGCCACCCAAGGCCTGGATTTTCTTCATTTCTTCTTCCGACAGATTGAGCTGCTTCATTTGCTCTAGCCACTGGCCGGGGATTTCTGCCGATAACAAATCGCCCATGACATCTTCCACGCCTTGGAAATACACCCCAAACACACGGTCGAATTTGTCGAACTTGGTTTCGTCTTTCACCAAGGTCGCACGCGCTAGATAATAGAACTCGTCGATAGAGCAAAACGCGATACGCGCCTGCAAAGCTTCAAGCAGGGTCAAATACTCTGTGACACTGGGCTTAAGCTCTGCATCACGCAGCGCATAGAAAAAATTGTTCAGCATAGCGGGACTCCGAGCCGCCACGCGCGCTGCCTAATCACGCGTGTTGGCGATGCTTGCACGATGAGAACTAGCTGTTACGCCGATTGAGAAAAATCAATCGTTCAAACATGTGCACGTCTTGCTCGTTTTTAATCAAAGCGCCGTACAGCGGTGGCAAGGTTTTCTTATCATCAGAAGAGCGCAAAGCTTCTGGTGGAATATCTTCAGCTAACAGCAGCTTGAGCCAATCCAACAGTTCCGAGGTGGACGGCTTTTTCTTCAAACCTTGCACTTCGCGCAAGCCGAAAAACACATCCATCGCCTCTTTCAGCAATTCCTTCTTAATGTTCGGGAAATGCACATCCACGATTTTATTCATGGTGTCAGCATCAGGGAAACTGATGTAATGGAAGAAACAGCGGCGTAAGAACGCGTCAGGCAGTTCTTTTTCGTTGTTTGAGGTAATGATAATCAGCGGGCGCTTGGTGGCCTTAATGGTTTTCTGCGTCTCGTAAACGTAGAACTCCATACGATCCAATTCGCGCAGCAAATCATTCGGAAATTCGATGTCGGCTTTGTCGATTTCATCAATCAGCAAAATGGGCTGCTCTTCTTGCTCGAAGCACTCCCACAATTTGCCTTTGACGATGTAGTTGCTGATGTCACCAACGCGTCCATCACCCAACTGGGAGTCGCGCAAGCGTGACACCGCGTCGTATTCGTACAAACCTTGTTGGGCTTTGGTGGTGGATTTGATATGCCACTCAAAAAACGGCTTGCCGGTGGCCTTGGCCACTTCTTCGGCCAACATGGTTTTACCGGTGCCGGGCTCTCCCTTAATCAGCAAGGGGCGCTCAAGTGTCATAGCGGCGTTAACCGCCAACTTCAAATCATCAGTGGCGACGTATCGCTCGGTGCCTTCAAATCGCATAGAGGTTCACTTGGTTTGTTGAATCAATAATTGTACACAGGGCCAGCAATCGACTATTTGGCCGCTGCTGCTTTGTCGTTCGCGCCTAGTTTTAACCAGCCGTCCAGCCGGAGCAACAAGGTAGGCAAGAACAGTAAGTCGTAAATCAGGGCAATGCTGATGGTAATCGCAGTCAGTATGCCGGTGATGGAATTCACCTGAAACTCGGACAAACCGAGTATGGAGAAGCCCAGGACCAGAATAATCGTTGTCACCAACAAAGCGTTACCCACAGTACTGAACGCATAACGCACCGCATCTTCCGCTGAGCTTCCCGCCGTTTGGCGAGCACGCAGGTATTTCGACAAGAAATGCACAGTATCGTCGACCACGATACCCAAAGAAATACTGAAAATTGCCGCTACTGCAAGATTCACCTCCTGCACGAACAAACCCCACAAACCAAACGCGATAAGGGATGGGAAGCCGTTGGGAATCAGGCTCAGCACACCCAAACGCCACGAGCGCAAGGCCAACATCAAAGTGAAGGAAATACTAATCAGCGCAATCAATGAACCGGTGAGCATGCTGTAGATATTGTTCTGACCGATGTGGGCAAACATGACCGTAACCCCAGACCCTGGGGCTGACATTTGCGGGGTATTGGCATCCAACCAAGCCCGCGCCTGCTCTTCAAACTCGACTATGCGTTTGGCTTTTACATGATGCAAGGTGACCAAGAATCGGGTTGCCGATTTATCAAAATTCAGCTGATTGGCCAGATCAAGACCAAAAGGTAGAGACAGTTCGTACAGCAGCAAATATTGCGCGGCCAACTCAGCGCTTTCCGGCACTTTGTACCAATCCACATCACCGCCGTGCATATCGCGATTCAAGCGCTTCATGACATCGCTAAAGCTGGTGACGTGCTTTACATTCGGCTGCTGACGCGACCAAGCGGCAAACGCTTCCAAATTGGCCAAGTATTGAGGGTGAGTAATCCCGTTGGCTTCCGCTGCAGGCAGGGAAAACGCGATGGTGTCAAAACCGGTTAAGCGATTTTCCAGAAAATCCGCCGCATCGCGGATGGGCACGCCCGGGTCGAAATATTGGTAGGTGCTATCCGACAGTTCATTGCGCGGCGCAAATGCCATAGCCACCACGGCAACGATTAGGCCACCCCAATAAAGCGGTTTACGTTGATCCAGCACCCAATCGCCTAAGCGGCTAGCGAAGGTGGTTTGTTCTTTCGAATTGGCCGGAACGCGGATCAAGCCCATTAGAGCAGGCAAAAATAGCAAGGACAAAACCCAGGCAAACATCACCCCTATCGCCACGAATGTACCGAGATCGCGAAACGGTGGTGAATCACTAAAATTCAGGCAAAGAAAGCCAATCGCGGTGGTCAAGCTGGTCAAAAATATCGGCTGCATATTGATGTCCAAAGCCTTAAGCCGTGCGTCCTCAACACTCATGCCCTGACGTTGCAATTGCCGATGACTGACCAGAACATGGATCGCATCGCAAACGCACAGGGTCATGATGATGATCGGCGAGGACACGTTAATCTGATTCAGGGCAAAACCCAGCCAACCGACCGTTCCCATAGTGGCAGGCAAGGTGGTCACGATGACTAAGACCACAGCCAAAGTGGCAATCACTGAACGCAGCAACAGCGCGCAAACGAAGATCATCACCAAGAACATGGCCGGAACCAAGGTGTTCATGTCCTTAACTGTGGAATCATTGAAGGCTTGATCTATCGCCGGAACACCCATGAGGTGCATTTCGATATCCGGGTAAGTCGCCACAAACGCGTCACGTATGGCACGCGCTTCAGCCATCACAGATGCCGTAGCCTCGCCTCTTTCCAAGCTGCTGCCGGTAGGCATTTCTATGCGCGCATTAATTAAAGTGGCGCGACCATCTTCGGCAATACGTGCCCCAACCAAGGTCGATTCAGCCAACACGATGGCTTTGCGACGTTCGATTTCAGCCGCATCCATACTGCTTGGGTTTTCGAACAGCGGATAGACCAGCAGATCATCATCGGCCGCTTCAGTGTGCTGAAAATTGCTGATGGAATCCACTCGAATGACGCGTTGAAAGCCCCACAGCTGTTGGGTCAAATCATCAATCGCTTGCAAGCGGCGCGGGGTAAACAGATCACCCTCATCCACTCCAATCAAAAACGCGATGCTGTCGCTTTTGGTGTAGGCGTCTTCCATCGCCTCATGCGCCACTAAGCGGGGGTCATCCCCATTAAAAAATATCTTGTAATCGTTTTCGAACACCAAATGCTGGCCGCCAGCCGTACACACGGCAACCAAAAACAAACCCAATATCCACAAGGGATGGCGAAAACGGACCAATACGCTGGCCCAGGACTGTCCGGAGAACATAGGACGACCACATCATGAAAGAAGAGCAAAATAGTGTACAGCAAGATACATACCGGTTGGTATCTCGCATTTGGCGCATGGGAGCCTGCCCGCGCAGTACACTACGCGCCGCCTTTCTATGCCCTCATCGCCATGTCCCCAGATAAGCAACAGCATGCCGCGCTCGACATCCTGCGCAAGGTTTTCGGCTATGACAGCTTTCGTGGCGAGCAAGCAGACGTCATCGCTGCCGCCTGCAATGGCAAAAACAGCTTGGTCATCATGCCCACCGGCGGCGGGAAATCACTCTGCTATCAAATCCCCGCATTGCTGCGCGAAGGCACGGCGGTGGTTGTATCACCACTGATTGCGTTGATGCAGGACCAAGTCGCCGCCTTGCGGGCCAATGGCGTCAAAGCCGCCTGCTTGAATTCCAGCCTGCCGCAAGATGAACAGCTCCACGTGGAACAGTCGCTGCAGGATGGCTCGCTGGACTTGCTCTATTGCGCACCGGAGCGCTTGTTGCAAGCGCGCACTCTGGATTTGTTGCGCAACTGCCACATCAACCTATTCGCTATCGACGAGGCGCATTGCGTTTCCCAGTGGGGCCATGATTTTCGCCCGGAATATTGCGAGTTAGGGCGACTGGTCGAGCTTTTCCCGCACACCCCACGCATGGCGCTTACCGCCACCGCGGACGAACCCACGCGCGAAGAGATTAGCCAACGCCTGGGGCTAGACGATGCGGCACATTTCATAGGCGGCTTCGATCGCCCCAACATTCGCTACAACATCACCGAAAAGCGCAGTGGCCGCGAACAGATATTGCGCTTTATTCGCAACGATCACGCCGGCCAAGCGGGCATTGTTTATTGTTTGTCCCGCAATGGCGTGAACAAATTGGCCGAGTGGCTAAACGAGCAAGGCGTGCGTGCCCTTCCCTATCATGCTGGCCTCTCCTCCGAATCCCGGGCCTTCAACCAGCAGCGCTTTCTCAAAGAAGACAATCTGGTCATGATCGCCACGGTCGCCTTCGGCATGGGCATCGACAAGCCGGACATACGCTTCGTCGCGCATTTGGACATGCCGTCGTCTATCGAGTCGTATTACCAAGAAACCGGCCGCGCAGGTCGCGACGGGGCGCCTGCCAACACGCTGATGCTGTACGGCTTGCAGGACATGGTGCGACGCCGACAAATGCTGGAAACCGGCGACACTCCAGAACAACGCTTGATGCTGGAGCGGCGCAAGCTGGATGCTTTGCTTGGCCTGTGCGAAGTTACCAGTTGTCGTCGGCAAACTTTGCTGCGCTACTTTGACGACGACATGCCCAAGCGTTGCGGCAACTGTGACAATTGCCTGCAGCCTCCGGCAACTTTTGACGCCACCGTCGCTGCGCAGAAAGCCTTGTCTGCAGTGTTTCGCACCGGTCAACGCTTTGGCGTAGCTCACTTGGTCGAGGTTTTACGCGGCGAGGACAGTGAAAAGGTCGTGCGCTTTGAGCACCACCTACTGCCCACTTTCGGCTGCGGGCAAGAATTCAACAAGACTCAGTGGAGTGGCATTTTCCGCCAGCTCGTCGCCATGGGCTATTTGGAAGTGGATTTGTCGGGCTATGGCGGTCTGCATTTAGGCCCGCCTTCGCGCGAAATACTCAAAGGACAGAAACAGCTGCAATTGCGCGAGCCCAGCAGCGGCAAGAAAAAAGCCGCCAAATCTAGCGCCGCGGCGCGCTTGGTCAGCGACGAAGATCAAAACCTATTTGAACGCCTGCGCCTGTGGCGCAAAGATGTCGCAGAAGAGCAAGGCGTGCCACCGTATGTGATCTTTCACGATGCCACTCTGGCTGGCGTTGCCGCCGGTCGTCCCGAAAGCATAGAGCAGTTGCAAAGCATTCCCGGCATAGGCGCGAAGAAACTCGACGCCTACGGCTATGAAGTTTTGACTCTGGTGCGCGAAGCCAGCGAATAAAGCCGCCATGCCCTCGGATTCAGGCGCCGAGAGCAAATCCGTGGCGGGCGTGATGACGCAAATGATCTTCCACAAAACTTTGGATAAAAAAGTAGCCATGGTCATAGCCAGGTTGACGGCGAAACTGCAGCGCTTGCCCAGATACTTCAGCCGCAGCCTCTAAGGCCCCCAGGCTCAGCTCGCGTTCAAGAAAGGCATCATCCATGCCTTGATCGACCAATATAGGCGCTGGGTGTGCAGCCGCACGCATCAAGCATGACGCATCCCATGCCGACCAGCTTGCTTGATCCTCTCCCAAGTAGTGCCCGAAGGCTTTTTGCCCCCAAGGCACTGCCGATGGATTAGCAATAGGCGCAAAGGCTGATACCGACCGCCAATCTTGCGGGTTTCGCAGCGCCGTGACCAACGCCCCGTGGCCGCCCATAGAGTGCCCCATAATGCTGCGCTGACCCTGCAGCGTGGAGAAATGCTGATCGATGAGCGCAGGCAGTTCATGGCTCACATAGCGGCCCATTTGGTAGCCCTGACACCAAGGCTGCATTAGGGCATCGATGTAGAACCCGGCACCGCTGCCAAAATCCCAATCATCATCTTCGCCGGGATAGGACAAACCACGCGGGCTGGTATCGCAGCTCACCAACATGATGCCGAGTTCGGCGGCCACACGCTGTGCCCCCGCTTTGATCATGAAGATCTCGTCGTTACAGGTCAGCCCGGCGAGAAAGTACAGTACCGGCACTGCTGACGTGGCCGCTTGCGGCGGCTGGAAAACAGCAAAGTTCATCGCTGTTCCAGTGGCTACGGAAGGGTGGCTGTAATAGCCCATCACCCCACCAAAGCAGCGATGCTCGCTGCGTACTGTCAGTACTTCTGTCATTTTTAATACACAACCACGGAGCGAATCGACTCACCACGCTCCATCAAATCAAAGCCCTCATTGATTTGATCCAGACTTAATTTGTGGGTAATCAAATCATCGATATTGATACGCCCATCCATGTACCAATCGACGATTTTCGGCACATCTGTGCGACCACGCGCACCACCAAATGCAGAACCAATCCAGCGCCGGCCGGTGACCAACTGAAACGGTCGCGTGGCGATTTCTGCACCAGCGGGTGCGACACCGATAATCGTCGAAACACCCCAGCCTTTGTGACAACACTCCAGCGCTTGCCGCATAACTTCGACATTGCCGATGCACTCGAAGCTGTAATCCGCTCCGCCACCGGTCAAATCCACCAAATGGCCAACAATATCGCCTTCCACTTCACTCGGGTTTACAAAATCGGTCATGCCAAATTTACGTGCCATCGCTTCGCGCTCAGGGTTCAAATCCACCCCAACAATTTGGCTGGCACCGACCATCTTTAAGCCTTGTATGACATTCAGGCCTATCCCACCCAATCCGAACACCACGCAGCGCGTTCCCGCTTCCACTTTGGCGGTGAAAAGTACGGCGCCTATCCCGGTGGTAACACCGCAGCCGATATAGCAAATCTTGTCGAAGGGGGCATCCTTGCGCACCTTCGCCAGTGCGATCTCCGGCAACACGGTGTAGTTGGCAAAGGTGCTACAGCCCATGTAGTGCCGTATGGGGGTGCCGTCTATCGAAAAACGAGAACTGCCATCGGGCATATAGCCTTGGCCTTGAGTGGTCCGAATGGCCTGGCACAAATTGGTTTTTTGCGAGGTACAGTATTCGCACTCCCGGCATTCGGGCGTGTACAGCGGGATGACGTGATCTCCCGGCTTCAATCCTTTCACTCCCGGCCCGACCTCGACTACGACACCAGCGCCCTCATGCCCCAAAATTGCGGGGAATAAGCCTTCGGGATCAGCACCCGACAAGGTGAACTTATCGGTGTGACAGAGACCTGTGGCTTTGACTTCCATCAAGACTTCGCCGTGCGCAGGACCGGCGAGTTGCACAGTCTCTACGCTCAATGGTTTTCCAGCCTCAAAGGCGACGGCGGCACGAACATCCATTTTCATCTACTCCAATGGTTACTGATGAACTTCATCTAAATTCTTCGGCACCCATGCGATGCCATTCCAGCGGTGGATTGCTCAAGCCCTTGAACTAACTGGATGCAACCGCAGGCGATCTGAGGCGCCCCCACAGCGTAAATAAGCCTACCAACACGCCGCCAGCGGCTATACCGACTGCAGCGTTAAACAGCATGCTGGTCAACACGCCTAAAACAGCGCCTACACCGGGGACCAAATGCGCGGCCGCTTCTGCCCCTTGCAACCAGTGATGCAGCACGCTGACGCCGTGAACTAAGATGCCGCCACCCACCAAAAACATGGCGGCGGTGCCTACTATGGTCAGTGTTTTCATCAATTTCGGTGCAAAGCTCAACAAGCCACGCCCCAAGGCCTGAACGACTGCGCGACCTTTTTGTTGGGTGCAATACAAACCGACGTCGTCGATTTTCACGATGGCAGCGACCAGGCCATACACCCCAACGGTGACCAATATGGCAATGCTGCTGAGTACAGCCAACTGTTCGATAAACGTTGCAGCCGCGACCGTGCCCAATGAAATCACTATGATCTCTGCCGAGAGTATGAAATCAGTGCGGATTGCACCACGAATTTTGCGGCGCTCGAAAGTTTTCATATCGACCGATTCATCTTTGATTGCGGCCACCATGCCCTGATGATGCGCTTGCTCTTCTTCGGCGCTGTGCAGCCATTTGTGTGCCAGTTTTTCGAAGCCTTCAAAACATAAGAAGGCCCCGCCCAGCATCAATAAGGGAGTGATTGCCCAAGGCGCAACGGCGCTAATCAGCAAGGCGGCTGGCACCAGCATCAATTTGTTCAGGAAGGAGCCTTTGGCCACTGCCCAGACCACGGGTAGCTCACGAGCAGCACGCACACCCGAGACCTGTTCCGCGTTCAAGGCCAAATCGTCACCCAAAACGCCAGCCGTTTGTTTGGCTGCGGTTTTGGTCATCATTGCAACATCATCGAGCAAAGTCGCAATGTCATCCAGTAGTGTCAGTAAACTTGCGCCAGCCATGAAATAACCTGTGTTGGTAAGTACAAAATCCCAGCGAATCCCAGCAACGCGGTCGCATTGCCACGACGAAACTGTTTCGCCAAAAAACGTTAGTTTAAATCGGTAACGGGTTGTTAGTTACAACGCAATGAACCGGCCGCATCCAGAAAGCGTTGCAGATAATCCATTTGGTCGCTCATAACGTGACGCCCGGACAAAACCAGCATCTCTGCAACATTCGGAGAATACGGCACCGCCAACAACGGCATCGCCGCCTGCTCCGGAGTACGGCAACCCTTTTTCTGGTTGCAGCTACGGCAGGCCGAAACCACATTTTCCCAGTGATGGCGCCCACGTTTGGCGCGCGGAATCACATGATCCATGGTCATGCTGGATTCAGATAGATGATGCCCGCAGTACAAACAAAGGCCACGATCGCGAGCGTACAAACGACGCCGAGAGAGGGCAAAGGTCGCGCCGGACTCCCAAATGCGTGAGCGATCATGCACCGCAATAATCGGCGACATGTCGAACAAGGTCCGTTCGCCAGTTTCGCGGGAAAAGCCACCGCGTATGGTGATGGGCTGCTCACCGACTTCCCATAACACCTTGTCTTCCATATACAGGCAGACAGCACGCTGCCAATCAATCCAGGCAATCGGTAAACCACCTGCACTCAGCTTCAGCACCTTGGGTATCGCTATGGTCATGGCTTGTGTTTAGCATCCGCTATTTAACACCGTCACCATAATGGCTTGATTTTGTGATGGTTTCAATACAGCGCACAAAGCAAGGCGTATTGGCCCCACAGCTATACAACGCATGTCCTCACAGGAAGGCTACGCCGATTCGCGAGCCCTTTCTTCAAGAATCGCAACAGCCGGCAGGGTCTTACCCTCCATAAACTCTAGGAAAGCACCACCACCAGTAGAGATATAGGAAATTTTGTCCTTGATGCCGTATTTGTCGATCGCCGCCAAAGTGTCACCACCACCGGCTATCGAGAAAGCGTCACTCTCCGCAATCGCCCGCGATAGGGATTCCGTACCACCGGCGAACTGCTCCAGCTCGAACACGCCCACGGGGCCATTCCACACGATGGTGGCGGCCCCCTTAAGCGTATCCGCCAAAATCTTGCGGGTTTTAGGCCCCACGTCGAGAATCATCTCGTCGTCTTCAACCTCACCCACCGGACGAATTTCTGGGTGAGCCTCAGCGGAGAGCTCCACCGCAGCAACAACATCAACCGGTAAAGGAATTTGTGCCCCGCGCTCTTCCATCACCCGCATCACGTGACGTGCGGCCTGTATGAGGTCGGGCTCGTAGAGAGAAATGCCGACCGGATGTCCCGCCGCAGCGAGGAAGGTATTGGCGATACCGCCACCGAGAATCAGACGGTCAGCAACTTGTGCCAAGTTTTCCAGCAACTCAAGCTTGGTTGAGACCTTGGAGCCACCGACAATGACAGCCAAGGGTCGCTTGGGGGCTTTTAGTGCAGCGCCCAAAGCATCCAGTTCTCTGGCCAACAAGGGCCCTGCGCATGCCACGTTAGCGTAACGCGCAACCCCGTGGGTCGAGGCTTGTGCCCTATGCGCTGTACCAAAAGCATCCATCACATAGACGTCGCACAAGGCCGCTAAGTCTCGAGACAAGGCTTCGTCGTTGGCTTTTTCGCCGACTTCAAAACGCACATTTTCCAGCATCACGATCTGACCTGGCGCCACATCGACACCCTGACGCCAGTTTTTAATCAGCGGCACATCTTGACCCAAAAGGCCGGCCAGATACGCTGCGACCGGCGCCAAGCTGTGCACTTCGCTCGGAATGCCTTCTTTTGGACGACCCAAATGAGAGGCCACCATCACGGCGGCACCCGCTGCTAGCGCGGCTTGCAAGGTCGGCAAGCTGGCGAGGATCCGAGCATCTGAACTCACCTGACCGTTGGCCAAAGGCACATTCAAATCCTGCCGCACCAAAACACGTTTAGCCGCAAGATCTTGATCTTGCATGCGCAAAAACTTCATGCCTTTTTCCTGTTTTTATTGCCATGCTCGGCAAGCAGCACGCGCGACATACCACCCAGTTTTTCAAATAACTGGGGAATACGCTCATCAATATCTTTGTTCGGCCCAACAAAATCTAAGCGGTACGCAATCGCCAACTGAGTCTCTACCTGGGCCAAAGCACCACGCGCCGCATCCACGCTTTGCACCAAGGCATAACGCGAGGTCCGTGCGGACCCTTCCGCCAAGAGTGAAGGCACTTGGGTGACGCAGCGCCGTAAATCAGCAGTGAGCCCATTGCGCTCCGTCGGCGGAAAGACATCGCTGAGCTTGTACACCGCAGCGACCAATTCCATGGCCTCTTTCCAGGCCGAGAAATCATGATGCCTACGTTGTTCTGACATGGTTTAGCCTTAGGCTGTTACTGCGCCTGCATCCAGGCGCGGGCGGTATCCAACATGCGGTTGGAAAAACCCCATTCGTTGTCGTACCAAGCACACACTTTAATCAAACGACCATCAGCCGAAACGAAGCTTAAGCTGGCGTCGTAAATAGCCGAGCGTGGATCGTGGTTAAAATCCACCGATACCAAGGGTTGGTCGCTATAGCCCAACAAATTGACCAACTTATTCTGCGAGGCCTCACGCATCAGCGTGTTGATTTCTTCAACGCTGGTGGCGCGTTCGCTGCGAAAAGTCAGGTCCACCATGGCCACATTCACTGTCGGCACACGCAGGGCAAAACCATTTAGCCGGCCTTTCATCTGCGGGATGACCTGGCTCAGCGCCACGGCAGCACCCGTTTTCGTCGGAATTATCGATTGTGTAGCAGAGCGTGCGCGACGCAAATCGGCATGATGCGAATCGGTCAGCACTTGATCGTTGGTGTACGCATGTATGGTGTTGAGCAATCCACTTTCTATGCCGACGCTGTCGAGTAAGGGCAAAACCAAAGTCGCCAAACAATTGGTGGTGCAGGATGCGTTGGAGATCAAGGTATCGGTTTTCGACAACTGTTGATGATTAACCCCAAAAACGATGGCTTTGACGTCATCACCGGCTGGCTGCGAAATCAACACTCTGCGAGCACCCGCTCTCAAATGCGCACTGGCCGCTTCGCGATCGGCAAAACGGCCGGTGCACTCCATGACCAGATCAATATCCAGCTCCGCCCACGGCAGTTTGCTTGGATCGGTTTCTTGCAGCACTTTAATGCGCTGGCCGTTCACCACCAACACATCAGCACCATCAACGCTGATATCCGCGGCAAAACGACCATGTGCGGTATCGTATTTGCTCAAATGCGCATGCGCTTCAATCGCGCCGAGATCATTAATCGCAACGATTTCTATGTCCGTGCGCGCCGCTTCAAACAGCGCGCGCAGCACATTGCGCCCGATACGGCCATAACCATTGATTGCGACACGAATCGTCATGCGTCCACGCCCCTCAGGTCGACAAGGCGTTTAAGCGCGCCAAAACATTATCGACAGTAAAGCCGAAATGCTCGAACAATTCATCTGCAGGCGCGGATTCACCGAAGCTAGTCATACCGATGACATCACCGGCATCACCAACTAAGCGCCACCAGCTATCTGGCACACCCGCTTCTATTGCCAAGCGCTGCCTCACTGTAGGCAGTAAAACACTGTCGCGGTAAGCCTGATCCTGCGCCATAAAGCGGTCCATACAAGGCACGGAAACAACGCGTACCGACAGGTCACTGCGCTGCGCCGCTTGCGTAGCCAAGCCGATCTCAGAGCCACTGGCCATAATGATGGCATCTGGCGCATTACCACCGTCGACCAAAACATAACCGCCGCGCGCAATATCCGCCAACTGTTGGGCATTGCGTGGATTCGGTGGCACACCTTGACGGGTGAGTGCCATCGTTGTCGGGCCGTCGGCACGCTCGATCGCAGCCTGCCAAGTTACAAAGGTTTCCACCGCGTCACAAGGGCGCCAGTTTTCCAGATTGGGGATCAAGCGCAGACTGGCCACATGCTCCACCGGTTGATGGGTTGGGCCATCTTCGCCCAGACCAATGGAGTCATGGGTGTATACAAAAATGCTGCGCTGATTCATCAACGCGGCCATACGTATCGCGTTACGCGCGTAATCCGAGAAGGTCAGGAAGGTCCCGCCGTATGGGATGAACCCACCATGCAAGGCGATGCCATTCATGATCGCGGACATGCCGAATTCACGCACACCGTAATAAATGTACTGACCCGAAACATCGCCCGGCGTGACACCTTTGGCACCATCGAACAGGGTCAGATTGGAGCCGGTCAAATCCGCCGAACCGCCGAGCAGTTCTGGCATGTTGGGGCCTAAGATATTGAGTGCCTGTAATGACGCTTTGCGGGTCGCGACATTCTCTGCGGCCGCTTGAATACGGGTGAGCTCTTCGCTGCAGCGCTGAGTGAAATCGCCAGGCAATTCACCGGCAATACGGCGCTTGAATTCAGCGGCTAAGGCAGGGTGTAGCGCTGCGTAGGCGTCGAATTTTGACTGCCATTCGCTTTGTGCCGCTGCGCCTTTGTCACGCGCGCCCCAACCTTTATAAACCTCGGACGGTATTTCGAAAGCCGGATGTGGCCAGTCAATATTGGCCCTGGTTATGGCGATTTCAGCATCACCCAAAGGCGCGCCGTGGGCACCGGATGTATTTTGCTTGTTCGGGCTGCCGCAACCAATCAGAGTTTTGCACTGTATGAGAGTCGGCTGCTCGGTATTCCCCCGCGCCGTCTCGATGGCCAAATCCACTTCGGCACTGTTGTGACCGTCGACATTGCGCACCACTTGCCAGCCATAACTTTCGAAGCGTGCTGCAGTGTCATCGGAGAACCAACCCGGAACTTCACCATCGATGGAGATGTTGTTGTCGTCATACAGCACGACCAACTTGCCCAAACCCAAGGTGCCGGCCAAGGAGCAGACTTCATGGCTGATGCCTTCCATTAGGCAGCCGTCGCCGGTGAACACATAGGTGTAGTGATCGACTATGTCATGACCATCACGGTTAAATTCCGCAGCCAACAAGCGCTCTGCTAAGGCCATTCCGACAGCGTTGGCTATACCCTGACCTAAAGGCCCAGTGGTGGTTTCCACACCAGGGGTGAGGCCAAACTCTGGATGACCAGGGGTTTTTGAACCCATCTGGCGGAAATTAATCAATTCTTCGATCGGCAAGTCGTAGCCTGACAAATGCAGCAAGGCATACAACAACATGGAGCCGTGACCATTCGACACCACGAAACGATCGCGGTTAGCCCATGTGGGGTCGGCCGGGTTATGACTTAAGTAGTCATTCCATAACACTTCGGCCATATCGGCCATGCCCATGGGCATGCCGGGGTGCCCGGAGTTGGCTTTTTGTACGGCGTCCATTGCGAGTGCGCGAATGGCATTGGCCAGCTTGGTTCTGGAAGTCATTGATTTCTCTGGATCCATGCCGCAAGTCAGCGGCAAATTGGGGACGTATTGTCGCTGATGGCGGGGTGCGTGGGCAAGAAAGGCTTCACTGGGTGGCTTGGATAGTGCTTTCCAACACAGGCTTGCCCACTTGGCTGATATCGCCTGCTTCGCAGAAAACTGTAGATCGCCGCACAAAAACAGGCCTAGCCGTTGAGCGTTTTTAAAACGATAATCAGAGCAAACCCCATGTACTTGTGCTCGGGCAGAACGGCATACTGTGTGCCTATCTCGCTGAACTGATGTGGAAATGAAGGTTTTGGTTTTGGGCGGTGCCGGTTACATCGGCTCCCACATGGTGCGCTATCTACGAGAGCGTGGTGAGACGGTGTGCGTGTTCGATAATTTGTCGACCGGGCACGCTTGGGCGGTACCAGAAGGCTTACTGCGTCAGGGTGATTTGCTGAATGCCACCGCAATCAGCGCGGTGGTAAGCGAATTTGCACCGGATGTGGTGATGCACTTTGCTGCCAAGTCGATTATTCCGGAATCAGTGAGCGACCCTCATCGCTACTACCAAACCAACCTCAGCGGCACGATGAATCTGTTGGCCGCGATGCGCGAGCACGGCGTGGATAAACTGATTTTCTCATCCACCGCGGCGGTGTATGGCACGCCGGACAGCACACCAATTACTGAATCCGCAACAACCCGGCCAATTTCACCGTATGGCCGCACCAAACTGTTCATGGAACAAATGATTACGGATTACGCCGCAGCTTATGACTTCAAGACCATCAGCTTGCGGTATTTCAATGCGGCCGGTGCGCACCCCGATGGTGACATAGGCGAAGCGCATGAACCGGAAACGCATCTCATACCCAATATTCTTAAATCCATGGTCAATGGCGATTTCAAGCTGCAGTTGTTTGGCACTGAACACCCTACTGTGGATGGCACCTGCGTGCGTGACTACATACATGTGATGGACTTGGCTGCGGCGCACTACCAAGCGGCGCTGCATTTGCCGCAGCTCGCAGCCGGTGGCAGCGAGGTGTTCAATCTCGGCGTGGGCAATGGCTACAGCGTGCTTGAAGTACTACAAGCCGCTGAAAAAGTGGTGGGCCGCAGCATTCCGCGAGACGTTCGCCCGGCCCGCGCTGGCGATCCACCCGAACTGGTCGCGGATGCCAGCCGAGCTGAGCAATCACTGGATTGGCAATGCAACTACAGTGATTTGGATACGATTTTGCAAACCGCCTGGAAGTGGCATTCCTAGCGTTTCCAGACGACCAAGTGCGTCAATACTTCCACTTAATATTGCAACCCACGCTCGGATTCTGCTCCGTCGACACCGCTTGCCCGGCGATTAAGGCATCTAAGGCCGCTCGGATATCGCGTCCATCATTGGGCTCATCGTTACCGGGGCGTGCGGCGTCTAATTGGCCACGGTAGGCACATTTCAGATCGCGGTCGAAAATGAAAAAGTCGGGAGTGCATTCCGCTCCGTAAGCACGCGCGACCTCTTGGCTTTGATCATGCAGATAGGCAAAGGTGTAGCCATTGGCCAGAGCCGTGGCTTTCATTTTGTCCGGGGCATCTGCTGGATAGTTGTCAGCGTCATTGGCACTGATGGCGACAAAGCCCACGCCCCTATCGGCGTAGTCACGACCTAAACGCGCCAATTCAGCCTCAACATGAATCACATAGGGGCAATGATTGCAGATGAACATCACTACGGTGGCGTGTACTCCGCGCAGTTGATCGCGGCTCAAAATTTGCCCAGACACTGTGTCCGGCAACGAAAAATCCGGCGCGGGGGTTGCTAAGGGCATCATGCGAGAAGGAGTCAAAGCCATAAGAGGATCATGCAGACAAACAGACTGTGCAGTTTGTATTCCTTGCCGCCTTTGGTCAAAAAGCACTTGCGTTTATGGTCCGAACTCAGCATGATTATCTCTCTATCCGGATAAACAGATATAAGCCCCATGCAGCAAGATTATCTATTCACCTCCGAATCCGTCTCTGAAGGTCATCCTGACAAAGTTGCGGATCAAATCTCTGACGCCGTACTGGATGCCATCCTGGACCAGGACAAGCACGCCCGCGTTGCCTGCGAAACATTGGTAAAAACTGGTGTGGCCATAGTCGCCGGTGAAATCACCACCAGCGCGTGGGTGGACTTGGAAGATTTGGTCCGCAAAGTCATTAGTGACATTGGCTATACCTCCTCCGACGTGGGCTTTGACGGCGCCACTTGTGGCGTGCTGAATCTGATCGGCAAGCAAAGTGTCGATATCGCCCAAGGGGTGGATCGCTCACGCCCTGAAGATCAGGGTGCTGGTGACCAAGGCTTGATGTTTGGCTATGCCTGCAACGAAACCGAGGCCTTGATGCCCGCCCCGGTTCAGTTCGCTCATCGCTTGGTGGAACGCCAAGCCGAAGCGCGCAAATCCGGCGCTTTGCCTTGGCTGCGCCCGGATGCGAAATCGCAAGTGAGCTTGCGCTATAGCGACGGCAAACCGGTTTCCATCGACGCGGTCGTACTGTCGACGCAGCACAATCCGGAAGTGTCGCAAAAGGATCTGCAAGAAGCGGTGATGGAACTCATCATCAAGAAAGTTTTGCCGGCGAACTTGCTGACCGCTGATACTAAATATCACATCAATCCCACCGGTCAATTCATCATTGGCGGCCCGGTTGGTGATTGCGGCTTGACCGGACGCAAAATTATCGTCGACACCTACGGCGGCATGGCACGCCACGGTGGCGGTGCGTTCTCGGGCAAGGACCCATCCAAAGTGGATCGTTCCGCGGCATACGCCGGCCGTTATGTGGCCAAGAATGTGGTTGCAGCCGGCTTGGCCGACAAGTGCGAAATTCAGGTGAGTTATGCCATAGGCGTGGCTGAGCCGACATCGATTTCAGTGACCACCTTCGGCACTGGCAAAGTCTCGGACGAGCGCATTGAAACCTTGGTGCGCGAGCACTTCGACTTACGTCCCTATGCCATTAGCCGCATGCTGGATTTACTCCACCCCATGTATCAGGCCACTGCGGCTTACGGCCACTTCGGTCGTGAAGTGGTGGAAATGACCTACGGCAATGACACTTTCACCGCATTCCCCTGGGAACGCACTGACAAGGCTGAAGCACTGCGCGCAGACGCTGGCCTATAAACCACTCTCATAGCCTGGTGTTTGCGAACAGACCATCGCCAACACACTAGCAACCTATCCCTGGGGCTCTACAACGGCTAAGCGCCGCTGAAGATTTGCGAAAACCTTTACACCGATACCGGTGACTCTTCGCAGCGCCCCGAAAAATTTGATTTGGAGATTACCCAATGAGCACCAACGACTACATTATCGCCGACATTTCCCAAGCGGCTTATGGACGCAAAGAAATGGCTATCGCTGAAACCGAAATGCCAGGCCTGATGGCCACCCGCCGAGAATTTGCGGACAGCCAGCCGTTGAAAGGCGCACGCGTTGCCGGCTCCTTGCACATGACCATACAAACCGCAGTGCTGATCGAAACCTTAGAAGCGCTGGGCGCGGAAGTGCGCTGGGCCTCCTGCAACATCTTCTCGACCCAGGATCACGCTGCAGCCGCTATCGCTGCTGGCGGCACACCGGTATTCGCCTACAAAGGCGAATCATTGGCCGAATACTGGGATTACTCCCACAAAATTTTTGAGTGGAGCGATGGCGGTTCCCCCAATATGATTTTGGATGATGGTGGTGATGCCACCTTGCTGTTAATTCTGGGCAGCAAAGCAGAAAAAGATCCATCGGTACTGGACAACCCCGGCAGTGAAGAAGAAACCTTCATGTATGCGGCGATCAAGAAGCGCTTAGCGGATCAGCCAGGTTGGTATTCCAAAACCTTAGCCTGCATCCAAGGCGTGACCGAAGAAACCACAACCGGCGTAGCGCGTTTGTATCAAATGCAAAAAGAAGGCGTTTTGCCCTTCCCTGCTATCAACGTGAATGACTCGGTTACTAAATCCAAATTCGACAACTTATACGGTTGCCGTGAGTCCTTGGTCGACGGCATCAAGCGTGCGACCGATGTCATGATCGCCGGTAAAGTTGCACTGGTGGCGGGCTACGGTGATGTGGGCAAAGGTTGCGCGCAAAGCCTGAAAGGCCTGGGCGCCCAGGTTTGGGTCACCGAGATCGATCCTATCTGTGCATTGCAAGCGATGATGGAAGGCTTCCGCGTCGTGACCATGGAAAATGCCGTCGCACACGCCGATATTTTCGTGACCACCACCGGCAACTTCAATGTCATCACCCATGACCATATGGCGGCGATGAAAAACGAAGCCATCGTTTGCAACATTGGTCACTTTGACAATGAAATTGATGTCGCCAGTTTGAAAGAATACGAGTGGGACAACATCAAACCACAGGTAGATCATGTGATTTTCCCTGATGGCAAGCGCATCATTCTCCTGGCCGAAGGCCGTTTGGTGAACTTAGGCTGCGCCACCGGCCACCCCAGTTTTGTTATGTCGAATTCCTTCACCAACCAAGTGATGGCACAAATTGAGCTATTCACCAAGGGTGATGAATACGCGACCGGCGTATACGTATTACCGAAACATCTGGACGAAAAAGTAGCCGCCTTGCATTTGGGCAAGCTGGGTGCGCAATTGACCCAACTGACGCAAGAGCAATCTGACTACATCGGCGTACCGGTACAAGGCCCTTACAAGCCTGAGCACTACCGCTACTGAGTAGCCGCTAGCTGCGCCGACCGTGTTGGCGCAGCTCTCGTCTCAGCAACCGGGCCCAAGCCTGTGCTGCACCTCGTCGATAGCTGAAGATAGACACATCATGACCCAATTCAGTTTTGAATTTTTCCCTCCACGCACCGATAAGGGGCGGGAGAATTTGGCCGCCACGTGGCATCGTTTAGCCGAGCACAAGCCCGAATATTTCTCGGTCACTTTTGGTGCCGGCGGCTCAACTCTGGAAGGGACTTTCGACACCGTAAAAGCCATCTCCCAGGAAACCGGCTCGGCTGCAACACCGCATATCAGTTGTATCTCGGCCACTAAGGACGGGGTCAATCAACTGCTCAATCGCTATCGCGCAATTGGCATTCAGCGCCTTGTGGTCCTACGCGGCGATATTCCTTCCGGCATGTACTCGCCGGGCGAATTTCGCTATGCCAATGAATTGGTCAGCTTTATACGAGCTGAACATGGCGATCATTTTCATATTTCGGTAGCGGCCTACCCTGAGGTGCATCCTCAGGCGCGCACAGCCACAGATGACTTAGAAAATTTTCTGCGCAAAGTAGACGCCGGCGCTGATGCCGCCATCACTCAGTACTTTTTTAATGCGGACGGTTATTTCGATTTCCTCAATCGGGTCCGCAAGGCAGGGGTTACCATCCCGATGGTTCCCGGCATTATGCCCATCACCAATTACGCGCAACTCGCCCGTTTTTCCGATGCTTGTGGCGCAGAGATTCCGCGTTGGCTACGGCTGCAACTCGCCGCCTTAGAAAACGAAAATGTCGAAGCGATGGGCGAACTGGGGCACCGCGTCATTGTAGAGTTATGCCAACGCCTGATTGCCGGAGGCGTGGATGAATTGCACTTCTACACCTTAAATAAAGCAGGCCCTTGCCAAGGCATCATCGCCGAGCTGAGTTAAATCCGGCTAGAATTTGCGGTTTGACCGCAGATCCTGCATGAGTGCACAAGCCTTCACCCTAATATACGGGCTGCCCTTTCTGGCGCTCTGGGCCACCCGTGAGCGTTGGTCGCCCGTCATAGGCGCGGATGCCAATCGTGTCGATGGGATGAAAGCGCTGATCTGGGCCTGGCTGGGGCTGGGCCTGCTGATTCGTTTGCCACTGCTGTGGGACGGTGGCTTTCATTACGATATCGGCACCTACAAAGCGTGGTCGCTCAAGCTGTCGGATCCGGCAGCGCCGTTTCAGCTCTACGAAGACGGCTATTTCGCTGACTACCCGCCGCTGTATATGTACGTGCTGGCGACCATAGGCTGGCTGGCGCGCACTTTCGGCCTGGACGGCGGCGCCCACTTTACCCCGCTGATAAAACTCCCCGGCACACTGTGCGATTTGGCCGTCAGTTGGCTGCTGTTGCGTGCAGCCAATCGCGATCAAGTCGACTCCGCAGGACGCCCTTTGGCGCCTTTATTTCTGGCCAGCCTGTATTGGCTGAACCCGGCGATTATTTTCGACTCCGCATTGTGGGGGCAAACAGAATCGGCGCTGGCCCTGTTGCTGGTCGGCGCTTGGCTGCACTGGCGCCAAGGCCGCCTCTGGTCCGCCAGTATTTTGCTCGGGCTGGCGGTGGCGTTTAAACCGCAGGGCTTGATTTTCGCCTATGTGTTTGGCTGGGCCGTGATGGTGTCTAAACCGCTATCAAGCACGCTAAAACAAGCGTTCATCGGTATCGCCAGCTTCGCCATTGTGGTGCTGCCTTTTGCCTACAAGCAAGAACCGACGTGGATACTGCAACTGTATTTCAGCACTGCTGATACTTATAACTATCTCACTGTAAATGCCTACAATCTGTGGGCTTTACTCGGTTGGAATTGGACTCCCGACCCAGGCAGTTTCTTAGGCCTGGCCACGCAAACATGGGCCGCTCTGATTTCCGGCAGTTTGCTCACCTTGGCGGGCATACGCGCCGGCCTACAAACGCGTGCCGAAACGGACCCAATATTGCGCGGCGAATATTTCGGCTGGGCTTTTGCCATGGCCGCCATGGTGTTCTTCATGTTTGCCCCGCGCATGCACGAACGCTACATCCTCAACATCATTCCCATGTTGGCTCTGCTGACCGCGCGACGAGATGCACGCATCTTGCTACTGCTATGGTCAGCCGGCGTGTTGTTCAATATGGGCTATGTCTACCATTGGTATATCGATATCGACAAAATCGCACCACGCGATAGTTCGATATTGCGCTTAATCTCCGCCTACAACCTGACCATAACAGCACTGTCCATGTGGGTATGGTTGGCACCTAAACACTGCGCACGCTGGGCTCAAGCAATCAGTCTCGCGATCAAAGCCATACCGCCGTTACCGCAGCAGGATCGCCCCAGAGAACCCCTGCGCTGGACTTTGTGCCTGCCTTACATCGTGCTGGGTAGCGCCGCGTTACTGATAGGCAGCTATCAACTCGGCAGCAAAAATTATCCTGTAAGCGGTGCGTTGGTCGAGAACGACGACAGCATCGTGTTTAAGCTCGCTGTAGCCGCAAAACCTGCTCGCGCAATGATTTTCATAGGCGAAGGAGAGGGCAAAGCGTTTATAGAACAGAAGCAAGGGAAAGAATGGGTCTCCATTAGCGATGAATTGGAACTGAAAACCTTTTACGACCTTTACGAACCCAAGCTGCGCTCGACTGAGGCCGGTCAAGTTTTTCGTTTGCATATCAGCGAAGTGAGTCGCCCCTTACGCATTAACGAATTGGGGCTGTTGGACGACAATGCGCAAGCTCTGCTTCCACTCACGGTCAAAGACAAGCAATGGCAGCTGCTGGCCGATGAGCCGCAAACCCTGATTGCCGACCAAGGCTATTTAACCAGTACCGAGTTCGACGAGATCTACCATGGCCGCACCGCCTGGGAATATCTCAACCAGCATTGGGTTTACGAGACCACTCATCCTCCTTTAGGCAAGTGGATCATTGCCCAAGGTATACAGCGTTACGGCATGACGCCGTGGGGTATGCGCATCGCCGGCGTCCTCGCCACTGTGGCAATTTTGCTGGCATTGATTTGGGGTGGCTGGCTGCTCAGCGGCAGCTTGCGTGGCATGTGGTTGGTTGGCTCGCTCGGCTTGTTTGAATTTTCCCGCTTTTCCATCGGTCGCTACGCCACCATTGATCCTTACCTGATCCTTTTTGTTTTGCTTGCTGCCTTATGTCTGTGGCGCAGCTTTAGTCGCCCGCAACAGTGGCAACAGGGTTGGTATATCAGCCCGACATTAATCTTTGCCGGCCTCAGCTTAGGCGCCGCCATCGCGACAAAATGGAACGCGCTGTATTTCGGCATCGGCGTGTTCGTGTTCTTTCTGTACAGCCTTTATCACGCTAACGCTGCCCAGACTCAACGCAGCAAAATGCTGCTCGGCGGCGCCATTGCATTCGGCTTGATGCCGTTTTTGGTGTATTACCTCAGCTACATCCCATTCTTGAACTGCTTGTCACCAGCGCCTGACCTATGGTCACTAGAAGGCGCCAAGCAAGTGTGGAAATCGCAAGTCGATATGTACGACTACCACGCGAAACTGACCAGCACGCACGCATTTCAATCGGCATTCTTTACCTGGCCACTGATACTCAAACCGTTGTGGTTATTCGTAAGCGAAGCTCGCGCGCCGCTGCGCAGCTCACTGACATTGATGGGCAACCCATTGATATGGTGGACCGGGTTGGTCGCCGTACTGGCCTTGGTCTTCGGCAAGCTGCGCTGGTCGACGCGCTCCAGCGTCTGGTTATTCAGCAGCATCATCGCCTTGTACTTACCCTGGGCCGGCGTTTCACGCGCCAGCTTCATTTACCACTATTACCCTATCGTGCCTTTCTTGGTCTTGTTGGTGGGGGTAAGTCTCAGCCGCCTGCCTCAGGATAAAAGTTGGCAACGCGCGCTACCGTGGGGCTTTGTCGCACTGAGTGGCGTACTGTTTTTGATCTTCTTCCCGGCCATATCCGGCGTAGCCGCAACACAAAGCTATTTCAAATGGCTACATTGGATACCCGGTTGGTGGATGCTGTAATGACAACAGGCCGCCTACCAGCACAATTTGTTCGCTTTCTGGGCGTTGGTGGCAGTGCAACAGCTTTCATGTATGTCCTGCTTGCGATACTGGTGGAGCTGCTCCACATAACGCCGGTATGGGCCTCAGCGATCGCTTATAGCTTGAGCGCCGTTTTCAACTATTGGGCAAATTACCACTTCACCTTCGCCAGTCAGGCGCTGCATCGCAGAGCGATGCCACGTTTTATCGCCATTGCCACTTGTGGTTTAGCCATTAACGCGGCCATTATGTGGCTACTTATTCACCCCGTAGCTTGGCATTATGTTCCCGCCCAGCTAGTGGCCACAGTCGCTGTCTTGTTGTGGAATTTCTTTACCAATCGACAGTGGACTTACCGCTCCGAACCGCCTGCAGCGCAAGACGAATGAAATGAAACAACTCGCACTGGTCGTACCCTGCTACAACGAAGCGGAAGTTTTGCATGACACGCACGCACAACTGCTTGGTTTAATGAAACAAATGATGGATGAGGGCCGCATCAGTCGCGATAGCCACATCTACTATGTTGACGACGGCAGCAAAGATGCTACTTGGCCATTAATAGATGAGATCTCAGAACAAGACTCATTGGCAATAGGCATCAAACTTTCACGGAACTGCGGCCATCAACGTGCGCTGCTGGCCGGGATATTCACTGCGGAGGGCGATGCAGTGGTGACCATCGATGCCGATTTGCAAGACGATATCCGTGCCATCCCGAAAATGCTGAATGAATACAAAAGTGGCCACGACGTGGTGCTGGGGGTCCGTCAGGGCCGTGAGACCGACAGCTTATTTAAGCGACAAACTGCCCTCGCTTTCTATCGCTTTATGCATTTAATGGGCGCAGAAGTGGTGGATAACCACGCCGACTTTCGCCTACTCAGTCGCCGCGCCATCGACCATCTCAAAGAATTCAAAGAAACCAATTTATTCCTGCGCGGTATCGTGCCTTTGCTCGGCTTTCCTACCGCCAAAGTGTTTTATGACCGCCATGAGCGCATGGCAGGCGAATCGAAGTATCCGATCAAGCGCATGCTCAGCTTTGCCTTGGATGGGGTGACCTCTTTCTCCATGGTTCCACTGCGCCTCATCGGCCTGATGGGATTCACCATATTCGGCATCACCTCAGTCATGAGCGCCTGGGTACTGGCCATCGCGCTGTTCGGCGACAGTGCCGTACCCGGTTGGGCATCCACCGTACTACCGACCTATTTTCTAGGCGGCATACAGATTTTCTGCCTCGGCGTAATCGGCGAATACTTGGGCAAAATCTACGGTGAATTGAAAGCTCGGCCACGCTTCATCATTGAGAAAACCACGCGTTGATCAATGACCAAGTCGCAGCCGTTGTTGTTTGCTTCAATCCACCCGAAGGACTGGAACAGCGCTTAGCCTGTATTGCCGCTCAAGTTGATGTCTTAATCGTTTGGGACAATGGCTCAGACATAGCCGTCGAGATACCCGCCGACCTGCCCAGCGAAAAAAGTGTCCTCATGCGTAGCGAAAGCAATCTGGGCATTGCCGCCGCGCAAAACCGTGCTTTGAATCGTGCGACACAATTGGGCGCTCGTTACAGCGTACTGTTCGATCACGACAGTATTCCGGACAAGGACATGGTTGCCGTTCTGCACGCGGAGCTCAAAGCCGCTGACGACAAAACCGCAGTGGCAGTGCCTCGTATCCGCTACGCCTTAGCGGACATCAAATGTCGCTGGCCGCAAGCACAGGCTTCGGGTTGGTCATTCAAATTTGTCTATGCGGACAGCATACTCGCGCCTACTGTGGTCGATCTTGCGATCAGCTCCGGCATGCTTCTTGATTTGGCCGTATGGAAAAAACTGGGCGGCTTTGACCAAAGCCTGTTCATCGACCTAGTAGATACCGAATACTGCTTACTCCTGCGCAAACACGGCTACCAGCTCATCGCTTGCGCGCAGGCGCAACTGCAACACAGCCTGGGCGACGTGGACCGCAAACACATTGCTGGCGTGAAAATGTACCCCACACATCACAGCGTGCTGCGACACTTCTACATCAATCGCAACCGCTGGGTACTCACGGGTCGTTACGGATTGCGCTTTCCAGCATGGCTGGCATATGAATGGCTGGGCGCCGCCAAACTTTTCTTAAAGACGGTTCTATTCGAACCGCAACGCGGACCTAAGCTCTACTCCATGCTCAAAGGCAATATCCTCGGCTTAAAGCTGCTTTTTACACGCGCACCAGCAGAACGTTATGACGGCCAGTAGCGCTCGCATGAAATGGGCTATTTCCATCATCAGCCACGGCCACGGCAGCTGTGTTTTGGGCATTATCAACGACGTCTGCCAAGAACTCGCCGAACAAGATTTCCACATTTTCTTGACCCAGAACATTCCAGAACACGACGATGTACTGGCGCTGTTGCCTGAATCAGTTCAAGCGAAAGTCAGCTTGATAAAAAACGCATCGCCCAAAGGGTTTGGCGAAAATCACAATGCGGCCCTGCATGATCTAGATGCAGAGTTCATCTTGGCCGCGGACCCCGATTTACGCTTACCAGTCACGATATTTCCAGCCTTGGAAGCCCACCTGGCGCAGGCCAATAACGGCGTAGCCAGTCCGCGTGCGCTTACACCGCAGGGACAAGTGGAGGATAACGGCCGCCCTCTGTTCACACCGTGGCAATTCCTACGTCGCCATGCTTTAGGTCGACGGCGCAATACATCACGGAATGTAGAAAAGCACAGCGGTAAAGTCGATTGGCTGGCTGGTCTGTTTTTAGCCATGCGGCAATCAACATTCCAGCAAATAAATGGCTTCGATACCGGCTATTTCATGTATTGCGAAGACATAGACATTTGTCTGCGCGTCCAACAAAGAGGCCTAAACTGTACTTTGTTGAACGACATTAAAGTCATACACCCGCCTCGACGAGGCACCTTTCGCAGCATCCGCCATCTGGCATGGCATATTCAAAGCTTATTCAGATTGTGGCGCTCTCCCGCGTACAAGCAATTCCGGCAGCGCGCCAAGACTGGTTTATAAACGCAAAACCACACCGGCCGATAAGGCCAGTTGGTAAATAATCTGCACCAGATCTTTTGAGAATTGGAAACGCTTGGTATCCACCTGAGGCAGCACCATAATTTCGTCGCCAGGCAGAATTCGCGTATTTCGGAACCAGCCGTCCTGAGCTTCAACCATTTCTCCACTAGACCGAATCACAAAAACGCGATCACGATTGCCTTTTTGGGTGAGGCCGCCAGCCTGGCTCAAATAGTAGCCCAGTGTTTTGCCCTTTTGCCAAACGAATGACGTCGGAAAAAACACTTCCCCCTGAACTGCAACCGTATTGACCTTACGTGGAATGCGAAGCACATCTCGATCTTGCAAATCGACTAATGTTGGATCAAAGCCTTGATGTAACACCAGGCGCCCTTTCGGTTCAATATCACGGGCTCGTTCAACAAACTTTAGAATCAAACTGGCCTCCTGAGTACGCAGCTGCGCCTCTTCCTGAGTGCCAGAACGCGCCGTAAGCACTGCCTGCTCTAGCTTTTGCAACATTTCTTCTAGGACTTCTCTCTGTCGCTCAACTACGCTCTGCCGATAGAGTTGGATACCGCCTTGATCCGACAATGAGGTGAATTGAACTTGACTCAACAAATCCGACAAATTTGCCTCATAGGGCATTACGAACTGGCTCAAACCAGAATACTCACCCTCGACCCGAGCCACGATATCACCGATGCGCCGATCCGAAAAAACCCGAATTTCGTCGCCAGACACAATATTGATAGACGCCAGATCAGCCTGCAGTGGCAAGTAATCTGCTTCCCTTACGGCATTTTGTTTGCTTAGAATTTGTACATGCGTAGCCCCCGCATCCACATGAGCGAGCGCTAGCAACTTATCCAACGGGATACTGCCCTTAAACTCAAAGCGGAGCGGATGTTTTACGGCTCCAGCAACACGTGCAATCGACTGAATAGGCTCAACAACGATGGTATCTCCATCTTGCAATTGCACTAATGGCAAATCCCCCCCAATGAGAAAATCATAAAGGTTGATACGTGCTCTAACTTTTTGGCCACGTTTGATTGCAATATCGAGAAAACTTCCTGTATCGGTGTCTATGCCGCCAGCTCGATCTAAGAAATGCAGTATGGAATCCGACGCGTATGCATCATAAAGACCTGGAGCTCTAACGTTGCCAGTCACAAATACCTTTACAGGCTCGGCTGCAGCCAATGCCGCATAAACACCAACGTTCTCTTGATATACCTGCTTTACTCTTTGCGTGACAAGATTATCCAGATTGCCATTGCGTGTATTTACGATCCGAACTGGACCAATTTTGGGAATAAACACGTGCCCTTGTGCGTCAACCTGTAAGCGCAAAGCTAGCTCAACAGCCCCCCAAAACTTGATATCGATCCAATCGCCTGGGCTAATCAAATAACCCGGATTGAACCCACGGAAACTCTGGCTTGCAAAATGCCCCTGAAACAGCTTTGCACCAAAAACCGTCTCATCGATATCCCGCGGGATAATGGCAGGTGGTGGTGACTCCGGCATCGGCTGTGAATATGGGCTGCTACTGAGCTCGGTTGCTGTTTGTAAGCCCACGCCTGGCTGACTTTGCTGCAAAAAAGGTAGCTGCTGAGCCGCTGCTATTCCACTAATGAATACGGCGAAAATAACAGCTGTGACAAAACGAAAGATGTTCATTCACGATGATCCTGAATCGTAGCAGCGATGAGGCTGGCGACGAAATAAAGAAGATTTAGCATGATAAATATAGTGACTGTCCAGTAAGCGACCCGAGGTTGCTCAGCAGAATCGGGCCGGCTCGGTGCATCCACCAAAACGACGTACTTAATTTTTCGAGTTGCATCCAGTCGCGTGGCTTCTAAAGAAGCCAAAGCGCTCTTGTAGATTTCCCCCGCTAGACTGGCATTCACTTCTGCTTGCTTATATTCAAGCAGCAGTTCGTTCATCCCTTGCGAGCCACGGCCAATCAAGCGATTTCGCTCGCTTTCTATCTGTTGCTCTATCGCGTTAATGCGGTGTTTAGCGGCAACAACATCAGCCGAGTCAGAGTGGAGATAGGCCATCAAAGTGATGAGCTGTGTTTTTTGACTCACCAGCTCACCTTCCAGCGCCGCTAGAATTTGTCCAATCACCTCACTTTCGTGGGTTGGACTTAAGATGTCATTTTTTTTCTGCAAACGAATCATGTCATCTGAAGCTTTGCTCAGTCGCGCGTAGGTCGTTGCAACTTGCTCCTCTACAAAAGACAGTTGCTGTTGCGCCAAGCCCCGAGAAATCTCATTAACAAACAATTCACTTCTATCGACCAAAGCTTGTACGACACGCTGCGAATAGTCAGCGTCATAGGAGATAAAGTCGACCCCGATAATGAGCGCATCCTCGTCAATCGTGAGCACTAGCTGGCTACGGAAGTAGTCTAAAAACTCCTCTGCTGACACATCGGTATCCAATCGCCCAAACCAGTCAATCTCCTTGTCACTAAAATGCCCTTTGAGATCAAGCTTGGCGTCAAGCCATTCCAGCATAGTTCTGGACTGCATAAATCGATCTATGAGTAGCGCATCTTGTTTACTTCGCCCTCCACTTACACTCAGCAGCCCAAGCGCCAGTTCTGCTCCTGCCATGGCTTGAGGAGCATCCTCCTCCACCATAAATTGGGCGCGACCGACATACCCGGAACTCGCGATAAATTGCAGATAGAACCAAACGCAAAAACAGGGGAACGCTACCAGTAACAGGTAGCGAATCGGTTTATTGGCAAAAGCAGTGATAAGAAAATTGTTCATGCCGTCTTTTGATCTTCTCGGTATGCACGCACAGCTTTCTTAATATCGTCAAAATATCGAGGTCCTTCAGGAGTCATATAAATTCCGACTTCGCAGTCTCGCTTAAGATTATCCAAATTGTGGCTCACCATTATGATGCTCGATTTACCCTTTTTTTCAGCGAATGCTTCACGTGCCTTCTCTCTAAATTTCTGATCACCGACAGCCGTGAGTTCGTCAATCAGGTAGTAGTCGAAATCAAATGAAAGGCTAATTGCAAACGCTAGACGCGCCTTCATGCCGGAAGAGAAGGTTCGGACAGGCATTTCAAAAAAATCGCCCAGCTCAGAAAAAGCAAGGATGAAAGCCACACGTTCGTTGGTACTTTCTACATCATCGCCATTAATTCTGCTGACGAAGCGTGCATTGTCTCGCCCTGAAAGCTGTTGAGCAAAGCCACTGCTCAAGCCGAGAGGTGGTGAAATAGTACCATCTGCTGTGATGTGGCCCGCGTCCGGGAGCTCCATGCCGCCAATTAAACGCAACAAGGTGGACTTCCCAGCGCCGTTTCGCCCAACTATGCCTACATGCGTACGTGAAGGCAGTTCCAAATCCAAATCTCGGAAAACGAAATAGCGTGAAAACCCTCGCAGGGGATAGGATTTAGTTATACCGCTCAGTTTAATCATAAGGACCGCATCAAATCAGGCGAAACTGGTAGCGTTGATATGCGGCCAAACCCACGCATTGCACGAACAAGATACAGCCCCACAGATAAAACCAACTCGCCGGTGAGTCATAAGCTGGTAATACCGCATCACGCGCCAAATCCACACCTTGTAAAATGGGAACCCAAATCAATATTTCCGCCATCTTTCCTGGCAACATTCCGATAGTAAAAAACACCCCCGATACAAAAAACAACGGCCGCGTAATAATTGCAAAAATCTTGCGCAAATCTGGGTATACCGTCGCGAAAACTTCGAACAACAATCCAACGCTGAACCCCAACATATAAAGAGAGCCCAGCGCTGCGGCAAGCTCAAGCACTTGGATTTTTGGCAGCTCTTGCCCCAACCAACTCCAGCCAACCAAAAAGGTCACCAGCACACCCAGCATCATCAATGCATCGATAAGACTGCGTGCAATCATAATATCGATGGGCTTTATTTGCCGGTAGTTGAACAAGCCCTTTTGGGTAGAACAGACACCTTGCGTTTGGCTCAAGGCATTGGAAAAAACGAAATAGGGGATGACACCAAAAACAAAAAACAAAACAGGGTCTTCTTGATATATCGAACTATGATTTCCACGAATGAACGCATGTAAAAGCGTGAATATCGTAACCGCAGCCGCTGGTTCGGCTAAAGCCCAAAAATACCCCAAACGAGATCGACCAAACTGGTTCTTCAGTTCGCGCAGCAAAAAAGCATGCAGCGACGTCAGGAAAACTTCAAAGCTATTTCTACCCGTTCTTCGCACGGGTAGCTCGGGTATCAATTGGCTGTTTTGCGGTTCGGCAGTCATACACCGTGACTCTGAAAATGGGGAACTACGCTCAGATAACTGAGACTTGGGCTGGGCGGGTTACGAAAACTTAAATCGCTCGCATGACGACTCAAATGCGGGCTGTAAAAGGGGTCGCTATCAATCTGTTGAGCCCACTTTTTCTTCATATAAGCCACTTCGCCAGCGAAACGCTGCTGTTTTTGCAGCGTATTTTCAGCCCCTCGACTGATAGATTCATGATGCAGCAAACAAGCGTCTACGGCAATCACTGTCTTTTTCCCTGAACGCTGCACCTTGAGACAATAGTCGACATCATTAAACGCTACTGCGAGATTTTTCTCATTCAACCCGCCGTTGGCTAGATACAAATTCCGTTCGGTTAACAAGCACGCTCCGGTTACCGCCGAAACACGCCTTTGCCGGCCACGACCAAGACGCGAAAAGCGCTCATCGTCAGGAAACAAGCCTTTCCCCGGGTGCTCTGCCACGCCGCCTAAACCTAGAGCCACTCCAGCGTGCTGAACTCGCCCATCAGGGTAGAGAAGCTGAGCCCCGACAACCCCGACCCCGGGCTGGCGTAAAGCGCCGAACATCTGGTCTAGCCATACATCATCGCACGCTTCAATATCATCGTTCAGCAGCAGCAAAAATTGCCCGCTGCATTGGTTCACAGCCCAATTGTTAATAGCAGCATAATTAAACGGCTTGTCGTAACGTAATACCCTGATTGAAATACTGTGATCCGTTTCCAACTGTCGTAAATATTGCAATGTCCCTAGGTCATCACTTGCGTTGTCCACAACAACAACTTCTACACGCTGCGGGGCAGCCACTAATGCCGGTTTGATACTCTCGATACAGGCTCGCAAAATGTTGCCCCCATCACGTGTTGGGATCACCACGCTCAAAGTGTTTGCTAGCACGTTTGGTTCTATTTCACGATTGAATAATCCTTGCGCTCTCTCTGAATACGCATCGAGTTCACTCCAGCCTGACTGGGGCGTACGACAAAGCGGCAGCGGCGCGTGGACAAAATTCTCCTCTGGCCAGCGCGCCATAGCTGATAAGCACCAAGACCTCGCATCGCGCTGAATCTCTTGAAGATCACTATTTGTTACGCCATTGTCACCTCGCCGCACCGCAAAGCAGCCAGGGAGCTGCCCACCACTACTCCAAGATAAGAGATCGGGAGCGGTAAACGTCTGTATATCCAAATCACCATTTCTTGTAAATTCGTTATCACAGGACACATAAATCGCGTGTGGATTACCACGAAAAACATCCAACAAAGCCGCTTCAGCAGGCGCTGCTATTTGAGTATCTAAAGGCGTGAATAGAACGAAAGTGGCATGCTCAAATTGTGATTGATGCCAATCGACAGCGCTCGCACCCAAATTCACCCGAACAATGGTATTGCTACCGCTGCTCATACGACCGCGCTCTAGTTGGTCAGCGATAAGACTTCGGTATTGAGCGTAAATTTGGCAGTTCCCGCGCCCGGGCTCCGGCGCAATCACTCCATGACGCACCCTCCACCATAATTTTCTCAGTATTTGAAAACAACTTGGCAGATAAGCGTGTAGGAGAAAAATAAGATTTCGAATCGGTTTTGGCATATTTGTTACACAACACTTAGGCAGCTCAGCTCACCACGCCTACCATGAACTGAGTCAGACTCACCTACACGGATATAGCCATTGCCAAGTAGGGGATAACGCATAAGCATAGAGACTGTGATGTAAAATGCTCGGCTCATGATCGATCTCTCTCCACACCGCACCGCCATTCTTGTACTTGGAATGCACCGTAGCGGCACATCTGCGGTTACACGCTTTCTGAACTTGCTTGGCGCTGATTTGCCAAGCAAGTTGCTAGCTGCTGCGCCAAACAACAATGAATTGGGCTTTTGGGAATCTCTCGATTTTCAGGCATTTAACGATGAACTTCTTACAAAGCACCTCTCTCGTTGGGATGACTGGTCACAGCTAGACGTCGAATTCAGCGCAAATGAGCAGGAAAGCTTGCGCAGTTTACTACTCAGTCACTTCGAAAGCTCTCAGGTCTTTGTTCTCAAGGACCCTCGCATTTGCCGCTTGCTTCCTGCCTGGACAACAAGTTTGCGCTCGATGGAATGTCGAGTCACTTCCGTCTTGCCGCTACGCCACCCGCGCGAGGTCGCTCAGTCCCTGTTCCAGCGTGACGGATTTCCTAAAGAAAAGTCCACATTGCTTTGGCTTCGGCACGAACTGGACGCCGAATACCATTCTAGGGGCATGAACAGAATTGTTGTGCCCTACCAAGATCTACTGACAGATTGGAAATTCTGGGCTGAAAAAATCGGCGACCGTTTGGATATCCCATGGCCCGCTATCAATTCGGAAAACCAAGAGTTGATTGCTGAATTCTTGGATCCCGCACAGCGCCATCATGACGTTGATGCCGCAGAATCCGCATGTGAGAATCAGGTTGATGCTTGGGCCCAGCAAGCATATGACTTGCTACTGCAACTCTCTGGCGAATATGAAGCCCCTGAGGTCATACAAAAGCTGGATGCATTACGACAAGAGATGAATCAATCATGCGCAGCCTTTGAGCAAGCTCTACGAAATGAAATTGAAAATGCTCAGCGCGCTCAAGAACAAGCCACCTATAAAATAAATGCTCTAGAAGAATCACTCGAAAATCGAATTCAGCGACTTAATCATGTCGAATTGACGGCTCAAGAACGCAAGCGTGCGCTTGAAGAACGCACGCTGAAACTGGAAACAGTGGAAAGGCTTGCCAGTGAACGTAAGCAACAGCTGCAAGAGCGGTCAGGAAGGGTAACGCAGCTGGAAGAACAGCTCACAGAGCGTAAGTATGCTTTGCAAGAACGTGCAGAGCGGGTCGCCCAGCTGGAACAAATCAGTGAACAACGGAAGATCGCTGTCGAAGAACGCGCAGCACGGGTCGCCGAGCTGGAACAGATCAGTGAACAAAGAAAAATCGCTGTCATAGAGCGCGCAACACGAGTCACTCAGCTTGAACGCATCAATGCCGATCGCAAAGCTCAATTGGAAAGCCGGATTCGGCGCGTCCATGAGTTGGAACAATTGTCTGCTGCGCGCAAAAGTGAAATAGCGCAAGCACACGTTCTGCGGGATGAACTCACAGCAGAAGTTGCCCAACTCCAAGAAAACATAGGCAAACAGCTCAAACAACACATACAGCACAATATTGACTATCAAAAGCTGTTTCGTCGATCGCGCTTGGACAACCTCCTCCATCGCCAGCAACAAGCACAAGCCAGAGCAAACAAACAAAAACTGGGTTTGCCTCCGCGCATTCTCTTTGGCCAAGCCGTATCGCTACGACAACGCAAAAGACTCTGGAATCAAGCCCGCAGATTACTAGCCCTACAGCTCTTCGACACACGCTGGTACTACCTCGCATATCCCGATGTCCTCAACAGTACACTGCATCCTATATGGCACTGGCTAAGTTGCGGTTGCGACGAAGGGCGGCAACCCAATGTATTTTTCGACCCACAATGGTATTTACGTCAATGCCCTGATGTAAAAACCGCGGGGCTCAACCCGCTGATGCATTACCTCGAGCACGGTGCCAGCGAAGGGCGCCATCCCGGTCCTTTGTTCAATGCACTTTGGTATTTACAAAAGCACAGTGATGTCGCGGCAGCTGGCACCGACCCCCTGCAACACTATTTGCGATACGGTCGCACTGAAGGCCGTCAGGCGATAAAGCTATTCAGAAATGATAAATACCTTACAAATCATAACGATGTTAAAGACAGCGGGCTGGACGCTTTCGAGCACTACATGCTTGCTGGTGGACGAGAAAAAAGAGACCCGTGCGACGAATTTTCCAGCGCTTGGTATCTAGAAAACTACCCGGATGTTCGCAAAGCTGGCCTTAACCCCCTCTTTCATTACCTTGCGTTCGGGCATTTAGAAGGGCGTATTAAACATCCGAGTGAAGCCGACTCGGCCGCAACCATTTCTGCTCCCTCACGCAGCATAGGCTTGTCGCAAGCGGCACCAATTTTTACCGGGAATATTTCACCGAAAAGCGGACAAAACAACATTTTGCTGTGCGCTCATGCTGCCCACGGACAGCTTTTTGGTGGCGAACGCAGCTTTATAGATGTTTTGGCGTTACTCGAGCCACTGCCCTACAACGTCTTCGTCGTTGTTCCAGCGCTTAACCCCGATTACATCGAGCAAATTCGCCCCTATTGTTGTGAAATCACTCCAATCGCCTACCCTTATTGGCGCAAAGGCTCGCGCGTTGATACCCAAGCTGTTCATCAGTTAAAAGGCTACATGGTCAGCCGCCAGATCGACTTGGTGCATGTCAATACCATCGTTGTTCGGGAGCCTTTGCTGGCAGCGCAAGCGCTGGGCATTGCACGTGCCATACATGTACGTGAAAGTGTCCACGATGATAGCTGGCTTAGTGACATGATCGGCCTGGCTCCTGACGAGTTGGTGAAGCAGGTCATCGCAAGCACTGAGTGCATAGTGGCCAATTCCGCGCACTCCTTGGAAGAGTTTCATAAGCCCAATTGCAGTTTTGTAGTACCTAATACATTCGATATGGACGTATTGGATATTCCGAATGAAATCAAAGGCGGCATTCTTCGCATCGGAATGATTAGCAGCAATATTCCGAAAAAAGGCCTAGAGGATTTCGTCAATTTGGCGCAGGCCTGCGCACAAGATCATCCAACGCTTGAATTTCAACTAATCGGCCCTAATAACGAGCATATTCAAAGACTTAAGAAAAGACAATCCGAAGGGAAAATCGGCTCAAACTTGATATTCGCACCCTACCAAGCAACCCCGAATGAAGCCTTGGCATTGTGCAATATCGTCGTGAACTTTTCCCATTTCAAAGAATCTTTTGGCAGAACCATCGCGGAGGCTCAGGCCGCGAGACGCCCGGTCATTGTCTACAACTTCGGGGCCCCGCAAGACTTGGTACAAGATGGGCAATCTGGCCACGTCATTGATTTTAAACAGTGGCATCTAGCCATTCCCAAGCTCATCGAATGGCTAGAACGGCCAGAATTGCTGCAGCAAATGGGCGAATGCGGCCACCGCTACATTCGGAAGCACTTTGCACGCAGTGTTGGCGTACAAGCCTTGCAGGACGCCTATTCACATTGCCTATCACAGCCGATAAAGCGCGAACCTCGGATTATCCCGGCAACGAACAAACATCAACTCTCGCCCGCCCCACTTAAACTTGCATATTTTTGCTGGCATTTTCCAGTGCCATCAGAAACCTTCGTATTGAACGAGCTACGGCTCTTAGTGGCCGACGGCATCGACGTTGAAGTTTTTTGCAAACAAAGCCCCTATCCAGACTTTCAGCCTGATTTCCCCATCCAATGGACGCGCATTCAATCGGTTGAGGATCTCGCGGAAAAGCTACGGGACTCAAAACGCAATTTTGTACACGCACATTTCACCTATCCCACGGTTACGGAGATGGTTTGGCCCGCATGCGAGCAAGCCGGACTCCCGTTTACTTTCATCGCTCACGCTCAAGATATTTTCAGACATGAAAATGATCAACGGAACCGGGTTGGCGAAATCGTGCAATCGGATAGCTGTCGAGGAGTCTTTACCCTCGGGCGCTTTCACCGGGATTTCCTATTAGAACGAGGCGTCCCCGCAGAAAAGCTCATTATAAATCCCAATGGGATAGACCCATCTTTATTCCCATTTCGTGCCCGGCCACGCGACGAGAAAGCCGACCGTCGTAAATCCATATGCGCCATCCATCGCTTAACGGAAAAAAAGGGCCTGAAGTACTTAATCGAAGCTGCCCGTGAACTTGAAGACGCCGGCTATGAAATCAACATCTACGGTTATGGCGATCAAGAACCAGTGTTGCAAGAGATGCTAGAACAGCAACCCTTGGATTTCGTCAAAATTTGTGGCCCCCTCAAAACTCGGGATGCCATTCTCGACGTTTTGCACCAACACGATTTGTTTGCTTGCCCTAGCGTTCGTACGGATAACGGTGACATGGATGGCATACCCACCGTACTTATTGAAGCCATGGCGGCAGGCACTCCGGTGATAACGACTCACCTAGCAAGTATTTCGGATCTTGTACAAGACGAAGTGACTGGCATGATTGTTGAGTCGGCCAATGCCACGGCGTTGGCTCAGGGCATACAGCGGTTCTTTCAATTACCCGCAGCACACGTCGAAGGCATTATTCACAACGCTCGGCAAGCTGTGGAGCAGCGCCACGATGCGCGGTACCTGACCAAGCGGCTGCAGCGCATTTGGCAACAGACCACAGTCGATATCGTCATTGTCAGCTGGAATAACCTGCCAGAATTAGAAGTGGTCATCAGCCACCTCTACGCGTATACCCGCAGCCCGTTCCATTTAATTGTTTGCGACAACGGCAGCGAAGCAGATGTCACCAGCTACTTGTTCACGATGCAAAGCCAACGCGACAACCTGAGCGTAGTTCACAAAGGAGAAAACAGTTTCGTTGGGCCGGGCACCAATACGGCAATACAGGTTGGTCAATCTGACCACATCATCTATGTCTGCGGCAAGGAAGGCTTTGCTCTGCGCGATGGCTGGGAAACAGACATGCTGGATTGGATGGAAAAACATCCCAAGGTTGGTTTGGCTGGGTCCTTGGGCTACAGCCCCAGTTATTTGCATGGTCAAAACCTCGCTAAGGGCATCCCGCTGTTCGACCAGTTCCGCAACCAACACTTTGCTGATGAGCACCCACAACGTAAGTTTTTACACGTGCAAGGTGGCCTATTCATTTTGCGGCGTGGCATGTATCAAGAAATCGGCGGCTTTAGCGAATCCGTACCCCATGCATACACCGACGTGGAATACAGCTTCTATGTAGAAAGTTGTGGCTGGGAATTGGGTTCTATCCCCAGCATATTGGCTTTATTTAACAAAACACGACCGGACCTGTGGTCGCGGATACATGAAGGCATAAAAGCGATACATCCTCCGCAATTGGCTGATCTGCCATTACTGCACAAAATTGCAGAAGAAAAAGTACATTTCTGCAATTGCTGTGGATGGCATGGCGTCGCCTTTGAGACGGAAGCCATTTGTCCTCAATGTAGCTCCAGCCCCAGCCACCGTAGCTTGTACCGTTACTTAGCCGAAAGCACTTTATGCTACCGGCGCCTACCAGCGCTATGGCTGAACCCTCATTCTTGTTTATCTCCGTTCTGGAAAGACAATTTCCAAGGCCGGCAATTGACCCAGCAGCAGCTACTGAACGAAATAAGCAAAAAGGGAAGCATCGACCACGCCGCGGGTGGTCAACACTTAATCGCTTTGAGTGATATCGATGTCAACTGCGAAAATTTCGACACGTTACTCAGCGAACTGCACCGCATCCTTCACAGCGACGGCTTATTGTTACTGCTACCAAGCACACGTCACAACAGCAGCCTCATCATTCAAAAACTCGAAAACAACGGTTTTCGCAGCAGCGACCAGACGCGATACAGCAGTCATGTGCTGCGCTACGCGCTCGAACCGCTGTATGCGTTCGACAAACCATTACAAAACACTATCTCATCATGACGCACGATCACACCCTGCCCATTCCAAATCTTGTAGTACTTGGAGCACAAAAATCCGGCACCACCAGCTTGCATCATTATATGAATCAGCACCCGGATATATTTATGAGCGCCCCGGTTAAAGAGCCGGGATACTTTTTAGGTTCAGAGCGCGCCAAAATATTCTGGCAACGCATGGGCGCCCCCATTGAAAACCGTCAGCAACTGCTTGAGAGCCGCATGCTGCAAGGCTATCAAAGCGAGGCCTGGTTCGGAGACGCCTCAACGTACTACACCATAGGGGGACGCAGCCGACGATTCACTATCCCCCAAAACATGCATGACGCTAACCCCAACATGCGGTTTATTTACATCATGCGCGACCCCGTTGAGCGGGTTATTTCAAATTATTGGCATTGCCGAGCGAATGGAACCGCCCAGGATGGATTGGAGGAATTCCTGAAGACCACGGAAGGCCGCATCGCATTTCGTACCAGTCGCTATCAGCACCAACTGGAACCCTATCTAGAGCTCTTTCCCAAGGAGCAGTTTTGCCTACTACTGTTTGAGGATCTGCTAGAGCGGCCGGCAGATGTGATGGAGGAAATTTGGAATTTTCTGAAATTACCGCCCTTGCCAGATACAAAAACATATCCTCGCTACAACCAATCCAAACGCAGCAACGATGGATCTAAGCCTCTTGACGATGCTGAGCTCGCGCTCATTCGGCGACGACTTGGCCCGGACATCAGGAAGTTGAAAAGTTTTTGGGGCGTCAATACAGAACGCTGGGCAATACAACACATGCAGCGTGCACAGACTCGATCGAATTGATAATGAAAAATCTATACTTTTTCTCTAAACCTCCGATTGCCCCCACTGATTACAATAATTTTGAGGACCTGCTGAAACGCAGCGGCGCCAATACCGGCAACTTTTTTTTCATGCGTGCGGTAGAAAGGCAGCTTAAGTACAAAAATTTAGCCCGCGGCAATCTCGGGCAACCGGAGCAGATTGCTGATAATTTTGATGCCATTGTTATACCCGCAGCCAACTGGCTGTCCGCCAATAATCAATTCCTTGGAACGCTGGCAAATCGCATTGAAAAATCGAAGCTCCCCTGTGTAGTGATCGGTCTCGGTGCGCAAGCGCCATCTGATCAAGCGACAGTCACTTTGAGCGAAGGCTCAAAGCGATTCCTAAAAGTGGTGTCAGAAAGAAGCCACTCTATTTCCGTGCGCGGAAGTTATACCGCAGAGGTCATTAATTCCGTAGGCGTCAAGAATGTGAATGTAACCGGCTGCCCATCTTATTTTTGGTCGCTGTCCAGGCAACGCAAAATTCGACGCCCTATCTTAAGAGGTGAACCTCTCTCGGTTAGTGTGAATGCTAGTCGCAAGCGACGGGTTGATGACTCAAGCGAAGGGGCAAAGCTACGCGTAGAACGTGATCTTTACATCGAAGCCTTGAACAGACACGACAGCTTTTTTGTAGCCCAAACAGAACTTAGCGAAGGCGAACTCGCCCTCGGCCAGCAGCCCGAAAAATCCCAATCCAAAGATTGGAAACAATTTCGAGCGTTTCTTGGCAAGGGTATAAATCCGGCTGACTATACTGATCGATTTCGAGTTTATTGCGATATTGAGAAATGGATTGCCGACCTCAAGCAGGTCGATCTTGTAATAGGAACGCGTTTGCACGGTTGCTTATTGGGTATGGCTGCAGGAACGCCCTCGATTCTTGTAACCATTGATTCTCGCACCAACGAAATTGCACGGCACTTTGGCATTCCACACTACGCCGCCACAGAAACTCGCTTATATCTATCCTTGGAGGATCTCGCTCAATCCACTGATTTCTCTACAATGGCGCGCCGCTACCCAGTCGTTTTTGACAATTACCGCCAATTCCTAATCGATAACGCACTGCCCAATCATTTAAAAGCACCGTTGAATTTTTTACCTTGGAACTCAGCAAAATGACCGGCCGAACAGGTGCGGCCATTTTGGCGCCCTAAAGTTGTAGTCTGAGTCTAAACTGCAGCTTCCCACATCAAGTAATGTTGCGTTTAATGCCTATGACTCCTGCACTCAACACGAAAAGGCGCCACTAATGAGTGTGTTTCGATATTCGTACGCCGATGCCACAAGCAATTTTCACAACAACAGGTATGCGAGGTGGACTGCGAGCGAGGATAAAGTAGGGAATAAGAAACTGATGTCAGCGCGTGTCGGCGACGTGTTTCGACCGTCCGTACAATTTCACACGCGAATTCCTAGCAATGCCAGCCTATTCACCATTGGGTCTTGCTTCGCTCGAGGACTGGAGCGCGCAGCCGACCGCGCAGGCATGAACGCAAAATCGCTGAAATTGCGGCCATATTTAGATGAAAATATCAAAGCAGGATTCGTCAACCGCTACAATACAGCAGCTATCCTCAATGAGCTTCGGTGGGCCGCGGGAGAATGTAAATTCGAGCCCGATAATTTAGTAGAAACAAAACCAGAAAGATTTATAGACCCACATGCGCATCCAGTATTAGCTCCAATGCCGTTGGAAGATGCGCTCAGAATGCGGCAAGAATTAACTCGCTACTTTGCTCACGCATTTAACGTGGATGTCGTCACAATTACTCTCGGGCTTATTGAAGGGTGGTTTGATAAGCACACAAATCAAATGCTGAACGTTGGCCCCGTATACGGCCGCAACGATAATCAAGGGCGAAAATTATTAGACGGAGACCGGTTTGAGTTTAGGGTAATGTCTCATGACGAGAATATGGAAAATCTCGAAGAGATTTATCGCCTACTTAAACGGCACAACCCAGACGTTAAAATTATCATTTCTGTTTCTCCTGTTCCTCTGACCGCCACCTTTTCGCATCGTGATGTCGCAGTCGCTAATATGCTGTCCAAGTCCATGCTTCGATCCTGCGCCGAAACATGGATAGGCAATCATTCAGACATCCAATACTTCCCGTCTTATGAAATGGCGGTCATGTCCGATCCAACACGAGTATTCAAAGAAGATAGGGTTCATATTCAGGAGTCGTTTGTGGAACTCATCATGGCGCACTTTATTCGGAATTGCGTAGACAAAGCGGCTGCCTCCACCCAGACATAATCCCTAATTCGGCAATTTGTAAAAAGGTTTTGTCATATGAAAACAGCCCTAATCCATTTCGGGCTTCACAAAACGGGCTCTTCGTCTATTCAGAAAACTTTAGGCCATTCGGCAACAGGCTTAGCCGAAGAAGGGTGGCTTTACCCCGATTTTGAGATTTTTGGGCAAGCCCAATACAATCATTCTGTTGCCCTATCCGGCCTTTATTGTACGGATGCGAGCAAATACCATATGTATGCAAAGCGGCGCTGGGTGCCAGAGCAAGTTGTAACTCATTTTCAAAACCAGTTCCAAAACTACTTGCAACACGATCAGAATCTCATTCTGTCCGGCGAAGATTTATCCAACTTAAATGTCGCGCAACTGCGACAATTTCATACGGACATCTCCAGTCACGGCTATTCTATTCACAGTGTTGCGTTTTTACGTTCCCCGATTTCAGGCTGTACCAGCAGTGTTCAGCAACGAGTCAAGGGCGGGCAATCACTCGCACAATCGTTGAATATTTTTTCAGCACGCGCGGATACCAGTCTGAGTAAGGCTTTAAAAATACGCACCGCATTTCCACAAACCGAGTTCTATTCTTTTGACGAGGTTATCGACCAAGGCGGACCTGTTGCCTTTTTCTGCCGAGTAGGAGGGCTCCCAACTCACATCCTGCAAGAAGAGCGCATCGTAAATTCAAGCTTAAGTATGGGAGCCATTCGGCTACTGGGCGCTATCAATGAAACTGCTCCCATGCTGATCGACCAGACTCTGAATTTTGGTAGAGACAGCGGGGACCACGTACCTTTTTCTCGCATTAAAGGAGAAAATTTTCAGTTACTACGCTGTGAGCTCGAACCAATTTATGAGCAATTGCTCGAGCAACAGCTGCAGTTGGAAAAACAATTTGATTTACAGTTCACGAAATCCGGCCAAGCGTTATCATGTGCCGCATCTGAGTTTGCTTGGACCGATGAACTGTTGCGCGGAGTCACCCGCGTTTTGCCCCTAGTGAACAGCACGATGGCTGCACGCATTTGCGACTATTTCTTTAGCCTAATTCAGCAAGGTCAGCTCAGCCGTCGACAATTCCACCGATTAAGAACTGTGGCAGAACGCCGAGAAGCTAAATCGCTTTAGATCGTAGCATTCAAGCAGCGTACTCAGTCGTGTCGCGTTTTCCAGTGCCTGTAAAAGGTTAAGAAACGCCCAGCGCCGCGTTCGACAAATCTGTGCCCGGTAAGCACGAGTTCGTCAGGCAGTAGATCAATGCCATCAACAGCAACCTGTTGCAAGCGATCTTCGTTCTTCGTGACAACAAACCATGTTTGCAAAGGATGCGGCCAATCCAGCTTTGCCCCATGTAAGCCGTGCTTAGCGAACAACGTTTGCATAGTCGGCCAGCAAAAATGATTAAAACCGGGGTATTCCCATTCGTCCTTGTAGCGATCCTTATGGGCTTCCACGAAGGTCGCCACTAACACGCCATCTTGCTCTAAGGCCTGCGAAACACTAGCAAGGCATGCATCGAACTGAGTTAAGCCAGTATGGCTAAAAATAGAATGGGCCATCATGTAGTCGAAACGACGGTCAAATACAGACAAATTGAAGTCGTCATTGTGTTTGAAGCAAGGCGCTTTTAGGACTATTTGATCGCGACCAACTTCCTGCTCCACGGCACTCTCAATCAACCAGGGATTGGGCTCCAAGCCATAATAATGCCCCTTCGCAAGATACGGCAGGAACAGTCTGCCGCCACGTAAAGCCCCGCAGCCGATATCCAGTAGCGAACTGGACTCACGCATACCCAGCATAGTGAGCACATTAAATTGTAAGGCCGCCACTTTATCGTAATAGTCGTCGGGCCCAACAAAGGACCTATGATCTTGGCTGTCCGGAGCGTCAGCCGCCCGCTGTATAACCCCTTGGCCACGTGCTTTATTGCGTGCATTTTCGATATCCAGTTCAGAGTATTTGCGTACCGCATCTGGCTTTGATTTGTTCACCCCCGTCAACAAGGCATGAATTTCCGGCCGCGCATATCCAAACAACAAAGGTTTGCGTGCCGAGGGCTTAAATTCTTGATCACGGATTTCACGATATTGCTGGCGATAACGTTGTAACTCAGCTGCCAGTTTCTCCTCGGGACGATTGGTCATGATGCCACCATGAATTTGGTGGAAGGTTGCCTCGCCCAATAAAGTAACTAGCTGGCTGTCCTGACATTCACACGCTTGTTTGTAAAAATCCAAGTTGACGAAGCCGCCACCAGGCAAATCAAAACGCTCGTCGTATCCACCAAGTTCGTCAAACATACTGCGCGCGAGAAAGAACAAGTTGCTTTCGGCCAAGGAACCCAGCCAGCCATTTCGACTCGAGCCCGCAAGCGCACTGCGCTCGAACATACGATAACCGTTGTTTTTCCAATCTATGTCTTGCAGCAATTCATCTTCCACACGCTGGTTGTAACCAGCGGCGGGGGAGCGTGTCTGCATGTCGGGCCCCAGATGGAAGCCGACGGTACTGACAAACGGTTTGCTAAAGGCCGTCAGCGCATCAAATGCCGCTCGAACCATGCCCGGCGATGCGATGCGTGCACCATCTATAAGCACGCCGATATATTCGCCCTGGGCCGCCGCCACGCCGAGATTGATCGCATGCGCGGGTGAAGGCGGTGCATCGGTGACAGTGATGAGCCGGAAGTTATCCCCGTGCAGGCTTAAGTCGTCCTGTTCTAGCGGATGCGAAGAGCCGTTATCAACAGCAATAATTTCGTAGTCAATATCCTCGGCATCCTGCTGATACTGCCGAGACAAAGAATGCAAAGTCCGAGGTGCTTCTCGGCTCATATTGTAGAAAACAGCAACGATACTGAGTCTTGGCATGCTCATGCGCGTGTCAGATTCCTGTGCTTGCTCATTCATAGCGAATAAAGCAGTAGATTTTGATAAAGACTTGCGACCTCATCCGGCAATTCAGGATACGAGTCCGGCAATTCATTACGCAGTTTTTGGCTAAAAAACTTTAAACCTGCAGTGGGGATCTGCAGTTCTAAATCCGCCACAATCTGGCCCACTGCATCACGATAACCTGCGGGTTCCTGATCAAAATTAATCAGTGTAAAAGGTCTTTTCTGCAAGCAGGCATAAAGATGTTGGTTATAGGCCAACCACAGGGCGTAACCCTGCTGCCAAGAAAATTTGTTTCTGCGACGCAATGATGCGGCCACATTGGCCGGATGGCGTAAGCTGCCAACCAGTCTAAGATTCGGTATCAATGCGATCCACTGATCCAGTAACAGCACGCTGCGTGGGTCTTTAAAACCCCAGCATTGCTGCGCTGGATAGCTTGCAATGAGTTCCTGCAAGCGTATTTTTTGTTGCACAGTCCACACCAAGACTTTGTCTGGTGGAGCATCCCAACTGCAGGAGTGATGGGCGAGTACCTCATCGTGCAGGTCCATAATCTGCCGATTTTCCCGATTGCCTCGCGCATTGGCGGGGGCTTTGGTATTCACCTCGCCTAGAAATAATCCGGCCTCTTCCAGGCAACCGGCGAAACAACTTGTACCACTACGGTGCATACCCAATATGGCAACTGGCGCGCCAACTCGGCTGCTAGCTTGCTGCGCGCTCACTGTCACTCCGCAATGCGGTGAAACGCAATCATGGATTGATTTCTAGGGTGGTCCCACGCGCCAATAAGCTCAACCCGCCATGGCAATCCCCGCGCCGCGTATTCGAAGTCGGATTCCGCGTAGTGAAAGGGATCTTGCACCGGATAGGTCACTATTCCCCCGGGCTGATGTTTGAGGGGTTCTGTAAGCGGCTGATCGGAAGGGCAAATAAATGCGGTGGCGTAGAAAACCCCGCCCACAGCAACGCTAGGCCAGATGCGAGATAAACATTGGCGTAAATGGTTAAACGACAAATGGGTGAAAACCGATTGTGCGATGACATAATCAAAGTTCACATTAAATGCGTCTACTTCAAAATCTTCGCTACAAGCGAGGTTTTCTTTCGGTAGACGAGCATCCAAACCATTGGGTACCAATTCACGTTCGTAGCCGGCGTCTAATAATTCCTGGGAAATATCAACGCCAAAATAGTGGCCGATATCCAAGTGCTGAACCAGGTGCACACCAGCACGAAAACAGCCACAGCCCAAATCAAGCACTTTTTGGTTTGGCCGCAAGCCTTGTTGCAATAGAAATTCAAATTGCAGCTTGCCTATGGACTCCCACATTCCTCCCACCCAAGCACGATGCTGCTCGCGTTCTATGGCCTGGCTGGTGAGTGACTTATCGTAATATTTATTTATAGTGGGATTGGCCATTGTGTTGATGCCCTTTATTGCTTACTGACGTGCCACCACTGACCGTCACGTTTTACCCATGTTTCTCGGCTGTAGCTGTTGCTTTCTATCAGTTGCCCACTCAGTACAACTGCAAAATCAATTTCAACAACCACGGTACTGGAACTTGGGTCTTCGGGCTGCAGCTCAACCTTCACGGTTTTTGCGCTGTTGCGTATGACCTGACCAGCAAACTGTAGCTTGAAATGTGTGCTGTCATTGACTGCACGGTAGGCCGGCGACTCATATTCGTAGGCGGCGTCATAATCGCCCGCAATGATGGAAGCCCAGCGCTGGTCCGCACGTTTGCTTAGCATTTCGCTGTCGGAAAGTTTCTGAGCTTCGACTTTAGCGGAGCCTTTTGATTTTTCGTTCGAGCACGATGCTGTGAGGGATAACGCCGCACAGAAAATGGAAAGAAAAAAACCAATCCGAATGTTTTTCATAAATTTGTCAGTGTGTCGATAATTTAGTTGGCTGCATTTTCAATTGCGCGCTTAAGCGCGTCAATATCAATGGTGCTGGGATCTGGGTAATGCTTACTGCGCTGCCTCTCTAAGGCAGTCAGTTGCAAATTGGTCCACATCTGCTGCTTTAGATCTTCTTTTATGCTGTCAAAAGAGGGTATATGTGAAGGTGCCAATTGATCCAACTTCACGATATGCCAGCCTTTCTGTGTTCGAAAGGGCTCACTCACATCGCCAACCTTTTCCAGCTCAAAAACGGCCTTGTCGAATAGGCTTTGCTCAGTCTTTTGTTTACGTTCTATCCAGTTCGGTAATACTCCACCGGTATGGCGCGAGCCCACATCATGGGATTCTGCTTTGGCAAGTTCAGAAAACAGTTGCCCTTGATTCAGGCGGTCGTAGATTTCAAAGATAGCCTGCTCGGCCGGTCGAAACGGACAAGGGCACATACTGAGATCAGTACGCATGATATGGCTGACCTGGCGTTTTTCCGACACACGAAAATCTTCTTTGGATGCCAGATAACGTTCCTGCGCTATCTCTTCCAGCGCGGGTTTCTTCAAATTTTTGACAGTTCTGCTGAGCAGCTCGCCGGTTAATATCTGTTGACGACTGGTTTCTATACGCGCTAGTAGCACCGGATCCTCGTTCAGGCCGAGTTCTTCTGCTTCTCGCAACAAACCGTTGTTGGAATGCAGTTGCAGAGCGAATTTCAATAATGTGGTTGTATCGCTGCCAGCAAGAAATTTTATATCGTCTTTTGAAAATGAACTTAATGCGAGATTGATCTCATCAACGCTCAATTGCTCCGTAGGGCTATTCGTTGCTGTGCGGCTGTCCGCCAATGCAGCCGTGGTCCAACTCACTGACAATACCGCAGAAAAAAATACTAGGCCTATCTTATTCATCACAATATCTTTCTTGGCAACAAAAAAATGCCGGCTGATAGCCGGCACTTATACTTTCTAGCTTATTGAGTCCAGCGTTTACACGCTGGACTCAATGCACTGGATTGTAGACTTAACTACTACCACTCACCATCAGCAACTGCCAAACCAGCAGCTTCAGACGATTCCAGAAGTACACGGTTGTAGCTGGATTCAGCAGCTGTACCGAAGCTCAAGTCTGGGCGACTTGGGAAGTTCAGTGTAGCCAAAGTGAAGCTGATCACAGGCAAACCGGACACACCAACTTGCTCAGGTGCAGCAGTGAAACCAAACTGAGTTTGAGCATGCAGAAGTACATCAGCAGGCAGGAACGCAGCATCGTATGCGCCGTTGCCAATTGCTGTGCCATCGGTGTCAGCATCAGGACCTAATACCAGGGAGAACCAACCGGAGGTGTTGCCAGTGTCGGTAGCCAACTTGCTAACCAGATCGCTAACGTCCAAGCGGTTTTGAGCCATGCCCAAAGTGTTAGGACCGAAGTTCACAATAGTCATCTCGTAGCACAGATCACGTGGATCAGCTTCTACAGGAGGAGCAGGTGAGAACGGAGGTTCGCCAGGAGGCGCTGCAGCCAGTGGGTTTTCAGCACGGTCATACAAGCCAATTGCAACTTCGTTACAAGCTTGTGCAGTTGTGCGATCTGTACCCGTAGTAGGACCGAAAGCATTTTCGTATGGCAGGTAAGGTGCGCCACCAAAATCAACGAAGGCATAACCGCCGTCGAAGGAAGGCAGTACGTTATCAACAAAGGCTTCGTTGCGTGGCAACGCGCCGGCTAGAGCACCTAGACCTTGGCCATTGTTGCTCAGATCCAGAACGTTCAGTTCGTTAGGAATCTGGAACTGGTTACCGTCACCTTGGTCCACGTAGAACGCTTTCGTTGGGGAAGTAATAATGGTTTCAGTGCGAGCACCCAAAGCCGTGTTGTTCGAGAACTGATTGAACACACGTTGACGCTGGATAGTCAGACTCAGAGCGTCTACACCACGAACAGCTTCAATTGCGTTACCAGCCAAGTTGGAGTTGGTGTACACAGGAGCCGCTTCAACACCGACGTTCAGGGAATCTTCCCAAACGTTGGCAACCTGCGGGTAAGCATCATTCAGCGTAGGCTCAAGGAACTCACTCGTGTCTTGCATGGTAACCAGGTTACGACAGCTTTCTTCGTCAGCCAAAATTGCGTTATCAACAGCGCCAAAAACTACGCCGTCACACAGGTCGCCATTGGAACCATCTGGGCACCAGTTTTCACGGCTAGCAGCTGGAGTGCTGAAGTGCTCATCACCACGACGGATATCGCATAGGAAGTTGTCATAAGGGAAGACAAAACCACCTTGCTGGTTGAAGTCAGGGTTGCCTGCACCATCACCACCGGAACCATTGGCAGGACCGTAGAAGTTCGCCCATGTGGTTGCTGGTGCTGCTGCTGCCAAACCACCTTGAGGATTAATCAAACCAAAGGTGAATTTCAGAGCGTTGATAGGCTGACCAAACTGACTAGCCGACTCTAAGGCGCGATCAGTGTTATACAAGCCCAAAGCGGTTTGCAGGTTAGCGCAATCATGCTGCTCAATCGCACGAGCGATATTAATCGCACCGTCCAATACAGCGTCAACGTTTGCAGCTTCTGCAGCACCCAATTCAGCTGTATAGCCTGTGAGGAACGTACCATCAGCCGCATCAAACACGACTGGATCAGTTGCGTCAGCTAGTTCTGGATCAGCATGACCCATAACGATGAACTCAACGTAGCCTTCTTTCAAACGATCAATGGCTTGAGCGTTGGCAATAGCCAAAGAATTACCACCTAAACCGCCGTCGTCATTGCTTTCGATTGCGGAATCGTCGTAGTTGGATACGTTGGTGTTAGCGAAGCCGAGGAAGTTCAAAGGAACTTCGATCGCATCGCCAGCTAAGGTACGGGTATTTGGAATGGTGCAAGTGTAATCATCACGATTATCACCAACGCCATCAGCTGGGGCATCAGTATTTTGGAATACTGGATTGCCGTTCACGTCTTCTTTGATAACGCCTGTGAAGACGTCAAACGCGGAAAGAGCCACGTTAAAGTCAAGCACGTCACGGCTGTTATGGCCTTCGTGGAAACGAACTTTCACCAACAAAGGTGAATTGGTAACGTTTGTGAGATTGATGGCTGTAGTCCAACCGTTACGAGCCGTATATAACGGCGCGATAGCGACTTGGCCTACGCCGTCTGTGGCGAGGTTGACTGCCGAGGCGTTGGTCGAAACCAAGGCGCTCGCCAGAGCAACTGCCGCAACTGCGGTAGTCCTACTAAAAGCTTTCATGTAATGAAACCCCTGACAAATGATGGAAGAGAATAAACTTTTTTAACGTAAACGCATGTAACGCAGACATATTCTCGCACCACATGCTCCCTTGCGGCAATACGTTTAACGCTCATATATCGTATCACCGACATTAATGCGTTGCCAAGTATACCTTGCAAATGAAGACCATGCGTACAAGTGCTAATGCAATCTCGGCACTACGAGCACGCTTACGTCGAACTGGGGCATACTACAGGAAACGCAGCGCCAATGATGCATAAATCCTTATAAACATTGCATTCCTTGTGAAGTTGTTCACAGTATTGGCGCCTTTTATTTCGTTTATTAAGCAATCAAGTTCACATGCATACGAGTTCGTATAACAACATGGCGCGTTTCGTGCAATCCTATTTGCAAGACCGAAAAGATGCGCCTTTAAACATCGCCGATATTGGGGCCATGGACGTAAATGGCAGCTATAAGCCGCTATTTGATGCTCCAAGTTGGTCTTATACCGGGGTTGATTTGGCCGCTGGCAAAAACGTTGATGTGGTGCTTACTTCGCCATATGACTGGCCTATGGCGGATGCTGAATTTGATGTGGTGGTGTCCGGCCAAGCGCTAGAACATGTTGAGTTTGTCTGGCAAACCGTGACTGAGGTCGCTCGGGTTTTAAAACCCGGAGGACTGTGTTGCTTGATTGCGCCATCTGCTGGCCCTGAGCATCGCTATCCAGTGGATTGCTGGCGTATATACCCAGATGGCATGAGAGCTTTGGCGAAATTTGCCAAGCTGGAGACAGTAGATGTGTACTCTCAGTGGAAAAAGGATGAGCATCCAGATCTTAATCCTGTGTGGAAAGACACTGTACTGATTGCTCAGAAGCCTTTGTAAGACACTTTAGAGCTGCTGCTAGGCTTTAGAGCGCTAGCACCGCACGGCCTTACTGACCGAGCTCTTGCTGCAAGTGGGCCTTAAGCTCTTCACGCCAATGGCGAGGCTCGCCCACCAAGCCCTGCATTTGGCGGCAGTCCAAAACACTGTAGCCGGGCCTAGCGGCTGGGGTTGGGTAATCGCTGGTGTATATGGGTTGAACTGCTGCGTACTTTTGATTGTTTGTGGGCGCTTGCAAAAACTCTTTGATCGCGCAGGCAAAGTCATACCAAGAGGCGATACCGGCATCTGTCCAATGCAGTATTTCGCCGCGCCCCAAGTCCTTTTCCGCCAGCGCCAACAAGGCCGTAGCCAGACTGCTCGCGCTAGTCGGCGTGCCCAGTTGATCCATGACCACGCCGAGTTGATCGCGCTCTGCCAGCAAGCGCAGCATGGTGCTTACAAAATTTTTCCCGCCCAGGCCGTAAACCCACGCGGTACGCACTATGCAGGCTTCACCAGCGGAAGCGTCTAGCGCGGCAAGCTCGCCATCCCGCTTGCTTAGTCCGTAAACCCCCAAGGGGCAAGTTGGCGCTTGTGGCGCATAGGGCACTGATTGCGTGCCATCAAACACGAAATCTGTAGAAACATGAATAAGCCGCGCACCCACGTCCTGGCACGACTGCGCCAAATACCGACTGCCATCGACATTAATGCTACGGGCCTTTTCCGGCTCAGCTTCCGCCAGATCGACCTTGGTATACGCTGCGGCATTGATGACGACGTCCGGATGCAGCCGCTCAAATAGGTCTCGCACCGCGTCGCGGTCAGTGATATTCAGCGTTTTGGAATCGGCTGCCGTGCATTCCCAATCACTGTGCGCACGCGCCTTGGCTAATAGAGCTTGCCCGAGTTGTCCGCCGGCGCCAGTAATTAACAAGCGCACTAGGCGAAAACCTCTGCATTGGCGAATGTCGCTGCGGCAGCATCTTTTGCGGCGACAACGGGCTCGCCCTGCATAGGCCAGGCAATCGCTAGATCCTGGTCATTCCAAATCAGGCTGCGCTCCGCGCTTGGGTCGTAAGGAGCGGTGACTTTGTACAGCACGTCAGCGGTGTCTGATGTCACCAAGAAGGCATGAGCAAAGCCCACAGGCACCCACAGCTGTTTTTTGTTTTCCGCAGACAGGGTTTCACCCACCCATCGCCCATAGGTCGGGGAACTGCGTCGTATATCGACAGCCACATCGAAAATCTGACCCTGCAGCACGCGTACCAATTTGTCTTGAGCGTTGTCACCCAGTTGGTAATGCAGGCCACGCAACACGCCTTGGCTGGAGCGGGATTGATTGTCTTGTACAAAGCTTTTGTGACAGCCGCTGGCCTCACTAAAGCGCTGCTGGTTAAAGGCCTCGAAAAAATGGCCACGCTCATCACCGTGGATAGTCGGTTCGATGACCAAAACATCTGCGATCGCAGTGGGAGTCACTTTCATCTCAACTCTCCCATTTCCACTTCATTGGCAATTCGTTGTAAATAAACGCCATAACCACTTTTTATCAAGGGCTGCGCTAGCTTGAGCATTTGGGCTTTATCGATAAAGCCACAGCGGTACGCCACTTCTTCTGGACAGGCGATCTTCAGGCCTTGGCGTTTTTCCAAAGTGTGAATAAACATACCGGCCTCTAATAAGGAGTCATGCGTGCCGGTGTCCAGCCAAGCCGTACCACGGCCCATTTTTTCAACTTGCAGCTGGCCTGCCTGTAAATACAATTTATTGAGGTCGGTAATTTCCAGCTCCCCTCGGCCAGAAGGTTTGACTTGCTTTGCTAGCTCCACCACTTGGCGGTCGTAGAAATACAGGCCGGTTAAGGCGAAATGTGACTTCGGCTGTGCCGGTTTTTCCTCAATGGATATAGCCGTGCCCTGCTTATCAAACTCAACCACGCCGTAGCGTTGCGGATCATTCACCGCATAAGCGAATACCGTAGCCCCTTGCTCGCTGGCGGCGGCACGGCGCAGTGACAGCGCCAAATCGTGACCAAAGAAGATGTTGTCGCCCAGAATTAAGGCGCAAGGATCGTCGCCAACAAATTCTTCTCCGAGAATAAAGGCCTGGGCTAAGCCGTCAGGGCTGGGCTGCACACAATATTCAATGCTGATGCCCCACTGACTGCCATCACCCAATAGTTGCTCGAAGCGTGGCGTGTCTTGGGGGGTGGAAATCAACAAAAACTCTTTGATGCCCGCAAGCATCAAGGTGGTCAGCGGGTAGTAGATCATCGGTTTGTCGTAAATCGGTATCAATTGCTTGGATACCGCTTGCGTCGATGGATACAGGCGCGTGCCGCTACCGCCAGCCAAAATTATGCCTTTCATGTCTTGCTACCTTCGCTGGCGAGTCCTAAGCGCGCCCGATCAAAGCCTTGCTGGGCAATGCCGTCACACCAATCTCTGTTATGCAAATACCACTCAACCGTTTTACGCAGCCCACTGCTAAAACTTTCCTGTGGCGCCCAGCCGAGTTCTGCCTGAATTTTGCTGGCATCGATGGCATAACGCTGATCATGGCCTGGTCGGTCGCTGACAAATGCTATCTGTTGCCGATAAGAGTGTTGCGCCGGGGCCAGTTCGTCTAGCAAGTCACAGATGTGGTGAACAACATCAATATTACGCACTTCGTTGTGTCCGCCGATATTGTATTCCTCTCCCAAGCGCCCTTGCTCCAACACCAACAACAGTGCTCGGGCGTGGTCATCCACGTACAACCAGTCGCGAACATTGTCGCCGGCACCGTAAATTGGCAGGGGCTTGCCATCCAAGGCATTGAGTATCATCAACGGGATCAGCTTTTCTGGGAACTGATAAGCACCGTAGTTGTTTGAACAATTGGTGGTAACAACGGGCAAACCGTAGGTGTGGTGCCAGGCACGCACCAAATGATCGGATGCCGCCTTACTCGCAGAATAGGGGGAGTTTGGTGCATAAGCTGTTGTTTCACTGAACAAACCTGTTTCACCCAAGCTGCCGTACACCTCATCGGTGGAAACATGGTGAAAGCGAAACTGCGCTTGGCGCTCGGCAGGTAAAGCCTGGTAATAGCTACGCGCCGCTTGCAACAACTGGAAACTGCCCATGATGTTGGTCTGGATGAACTCCGCAGGACCATCAATCGAGCGATCGACGTGAGATTCCGCCGCCAAGTGCATGATCGCGTCGGGCTGATGCCGCTGTAAAACGTCTGCCACCGCTGCAGCGTCGCAAATATCGACTTTCTCCAGCCAATAGCGCCCAGAATCTTGTGCTCCAGGTAATGATTCTAGGCTCGCTGAATACGTCAGCTTGTCCAAATTCACTATGCTGTGCGAGGTCGCCGCCAAGGCGTGTCGAATCACGGCGGAACCGATAAAACCGGCACCACCGGTGAGTAAAATCTTCATGCTTATCCATAGTGAGTCATCACACAGCGCACTTTCTACCGGCTCCAGAGGAGCCACAGCGGCAACTTAGGCTGTGTTTTCAATGAGCAAATTATACGCTGCTGACCATTCGATCACAGCCCGCCATTGACTACACCGACAAACCGGCCAAGGACACGGATTGATTGACACTCATCGGGTGCGATGCTGCAATCGCTCATTCGCCGCTCTGTGTAGATTCACCGCAATGACTGACGCAACGCCCAGCACTGAGAACGCCTTTGCGTCTTCTTCAGAAATCGACCGCATCTTTGCCTTGCAAGAACGCAAAGCTTTCTCATTGCGGCATTCGAACAAAACCGAACGCTTGAACAAGCTCAAGGCCTTGCGCAAAGTGATATTGGCCCGCAGAGAGGCCATACAACAAGCCTGTTTCGCCGATTTTAAAAAGCCGAGCACGGAAGTTGATTTGGCTGAAATCACCCCTTTGCTTGCTGAAATCAAGCATGCCGAAAAACATCTAGGGCGCTGGATGAAACCAGCCGCCGTGCGGCCAACCATGCTGATGTTCGGTAGCAAGACCCGCATACGCCACGAACCCAAGGGTCGCAGCCTGATCATTGCACCTTGGAATTACCCGATTAATCTGACACTGATGCCTTTGGTTTCAGCGGTGGCCGCGGGCTGCACCGCGATTATCAAGCCATCAGAGCTCACTCCGCATTGCTCTGCCTTGCTGAACGAAATCATACAGTCCGTTTTTTCCGAAGATGAAGTTGCGGTACTGCAAGGTGAGGTCGCCGTCGCCAGCGCGCTATTGGCGCTGCCCTTTGAGCATATTTTTTTTACCGGAAGCCCCGCGGTCGGCAGGCTTGTGATGGCCGCAGCAGCCCAGCACCTCAGCTCCGTAACCTTGGAATTGGGCGGTAAATCGCCGGTGATTGTGGACAATTCAGCCGATATTCAAAAGGCTGCAAAAAGCATCATGTGGGGGAAATTCAGCAACTGCGGGCAAACCTGCATTGCTCCCGACTACCTCTACGTGCATGAGCAGGTGAAGGACAAGTTTCTAAAGGAATGCAAAGCAACACTCAACAATGCCTATGGCGATGATGCGCGCAAAAGCCCCGATTACGCTCGCATTGTGAATGATCGCCATTTTGGTCGGATTAAATCACTCATTAATGAAGCCCTGGACAAGGGCGCGGGGCTATACAGCGGTGGCGACACCGATGCCTCTGATAATTTCATTGCACCCACCTTGCTGACCGACATTCCAGAGGATTGCCGCATCATGCAAGACGAAATCTTTGGCCCAGTGCTGCCGATACTCAGTTTCAATGATATCGACCAAGTTATAAGCCACATCAACGCACGCCCTAAGCCTTTGGCTTTATACATATACAGCAAGAACCCACGACGGGTAGAAAGCGTGCTGCGCTCAACCTCAGCTGGCGGCAGTTGCGTGAATCAATGCGTGATGCAGTACCTGCACATGAATGCACCCTTTGGTGGGGTCAACAATTCCGGCATAGGCAATTCCCACGGGTTTTGGGGCTTTAAGGCTTTTTCTCACGAACGCACCGTAGTCGCCAACCAATTTTCCTTGAGCCATTGGCTGGCGCCGCCGTATACCGATTTTGTTAAACGTATGCTCGCCATCACCATGGCGACCTTTAAGTAAGCGGCTGTTGCACCTGACGACCGATCGAATCGTAGATAAAACCACGCTCAGCCAATGCCTTTGGCTGCCACAAATTACGACCATCTATGACCACACGCCCCTTAAGGGCCTGCTCCATGACTTGGTAGTTGGGGGCACGAAACTCCGACCACTCGGTGCAAATCACTAAGGCATCCGCTCCCGCCAGTGCATCTTGCCCACTGGCACACAGTACAAAATCATCGCGAACACCATAAATGCGCCGGGCCTCATCCATGGCTTCTGGATCGTATGCCTGTATCCGCCCACCGGCAGCCCAAACCGCTTCCATCAAAGTTCGACTGGGTGCGTCGCGCATATCATCCGTGTTGGGTTTAAAAGCCAAGCCCCACAAGGCAATGGTTTTACCGCTGAATCCATCGGGAAAATGCCGAGCAAGCTTAGTAAATAGCACCGTTTTCTGCTGCATATTGGTGGCCTCGACCGCTTCCAAAATGCGCGCGGAATAGCCATGGGCCTTGGCAGTACGCTCCAAGGCCTGCACATCTTTCGGAAAGCAAGACCCGCCATAACCACAGCCTGGGAAAATAAATTGATAGCCAATTCGCGGATCGGATCCTATGCCCTTACGCACCTGTTCGACATCGGCACCCACGCGTTCCGCCAAATTGGCGATCTCATTCATGAAGCTGATTTTTGTCGCCAACAAGGCATTCGCGGCATATTTCGTCAATTCCGCTGAGCGGATGTCCATGACGATGAGCTTTTCTGTTTTACGTGCAAATGGGGCATACAGCTGACGCATGACTTCCGCTGCAGGTTCATTATCAGTCCCTACGACGATGCGGTCCGGTTTCATAAAATCGTCTATCGCAGCGCCCTCTTTTAGGAACTCTGGATTAGACACCACGTCGAATGATTGCTCGATGCCGCGTACCGACAATTCTTCAGCAATGGCCGCCCGCACTTTATCCGCGGTACCCACAGGCACAGTGGATTTGTCTACAACCACCTTATGATTTTGCATGGAGCGACCAATCGATCGTGCCACCGCCAAAACATATTGCAAATCCGCAGAACCATCCTCATCAGGTGGCGTTCCTACAGCTATGAAAATCACTTCGGCAGCTTCTATCGCATGCGCTGCATCAATGGTAAAACTCAAACTGCCACGCTGGTGATTGCGCAACACCAAAGGCTCTAGCCCTGGCTCATAAATGGGAATCTTGCCGGCATTGAGCCCATCAATTTTGTTTTCATCCACATCGACGCAGATGACTTTGTGCCCCATTTCAGCCAAGCAGGTACCTGACACCAAACCCACATAGCCAGTGCCGAAAACAGTGATGTTCACATGCTATCCAATTTCAATTTAGCCATTGATTGTAATCAATTGCTGTGTCGCGCAGGCTACACTTCGCAGTATGTTGCTTGGCCTCTTCATTCTCCTCTTGGGTGCGTGCGCTCTGATCCCCATGGAATCATGGGTGCACCGCAATTTATCTGGCCTCACCAACAGACTAGCCGAGCATGTTTATCTGCCTTTGGCGCGGGTCGCCTTAGTCATAGTGTTTCTATTTGCGGTATTCCCAAGCCCCATGCTGACTCCGGCGGTGATCCAGCAAACAGCGGGCATGAACCTAGGCTGGCCAAACTGGAATGCGCTACTAAATGCGCTGTTTTTGGTGGGTTTAATTCTGCCTCTGATGCCAGAAACGCAGAAATTTTGCGCTTTGATTTTGCCTCTACAAAGCCTCATCGGGGTGTGGATATTTGTTCGCCATTTCGAAAAAGTCAGCATGCTAGAGCTCAGCCTTGGGACGGCGAACCAATGGATGCTGCCTTTCGCCTGCGCCATTGTAGCCAGCCACTTTGCCATACGCTTGCTCAGCCAACAGCTGAGCCGGCGCTGGGGCATAGATGCGCTGAGCCTCTATGACGCCATCGTTTTGTGCGTACAGCCACCGCTGGTTTTACTGGTCAGTCGAAGCTTTGTTGTACAGCCATAAAAAAGGCCGCTGTGTGCGACCTTGCTTAAAAATTCCGAGCCGCTAGGCGGCTGCGCGCTCGTCGTCACCGTGGGGTTGCCAGCGGCTGATTTCGTTCAGGTCGTGATCGAATGCATCCACTAATATGGCCTCCAAACGCAAGCGATCGAAGTCCGCGATCTGCTCTGCTTCCTGCTGAGAAATCAGTTGCTGCGCTACGCAAGAATCCAGCTGCTCTTGCAAGCTGAATTTCATAGGCGTTGCGCCCGCGGCAACTTCTTTCACAAAACGGTTGTAGACCGGCTCCACTTCGATCAATTTGTCGAAAGCCATTTCCAAGCTACCTATGGGATCATCTTCGCTGCGATTCAAATACAACTGCGCGGTTAAACGATCTCGCAATGCGCTGGGCGTCATCATATGCTCGGCGACCTTGCTGGAGACGTGGTCAGAAACAGGCTTGAAGCTGCGCCCCAGCGGGAAGGTCATAAAGCGCAACAAGGCGGCGACGGGACGCACCGGGAAATTACTAAAGAACTCATCGAAGGCTTTGTCGATTTGTGCCAACGCATCATCCATAACCCACTGCATGTAAGGAATGTCTTCCGCCGTCGCGCCTTCGTCATGGAAATATTTCAAAGTGGCCGAAGCCATATACAACTGCGACAGTACATCCCCCAAGCGAGCAGATAAACGCTCTTTGCGCTTCAGCTCGCCGCCCAATACACCCATGGTGACATCGGAGGTAAAGGCCAAAGCCGAAGACAAACGCTCCAAATGTTGGAAGTAACGCTTGGTCGGACCGGCCAGCGGGCTGTTGGCTAAACGCGCGCCAGTTAGGCCCAAGCTCAGAGCCCTGACTCCGCGATTGATGGAAAACCCGATGTGGCTCCACAGCAGCTGATCGAATTCCACCAGATCATCTTCACGCGCAGCTTCCATTTCCGGGAAAACGTAAGGATGGCAGCGTATCGCCCCCTGGCCGAAGATCATCAGATTGCGCGTCAGGATGTTGGCACCTTCCACCGTGATCGCAATGGGCACGGCCTGATAGGCGGACTGCAAATAATTGCTGGGCCCGGCCATGACACCGCGACCACCGTGGATATCCATAGCATCGGTGAGCAAAGTGCGCATCATGTCGGTCATGTGGTACTTGGCTATCGCGGTCACCACGGACGGTGAGCAATGGTCCACCGCCGAGGCCGTCAAGGCGCGGGTGGCTTCCAATTTGTAGGTATAGCCGGCGATACGGCTAGAGGCTTCTTGGACACCCTCAAATTTGCCGATAGGCGTTTTGAACTGGCGACGTATGCGTGTGTAAGCGCCGGTTGTGCGGTAGGCGGCCTTGGATGCCGCAGCGGCCAATGCGGGCAGGGAAATACCACGCCCAGCGGATAAGCATTCCACCAACATCCGCCAGCCCTTACCAGCATTGGCTTGGCCACCAATAATAAAATCGATGGGGACAAAAATATCTTGGCCATTGATGGGGCCATTCATAAACGGCGTATTGCACGGATTGTGACGGCGGCCGATTTCGACACCGGGGTAGTCAGAAGGCACTAATACACAGGTAATGCCGTAATCATTTTTATCGGCATCACCGAGCAAAGCTTCTGGGTCGTACAGTTTGATCGCCAAACCAACCACATCGGAGACTGGCGCCAAGGTGATGTAGCGCTTGGAGAAGTTCAGGCGCATGCCCAAAACTTCTTCCCCGTCGTGCTCGCCCATGCACACCACGCCAGTATCCGGCAAAGCACCTGCGTCGGAACCGGCTTCAGGGCCGGTTAAACCAAAGCAAGGCAACCATTCACCGGAGGCCAGTTTGGGCAGCATGTCTTCTTTTTGCTGCTGGGTGCCGTAATGCATCAGCAACTCACCCGGGCCTAAAGAGTTCGGCACCATCACCGTGACAGAAGCAGCCAAGGAGCGCGTGGCGATTTTCGTAACCACACAGGACTGCGCATAAGCGGAAAAGCCCAATCCGCCCCATTCTTTGGCAATCAACATGGCAAAGAATTTGTGTTCGCGCATGTAACTCCAAACCTCTTCCGGCAGGTCTTTATCCTGCTGCACTTGCCAATCATCGATCATGGCGCAAAGGGTTTCGGTTTCGTTCTGCAGAAAGCCCGCTTCTGCGGCGGTCAATTCCGTGCGCTTGAAATCCAGCAGTTTTTGCCAGTTGGGTTTGCCGCGAAACATCTCGCCTTCCCACCACACATCTCCGGCCTCTAGCGCTTCGCGCTCGGTATCGGTCATATCGGGCAGGACGGCTTTAAAGGCTTTAAAGATAGGGCGTGTCACGATGGCACGGCGCAGTGCTTTGATATTAAACAGTGCGGCAAGCGGCAAAATCACGGCCAGACTGATGCTCATGGCGCTATCGCTGATAACCGCAAATTGTTGCAATCCCAGCACATAGGCTGTGGCGGCCACAGTCCATAGCCAAAGTTTGGCACCACGGTAGGCCAGCAGCCAAAACAGGGCCACAGCACTGAGTACAGCAATAAGAATAGTCATCATTTTCTCCTAAGGAGTGTGCGAGCCAGCCGGTCTAGGCACTGCGACGCTGCGTGTCCGTCCGCGCAGGGATAAGGCTCTCCATACACAAACGAACATACTCATTGAGTGCGCGCCCTCGTGGCAGCGCATTGGGGTCATCCCGACGCAGCTGTAAGGTGCCCATAAAGGTCGCGTAGGCAAACATGGCCCATCGGCGCGCTTCTTCTGCGGGGTATCCCAGCGTTGCATAGCAATCCACCAGAAAATCCAAGCGATTTTTAGCCACCCGCTCTACCACCGGGCCAATCAATGGGTCCGATGAGGCGGCAGCAAACACCCCTGTCAGGCGCCCATTGCGAAAACCCGAGTTCGCCACCCGAAACACTTGTTGTAAGCGCTGCCGTGGGTCTGCGATATTTTCGACCTGCTGAACAACAGCCGTGGTTTCTTGCTCTTCCCAAGCTTCTAACGCAGCCTTGAGCAGGGCACTTCGATTTTGGAAATGCCAATAGAAACTGCCTTTGGTCACGCCCAACTTGCGTGCAAGCGGCTCAACCGCAACACCTTCGATGCCGCCTTCAGCAATCGCGTCTAGCGCTGCCTGCGCCCAATCGCTTGCACTTAGAGAGTTCTTCACGTCCATACGCCTTCGTATTGGTGCGTTGCACAATATCACATACGCTAGCGTATGGCAAAACTCAGAATAGCACGATAGGGACCGTCTGACGATGTTGCTGGATATACTGGGAGCCATGCAAAACGGCACGAAAAAAAACACATCAACATGAGCTTTTTTCAAGAAAAATCCGCTCTCATTACGGGCGCCGCATCTGGCATTGGTTACGCCCTATGCCAAGCACTGTGGCAACGCGGTGCTCGGGTATATGCGACAGATATCAATACGCAAGGTTTGGCGAAGTTGCATGAATCCAGCGCGGGAGCTATTCAAACCATAGCGCTCAACGCAAGCGATGCCAGCGCCATGCAAAATTTGCAGGAGCGCATAGTCAGCGAACACGGTGCTTTGGATTTTCAATTCAACAATGCGGGCATAGTCGCCGGCGGCCCCTTCGAGGCAATGAGCATGGACAGCTGGCACAAGATCGTAGACATCAACCTGTGGGCCGTCGTACATGGCAGCCGATTGGCCTACGCACAGATGAAAAAGCAGGGCCACGGCCACATCGTCAACACCGCATCAACCGCGGGAATGGCACCGGTCGCAAAATCCACCGCCTATGCCATGACCAAACATGCGGTGGTTGGCCTATCCACATCCTTACGCGAAGAAGCCCGCCCTTATGGCGTTCACGTCAGCGTTGCGATTCCCGGTCTGGTCGATACGGCCATCTTCGGGCAAGCCATTAATCTTGCTGGGCATGACTATGCTGCTGCCATGAAGCAAGTACCCATTAAGAAAATCAGCCCCCAGCAGGCCGCTATAGCTATGCTCAAAGGGGTCGAGAACAATCAGCAATTCATCGTATTCCCGCTCTACAACAAACTGATTGTTGCCCTCAATCGCTTACTACCCGGCCTCATGGCCCGGCTACTCAACCGATAATCCGGTGAACTCTATGAATGCAGCCCCTCACCGCCACGTAGGCGACATACGCCAATTGGGTTACCTTGTCGAAGATTTGGATGAGGCCGTCGCCGCATGGCAAAACACGCTGGGCGTAGGCCCTTGGATGTTTATGCGCAATATAGAATTGGATTGCGTTTACCACGGCGAACACAGCACACCATTGATAGATATCGCGCTGAGCTACCGTGGCGAGATGCAAATTGAGCTGATTCAACAACGCAATGATGCTGCATCACCGTATCTCGAATCTGTGCGTAAAAAGCAATTTGGCCTGCACCACACCGCGTTTCTATGTGACAACATCGATGACGACATAGCCGCCTTAACGGCACAGGGCCTAGAACTGGTATGCGACATTCGCATGCCCGGCCCCGGTGCGGGTCGTTACGCCTACTTTGCCTCAGCTGTACCTGGTGACAGTAGTTACATCGAGTTGCTCGAAGCGACACTCATGATGAAAACACTATTTGCTGATGGCATTAGCGAGGCGCAGAGCTGGCAGGGCGAAGCGCGCAATGTGGAATTGAATCTCGGTCCCATGCTTAGCATCATGCGGGGTTTTAAACGCTTAATGCGGCTACTTTCAGGGAAACGTTCGTGACCCAATCAAACATTCCAAAACCGCCCGTTTTTACCCCGGAACAGCTAGGCGCGCGCTGCTTAGTCACTGGAGGATCCGGCTATGTTGGCAGTGCCATTGTCCGGCGCTTACTCGCATCCGGCTGTCGTGTTCGCAGCTTTGACATCGTCGGCAAGGATCACGGCCCAGATGTTGAATTTCTACAAGGCGATATCAACAATGCTGCGGATCTAAGCAGTGCATGCGCCGGCATCGACACCATTTTCCACACCGCAGCCTTGATCAAGCTACTCAGCGTGGCTAGGCCATCGGTGCGAAAGCAGGTTTTCTCCGTGAATGTCGATGGCACCGAAAAATTACTCGCCGCGGCCAAACACGCCGGTGTGACTGCTTTTGTCCACACCAGCACCGGCAATGTGGCGATGGATCGTGAATTATTGGAGAAAGATGAAACTACGCCTTATGCCACGCGCACTCACGATCTTTACTCCTGCAGCAAAATTGCAGCTGAGAAGCTGGCGCTATCCGCCAATGAGCCCTCGGGCATGCGCAGTTGTGCCGTGCGCTCCGGCGGTGTTTGGGGCGCGGATATCGGCTCCATAATGATCCGCAGCTTTCTTGAACAACTGGCCGCTGGGCGCTTCACCGCTACCATGGGTGCTGCCAAAGTCACCATGGACAACACCCACATAGAAAATCTTGTGGATGGGCAGTTGCTTGCCGCCAAAAGGCTGCGGGAAAGTCCCGAGCGCGTGGGCGGTCAAGCGTATTTCATTATGGACGGGGAACGCATCAATCCTATGCAGTGGTTTCAACCACTGGCCGAAGGGCTGGGCTATCCCTATCCCACAAGGCGCTTGCCGAGCATACTGATGAAAGCAGTCGCCTGGTCGATGGAGCTGGCGCACTATTTTGGTGCGCCGGAACCCTTGTTGACGGTGCGTGCCGTGCGCAACTTGGTCGAGAGCTCGGCCTTTAAAATCGACAAAGCGCACCATGACCTCGGCTACCAGCCTCGCTATCAGCGTGATTCGGGCATCGCAGAACTGATCCCAGCAGCGCGGCGCTTTGTGGATGTGGCAAGCACAACATAAACACCGGGTGATTGGCAGGAGCTGCTTTCAACACGCTAAAGAACTTGCGTTTAAGCGACTGGCGTCGGCATATTCTTCTTAACTTTCAACACAACACGAATCGAAAAAATGGAATTCAAAGCACTGCGCGTTATGGAAAAGGGGGCGAAAGCCCAATTCGAAAGCCTCACACCACGTCCCCTAGTTGATCGCGAGGTGAGGGTGCAGTTGGAGTACTCCTGCCTGAACTACAAAGATGCTTTGGCCGTCACTGGCAGCAGCCCCATCATGCGCAATTTGCCCTGCACGGCCGGCATCGATTTGGCCGGCGTGGTCAGTGAATCCACCGACCAAGGCTTTCAAGTGGGGCAGAAAGTATTGGCCTGCGGGGCTAATCTGGGTGAATTGTTTGATGGTGGGTTGGCAGAACAAGCCGTAGTCGCAGCGGATGCTCTGGTCGCGTTGCCCGATGATTTTTCAACGCGCGAAGCGATGATCTATGGAACGGCAGGCTTCACCGCCGCATTGGCCATGGTCAAATTACTGCAAAATCAACAAAGCCCTGAGCATGGCCCCATTGCCGTGACTGGGGCCAGCGGCGGAGTGGGCTCATTCTCTATCGCCTTACTGGCACAAGCCGGCTTTTCTGCCACTGCCATCACCCGCAAGACCAACGAGGCCGATTATCTGCAGTCCTTGGGTGCCAGTGCGATTGTCGATGCCAACGAATGCGGCAAACCGGAAGGGGCGTTGATGAAAATGAGCTGGGGCGGGGCGATTGATAGCCTGGGCGGCGATATGTTGGCTTGGCTCTTAGCCACAACCAAATTTCACGGCAATGTCGCCAGCATAGGATTGGCCTCCTCCTACAAACTCAACACCACAGTGATGCCATTTATTCTTCGCGGGGTGAATCTACTGGGCGTACATTCAGTCGACATTCCGTCGGCGCTACGCCAGAACACTTGGCAACATATCTTTAACGACTGGCGCTTAGCGCAACCCGAACGCATGCTGCAGGAAACCATAGCCTTAAGCGAAGTGCCGCAAGCTTGCGAGCACATCATGGCGGCTAAAGTGCGGGGACGTTATCTGGTAAAAATCGCCGACTAAGCGCATAAAAAAAGCCGGAGGAGCGAGGCTCATCCGGCTTTTTAAATAAAGAGGCTTAAGGAAGCGCTGATTTAATGAGGGCGCGCAGGCAGGTGAGTCGTCGCCGACGCGCAGAAACCGCAGTGTATGTGGGTATATACATGAGGATTTCGAGCACCGCCGACGGCTTAGATGGCAAGCGCAGCGTTAAATCAGTGTTTCCTTAGCTTTCGGCTTTAGTCACTTCGATAAGCTCAACTTCGAATATCAAAGTCGCGTTCGGGCCGATCATAGCGCCAGCGCCACGTTCACCGTAAGCCAACTCAGGCGGAATGAACAATTTCGCTTTGCCGCCAGCTTTCAACAGCTGCAAACCTTCGGTCCAACCTTTGATAACACCATTGAGCTTAAAGGTCGCAGGCTGGCCACGTTTGTGCGAGCTATCAAACTCCTGACCATCGATCAGAGTCCCTGCGTAATGCACAACCACGGTATCGGTCGCTGCAGGCGCATCGCCTTCACCAGCTTCGATAATCTGGTATTGCAGACCTGACTCGGTCACTTTCACGCCTTCTTTCTTAGCATTCTCAGCCAAGAACGCCTTGCCTACTTCCAAGTTGGCATCGGCTTTTTCGGTGCGCTCAGCGTTACGCTTTTCGGCAGCCGCTTTGTAAATGTTCTGCTTAACTTCGGCCATTTCTTCTTCAGTCAGACGGGCATCTTTCTTGCCGTAGGAGTCAGCCAAACCAGCGCTCAACGCCGCCAAGTCAACATCCACACCCTCCATTTGACCCAAACGACCACCAATTTCGAAACCGGCTGAGTAGCTAAATTTCTGTGCGTCGGTATCCAGCGCCAACTCGGCATTGCCGGCCGGAGCTGCTGCGTTTTGCGAACAAGCAGCCAACAGCAACAGGCTGCCAATTGCGAGAGGTGCGACCAAAGGCTTAAGTGTCATGGAATTTTCCTGCGTGTTGAATTCTCAAAGCGCAGCACCATAACGGCCATACGGTGGAAACGCAAGAACCGGTCACTAACGCTTTCTTACTCTCCGCGTGGACGATGAACCAACTGCAGAATCGCCTGTCCGATGTCCGTTCCCAGCATTCCCAATGCCCGGTCAACCAAGGGCCCAACACTGGCGTCGATGCTCAATCGCTCATCACCATCTTCCAGTTCGACGCCTGGCACGGGAACGACCCAGCCTTTTTCTTTTAATGTGTCGACAAAGCCACGAAATAAGGCTTTATCAAAAAACTCAGGCGCATCGCGACCGCTAATGATGGCCAAACGCTCCGCCATCAAGCGTGATTCTTGCTCGAATTCCAAACGATCGATGTAGCCGACGCCGTAACGCCCTTGTAACAGCAAGGCATTCAAGGCGTAACGCTCTAAAGTCTCGCGCAACACATTACCCAAACGCGTCAAGGTGGCAAATTCGCGCGTAGTGACCGGCGGTGCGACCAAACCGCGTTGCGTGTCATTTTGCAGCAAGCCCAATTTCAACATGGCATCAATTTGTATGTCGATTTGCTCATCAACTTCGTCGCTGGGCCAACGCATATGCAACTCAGTGCGTAAAAACGGGTACAAATCATGCGCAGCGGCGACCAAATCGGCGCGTGCGATGCCGGGCTGAAAACGGAAAAAACTTGCCAACAGCGAGGGCAGGGCAAAGGCATGCTGCACGCTGTTACGGGTATACGTCATTAACACGCCATCTCGCCCCTCTGCCAACAGCAAGTCACCCCAAGGGTGACTGACGCGTTTTAATGGCAGCACCGGCTCGGCTTCGGCCACCAATTCTTCGGCTGAAGCTTTGGGAAGAATGATATTCGGGCCATAGGGCGCGGCCTTCTGCAAGGCCACCCAGCTGCCAATCTGCTCCTGCAACTCGTCGGCAGCAATCGCTTTTTGCGGCGTCGCCAATAAGGTCATGCTGGCCAAGCCAGAGGAGCTCAGCACCACAGCCGCATTGATTTGCGTCATTACTCGCAAGCTGAGCTTTTCCACAAATGCCGGCATATCTTCAGGTTGCTGACCTGCTTTATACGGAATCTTCTTGATCCAATCCGGTTGCTGCTCACGCAGATAATCGCCCAGCTCGATTGGCTCTCCAAAGGACAAATATGCCTTGCCATAATTACGGCTGAGGACTTTGCGTACTTTCAGGAATTCCCAAATGGACTCCTTTTTCACTTTGCTGCCACGCAGCTCTTTGAAATAGCTACTGACTTCGGCCACTTTGTCATAACCGATATACACCGGAATGATGGTGACGGGCTTATCCGTGCCGCGCAGATAACTGGCAGTAACCATAGCCATCATGCCGGTCTTAGGCTTGAGTAAGCGCCCGGTACGGCTGCGTCCACCTTCCGGATAAAAGCTCATCGGGAATGCACGGGAAACCAGGTAATCCAGATAGGCTCGGAAAACCGCGGTGTATAACTTCTTGCCGCCAAAGCTACGTCGTAAGAAAAACGCTCCACCACGACGCAATATCGCGCCGACCGGCCAAAAATTCAGATTGATCCCGGCTGCGATATGCGGCGGCACTAGACCTTCGGTGAAAAGCACATAGGACAACAACAAATAATCCATGTGGCTGCGATGTGAAGGCATATAGATCACGCCACCTTTGGCCGCCGCCTCTCGCGCCCGTTCTATGCGATGAATTTCCACACCGTTGTAAACCCGGTTCCATACCCAGGTCAGCAACATGTACAGCACGCGCAAAGTGGTGGTGGAGTAAACCGCCGCGATTTCGTCCACGTAGCCACGGACTTTTTCCCGCTGATCGGTAATGCTGGTACCGGATGCAGCGGCCTCATCGGCGATAACACTGCGTACGCCTGGATTCGCCAATACCGCTTGAGTCACTTGATTGCGGGTGTAAAGCTGAGGTCCTAGGGTTGCATTACGCTGACGGCGGAAATGAAAGCGAAAAACCCGCACCAACTTTTGCGTTATGCGCTCGTAATTTTGAGCCTCACCGACAAATTCGCGATACAGCACAGGCTGACCGATATTGAGCACAATATTGCGCCCATTAGCCAATATAATCAGAAATTTACGCAAGTATCCTGGGTTTTCTGAATCAGAAAACAAAATCCGGAACAAAGAGGTCTCTTTGCCAGGGTCACGCCCCCAAAACATGGACACAGGAACCAATTGCAGGTCAAAACCGGCTTGATCCAAGGCTTGTTGATGCAATTCACGCAATCCGCCCTTACTGTCCAGCACTGCCGGTAGGTACAAGCACACGGCCTTACCAACTTCCGGCAGGGTATTGCGGCTTTTGCGTAGCGGCACCAGCCCATGCTGCGCAACGACGTACTCCAAGACCCAGCGATCCACATAACTGCGCCACGGCAAAACGTAACAAACCGGCACATTGGGATCGAGGTTTAGAGTCTCATGCAACTGAGTCGGCGAAACCTGTGCCCGTATAGCCTTAAGCAGCGGTTTACGCAGCCACCAAGTGAGAAACCAAATAATTTTGCCAAGCATTCCCTGCCCCCGTACAGCGGTCGGCAGCAAAATGCGCCAGCGCTGAGGCTTGATTCTTTTTGTGTAGTCTAACGGAATGAACATGGACACAACTGCTGAAACCACGCAACAGCAGCAACAACAATTGCGTCAACGCCTAAACAGCTTAGCCACCATGCTGGACAGCGCGATACGCATACCCGGCACCCAGATACGCTTTGGTGCAGATGCGGTGATTGGTCTGATTCCAGGCGTGGGTGATCTACTGGGTTTGGCGCTAGGCCTATGGATGATTTGGCAGGCCCGTGGAGTGAAAGCACCGGGGCGCTTGCAACTGAAAATGCTAGGCAATCTCGCCATTGAGGCCGTTGTCGGCATCGTACCCTTGCTTGGCGATTTCTTTGACTTGCTATGGCAATCCAACCAGCGCAATCGAAAAATTCTCATCGATTGGATGGATGAGCAATCCAAGGTTGATGAAACACCCCCAGCTAGAGGCTGGGTACTCTGGGTGGCCGTGGCGGCTGCGACCATCGTTGCGGTAATGTGGGCCGTGCAAAGTTGAAGACCCTCAGCGTCATCATCCCCACACTCAATGAGCAAGTGGCCTTAGCGGCCTTACTGGAGGATTTACGCCAGCAAAAGGGCGTAGCCCTGCAAATCATTGTGGCGGACGGCGGCAGCCAGGACGAGACGCGCCAAGTGGCCCAAAGCACCGATTGGGTACAGGCAAGTAGGGGACGCGGTGCCCAGATGAATGCTGCCCGCCACTGTGCACAACACGCCACTGTTTTGTTCCTGCACGCTGATTCGCGGCTTGCTGATGAACACCTCTTAAGCAAGGCATGCTCGGCATTGGATGCCAGCCCGCCATGCAGCGCGGGGCATTTTGCATTGCGCTTCAAAGACGCTCCAGCACAGGGCCAGCGTTTTTATCGCCATTTGCAGGCCAAAAGCCGGCTCAATCGAGCTGAAACCATCAATGGCGACCAAGGATTGCTCATAAGTTGTGAGTTTTTCGACCATTTAGGCGGTTTCGACGAGAGCCTGCCCTTTTTAGAAGACCAAAGAATTAGCCAAGAGATTTTTAAACAAGGGCAATGGCTGCTATTGCCCGGCGAGCTAGCAACCTCTGCCCGCCGCTTTGAACAAGAAGGGCGTGGCGCACGCTACTTTCTGATGATGATCATCATGTGCGCGCACACCGCGGGCATGGAAAGCTTCTTTGAACGGGCCCGCGATCTGTACCCAGAACAAGCCGACACAAACTCGCTAAAAGTCAGCCCATTTTTGGAATTGATCTTGCAGCTAGGCCAAGAACAAGCGAATTTTTGGCCCTGCATGGCGGACTACACCCTAGATAATGCATGGCAAATCGCCTTTGTAGTCGATCAATACCTTGGTTCTAGCCGTGTTTTAGCTGCCTATGATCGTATTCAGGGCTCTTGGCCACGGCGCGTATTGCGACCGCTTTTAGCGCTCAGCCTCAAGCATCTCTTTAGCGGACCGGTACTGCAAGAACTGCGTCGCCGTGAAGCGAGCTGAATCGCCCAATTGGCCCATTTTTGCGCAGCGCAACATAATCCGGACAGCTCGCAAGTCGGATTATAGGTGTCTAGACAACTGTTCTGAAATGCCTAGAAACTATTGAAAAAACAGACTCTTAAAAAACACTCGTACACCGGCGACAAGAGGCAGAAAAAAATCCACCATACGCCAGAGTATTGAATGATGTTAGTGTACGTCCCCAGATTTAAAAGATGATGAGCACTACGCTCACCCCCTTGATGACAAGCCGCACGCTTGCTGCCTGTCTTGCTTACTCAGGAGTATGACCATGCCAGAATTCAAAGCGCCGCTGCGCGATATGAAGTTCCTCATGCATGAGGTGTTCGACTACGAAGCCCATTACAAAACCTTACCTGGTGGCGAAGAAGCCACACCGGATGTGGTTGATGCGATTTTAGAAGAGTCTGCCCGTTTCGCGGAAAGCGAAGTGGCTCCGCTTAACCAGTCTGGTGACCAAGAAGGTTGCACGCTGGTCGACGGCAAAGTCACCACCCCGAAAGGCTTTAAAGAGGCCTACAACACCTACCGCGATTCCGGCTGGCCTTCATTGAGCCACCCAGAGGAATATGGCGGCCAAGGCTTGCCCATGTCCTTGGGGCTGATTAAACACGAAATTGTTGCAACTGCTAACTGGTCTTGGAGCATGTATCCCGGCCTGTCCATCGGAGCCATGAACACCATCTTCATACACGGCGATGACGAGCAGAAAACCAAATATTTGAACCCATTGGTTTCTGGCGAATGGATGGGCACCATGTGCCTAACCGAGCCTCAGTGCGGCACCGATTTGGGCCAGGTCAAAACCCGCGCCGAACCCAACGGCGACGGCACCTTTAAAATCACCGGCACGAAGATTTTCATCTCTTCCGGCGATCACGACATGACCGACAACATCATTCACGTGGTGTTGGCTCGCTTACCCGGCGCGCCCGAAGGCACCCGCGGCATTTCACTGTTCATCGTACCGAAGATGCAAATCAACGCTGACGGCAGCGTAGGCGAAAACAACAATGTGACCTGCGGTTCCTTAGAACACAAGATGGGCATCAAAGCCTCTGCCACGGCGGTAATTAACTTTGACGCCGCCGAAGGCGTGATGTTGGGGCCAGAAAACAAGGGCATGGAGTGCATGTTCACCTTCATGAACACCGCCCGTATTGGTACTGCGATCCAAGGCGTTGCACATTCTGAACTGTCTTTCCAAGGTGCTTTGCGCTACGCCAAAGAACGCCGATCCATGCGTTCTTTGTCCGGCAAAAAAGAACCGGAAAAGCCTGCTGATGCGCTGATTTATCACGCTGACGTACGCCGCATGCTGCTGACTCAGAAAGCCATTACTGAAGGCGGCCGGGCGATGCTTTATCACGCTGCCAAATTCGCCGATTTGATGGCGACCGGCGACGAAGCCGACTACAAGGAATTTGATGACAAATTGGGCTTTTTAACCCCAATTCTGAAAGGTTTCTTGACCGAAATGGGCTTGGAATCCACTAACCATGGCATGCAAGTATTTGGTGGCCATGGTTACATCAGCGAATGGGGTATGGAGCAAATTGCCCGCGATGCGCGAATCTCCACTTTGTATGAAGGCACGACAGGTATCCAGGCACTGGACTTCCTTGGCCGCAAAGTCATCATCATGTCACGTGGTAAAGCAGTACCTGAATATACCGGTGAAATCCTCAAGTTCTGTGCCCAGCACAATCCGGTAACGGGCTCACGCAAACGCCGTGTTTTGCGCCGCTATGTGACCGAATTGTCACAACTGGCACTGAAGTGGAACTACATCACTGGTCGTATTTTGATGGCCGCACGCAGTGATCGCGATGCCGTCGGCGCTGCCGCATACGACTTCTTGATGTTCTCAGGCTACGTCACCATGGGTTACTTCTGGGCTCAAATGGTTGCCGTGGCTTATGAAAAACTGGAACACGGCGGCGCTGAAACCCCAGAGTTCTACAAAGCCAAGATCCGTACCGGTGAGTTCTACTTGGATCGCATCTTGCCGCGTCAATTGGCACATGCAGAAGCGTTGACCAGTGGCCCGCGTTCAATCATGGCTTTGGATAATGATCATTTCGTATTCGAATAAGCTCTAGGTCTTAAGACACAAAGCCTCGCCAATCGGCGGGGCTTTTTTTGTCTTACCGCCACGTGAAATAGGGGCTACCCCTTCAGCCCTTGCCTTGGCGGCCGATAGGCGCAATGGCTATCCCTGCCTGCTAGCAATCTGCCTATTCATGTTCCGCTCCGCAGATGTCGACGACCGCATTGCTGAAATGCAAAGCGTGCTGGTGAACCGAATTTGGGCGGGCTTGGCCATACTTTCTCTAATCGGCGTGCCTTTGTCCTTATCCCGTGCAGCCAGCACGGGATGGCTGCCAATGTACGCTGTGCACATCGCGGTGGGCCTTACTGCGCTTGGCGTATTCGGCCTACGTCACCGGTTATCAAGCCGACTCAAAGCTGGACTCATCATCGTCTTGTTTTGGCTCATCGGTGCTATGGGTTTAATCACCCTAGGACTACTCGGCGCTGGCACTTGGTGGTTGGTAACCAGTGCCTTATTGGTTAGCACTCTGTATTCCGCTCGAGCTGGCATTATTACGATCGCTGGTGTGTGTGTCGCGGTCAGTTTGACCGGATTTGGATTTAACAGCGGCGTACTCTCAATTAGCTTCGATGCCAACAGCTACATGACCCAGCCCAGTTCATGGGCGACCCTCATCATCGCCACGGTCGTACTGCCCTTGGTGGTCTTTAGTGCGATCAACGAGCTCAACAGCACGATGCTGAGTCTGACTCACGATGTAGAGCGCCAACGCGAAGAGATTGCCATGCTGGCGATCACCGATGAACTCACCGGCATACCCAGACAATCCATTGCTCTGGATCGACTACAGCAAGCGCTCTCTGGCGTTCAACGCAGCGGCAGTAAAGTCGCGGTGCTGTTCATAGATTTGGATGGCTTTAAAGCGGTGAACGACGAACACGGCCATGCCGCTGGAGATGAAGTGCTGCGTGCCATGAGCAAACGCTGGCGCGCCTCTTTAAGACCGTCAGACACCCTGGCGCGCAAAGGCGGCGACGAATTCATCGTCGTGCTGGTTGGCGTTCCCGTAGCAGAAATCGCTTTGAAAATAGCCAGAAAATTGGTCGCGGCAGCGCAAGCCCCCATTGCCTACCAAGGCGTCCTACTTCAAGTTGGCTGCAGCATAGGCGTCGCCGTGTCACCAGAGCATGCACAGCACGCCGACAGCCTAATCAACAAAGCCGATATCGCCATGTACGCTGCCAAACAAGCCGGTAAAAACCAAGCGCTACTGGCAGAATCAGCACCTCTGAAGCTAATCAGCTGCCGCAGCGCTTAGTTTGATAGTTCTAAACCGAACTCAAAGTGTGCCAATACATTAGCGCGCCATCGCTATCATCAGCCAATAGGCCGGCAAATGCCTTCGCGGTATAGGTTTCGTCTAAAGGAACAGCAACAGCCTGCTGGAATTGTGTGGCCGCACTGGCACCTCCGGCCGCAGGGAATCCATAACCCGCGCCGAGAAAACGCGACTCCAATCTCACGCCTGGGCAGGGCAGCGTACAAGGTGCTTGGTGCTTATTTAACCAACGCATGGTTTTGCGGATTAAGGCGCTCACGGTATCTTCGGTGCAGGCCTGAAAGGGCCCAAGATGGCTATCCGCGACTTGCACGCCAATAACTTCGCAGGATAGCTCCGCAATAGCAGCACCCAAAGTAAGCCCCGCCAACGTGGACCCAGAACTGCAGGCCACATAAAGGCGATCTGGCATACAGGCTTCGCCTGCCTCAATTTGCTGTTTAAGCTCCAGTGCTGCGTTCACAAAGGCCAGCGTGCCCGCTACCCCTGAGCCTCCCGCAAATAAAAATAGGGTGTCGCCACGTAGGCGCCTGGGATGCAAATAGAAACGACGCACGGTATTGCCCAAACTGCCGCACTCCACACAATCCGCCCCAGCGGCTGCAAGTGCCTTGCGGTTGGCGTGCACATGCTCGGTCTCTTCTTGCTCGAACAAAAGCAATTCGCAGTCCAAGCCGAGTTCACGACAAAACAAGGCCGTCGCCAAACCATGGTGAGTACCTGTTGCACCAAAAGTCACCACACGGCGCTGCCCTGCGGCTTTGGCAGCGGCCAAAATAAATTCCAGCTTGCGCACCTTATTACCGCCATATAGCGAGTGGGTGAGATCGTCTCGCTTGATCCAAACGGGGCGCCCGGAGAATGTGTGTTGCTGTACTGGCGTGGGCAATTGCGCAAAACCGGCACAAGGCAAATGCCGCTGCAAAGCTGGATAAACCGCGTATAGGGGACGCTCGGCATTGGGCATAGTGGTTGACGCAATATGAAGATGGCTTATCGTAGCGCGCATGAGCTTGAAACAGGGTCTCACCACTAACTTGCCACGGCGTAAACCAACGCGACGCTATGCTGGGCAAAGCTCAGAGGAGCGCGAACGTGAACGGCGTAAGCGGCTGCTGGAAACAGGTTTGAATCTGTTTACCGAATTGGGCTACCCCAACACCACGGTCGAGAAAATTTGCAGTCAGGCGAAAGTGACTACAAGGCATTTTTATCAGCATTTTCGCAATCGCGAAGCACTGCTAGAAGCACTATTGGCGCAGCTGCGCGAAGAGGTTACCGCGGTGGTTTTGAGCGCCATGCAGCAGCGTGGCAATCCACAACAACGCGCGTTGAATACCTTGCAAGCGTTTGTAGACTTTTACTTGGGTGACCCCCGCCGCGCCCGTTTGGGTAGCGTGGAATCTGTGGGCATCAATCCGCGTTTGGAAGCCTTGCGACGAAAATCCATTCACCAATTTGCCCAATTCATCACCATTGCTGCGAATGATTTGGTGGCAGCAGGCCAGCTACCAGATCGGGATTACCATCTGCCGTCCGTGGCTTTAGTCGGTGCGGCGAATGAATTGATCGTGGAGTGGTTAACCAATGACACTGGCTTGGATGCCAGCGCGATGTCGAAAGAAATCATGCTGTTTTTTCGCGCCTTGATCCAAGGTGCCGCTCAGTCATCTTCTTGACGGAGGTCCAGCACCACATCGCCATCCTCATCGAAGCAAGCTGAGATCACGATGGGACGGCAGCAAACGAAGCAATCCTCCACGTAGATCTGCTCAGGCACACTGCCATCTATCAATAAATCGATATTCTCCCCGCAATAGGGGCAGGAGCGAGTAGCTTCTTGCAGACCTTGTGGCATCAGTGGAAATAGAGCTTGGCAGATTTTTCGGGCATTACGATTATTCCAAAGAGGCTATGGTTTGAGTCAAAAATTACGTCCGGCTTTTCAACATTTGAAACCATGACGCCGATGAGGGCTGAAATTTAGTTGCTACCATCTTCGATCAAAAACAATACGACGAGCAAATGGCCGCGCCCATAGTTGAAACAGGCATTCCCCGCATCGTTCAAATCCTGGCGTTTCAACTGTTGTGGCTCATTCTCGTTGTGAGCGCGGTGCGTGGCGGCGAAATATTCGCGATAGGCTGCATGCTGCTTTGGGTCTGTATTCACCTACGCTATAGCCTGCGGGCAAAACAAGACATTCAGCTATTGCTGTTGGCCTGCGCACTGGGACCTATCGCCGATACAGTTCTGATCAATACCCAACTCATCAGTTACTCGGGTTTTGCGCCGCTGTCGTTCCTACCACCGTTATGGGTTTTTGCATTGTGGGCAAACTTTGCGCTGCTGTTGCACAACAATATGGCAATGCTGCGCAATCACCCCTATTTACTTGCCACTATGGCTGTCATTTCGGCGCCAATCGCCTACTGGTCTGGTGCGAAACTCGGTGCTGCCAGCTTGGCCAGCCCAAATTGGCAGCCTCTTTGTGTCGTTGCGCTGAGCTGGGGAATTATTCTTCCTGTTCTTGCTGTGCTGTCATCCAAGCTGCACGCATCACATTCAGCAGCATCTGTGCAGACCTCGACATAACGCGTTGCGAAAGTTGAATGCTTATTCTGTGACTGGACGTGCTAGCCAACTGCTGTCACATTTAGCGCTGGCTTGATGTGGATAGTTTCATGCGCCCGTTGTTTCTTGCAGTACTGATGTTACTCAGCTTCGTCGTCAGCGCCGACAATTACCGCTGGGTGGATGATAACGGCAGAGTTCATTATGGCGACCAGCCGCCAGTGGGTGCGAAACGCCTCAAAGCACCACCGGGGCCCGCCAATGCCACCTCACAAAGCGAAGACGACAAACCTAGCCCCACATCTGACATCGATAAAGGCGTGTACAAAACCGCCAGCTTCGAAGAAATTTGCAAAGAGCTCAACAGCCGCGTTGCGAATTACCGCAGCAGCCCGAATATGGCCATGCAAGGTGAGGATGGAGAACCACGCGCCTTATCCGCCAAGGAACGCCTAGAATTCATCAACAAGACTCAAACGCAGGCTGATGCTGCCTGTAAGCGCGCAAAGCCCTAGAGGATTCTGAGCGTCATAGTCTGTTTCGGCAACGTGACCCGACTTCCTAAGGTGTTGTCACAGCAATAGCCGCATTTGAATTCAAACGGTAAGCCTCATGCGGCTATGGACGATCCATCCGATGTATCTCGACAGCAAAGGCTTGGTCGCTTTATGGCGGGAGGGTCTGCTGGCAAAAGCGGTGTTGGAAAACAAGACGCAGGGCTACAAAAACCATCCGCAGCTACTGCGATTCCGCGCCCATGACGCACCGTATTTGGCGATAGTGAGCTTTTTGCACGGCGTACTCGAGGAATCTCGCGCGCGCGGTTATCACTTTGATGCCTGCAAGCTACCCCAGGCCTCATCCGTTGATCCTATAGTCGAAGCACAAGGACAATTGGACTTTGAATGGGGGCACCTGCTAAGAAAGCTCGAAGTTCGCTGCCCATCACAACACGCTCTGAATTGCGTTATCTCGCCAGTACCCCACCCCTTGTTTACTTTGGTTCCTGGTGCTGTACGGTCTTGGGAAAAGCGACTGTAGAGCGCAACACAGAAAGGCGTATGTCGCAGCATGAATTGAGCTGCTCATCGCACAGAAAAGGAAAACAAGCCTGATGATAAAAAACACACTAGTGGCAGTGGCCTCTTTGCTCGTTGCTGGATGCGTTGGCATGCCGGAAAACGTTACGCCGGTAAAAGGATTTGAGCTGGATCGCTATCTCGGCAAATGGTACGAAATTGCCCGGCTGGACCATTCATTCGAGCGTGGCCTACAACAGGTTACCGCGGAATACACATTGAAAGAAGGTGGCGGCGTTCGCGTCGTCAACAGCGGCTATTCTGCAAAAGAGGGCAAATGGAAAGTAGCCACTGGCAAAGCCTATTTCGTGGACGATCCCAATGATGGCTACCTAAAAGTTTCATTTTTTGGCCCGTTCTATGGGGCCTACGTCATATTTGAGTTGGATCTAGACGGCTATGAGTATGCCTTCGTCTCAGGCCCCAATCTGTCCTACCTTTGGTTACTGGCCAGAAAACCAGAGTTAGAACCGGAAATTGTCGCCCGCCTGCTGAAAAAAGCATCCGCCTTCGGCTTTGATACCGATCAATTGATCTTTGTGCAGCACGATTGATCGCAACTGACTCATGACCCGCAAGCATCTGATATTCAGGCGCCTGCGGGTCATCACCGCTTATTCCAGCGCTTCAGCAACAAAATTCGGTAAAGCCAACGCCCCTGCATGGATATCGCTATTGAAATAACGGCATTGCTTGCTAATAGCCTTCATACGACCGGCATCGGCCACAGCGGCTAGCGTGGTTTTGAAGGCCAAGGTGGAGGACCACCATCCGGAGGGATAAACCGGCTGCGGGAAGCTGACCAAGCGGGTGGAGGCAAAACCTTCACCTTTCATAAAGCTATGTACCTCGGCGATCAAATCCAAATGCAGCAAAGGCGATTCAGTTTGCTGCACCAAGATACCCCCGTCCGCCAACGCGCGATGGCATTGCGCATAAAACGCTTTATTGAATAGACCTTCTGCTGGGCCAACCGGATCAGTGCTGTCGACGATGATGAGGTCAAACGCCGCATCAGGCGCATTGCGCACGTAGGCAATACCGTCATCAAACAGCAGCTCGGCACGTGGATCATCGTTGCTGTCGCACAACACTGGGAAATATTTCTCTGACAAACGCGTGACCCGCTCATCGATATCGACCTGTATGGCGGATTCCACGATGTCATGCCGCAACACCTCTCGTAAGGTGCCGCAATCGCCACCGCCGATAATCAAGACCCGCTTAGGATTGGGATGCAGACACAGCGCCGGATGCACCATCATTTCGTGATAAAGGAAATTGTCCCTATCGGTCAACATGACGCAGCCGTCGATCACCATCAGCTTGCCAAAACTTTCGGTTTGGTAAATTTCCAAATATTGAAATTCAGATTGCTCAGCATGCAGGCGCTCGCCCAGCTTAAGCCCGAATAACGTACCTTTAGCCTCTACTGGCTCCAGAAACCACTCATTCTCGTTTACCATGCGCGCGAAGCATCCCATGCGTGAAAAAGCGGAAGTATAAAGCCCATGCGCGGCACACAGTTCAACAGCAGCGACGCCGAACGGCTCTACAACATCGACCACTGGAGCGCGGGCTATTTTTCGGTCAACAGTGCCGGCGAATTGTGCGTGAGAGCCGGTGATCAATTGGTAGCCCTTAGCCAGATTTTGGATAGCAGCGAGGCTGACTCGCTGCGCTCCCCCTGCCTTTTGCGCTTTTCGCATATTCTGCGCGACCGTGTTGTGCAACTTCAGGGGGCTTTTGATAGCGCGATTGCCGAACAGAACTACAGCGGCCGCTATACCCCGGTGTATCCGATCAAAGTCAATCAACAAGCCGACGTAGTGCGTGAATTGCTGGCGGGCGGCAATATCGGCTTGGAAGCTGGCAGCAAACCGGAACTGCTGGCGGTGCTGGGACTGTTGCCGGTAGGCCGGCCTATTGTATGCAACGGCTATAAAGACCTTGAATACATACGCTTAGGACTGATAGGGCAAAACCTAGGGCACCGAGTCACCCTGGTTTTAGAAAAGCTCTCTGAAATTGAACACATCGTCACCGCCAGTACGGAGCAAAATACGCGACCGCATTTGGGCCTGCGTGTACGGCTGGCCAGCATTGGTGCTGGGCACTGGCAAAACACCGGCGGTGAGAAATCGAAATTTGGCCTGTCGGCGCAGCAAATTGACCTCGCTATAGCCAAGTTGAAGCGTGATGGCTTGCTCGACTGCCTGCATTTGCTGCATTTCCACCTCGGCTCTCAGGTCGCCAATTTGCGCGATATTCGGCGTGGTCTACGAGAAGCTGCGCGCTATTTCGTCGAGCTCCGCAAAATGGGCGCGCCTATCGATTGCATCGATGTTGGCGGCGGGCTGGGCGTGGACTATGAAGGCACCCGCTCACGCAGTTATTGCTCCATGAATTACAGCATGGCGGACTACGCTCAGGCCGTAGTCGAGACTTTTGCCGAAGCCGCGCAGGAAGCGGGGCTGGAATGCCCGGACATCATCAGCGAATCCGGGCGGGCCTTAACCGCCCACCATGCTGTGCTGGTTACCCATGTAATTGATGCCGAGCGGGCGGATGATATGCCCGCCAACGCGCCCACAGAGCACGCTCCCGCCGCTTTGAAACAGCTTTGGGCCTTGCTAGAGGATGACGGCTACATGCCGCCCTTGGAAAGCCTGGCCGAAGCTGACGCCCTGTTGGAGCAATTGCTCAATGCCTTTCATTTGGGCGAAACCGATCTGCAACAGCGGGCGCAAGCGGAAAATCTGCACCGCCATATCGCTAGGCAAATACTGCCCCGCCTCGACCCCAGCGTGCGCGCCCATCGCGACACCTTGGATCATCTACGCGAACGCTTTGCCGATAAGCTGTTCTGCAACTTCTCAATTTTTCAATCCGCTCCCGATATCTGGGCAATAGATCAAGTCTTCCCCATCGTGCCCTTATCACGCCTCAATGAACGGCCAGATCGCCGCGCCGTGATACGTGACTTAACCTGCGATTCAGATGGCCGGATTGATCACTATGTGGATAGGGACGGGATAGACTCCTCCTTACCGGTGCATACACCACAGGAAGGCGAAATCTACCGCTTCGGCCTGTTTATGGTTGGTGCTTACCAAGAAATTCTTGGCGATATGCACAATCTATTTGGCGACACCGATGCGGTGAACGTCAACATTCAAAACGATGGCCAATGGTCACTTAGCGCTATAGAGCAAGGTGATCGCGTCGATGAAATACTCGCCTATGTACACCTTTGCAGCGATGAACTGCTGAGCAACTATCAACGCAAGATCAATCAAAGCGCACTGAGCCCTGACGCACAGCAAGCCGCTCTGAACACCCTAAAACAAGGCTTAAGCGGGTACACCTACTTGGTTTGAAGCAAGCTGCCCCGTATTCGACGCGCTATAACGAATCAAACTTTCGTTAAATAGCAGCCGCTTATTCGTAGAAATGCCCGTTATGGGATTGATCTATGATGTGGGTAATCTAGGGGAAACAACCATGCTGAAGACCATATCTCGATGTATTGCCGGCGCCGGCTTTTTATCGCTTTTCTTGCTGCTTAACGGCTGTGAGGGCGCGAACCGAGGCAGCATCAACACCCCTGGTGCTACTGGCACTCCGAATCCGTCGGACACCCCAAGTACGACACGCTGGTTTATCGAAGATGGTCCAGACGAAGAGCTCAAGACGCTAACCGCGTTTTTCGCTGCGCGCCATGGCGACACCATAGAATTCGGCCCTGGCACTTTTGATTTCAGCACCTCCTTGGTGATGAGTCATAAGAAAGGCATCACCATCGCCGGTGCTGGCATGGATAAAACCATCCTCAATTTTGGCGAACGTGAAGGCTTTTCTGAAGGCATCACCATGAGCCACATGGAAGGCGTTTCAATCATCGACCTGACTCTGATTGACGCACCGGGCTTTGCCATCAAAATCTCCGATTCGGATTTTGTGACCCTGCGCAATATGCGCGCCATGTGGTCCAGTGCCGACGGCAATATGAATGCCGAAGACCCAGCGACGCTGGAAGTGACTTGCCAGTCCAACTTAACTTCCGCGGTAGAAAGTGTCGGTACTTACATGGACAGTAATGGCATTTCCCGCCGCTACGAAATCGGCAGTGACAATGGCGGATATGCGATTTATCCGGTGCTGTCGAACAACGTTTTACTCGACAACGTCGTCGCATTGGGCGCCTCGGATGCGGGCATCTACGTCGGCCAGTCCAACGACATCATCGTGCGCAATTCGCTGGCGATGTTCAACGTCGCGGGTTACGAAATTGAGAACAGCGATAACGCCGACATGCACGACAATATCGCCGAATGTAATACCGGCGGCTTTTTGATATTCGACTTGCCCGGTCTGAATCAGTACGGCGACAAAACCCGTACTTTTAACAACATTTCGCGCTACAACAACACCCCCAATTTTGCCCCAGGCGGCGTGGTAGGCGGTGTGCCGCAAGGCACAGGTTTCCTAATTCTTGGCTACGACGAAATGGAAATCTTCAACAACCAACTGCATGACAACCGCACAGCTGGCTTGGTTTTTGTCGGTCACAACATACTCGGCGGCAGCCCCGACTTGCGCATGGATTTGTTCCCAGAAGGGACCAATATTCATGACAACACCTTCGACAACAATGGTTATTTACCCATGCTGCCAAGTCCCGAAGCGCTGCAGTGTGCCGATGGCACCGGACCCGGGCTGGATGATATTCCTCCCTGCCTGGTCACTGGCGTTGATGACAGTCACGCCTCTTTGCTACCGGCCTTAGTGCAAATCAAATCGGCACAAGCTGGGGATGCCTTTGTCGGGCAGGGCGCTCATATCCTTTGGGATGGTGATATCGATCAACTCGATAGCGACTGTGAACTGGCTGAAGAATTCCAATCCACAGTCGATGAGCGTGGCAAACCGCAGTACGACGGCACGCATTCGCCTGACTGCCGCTACAACGCCTATAAATTCGATAGCGAGGGCGCTATAAAGCGTCCCGATTGGTTTCATTGCATTAGCAATAACAGCTTTTCGCCGCAAAACCGCCCGTACATGAATTTCAATGGCACCGACCCGACAGTCGCGCCCTCAACCGACGTCAGTGTGCACAGTTGTGAAGCCAGTTACGGTCGCGACTTAGAGCCTTTGCCACCAGCAGTCGTGGCTGAATACGTGTTTGATGCCAATAACGCCGATATTCCTACTGATGAAGAAATTCGCAGCACTTGCGAAGGATATTCTGGCAATCAGATCAATCGCGCGGCACTGGAGTTCAATTGTGAGCGCTTATCGCACTACAACCTGTTTGCTGACCCCACCGACCCACGCAGCGGCGCGAATGAAGGCGGGCAACTGTTTGATTTAACAACACCGCTATTTTCGGACTACGCTCGCAAATATCGTATTGCCTTCTTACCGCCCGGTGAAAGTGCACAGTGGCGCGAAGGCAATGAGCAACAGCCCAATCAAACCCTAGAATTCCCGCCCGGCTCGGTGATTGCCAAAACCTTCAGCTTTGTCGATGGCAACAGCGAAAACATCGTCGAAACCCGCTTGCTCATTCACCGTCAGGATGATGATGGCGATTCCTTCTGGGAAGGCATGGCCTTCCGCTGGGAAACCGACGAGCAGGGCAATCGCACCGATGCCTTCCTCTCTCTGGCTGGCGACGTCAGTGCGGTCACGTGGAACTATGTCGATGCGGATACCGGGCAAACCATCAGCGGTTCAACCGACAACTATGTTGTGCCTCATCCCAATCAGTGTGGTACTTGCCATCTGAATGACGACCGACCGGCCGGCGATGCCCCAATCGGGCCTAAGGTGCGGTTACTCAACCGCGAAATGGTCTATGACGGCATGGCCAAGAATCAATTGGCACATTGGGTGGACAGCGGCTTACTCAGTGGCGCACCAGCTGAGCTGCAAGTCAACGCGGATAACATCGCTGAGGCTGCTTTGCGCTTGCCCAATTTCCAAATCCCTGGGGAATTCATCAACTTGCCAGCAAGTGACACAGGGCAACAAGCAGGGGAAGACGGCTATGACCTGGAAGTCCGCGCCCGCGCCTGGCTGGAAAGCAATTGTGCGCACTGCCACAACCGCAAGGGCTTAGCTGGCAGTACCGGCGTATTTTTCGACGTGTTCCGCCCGGTCAATCTGAACTACGGCATCTGCAAACCACCGAATACAGGCGGCAGTGGTTCTGGTGGCCGTCCGGTGGCGATTACTCCAGCCTCTTCGCAAGATTCCATCGTTTCCTACCGAATCGAATCCAATGACGCTGGCGAGCGCATGCCGCCACTGGCCCGCAGCGTGTCACACGCAGAGGCCGTAAACACGGTGAATCAGTGGATAAACTCAGTGGTAAATGTAGATCCTGAGCGCTACCCAGGCTCAGACGGCTGCGCTGGCGGCTTCTAAGCCTCAGCTCATAAAAAAACCCCGGTCAGAAGCGTTGTTCTGGCCGGGGTTTTTTATACGCTGAGTTTAAATAGCGCTAAGTTTTTGGAGCTCGTTTACGCTCGGTTTCTTTCAAGAAGCGCTTGCGTATACGAATCGATTCCGGAGTCACTTCTACCAATTCGTCATCATTAATGAATTCCAGCGCCTGTTCCAATGAATGCTTCACCGACGGTGTAAGAATCATATTCTCATCGGTGCCGGAGGCCCGCATATTGGTTAGTTTCTTGGCTCTCAGCGCATTGACCACAAGATCGTTGTCACGGCTATGGATACCAACAACCTGCCCTTCATATACAGAAACGGTGGGCTCGACCAACATCCGCCCACGCTCTTGCAGATTGAACAGGGCAAACGCCAGGACTTTGCCGGTATCGTTAGAAATCAAAACACCGTTACGGCGCACGCCAACCGTCACTTCCGTAGCTGGAGCATAGCGATCAAAGTTATGCGCCACCAAACCGGTACCCGATGTCATCGACATGAATTCGGTTTGGAAACCAATCAGGCCGCGAGACGGGATATCGTATTCTAGGCGTACACGTCCTTTGCCATCCGGAATCATGTTGGTCATACGACCGCCACGCTCGTTCAAGCTTTGAATCACCGTGCCCTGATTCCCTTCTTCTACGTCTGCGGTCAGTGCTTCATACGGCTCATGAATTTCTTCACCCACTTCCTTGCGGATGACTTCCGGACGCGAAACGGCCAACTCGTAGCCTTCCCTGCGCATGCTCTCGATTAAAATCGACAGATGCAGCAAACCACGACCAGAGACGCGGAATTTATCCGGATCTTGTGTCGGTGATACCCGCAAAGCCACATTGATTTTCAGTTCGCGCGCTAAGCGCTCGCCAATCTGTCGCGAGGTAATGAATTTGCCTTCTTTACCGGCAAACGGTGATTTGTTGACCTCGAAGGTCATCGACATGGTCGGCTCATCCACATCCAAGCTCGGCAAAGCTTCGGGATGACCGGGATCACAGACGGTTTCGGAGATGCCTAAATCTTCAATACCCGTCACCGCGACGATGTCGCCGGCTTCGATTTGATCGGTCTGAACCCGCTCAAGACCAACGAAAGCCAGCACTTGCAGCAATTTGCCGCGGCGCAAGCTGCCATCACGCGCAACAACCATGACTTGAGCGCCCGCCTTGATGGAGCCACGCGTCACACGACCGGTACCAATTACACCAACATAGGAGGAATAGGACAAAGAGGTGATTTGCATCTGGAAAGGGCCTTCAGCATTGACGCCGGGAGCACTGACCTGATCCACGATGGTTTGAAACAAAGGTGTCATGTCACCTTCGCGTACGGTTTCGTCTTCACTGGCGTAACCGTTTAGCGCGGAGGCATACACGATGGGAAAATCGAGTTGTTCATCCGTGCCGCCCAACTTGTCAAACAGGTCAAAAACTTGATCAACAACCCAATCCGGACGTGCACCTGGGCGATCAATTTTGTTGATCACTACGATGGGCTTGAGGCCCAGCGCGAAGGCTTTCTGAGTCACGAAACGGGTTTGCGGCATGGGGCCATCAACTGCATCCACCACCAACAACACCGAATCCACCATGGACAAAACGCGTTCGACTTCCCCGCCGAAATCAGCGTGACCGGGGGTATCTACGATATTGATGCGGTAATCGTTCCAACGCAGCGCCGTGTTTTTTGCAGTGATGGTAATACCGCGCTCTTTTTCCTGATCATTGGAATCCATAATCCGTTCGCCATGATCTTTACGATCATCCAGCGTGCCGGATTGCTTGAGCAAGCAGTCGACCAAAGTGGTCTTACCATGGTCGACGTGAGCGATGATGGCGATGTTACGGAGGTTATCAATCATGGTGTTGGGACGGGCAGCGCCTGTATCCAGGCAAAATGGCGGCGAAGTCTACCCGAGCGGTCAATTTGTGGCCAGCTTTTCCGTATTGACCATTACCCCAAAAGACCGCAATTATGTTGCTATGAAACCACAAAACTTTCGGCCGCGGCCCACCAACGCCGCCCATCCACGCCACGACATTGATGGCTGCAAGTTGTATGTCATAACTGCAAGTTCAGAGGCCATCGATACGGCACCCTTTCTCGCTCAACTTAAGGAAATGAAAAGCCGAAAAACCCTAACTTGGGCTTTAACACCAAGCTTTGCCATCTTTCATCGCGGAGTCATTTTGGACTATTTGGTGCTTGCGTATTGGGGCAACGACAACGAGCTGTTTGTCGACGTAGATGTATTCAAACAAGGCGGCTGGCAACGCGCTGAACAGCAATATTCGTTTTGTTTGTGGGATATGGAAGTGCTTTGGTTTGAACGCAATTGCTTTGTGCAAACCCTGTACACCGAGCAGCCGGACATTAGCGATTATCGCGCACACTTTTTCACTAATAAAGGTGATTTATGACAACTTCTACCGCCGATATTTTGCACTTTTGGTTCGAAGAACTCAGTACTCAGCAATGGTGGGTTAAGGATGTTGAACTGGACAAAACTATCGCCGAGCGCTTTGGTCTTGTACATGCAGCTGCCGTTGCGTGCGAATTGTTCGCCTGGCGCGCATCAGCGCAAGGCCGCCTTGCCGAAATCATTGTGTTGGACCAGTTTTCTCGCAACATCTATCGCAACCACGCCAAATCATTTGCACAAGATGCTTTAGCGCTGGCACTGGCACAGGAAGCCGTTGCGCAGGGGGATGATCTAAAGCTGTCGTCACAACAACGCGCCTTTCTGTACATGCCCTATATGCACAGCGAATCGGAAATAATTCACCGCACCGCCGTAGCGTTGTTTTCCAAACCGGGGATGGAGGGGAATTTGGATTTTGAATTACGCCACAAGGCCATCATCGACCGCTTTGGCCGTTACCCGCATCGCAATAGCATTCTCGGCCGGGAAAGCAGTGTCGAAGAACATGCCTTCTTACAACAACCTGGCTCTAGCTTTTAGGAGAAAATCTATGATGAACCGACTCGCACTTATGGCTGGCTTAACGCTGAGCGCTTGTAGCAGTCAACAAATTTATGATTCGACCAGCGATATGCGTGAGCAGCACTGCAAAGATAATTTTCCGAGCACTGACCCACTGTACGATTCCTGCATGCGCGAGGCCCAACTGAGTCAGGAAGAAAGCCTGTCCCGACTACAGCAACGGCCGGAGGCAGCGCCCCACTAATCGGCACTAATAGCGGCACAGGCGCGGCGTGCTTTCTCGCGCGCTTCATCAATGCTAGCGCCGCGCGCCAAGGCCACGCCCATACGCCTGCGGCCCTGCACAGCAGGCTTACCGAATAGACGTATTTGCGTATCCGGCTGCGACAAAGATTCCGCCAAACCACTAAAACTGGGTGCGTGCTGATCACCTTCCAGCAACAGCGCACAGGATGCCGCCGGGCCATGCTGCTGAATATTGGGAACCGGCAATCCTAAAATGGCACGAACGTGCAGGGAAAACTCCGATAAATCCTGAGAAATAAGGGTAACTAAGCCGGTATCGTGCGGGCGTGGCGAGACTTCAGAAAACCATACTTGATCGCCTTGCACAAACAATTCCACACCAAAAATGCCACGCCCTCCCAATGCATCGGTCACTTTTTTCGCCTGCTCTTGTGCGGCTTGTAAGGCCAACGGACTCATTGCTTGGGGTTGCCAAGACTCACGGTAATCGCCGTCGACTTGGGTATGGCCAATCGGGTCGCAAAAATCGGTCCCACCGCTATGGCGCAATGAGAGCAAGGTGATTTCGTAATCAAAATTAACAAAGCCTTCAACAATCACCCGACCCTGGCCCGCACGACCGCCAGATTGAGCGTAATCCCAAGCTTTTTGTACATCCGCTGACTCACGAATTAAGGATTGACCTTTGCCCGATGAGCTCATCACCGGTTTGACCACGCAAGGAATACCAATTTGCTCCACCGCAGCGGCGAAATCTTCAAAAGTATCAACAAAGCGGTACGGCGAAGTGGGCAAGCCCAACTCCTCTGCTGCCAGTCGGCGTATACCTTCGCGATCCATGGTCAAACGGGCTGCCAGGGCAGTCGGAATCACCGAGAAACCCTCTGACTCCAAAGCCTGCAAAGTCGGCGTGTGGATAGCTTCAATCTCGGGCACGATCAAATCCGGCTTCTCCACCTCGATCGTCGCCCGCAACACCGCAGCATCCAACATATCAATCACATGACTACGATGCGCTACCTGCATCGCTGGTGCATCGGCATAGCGATCCACTGCTATCACCTCCACCCCAAAGCGCTGCAGCTCTATCGCCACCTCTTTGCCCAACTCGCCACTGCCCAGCAACATCACCCGCGTCGCGGTTTTTGACAAGGGGGTTCCAATTTTTTCCATTACTTTCTCCTGAACTGGCTCAGCTCGGACTTGGGTGATCTGTTTTGAGGTGTTCAGGAATGTCGCGAACAGGACGTTCGCGTCATAGCGCCCATGGACGGGTTCACAGCGATCCTGAGCACCTCAAAGCAGATCGCCACTCGCCAAATCTCACTCGAAGCATCTACGCACTTGCATCGGATACGTCTCGATTCCGCATTTCTTGAAGGCGTGCCACTAAAGTCTAGTACGGGCTCGCGCGCAAGCTTCCCGCACCTGATTCGGCGCCGCTCCGCCAATATGATTTCGCGCCGCAACCGCACCTTCCAAGGTCAGCACCGCATACACATCGGTGTCAGCCAAAGGTGCATTGGCTTGCAACTCGTCCAAAGACAAATCCGCCAAATCGCAATTTTTTGCCACCGCCAATGCCACGGTCTTACCTACCATTTCATGGGCATCGCGAAACGGCACACCTTTGCGCACTAAGTAATCCGCGAGCTCTGTGGCTGTTGGATAGCCTTTACCCGCCGCGGCCAAGCACGCCTCCTCTTTAAATTGCACCGCTGGCAGCATGCCGTTCATCACAGCCAGCACCGCCGACACGGTATCTAACGAGTCAAACAAAGGTTCTTTGTCTTCTTGATTGTCGCGGTTGTAAGCCAAAGGTTGGCCTTTCATCAAAGTTAGCAGCGCGGTTAAAGAACCATACACGCGCCCCGTTTTACCGCGGGTGAGCTCCGCTACATCGGGATTTTTCTTCTGCGGCATGATGGAGGAGCCGGTGCAATAACGGTCGGGCAGGGCGATCAAACCAAATTGCGGTGACGCCCACATAACCAATTCTTCGCAAATCCGCGAAAAGTGCATCATCAAAATACTGGCAAAAGCGCAGAATTCGATGGCGAAATCTCGATCCGAGACTGCGTCCAATGAATTGTCTATGACGCCATCAAAAGCCAATTCCGCCGCCGTCATTTCTCGATCAATGGGATAACTGGTGCCAGACAGGGCGGCAGCGCCTAGGGGGCTGAGATTCATGCGTGCGCGTAAATCAGCCAAGCGACCAGTATCGCGGCACAACATGGCTTCCCAAGCCAGCAAATGGTGGCCCACGGTAACCGGCTGCGCGGGCTGCAGATGGGTATAGCCAGGAAAGATGGTGTCGGCCTCGCTCTGCGCTAAATCAATCAAACCCGCACGCAAGGTCTTCAAGCTGTTGAGCAGGCCAGCAATCTCATCGCGCAAGTAGAGGCGAATATCCGTGGCCACCTGGTCATTGCGTGAACGACCGGTATGCAGCTTTTTCCCCGCATCACCAATTTTGTCAGTCAGCCGCGACTCAATATTCATGTGCACGTCTTCGAGTGCCGGATCCCACGGAAAGACCTTAGACTCTATGTCTCGCTGTATTTCATCCAAGCCAGCATGAATACTGTCGACCTCTTCCGTCGTAAGCACACCGATTTTGCCCAGCATGCGGGAGTGCGCCTTAGAACCTCTAATATCTTGAGCATACAAGCGTCGGTCGTAGTGCTCGGAAGCACTAAATGCTTCCACCAACGCATCCGTACTTTCAGCGAATCGACCGCCCCACAATTTTCCCTTGCCCGTACTCATATTTGTTTTCCGCCCAGCGGGGTGCAAACCCCGAGAATAAGGGGGCGGATAATAACAAACAGACTTTCTAGACCTTGAGCAGTGGGCTTATAAACAATCGAATTGCACAGCGAACTCGTCAACCACTTCCAAAGATGCGCCCAGCCCGATCAGGCCGGAGCTACCTAACAACGGCAATTCTTCGCGGCGTAAATACATCTCACTGCTAGTAGACTCACCGTTCACACGAACGTAGGTACCGTTTGTGCTTTGGTCGATCAGCACGAATTTCCCGCGCCGATGTTCAATGACGGCATGGCGGCGACTGGCGTATTCACTGGGCACGATAAAGCCACACTCAAGATCGCGCCCAAGCACACAGGGATTATCCCCTGCCTGCAGAATGATGCTGCGTTGCTGGCATTTCAGACGTAGCGACTGAGAATTGGCACCCAATCCGCCCACCGGAGTCGTCAACATCGCGGTGACATTTTGGTCTTCCCAAACCACTTCGCATATGTGCACTAAACCTTTAATCCCCTTCACAGGGGCGGCATCGAATTGGCGCGTGGCTTGCTGCAACTCGTCGGCCAAGTGCTTAGTGGTCGATTCGGTGAGTATGATTTGATCAGCACGCGCAATAGAGGTCATGCGTGCAGCGATATTCACCGCGTCGCCGAATACATCGCCACCGGCCTCCAACATCGGGCCGAAATGCAAACCAATTTTGATCTTCAGCGGCACGTCTAAACCACGCGGCACCTGCGCCATGCCCCGCTGCATCTCTAATGCAGCATTCACCGCACTGTCCGCATCGGGGAAGCGGCACATGATTTCGTCGCCTATGGTTTTGATTTTGCGGCCACTGAACTGCATCGCCACTTGGTTGAGAAACTCCAAACAGCGGTTCACCGCAGTGCTAGCGCGCTCATCACCAAGTTCCGAATACAGGCGCGTGCTGCCTGCCACATCGGCAAACATGATCGCGGCTTGTACCGTTTCGCGGCTCACTGGGGTTGCGTACTCCAACTCGGGACTGCACATGTTAAGCCTGTTATCGGCAGGCAACAAACCCAGCTTAAGCAGGTACTGCCAAAACTATGTCCGCTGCACTATGCTGGAATAATGATCCAGCCCGAAACCAATGAAAGTTTCTTACCCGACTTCTGCCGTACTCCGGCCGTTTTGAGCTTGCTGCTGATCAGCCAAATCGCGGCGTTGTTGTTGGTTTTGGCCTCCAGCAGCCATGAGCTCATCATTGGACCACGCATTATTGTGGTGTCCTTGTATCTGCATTGGATTTGCCTGCTGTCCGCCGCCGCATTGTGCTGGCTACGCACACGCTTACTGCAACGTTCACACACTTTCGTCGCTGGCTTTGCCTTCGCAGTGCTGATAAGCATTACCTTTTTAGTAAGTGAGCTGGCTTTTCAGGTCGGGCGTTTTCTGCAATGGGAAGGCTTTTTGGGTCCGCAGTCTCATGTGCTTTTTGTCATTCGCAACAGTTTGATCTGCTCCATACTGGCTGCAGCGGTGCTGCGTTACTTTTATGTCATGCACGCTTGGCGGCGGCAAGTGCAAGCCTCAGCTGAAGCGCGCTTTGCTTCCTTACAAGCACGCATACGGCCTCATTTTTTCTTCAATAGCTTGAACAGCGTAGCCGCGCTTATACCAACGCGCCCAGAGGAAGCCGAACGCCTGATAGAAGATTTGTCGGAATTGTTTCGCGCGATTTTGAAAAATCGAGCGCCTTGGAGCAGTTTGAGTGAAGAATTGGAATACGGGCAAACCTACTTGCGTATTGAACAGCTTCGTCTGGGCCCCCGCCTGCGACAGCATTGGGACATAGAAGTCGATACCCAATCCGTACAGTTGCCTCTGTTGTGTTTGCAACCACTGCTGGAGAATGCGGTCTACCACGGTATAGAACAGCTACCGGAAGGAGGCGATTTGCGCGTGCGGGTTGCTAGGGACAAGGCTGATTTGTGTATCGAAGTTTGCAATCCCTTGCCTGCCGAAGAGTTGAAATCCGAAGGCAATCACATTGCGCTGGACAATATTCGCCAACGCCTGCGTTTGTTATACGATGATCGTGCCCGCCTCGATACGAGGCTAGAGCAGGGGGAATATCGCGCACTACTGCGTGTACCGATATGAAAATTCTGATAGTTGACGACGAAGTTCTCGCCCGTGAACGCCTGTGTGCCTTAGTCGAGCAATTTCCTGGCTACGAAGTCGTAGGCCAGACAGGTGATGGGCAAAACGCCCTAAACCTAATCAATGAATTAGAACCAGACGTCGTGCTATTGGACATCCGCATGCCGGGTATGGATGGCTTACAAGTGGCCAGGGCTCTCAATCAAGTGCGTCTGCCACCTGCTGTTATTTTCACCACCGCTTTTTCCGAGCATGCCATTTCGGCTTTTGACACCATCGCCAGCGGCTATTTGCTGAAACCGATCAAGCGTGAAAAGCTCGGCGATGCTTTACAAAATGCCCGCCGCCCCAGCAAAGCTCAATTGGCAGCACTGCAGCAAAAACAATCCGATTCCACGAGTAACGGCCGCAGCCATATTGTCGCCAACACCCGCGACGGGCAGCTACGCATCCCTGTTGAAGATATTATTTATTTTCTTGCTGACCAAAAGTACACCACGGTCTACCATTTGCAGGGTGACGTTTTGATTGAAGAGTCTCTACGTCACTTAGAAGACGACTTGGTGCCTCCATTTCTGCGTATCCATCGTAAGATTTTGGTCAACACCAGTTATATCGTTGGATTGGAACGCAGCGATAATCAAGGTTTGCACGGCGCACAGCTCAGCTTGCGTCACTGCAACGATAAACTGCCGGTTAGCCGTCGCCGTCTGGCTGAAATTCGTCGACTGCTATTCAAAAACGCCCAAAACTAGTTTTAACGGACCCCCATGCCCTTAATTCGTATCGCTACCCGCCGCAGCCCATTGGCGCGCTGGCAAGCTGACTTTGTTGCTGAGCGCTTACGCGCCCTACATCCTCAGCTTGAAATTGACATCTTGCCCATGCAGACCAAGGGCGATGAATGGCTGCAATCCTCATTGTCGAAAATTGGCGGAAAAGGCTTGTTTGTCAAAGAATTGGAGCTGGCATTGCTGGCCGGCGATGCTGACATCGCCGTACATTCCATGAAAGATGTGCCGGGGAGTTTTCCTGATGGCTTGGGCCTACCTGTCATCATGGAACGACATGATCCGCGTGACGCGTTATTGGGTGTCAAAGCAGTGAGCGATTTGGCACTAGGTGCCTGTGTTGGCACCGCCAGCCAACGCCGCCAACTGCAATTGGTCAACCAACGCCCCGATCTCAAAATCAAACTGTTACGCGGCAATATTCAAACGCGCATGCAAAAGCTGGATGATGGGCATTACGACGCCATATTGCTCGCGGCTTCTGGGCTGAAGCGCATGCAGTATGAGCACCGAATCGACCATACACTTGAACCCGAAGAAATGTTGCCAGCGATAGGCCAAGGCGCTTTAGGTATTGAATGTCGCTTGGAAGACAAGACCACTCGTGAGCTTATCCAAGGCTTACAGCACGATATCAGTGCCATCCGCGTGCGCGCCGAACGCGCCGTTGGACAATGTATGGGCAGCAGTTGCCAAACACCGGTTGCCGCCTATGCGGAAATCGACGGTGAGACTATCCATTTGCGTGCCTTGATGGGCGACCCCAACAACGGAGAGACTTTGCGTGACGAAGGCCGCGCGCCGCTGGATCAAGCCGAAGCGCTGGGCCAGCAATTGGGCGAGAACCTACTGGCTGCGGGCGGCCACGCCATACTGCAACGCTTAGTCGCCTCAACATAATTGAACACTTGCGCCCGCCCTGTCCTGCTCACGCGGCCTCAGCCACAACTGGAACGTAGCGCCCAATTTTTGGAGGCTGCGGGGTATAGCGTCATGCGCGTGCCCTTAATCCGGATTGATCCGCCAACGCGCCCACCTAGCGCTGCGCTGCTGCAATGGGCGAGTGCTGCCCAATGGATGATTTTTACCAGTCAGCACGCGGTGGATGCGGCCTTGAAGCTATGGTCTAAGGTACCGGGGCCACGCATAGCGGCTATCGGCGAGGCCACCGCACGCAAGCTCCGCGAGGCACATTGGCCAGTGGATTGGCAGGCCCCGCGCAGCAGCAGCGAATCTTTAATGGAAGACCCACAAGCGCCGCTGTGGCAAGGCAGTATCGCGATAATGGCCGGGCGCGGTGGGCGTCGCCAACTCAAACGCCAACTGCTCGCACGCGGCTGTCAGGTCGAGAAATTGCTGCTCTATCAGCGTCAAGCGGAACCGGTCTCTGCCGCAATCCTAGCGGAGATAACACGATCCACGCCCATAGCCGTGTTCAGCAGCGGTTTTGGGCTACGCCGCTGGCAGGAACTTATGCAAAAACATCAACTCGAATCTGGCCTACTCCTGGACACGCTTGTCGCCAGCACGCGGCTGTGTAAACTGGCTAGCCAGCTAGGCTATGCAGGACAGCTACAAGCCCTGCCGAGCATGAGCGATCAGGCAATATTGACGGCCCTCAAAGAGTGGAAGCATGACTGACGAAACATCCAAACCCAGCGAATCGCCAGAGCAGGCCGAGCCCGAGCAAATGGACAAAACGCCTCAGCAGGAGCCAGATCCCAGTTCGGTGGTGGAAACCGCTGAAGCAGAATCCACAGCAAGCTCATCGCTGCAACCCCAATCCGTCATCCATAGCCATGCCGCACCGTCACGCAGCGGTGTAATCGCACTCATGTTGTCGCTATTGGCTTTCGTCGCCGTGATCGGCGCAAGCGCGGGCGGCTATTTGTTCAGCCAAAACTTGCAGCAGCAGAGCTTTGCAGCGACCCAAGATTTATCTGCGATCAAACAACAACTGGCGGAAGTTCGCATCGACAGCAAGGGCCGCAACCAGTGGTTTGATGGTATGAGCGAGCGCAGCAACAAACTCGACCGTCAGATCGAGTCCGTGCAGCAGTTACAAACACAGGATCAAGCCCACCTCAGCAAACTCGATGACGCGGTGGGCAAATTAGCCGCACAAGTGCAGGGCGGGCGTCAGGCGTGGCAACGTGCCGAAATAGAACATTTGCTATTAGTCGCGTATACTCGGCTGCAACTGCAAAAAGACGTCCATGGCGCCCAGATCGCGCTCAAACTAGCAGAAGAACGCTTACAAAGTTTGGCCGACCCAGCGTATTTCTCGGTTCGCGAGGCGATTATTCGCGAATTGGCACGCCTAGCAGCCGTACAGCTCCCAGATGTTCAAGCTTTAGCATTGAAGTTGGCGAGCCTGACCGACCAAGTCGATGCCCTGCCAACACGACAAACGCACCGCGGAAATTTTGATACCCAGCTGACCCTAAGCGCCGGCCCAGAAACCCTGCCTTGGCATCAACGCCTGTGGGTGTCCTTAAACGAAGCCGTGGGCAGCCTGGTTTCGGTGCGTCGTGATGTTGAGCGTCGAGAAGCCTTATTGCCACCGGAGCAAGGTTTCTACTTGCGACAAAATCTGCGCTTGCAACTGGAAAGCGCCCGCCTCGCTTTACTGCGTGAGGACAACGCCAATTTTCAAGCGGCGCTGCGTCAAGCAGATGAATGGCTACAGCACTATTTTGATACGCAACATGCCGCCAGCAAAGCCGCACTATCGAGCATTAACAAGCTGGCCAATCAGCCTATTAGCACCGTGCTTCCCGATATTTCCGGCAGCCTGAAAGCGCTACGCAGTGTAGGCCAAGACACATGATTCGCTGGTTCATACTGCCCGCCGTAGCCTTGGCCATTGGTGGTCTCATTGCCACCAATTTGGCTGAAGATCCAGGCTATGTGCTGATCCAAATCGCTGGCTATACCTTAGAAAGCAGTCTTGCAGGCTTGGTTCTGTTGGCCGCAGTCACCCTGGCTATCGCCTCCTTAGGGGCTCGTCTCATCGGTAGTGGCGTGCGCCTGCCGAGCAAAGTCGGCGGCTTAATCCAAGAGCGCCGCGTAGCAGCGGCACGCAAGCAGCTGCATCTGGGACTCAACCAGCTGGCTGCAGGTCAATTTGATCGCGCTGAAATGGAATTATTACGGCGTATATCCGATAGCGAAAATCCATCCAGCAATTATTTACTGGCTGCCGATGCGGCTCATCATCAGGGCCGTAGCGAACGACGCGATGAATATCTGCGCCTAGCCGACCAAGATGATGGCACACAACACCCAGCCGTACTGCTGAAACAAGCTGAATTGTGGGCACAAGACCAGCGCAACATTGACGCGCTGGTGGCGTTGGAAGAGCTGTTAGTCAAACAACCTCGCCACCAATCAGCGATGAGCCTCAAACTGGATCTGCTGCGCCGCGAACAACGCTGGGATGATCTCAAACACTGCCTGCCTCAAGCGCGCAATTTGTTGGATGCGCAGCTGCTGCAAGAGCTCGCAAGCGATACCTATCGCGCCTTGCTCAGTCAGGCACGCGCCAGTGGTCGGGTGGATAATCTGCGTGCCGTGTGGCAAGACGTGCCAGCGAGCTTAAAGCACGATATCGCACTGATTGGTCATTACGCGATGCTGTGTCACCAACTGCAAATCGATGCCGATGCCTTAAAACTGGTGGTCGCCGAGCTGCGCCACCATTGGCATGCCGATTTGGTGTTGATCTTCGGTGACTTGGATGGTGGCGATGTGGTCCGCCAATTAGCCAAAGTCGAGGAATGGATTAAGCAGTATGGTGAAAAAGCTGAACTGCTCTTAGTTGCCGGCCGTTTGTGCCTGCGTAATCGCCTGTGGGGGCGCGCGCGCAGCTACTTTGAAGCCTGCCTTAGCAGCTACCCCTCTGCGGAAATTCGCTTGGAGTTGGGTAAATTGCTGATACAGCAGGGCGAAGATGAAGCCGCAGCGCTGGAACTGTTCCGCGACGGATTAGAAAGCACAATCACTCCTCGCTTGGGCGCTGCGCAACACGGCGAGCTCTTGCCCAAACCGGAAGAAAGCTCCTGATTTGGTTCATTGGCTACGGCGACATTGCACGCCGAGTTCATTCGCAATTGCAGGGCAAGCAGCACTCGTTTTCGGCATTATCGCGGCGCTTTTCATCATCGAGCCCGAAGCTAGATGCTGCTCAAATCGCTGATTTGGATAGCGACGACGTCTTACCCCAGCTTCGGGGCAAACTGGTCGTTACCCTGCCGCCTTCAGCGCAAGGAGCTTGCGACCTGCGACTGCGACGATTGTTGCCGCACTTGGACAAAGTCGACACCCTAGTCTATATCAGCACTAGCGGAGTTTACGGCGATTGTGCCGGAGAATGGGTCAATGAATCGCGGGCTCTCGCACCCATTACCGAACGCGCCATACGGCGTGTGGATGCAGAACAACAACTGCAAGTGTGGGCCGAACAGCACAAGGCCAGGCTGGTGATACTGCGGGTACCCGGCATTTATGGCCCTGGTCGCCTTCCCATCAAACGCTTACAAGAAGGTCGTCCGGTCATGCATCCGGAACAAGCCCCTTTTAGCAATCGTATACATGCGGATGACTTGGCCAACAGCATTTGTTTAGCCTTGGAGCGCGGCCGCGGCGTTTATAACATCAGTGACGGCGAACCGGACAGCATGAGTCGCTACTTCCTGCTTTGCGCAGAACATCTCGGCCTGCCCGCGCCACCCTTGATTGATCGCGCCAGCGCGGAGAAAACATTTAGTCCCGCCCTGATGAGCTTTTACCGCGAGTCTCGCCGCTTAGACATCTGCAAAGCCCGAGCAGAACTCGGTTTCTCTCCGCGTTACCCGAATCTCTCAGCTGGTTTACCGGCCTGTTAGCAACACAAAGCGGGTGCTAAAACCTAAACAATCGCCGGTTCAGGAAAATCATCGGCCGCTTGTAGCTCTTCCCATTCAGCGGCAGCTTCTCCAGCCATTCGAGATCGCGCGATGTGGAATACCGCTTCCCCTGCAAACACCAAGGGCAAATTGAGCTTACCGATAATGAGACCGTCAAATGGCGCGTTCAAGGTCGATTCCGACTCACCCAAAGTGTCAGACAAATATGCCAGCAACTGGCCCTTCTTTACTTGCCCCCCTAATGCCACCACCGTCCGCAACACGCCACTGGCATCCGCACGCACCCATTGACTACTGCTGGCAGTCACCGGTTGTCGGGCGCGCGTAGGGCGTGAGCTTTTGGGCAGCATCTCCAACTTGCGCAAGACATTGATAATCCCGCGCAAGCCCACTCGAATTGAGGCTTCATCAAAGCGCAGCGCCTCACCGGCCTCGTACAGTAAAACCGGAATATTGTTGGCGCTGGTGTATTCCCTTAGCGTGCCTGCCACCGGTTTGGAATCGAGAATGAGAGGTGCGCCAAAAGCATGCGCCAATTCGGCAATGATGGGGGAATCGAGATTGGCGCGGATCTGTGGCAAATTGGCCCTATGTACGGCCCCAGTATGCAAATCGATGCCGTAATCCGCTTTGGCCAATATTTCTCGAATTAAGCCATGCGCCATGCGCCCCGCTAGTGACCCTGTAGGGTGCCCAGGAAAACTGCGATTGAGATCGCGCCGGTCTGGCAAATAGCGCGAACGCTGGATGAAGCCCGGCACATTCACGATGGGCACCGCAATCAATGTTCCTCGCAGGCTTTTTATGGACGGGCTTTTTAGTAGTCGGCGAATAATCTCGACACCGTTGATTTCATCACCATGCAGCGCCGCGATGACAAACATCACCGGCCCCGACTTTTTACCCGCAACGACTTGCACTGGCATGGTCAGTGGGGCATGGGTATACAGCTGAGCAATCGGTAGATCTATGGAATAACGCTGACCGCGCAATATCGGAGTTCCGCCAATGATGAGCTCGCTCACACTTTGCCCTCCAAAAATGCTCGCTCTGGATTGAGCATGACCACACTGCAATTGCGTGGTGGCAACATCACGAGGTTGATACCGGCACCGGCTTCACTAAATGAGAACGCCCTGGCACCACAAAGAGGCGACCTCGCATGGCGGTGCGCCCCAACAACATACGAAATTTCATGGTGTCGCGGTCGGTCAATGTCATTTCTATAGGCCATTCCTCTACGCCTAAACGCAAGGTGGTTTGAATCACGTAGCGTTGTTCCACGTGCCCACCGGAGTCGGTCACCGGGCGGACTTCCAACACCGGTGCTTCGCAATGTATCGCGGTGTCATTCTCGTCCTGATTGGGATGCACTCCAAAGCGCAGGAAATCCTGTTGTTTGCGTTTAAACGGCTCGACATAAAAAGCATGCAAGGCTGAAGTGCGTGCGCCAGTGTCTACTTTGGCTTTGATGTGCGTAATACCCAACTCAGGCAAACTAAGCCACTCTCGCCAACCCACTGCGCGTTGGCCATCAAGAGAAAATTTTCTACCCGTCATGCGCTGACGATTCCTTATACTGATCGATATACATCAAAGGTAGCTCAATCTATGTCTGAGGAATACAGGGACTTTGAAAAGTTTTATCCCTACTATCTAGCTGAACACAGCAACCGCACCTGTCGTCGCCTGCATTTTCTGGGCTCTAGCGGCGGACTGTTGGCGTTAGCCATGGCGATTTTCAGCCTCAATCCAGCATGGCTACTGGCCGGCTTAGTGTTTGGCTATGCCTGTGCCTGGATCGGTCACTTCTACTTTGAGCACAATAAACCAGCGACCTTTCAATATCCTTGGCAAAGCTTTAAGGGCGACTGGGTGATGTACAAGGATATGTGGACGGGCAAAATTCCATTTTGAAGAAAGTCCTTTTGACCAGCAGCCTTGCGCTGCTGGTGCTTGGCGTGCTCGGCAGTGGCTTGATTGCCTACCTAGGCGCAGATTTTCATGCCGCCTTAATGCAGCAAATCGCCCAGTCCGGCCTGGCGGTTGAACAGGACAATCAATATCAAAGCCGAGGCCTTACAGCATCTCACCATGGCCAGCTGCAGCTGTCGGACAGCTATTGCCCTGGCTGCGGCATGATGCAATACGACGGCACCATCTATCACGGGCTAGGGACCTTACTGGATCAAACATTCGCCCTAGCCAGTGCACGTTACCAAGTGCAGTGGCCGGAACTTGCCCTGGAACCTGCATTGCCGCCGCTGCAATTGCGCGCACAGCAAGGCTTGTTTGATGGTTTTGCAGCAGCGCTGCAAGCGCAGTTGTCGCTGCCTGAATCCAGCCACATCATGCGAAACACGGAGCATGCCTATCGGCTCGAGCAGGGCGGCGTTCAAGGCCAGTTAAAAGCAGGCCATGTGAACGCGAGCAGTGCACGCCTAGCTATCTCACGCAACGAGCAAGCTTGGCTGCAACTGACCGACATCATTTTATCCGCTGCCGCTGATGAGAAATTGATACTCGGTGGGGAAGTTGCGCAGACGCAGATTCCCGCGTGGCAATGGCAGGGCGACAACCTGACGCTCAACTATCAACAGCAGGGCAGCAGCCAACGCTTGGACGCAGCTTTGTCACTGCACATTGAAAAAGGCCGCTTGTCCCAGCAAACCCATGGCAAAGCCAGCGCGGACTTAAATCTTCAGCGCTTAAATTTGCAGTCCACCTTAGCCTTTGCCCGTGAACTTCCGGCCTTGCTAGCGCCTCAAACCAGCAGTGCTGCGCGTATGTTGGGCCTGTTTAGCTTGTACAGTATTCATGGGCCGGGCTTTTTCTCACCCCATCCCACCATGCGGCTTAAAGCAGATGCTATTCCCTTAGCGCTGGGCCAGCTGGAAGTCGACATAACACTCGCCGTAACGCCGCAAACAAGACGCCCGCCTATGCATCCTTTGGAATGGCGGCGCGCCTTGCAAGGGCGCATAAAAATCACCGCTCCCGCGCAACATCTAGCGTTCGGCTGGCATAAAGCGGCAAGCTTTGTGCATTACATCACCGGTTTGCCCACCAGTTATCAAGAGTTGAAGCAACACGGCTGGGTTAAAACACAGCCGGATGGGCGAGATCAACTGCTCATAGTGCTTGATCCGGAGACCGGCCCGAGACAGCAATAAAGCCAGCACAAAGGACGGTGACGGCACCGCCATAGGCTGTTAGTCTGAAAGTTTGGCCTGACTATTTCGCCCCGTGCAGTACAACTCCTCCGACATCCAAAAAGCCTTTGATCCTGCGACATTTCGTCGTGGTAAGAGCTATTTCGAACAAGGCCGAGTGTTGGATTTAGAAAGTGCCGACTTGGGCCGCATACTCAGTGGCAATGTACGCGGTGACTCGGCTAAACCTTATTCCACGCAAATCCAGTTGCGTGATGATGCCCGACGTTTTTCCAGTCGTTGCAACTGCCCGGTCGGCAACCAATGCAAACATGCGGTTGCCTTGCTACTCGCCGCCTTGGAAAGCCCTCCGCTGAATGACAGTACCGCCGATATCAGCGCATGGGTCGACGACTTATTTGCTCAACACAGCCAGACCCAAAAGAAACCAGAGCCGCACGCTTTAAGTTTTCACTGCAGCCTGCCGGATCACCCTGAACCGCATGTCGCTGTGAAAGTGCAGCGCAAAGGTCGCAGCGGAAAAGCGTTGTCGCTCACGACTCGCTGGCAACGTGGAGAATCACTGGACAGCGAATTTCGTAGTCTGCTCAATCGACTGCGCGGCTTCGCCGATGAAAGCCCCTATCTCGCTCGCCTGCATGACGCAGAATCAGGCCCGCTACTGCAATCCTTGGTGGAATCGGGGCATTGCCATTGGGAAAATGGCCGTCGGGTGCTGCAGTGGGCGGAAGCGCGGCAGGCCCAAGCACGTTGGACTTTGCACGAAAATGGCAGCCAAAGCCTGCGCTTGGATGTAGGTCGTAGAGCCAAGGTGCTGCCGCTGGAACCCCCCTTATATTTCGACGCTCACGACGCATGTATTGGCCCCATTAGCACCGATTTGAGCCCCGACTTATTGCCGTTATTAAATCGGGCGCCACAAATAGCGCCGCATCAAGTAGAGGAATTTATTCAACTGCTGGATGAACGTGGACTTAGCGGTGTCCCACGGCCGGTAGTGCCAAAAGCAAAGGACCTGGCCAAGAACCCACCGCAAGCCCGACTCGCTTTAATGCACATTGATGATTTAAGTGACTCACGCAAAGGCTTTGTGCCCGATATTTACGTAGGCGTATTGCAAGCCATGTATCAAGAATTCGCTTTTGATCCGGGCCAAGGTGACAGCGTCGTACTACGCAAACAAGGTGAAAAGCTCATACGGATACACCGTGACTTAGCGGCAGAGCAGGCCTTGCTGGATGAATTGGTGGAGTTTCATGATGTCTCTATCGATCGCAATGACAGTGAAAATTTACGCATCCTCACCCCCTACGACGGCAGTACCGCGTGGGCGAGATTTATTGAATCTCGAATGACGCAGCTGAGCGCACAAGGCTGGCAAATTGAGCAGCGCGACTCATTCGATATCCGATTGTTTGAACCCGACCAGTGGTTGCTAGAGACCCACAGCCAGGACAACGATTGGTTTGAATTGTCCGCCGGTTTTGAAGTGGACGGCGAACAGCACAATCTACTGGAGCTACTCAGCAAGCTGTTGCAAGACGGTGAAGATATGCAATCACTGCTGCCTGCTGGCGACGCTGCATTGATTGTGGATTTGGGCCGAGGACGCATGTTGCGTCTGCCGCGCAAGCGCATAGAAACGGTACTGAGTACGCTGACCGAGCTTTATCGCAATAAACCTTTGAATCGTGCCGGGCGACTCAAACTTCACAAACTGGATTTGCCGCGACTGCAGGATTGGCACAATCAATGGCAATGGCAGCCTCCCGAAGCGCTAGTCGCCTTTGCCCGCAGTCTGGGCAAGCCGATCAGCCCTGTAGAGCTTTCGCCCCTATTTCAGGGAGAACTACGCGCTTATCAACATGATGGCCTGAGTTGGATGCAGCATCTGTATCGGCATGGCTTTGGTGGGCTGCTGGCAGATGACATGGGGCTGGGTAAGACAGTACAAACGCTGGCCCATCTGGCCGCAATCAAACAATCGCAAACCAAGCATCACAGCCTCATTGTCGCGCCCACCAGCGTACTGGGGAATTGGCGCGCCGAGGCACAGCGCTTTGTCCCCTCACTCAGCTTGTGTATCTGGCATGGCAATCAACGGCACAGCGGAGCAGGTCTACATGATGCCGATTTGGTCATTACCAGCTACGGCACCCTGCTACGGGATGAAACCGCCTTTTCCGATCAAAATTGGTCGCTCATCGTGCTGGATGAAGCCCAAGCGATTAAAAATCCGCACGCCAAAATCAGCGCCTGTGTAAAACGCCTTAACTCACAACAAAAACTCTGCCTCAGCGGCACTCCCATGGAAAACCACTTGGGAGAACTGTGGAGCCAATTCGATTTTCTCGCCCCCGGTTTCCTTGGTGATGCGCGTAGCTTTCGCCAGCTGTATCGCAGCCCCATAGAAAAGGAGCACAACAGCGCACGAGCAGAACAGCTGCAACGGCGCATTCAACCGTTTCTGCTGCGTCGAACCAAACCGGAAGTCGCGACCGATTTACCACCCAAGACCGAAATCATTCAAACCATTAGCTTGGGCGAAGAGCAGGCCAGTCTGTACGAAACCGTGCGCATTGCTATGGAGCACCGCATCCGCGCCGCATTGAACGACAAAGGCCTACAACGCAGTCAAATTGTCATCCTTGATGCCTTGCTGAAGCTACGCCAAATCTGTTGCGACCCGCGTTTGGTCAAGTTGGAAAGTGCCCGCGAAGTAAGCCAGTCGGCGAAAATGGAAACGCTGGTTCTCATGCTGGCGGACATGATTGAGCAAGGTCGACGCATCTTGCTGTTTTCCCAGTTCACCGAAATGCTCTCGCTGATAGAAGCGGAGCTAAAAAAACGGCAATGGCGATATTTGCTGCTCACCGGGCAAACCCGCCAGCGCCAAGCCTTGGTCGACGAATTTCAAAACGGCGATGTACCCGTATTTCTCATCTCACTCAAAGCCGGCGGTACCGGTTTGAACCTAACAGCGGCGGATACCGTCATCCATTACGATCCTTGGTGGAACCCGGCGGTAGAAAATCAAGCCAGTGATCGCGCTCACCGGATTGGCCAAGATAAGCCGGTATTCATTTACAAATTGATCTGCGAAAACTCCGTGGAACAACGTATACAGGCCATGCAAGAACGCAAGCGACAGCTGTCGGAAAAAATCTACGCGCATGCGCCTAGCGAACTGCAACAAAGCGACCTAGATTGGTTATTACAACCTTTGCAAACCGAATAACCATAATTTATCGATTTTTCCTTTAGTATTTGGATTCAAATAAGCCACTCAAAGCAGGAGCGCGAGTATGAGCGACGGCGCAGTAACACCCGGTAAAAACGATGAGTTGATGGGTGAGTTGGAAAGCATGTTGCGGGATCAGGCAGAACTCAGTCCCGAAGATATGACGGTGCGCCTCCGGCTAGCGCGTTTGCATGCGCAAATGAACCGCTCAGAGGAATTCCTTGCTGACGCACAACACATTTACCGCCTAGTAAAAGGCGAATTGAAACACCCCGCCCTAGTACAGGTTAAACACCTGGCCAAAGGTCTCGGCGTGGATACCAGCCTGATTGGAAAGCCGCCCAAGCGCGCTGGCCCCACACGCCGATTAGGCGAAGACCCCGGCGCCAAGGCGTATTTCGAACGGGTGAATGAGCAATACAAAGAGCTCAGTGGCAAGTCCGAGTTTTTGCAGGAGCACAATCGCATGCTGCTGCGCAATTTCAATCGTCCATCGTCCCTAATGCACGCCAAACGATGGTCCGAGCATCTCGGCGGTGCGCAAATCGCGATCAAACGCGAAGATATGATGGGCGGTGGTAGCAAGTTGCTGATGGCCGTCGTCGGCCAAGTGGTCATGGCCAAACAACTGGGCTATTCCACTGTAGTCGCTGGTAGCAGTTCTCCCCGTTTGGGCGTCATCATGTCCTCTATGGCGGCACGCATGGGGCTCAAGTCCATCGTTTTCATAGATGAAAATATCGCCTCACAAAACTCCTCCAGCGTCCTGCATATGCGTTGTGTGGGCGCGCGCATAGAAACCGTAGGTCGGCATGATTCTGCCCGTGATGCCGCGGTAGACGATTGCGTCAATCGGGCTGGTCTACACTTTTTGGTACTGGGCGTAGATGCTGCACCGGCACCTTTTCCTGAGCTTAATCAGTTGCTCATTAGCGCATTGGGTCGAGAAACCCGCGCCATGGCGCAATCCATGTTCAAAAAAATGCCCGACGTACTGGTCACTCGCGGTAAGAAAGCTGCTGATGCCTTGGGCTTTTTTGATCCCTATTTGAAAATCGACACAGTGCGCTTGGTCGCGGTCGAGGCACAGGACAGCCTGCAAGACGACAAAGGCGGTAGTGCGGACCCCTTTAAGCCACAGCTCGCCTTATCTGATGCGCAGGCTTTTCAAGCCGACGCCATATTGGAAGGGTCCGAGTATCCAGCGGTGAGCCGCGAACACTCCAATTTCGAAAAGTCAGGTCGAGTGGAGTACATACAAGGCTCTAGCGCCGACGCGGTGTCCGCAATTAAGTCCTTAGCGCGACATGAAGGTTTGATTGTGCCCATACGCACCGCCTACCCGCTGGGCTGGGCTGGTCGAGAAGCTCGGCGCATGAATCCTGATCAACTCATCATTATCAATATGGTCGAGCCATTCGACAAAGACCTACGCGAAGTGGCCCGCACATTGGGGCATACCGACTACTGATATAATCAGGGGTTCGCTGCTCGCTGTACCAGACCACTATGAACCTTCAAAAGACCTACGACGTAATTGTTGTCGGTGGCGGCCATGCCGGCACCGAAGCTGCGCTGGCTGCTGCACGCACGGGTTCAGACACCTTATTGTTAAGCCAAAGCATAGAAACGCTGGGGCAAATGAGCTGCAACCCGGCGATAGGTGGCATTGGTAAGAGCCATTTGGTTCGAGAAGTTGATGCCTTGGGCGGTTTGATGGCCCGCGCCGCCGATGCGGCAGGCATACAGTTTCGTCGCTTAAATGCGCGCAAAGGACCTGCCGTACGCGCCACCCGTGCCCAAGCCGACCGTGCCCTGTACCGTAGTTTTGTCCGTAGCGCGCTAGAAAACCAAGACAATCTTGAACTGTTTCAACAAAGCTGCGCCGACCTGATTGTAGAAAACGGGCGAGTTTCTGGTGTGGTTACGCAAATGGGGCTGCCGATTCGCGCCCGCAGCGTGGTGCTCACGGTTGGCACCTTCCTCGGCGGCCTCATTCATATTGGCTTGTCCAACTACGAAGGCGGTCGTGCCGGTGATCCGCCATCCAATGCCTTATCGCAGCGATTACGCGCACTGCCATTTCGGGTTGGTCGTTTAAAAACCGGTACACCACCGCGCATAGACGCACGCAGTATTGATTTTTCTCAGTTGGCGGAACAACCCGGCGACGATCCTCGCCCGGTATTTTCTTTTATGGGTAGTCGCGATGATCATCCGCGACAAGTTTCATGCTTCATTACCCATACCAATGCAAAAACCCATGATGTCATTCGTGGTGGCTTGGACCGCTCGCCCATGTACGCCGGAGAGATTGAAGGCGTTGGGCCTCGTTATTGCCCATCGGTAGAGGACAAAATTGTCCGCTTTGCCGACAAAGATCAGCACCAGATATTTATCGAGCCCGAAGGCCTAAGCACACACGAGGTCTACCCCAACGGCATTTCCACCAGCTTGCCTTTCGATGTGCAGGTGGAATTTGTGCGCTCAATCGTGGGTTTCGAAAACGCACACATTACCCGCCCTGGTTATGCCATCGAATACGATTATTTCGATCCACGCGATCTAAAATACTCATTAGAAGCTAAGCATTTGGACGGCTTGTTCTTGGCCGGCCAAATCAACGGCACCACGGGCTATGAAGAGGCAGCAGCGCAAGGTTTGCTGGCCGGCTTGAATGCCGCACTCCAAGCGCAAGACAAAGAAGCCTGGCATCCGCGGCGCGATGAAGCCTATATGGGCGTGCTGGTTGATGACTTAATTACCCGCGGAGTAGCCGAGCCCTATCGCATGTTTACCAGTCGTGCGGAATATCGTCTGCGCCTGCGCGAAGACAATGCTGACCAACGCTTAACGCCGATTGGCCGACAATTGGGCTTGGTGGACGACGCCCGCTGGCAGGCTTTTGAAACCAAGCAAACGGCAGTTCAAGGAGAGCTAAAGCGACTGAAACACAGCTGTGTTCAAACCAGCGATGTCGCACCCGAACTCGCCGAAGAACTGTTTGGAGAACCGCTGCGCCATGAATACATGGCCTACGATTTGTTGCGACGCCCCGGGGTGGACTATGCCGGCCTGCACCGCATAGAAAAACTTGGTGCGGCGCATGCCGATCCTGGCGTAGCCGAGCAGGTGGACATTGAGGCCACTTACGCTGGCTACATCGAGCGGCAGGAAACCGAAGTCGCGCAGCAGAAACATTTGGAAAATACCAAAATTCCTGACGATATCGATTATGCCGCGGTTAAAGGCTTATCCATAGAGGTCTGCCAAAAGCTGGCCAAAGCGCGCCCTGTAAGCATTGCCCAAGCCTCTCGTATGGAGGGTCTGACGCCGGCAGCCATTTCTTTGCTGTTGATACATTTACGTCGCAGTAGTGATCAATTGGCGCGCAGCGCTTAATCCAAATGCGGCGATATTTGGGTCGGTATAACTAGTCGAGCTTGTAGGCGCTCAAGTGCCCGTGGATAATGAATTTTCACCACGGGGAACATGTTTTGAAAAACCTATATCTTGCATTAGCCATAGTCGGTGCAATCCTGCCCGCCATGGCATTTCTGGGCTATTTCGGTGGGGAACCACTGCCACAAGCGCAATTTTGGTTGCAAGCCTTGTACGTCAATGTAGGCACTGCCGCTGCGTTTACCGATCTCAGTGTGTCTTCCGTGGTTTTTTGGATCTTCGCATTCGCTGAATCCTCGCGTTTGGGCCTGCGCCACGCTTGGGCCTGGATTCCACTCAATTGCTTCGTAGGCTTGAGCTGCGCATTGCCCTTGTTTCTATATATGCGGCAACGCCGGCTCGAAACGGAGCAGCGCAATGCAGCGTTTTGAGCGCAGCAGCCTTATTCCGGCACCTGCAGATACCGTTGTGGCGGCTATTTCCACGGAAGATTATTTGGTCTATCGCTACGATGAAGCCGGCATACAGTCATTTGATCTAGAGATTCGCCAAGACAACGAAACCCGCTTTGAAAGTCACGTGCGGCGTAAAACCAGCACCAACAAGCTACCGAGTTTTGCACGCAAAATTACCGGCGATACGGTCACCCTCATCCAACATCAATTTTGGAACCGTCAGGCACAGCCCTATACCGGCGAGCTGCGCATGGAATTGGAAGGCTTACCTGGACATATCTTGACGCGCCTCACCCTAAGCGACAACGGAGACGGCAGTTCAACGTTGTCGGGTATCGGTGAAGTGGAAGCGCGCATCCCGCTGTTGGGTGGGCGTATCGAGAAAATGATGGTGGGCAAAGTCAGCGAGGGCTTTGAGCGCAGTGCTGTAGCGATACGGGAGTATCTTGCAAAAGCTTAATCGCCTTCGGCCCAACAGCCTTGCATTGGGTTTTGTGATACTCAGCACCTGGCTAGATCCACTCGCTGCCCGTTGCCCGCAGCCCATTGAACTCCGTTATAGCGTGGCAGAACTCCAAGACCACAATAAGAATTCCTTTACCCAAGGCTTGGTGTTTGCTGATGGCCATTTAGTCGAAAGCACGGGGCTGTATGGCCAATCCAAACTGATAGTGCACAAGCCCGGCAGCTCGCTAGCGGTCGATTTACCCAAGAATCGTTTCGGCGAAGGCCTTGCGTGGTTTGATCAAAAACTTTGGCAACTGAGCTGGAAAGCGGGTGAACTACGCAGTTACAACTTAGAGTTAGAGCTGCAAAACATCCAACGCTATCAAGGCGAAGGCTGGGGGTTAACCCATGACAGCAATCAATTCATTATGTCGGATGGCTCGGCGTATTTGAGTCTACGCGACAACAACTTTGCTGAAACTAAAAGAGTTTTAGTACTCGACGGCAATAAACCACTCAAGCACATCAATGAACTGGAATGGGTGGAAGGTCAATTGTTCGCCAACATTTGGCAACAAGAACGCTTGGCTCGCATCGACACTCATAGCGGCTGTGTCAGCGGCTGGCTAGAGCTGGCCGATTTGTGGCCGCGGATGATTCGTCCGCCGACAGCCGACGTACTCAACGGTATCGCTTGGGATGCGAAAAATCGTGAGTTGTGGGTCACCGGTAAAAACTGGCCGCGCTTGTATCGATTGAAAATCGACGCTTTAAGCCCAGCAACACCGTAAAATAGCGACTTTCATCATCATTTTGTAGCCTTGCTATGTCATCTGTTGCTGTGCACACCCCTGTTAATCCACGCAAAATAAAGCTGGAAACCGATAAATTGGCTAAGCGCTTGCGGCGACAGGTCGGCCAGGCCATTGCCGACTACAACATGATTGAAGAAGGCGACAAGGTGATGGTGTGCTTGTCTGGTGGCAAGGACAGCTACACCATGCTGGACATACTGCTCAAACTGCAGGCCAGCGCACCCATTCAATTTGATTTGGTGGCGGTCAATCTGGATCAAAAGCAACCTGATTTTCCTGAGCATGTCTTGCCCGACTATTTATCTGCACGTGAAATTCCTTTCACGATTGTGGAGCAGGACACCTACAGCGTGGTGGAACGCGTGGTTCCAGAAGGAAAAACGCAATGCGGGCTTTGTTCTCGTTTACGTCGCGGTGCCTTGTACAACCATGCTGAATCCCACGGCTTTACTAAAATTGCCCTAGGCCATCATCTCGACGACATCGTTGAAACCCTGTTTCTCAATTTATTCTTTGGCGCACGCATGGCCGCGATGCCACCCAAGCTGCGTTCCAATGACGGTCGCAATGTGGTCATACGGCCTCTGAGCTATGTGCGCGAAGCTGATATTCGCGCTTACGCCGCCACCCACGCTTACCCCATCATTCCCTGCAATTTATGTGGATCTCAGGAAAACCTGCAGCGCGTACAAGTGCGCAAGATGATGGATGATTGGGAGCACCAATACCCTGGACGCACCGCACAAATCTTCAAGTCCATGCAGAACGTGGCTCCTTCACAATTGGCCGACACCAACTTATTTGATTTCGCATCTCTGCGCGCTGGCGAAGGCACAAGCAGCTCCGAACAAGCCATTCATTGGTTATAGGTAAACACATTTCGCTTAACCCCACCTTCACTGCAAACTTGTTATAACAAACGCAGCCCACAGACGGATGGAACGGATGAATTTAGAATTTTTGCTGCCATTTTTAGCGTGGTCTGCGCTCATCAACATGGGTCTATTGTTGCTGTGGCTCGCTGCCATTTCTCTAAGCGGAGACGCCATCTATCGCATACACGGTCGCTTGTTTTCGCTATCACGGGAAGACTTTAACCGCTTTCATTACAGCGCATTGGCCAGCTATAAATTGGCCACGATGTTTTTCAATGTGATTCCATACTTGGTATTGCGCTGCCTACTGTAAGCATCTGACAAATCCGAACGACAAGCTTGCTACAATGGACGGCTTTTACGTAGACGCTTCATGTCCACGATTGCCGAACAAGCCGCCAAACGGCGAACCTTTGCGATAATTTCGCACCCTGACGCCGGCAAAACCACGCTAACTGAAAAGTTATTGTTATTTGGGGGCGCGATTCAGTTGGCCGGAACCGTAAAAGGTCGTAAAGCCGCGCGCCATGCCACTTCGGACTGGATGAAGCTGGAACAAGAGCGTGGAATCTCAGTAACCACCTCGGTCATGCAGTTTCCTTATCGCGATCGCATCGTCAATTTGCTGGATACCCCAGGTCACGAAGACTTTTCGGAAGACACCTACCGCACGCTGACCGCAGTTGATTCCGCGCTGATGGTCATTGATGCCGCTAAAGGCGTTGAAACCCGCACCATCAAATTGATGGAGGTTTGCCGCCTACGCACGACGCCTATCGTGAGTTTCGTCAACAAGTTGGACCGTGAAGGCCAAGAGCCCATGGCACTGTTGGACGAAATCGAAGAAGTACTGAATATCCGCTGCGCTCCTATTACCTGGCCCATTGGCATCGGCCGCGCTTTTAGAGGCGTGTATCACATCTTAGAGGATCGCTATTACCTATATTCCGGTAAAGGCGACAAAATCTCTGAAATCGAAACCATTGATGGATTGCATGCAGAAGGCATCAAGGAAAAGCTGGGCGAACCCTACGATGTGTTCATGGAAGAAATTGAGCTGATCATAGAGGCGGGCACAGCATTTAACTTAGACGAATACCGCGCAGGAACACTGACACCGGTATTCTTTGGCTCAGCGATTAGCAATTTTGGTGTGCGCGAGTTGCTCAATGGTTTCGTCGACTGGGCGCCAGAACCTCAACCCAGAGAAGCCGACAAGCGCCCAGTTCCCACGGATGATCCCAAACTCAGCGGCTTTGTTTTTAAGATTCAAGCCAATATGGACCCCAATCACCGCGACCGCATTGCCTTTATGCGTGTGTGCTCGGGGCAGTATCGCAAGGGCATGCAACTGCACAGCGTGCGGCTTGGAAAGTCGGTGCGAATTTCCGACGCTGTAACTTTTCTAGCAGCGGAACGTGATCATGCCCAACAAGCCTTTCCGGGCGATATCATCGGTTTGCATAACCACGGCACCATTGCTATTGGCGACTGTTTTACCGAAGGCGAAGAATTGCGCTTTTCTGGCGTTCCCAATTTTGCCCCGGAATTGTTTCGCCGCGTGATCCTCAAGGATCCGCTGAAAGCCAAAGCCCTCAATAAGGGTTTGGATCAGCTCTGCGAAGAAGGCGCCACCCAAGTATTTCGACCATTGATGGGCAATGATGTGATTCTGGGGGCCGTTGGTGTGCTGCAATTTGATGTAGTGCAAAGCCGCCTACAAGACGAATACCGAGTGCAATGCCAATTTCAACCGGCACAAATTCACACCGCCCGTTGGTGTTATGCCGAAAACGACAAAGCACTGCAAAAATTCAAAGACAAGCAACAAGACAAACTGGCCGAAGATCATTCTGGTGCGCTGGTGTATTTATCCAGCAGCCGGGTGAATTTGGACATGGCGATTGATCGTCATCCCGACGTACGCTTTGAGTCCATCCGCGAGCACGGTTAAATACGAAAGTCACAAATCAGTCGTATATACAGTTGTATAATCAGTATTCAAACGACTGAACTGGGCCCGTGGCCCGAATCTTGTATCAGTTGTGCCGCCTTCTTTGCTTTACCGGATAACCATGTCTGAAAAACTTGTTCCGCGCCTGAATCCGTCCAACATCGCCATGTTTGCTGCATTCGGCCTGTTGCATTTGGCCTGCTTTGCCGCCTTCTTTACCGGTGTGCACGCTGTCGACGTTGCAATATGTTTGGGACTGTTCTGGTTGCGCATGTTTGGCATTACCGCCGGTTATCATCGTTATTTTGCTCATAGAGCTTTTAAAACCGGTCGGGTTTTCCAGTTCATTTTGGGATTTATTGCGCAAAGCTCGCTGCAAAGCGGCCTGATTTGGTGGGCATCCAAACACCGCGATCACCACAAATTTGTCGACACCCCAAAAGATGTCCATTCGCCGCGCGAGTACGGCTTTTGGTTCGCTCATATGGGCTGGATATTCGATGAAAGGGCGCAACAACCGAATTTAGGCAATGTGCCGGACATCACCCGTTATCCCGAACTGGTGTGGTTGGACAAATACCACTGGCTGCCCGGTGTTTTAATGGGCGCTGCGGTTGGGTTAGCGGCCGGTTGGTCAGGCTTCGTGGTTGGTTTCTGTCTTTCCACTGTGCTGCTCTGGCATTCTACCTTTTTCATCAATTCACTCGCCCATGTTTACGGCAAACAGCGCTATTTAACCGGCGATGATTCCCGCAACAACTGGTGGTTGGCTTTGCTCACTCTGGGCGAAGGCTGGCACAACAATCATCACTACTACATGGCATCGGTTCGCCAAGGGTTTTACTGGTGGGAAATTGATGTGACCTACTATCTGCTCAAACTGTTGCAGTTGTTTGGGCTGGTGCACGATTTAAAGGAACCGCCGGCACACATACGTGATGGTCAACGCAAAATTTCTCCAGAAATCCGTGAACGTATTGCTCTGCGCTTGGCGCAAACCTTTCCGGTTGATGCGATGGCACAGCAGTTCAAAGCCCGCTGGGAAGAGGAAAGTACGCGCAGTCGTGTGGCCTGGGACGATTTCAAAGCACGCTTACAACACGCTGTCGACGGTGCCCTAGAAGAAGGTCGTGAATCTTTTGACCATTTGAATTTTCCAGAACTGCCTAGCTTGGATGAAATCCGCAAAAAAGCCGACCATATGTTTGCCCGTTCTCACGCTATGGACGACATCATCATGCGGGCACGGCTACAAATGGCCCAAGCCATGACAGTTAACTTGCGTCACATGGAAGCTGCGTAACTAGGCCTTGATGTCGGCGCTGGCTAGCCCTAAACCTGAATAGCTTGCCAGCGGCGACGTACCCAAACAGCCATGAATATGGCGGCTTGCATGCCACGGTAGATATTCATCGCGATCCAAATCTCTAATAGCCCCAGCCCGAGAACCGGGCCAAGCAAATAGGCCAGCGGCAAAAAGAACAGCCATTGCAAGCCCACGCCGACGATCATGACCACGCCACTGGCACCTACGCCAAGCAGCGCCTGCATCAAAATTAGGCCCAAGCCATCGATGATGATGCCGGCACCGACCAAACGCAGCGGCCACAAGCCTAGCTCTATTAATTCAGGATCCGCCAGGAAAATACCCAGTACTTGCCGGCTGGGAATCAGCATCGCAGCACCAAGGATGATGAGAACAACCGCACCAACCCGGCAAACATCCCAACCCCACGCATAAGCATCATCGGGCGCATTTCTCCCCAAAGCCTGACCGGCCAAAGTTGCGGCGGCAATACCAAAGCCCATACCAGGCAAAATAGCCACTAGGGAAATATTGATGAGCACATTGGCGACAGCCAACTCTTGCGTGCCTATATGCCCGATGATCCAGAACAACACGGTGAACCCGCCAGCGAACAAAATCTGCTGAATAGACGAGGGAATGCCCAGCTTAAGCAAGCTACGCATTTGTGCGGCAGAAGGCATGCGTTGCAAAAAACCGCTACCGCGTGAGTGACGCATAGCCAAAAAGAAGTAAATGCAGGTGCCAATGCACAAGCTAATCGCAGTGCCCAAACCAGCGCCACGCGTGCCCATTTCAGGAAAACCGAAATTACCAAATATAAGGGTGTAATTTAAAAAAATGTTAATCACATGCATGATTAACAGTGTGCGCATGTACAAACGCGTTTGATTAATCGCGCTCCAATAGCCACGAAAGGCGAAATTCATCCCCACAGCGACTATCGCCAGCGCACGCATTTCAAAATAAGCCGCTCCTTCTGCTGCTGCACCCGCATCATCAAGCAGCGCATGCACAATAGGACCGGCGGCAAAGTACAATAAGACCATCATAGGCAGGCCATACGCCAACGAAAACAGCAATCCGCCGTTCAATGAAATGGCCGTTTCTTTATGCGCGCCTTCGCCCACACGTCTAGCAGCCTGTGCCTGCACCGCCGATGACATCCCGGTGACCGCGGCAACTGACAAAAAGCTCAGAAAGCTGACCAACCCCACCCCAGCCAAAGCTTCTGCACCAAGCTGACCGACCATAGCGGTGTCGACCAGATTCAGAATGTTTTGTGAGGTCATGCCGCCGATAATCGGCAGCGCCAAAGTCAATATTTCTCGGCGTCTATCGCTAGGGACCGCGAAATATCGCCTCACGGGCTTTCAATCGCGCCATTGAATAGTTCATCCACACGCAGTCGAGCTTCTTCTACCCCAAGCTTTGCCGTCGCAGAAAAGAGTTGTGCACTGTACAAAGGATTTTGTGCTTTTAGCTGCTTTTGAACTTTGAACAATTGTTTTTGCGCCTCATTTTTGCTCAGCTTGTCGGCTTTGCTGAGCAAAACATGGACCGGCAAAAAGCGCGGACCGACCCAGTTCAGCAGTTGCTGATCCAAATCGGTAATACCGCGGCGCACGTCAACAATCATGACCACCGCAGCCAATTCATCGCGACGTATGAAGTAGCGCTCAATCAATTCCACCCATTGCTTTTTTACCGCCAAAGGGGCGGCAGCGAATCCATAGCCTGGCAGGTCAACCAAGTGCCCCAGATCGCCCAATGTAAAAAGGTTTAGCAGCTGTGTTCGGCCCGGCGTTTTGCTGGTTCGAGCCAGGCTTTTTTGATCGGTTAGAACGTTCAGCGCGCTGGATTTCCCGGCATTGGAACGCCCCGCAAAAGCGACCTCTCGACCACCTCTAGGCAGGTCCGGTAGACGGGCTCCAGACAGCACAAATTGGGCGCTGCGCCATAGCCGTAACAGCTCGTCGTTTCTCGCAGCTTCACTCATAGGTTAAAATCTCGCATCTGAACACGATAATCCAAAAAACGATGGCCGTCGCCCTCGTTTTCTTTCAGGAGTTTCCAACGATGAAGCGCGTTACGCTGGTTTCGGCCATGATTCTAGGCCTGTTTGGCAATGTCGCCTTGGCTTCCGATTCTTCCCAAGCGGGAGATGCCGACAAAGGCAAAGTAAAGGCTGCCGTATGTGGCGCATGCCATGGTGCCGATGGAAATAGCGCGAATGCTGAATGGCCAAAATTGGCCGGACAACACGCAACTTATCTGGAAGCGCAATTGCACGCTTACAAATCCGCTGAACGTAAGAACCCCATTATGGTGGGGCAGGTCGCCGCGCTCAGCGATCAAGACATAAAAGATCTCGCAGCTTATTTTGCCGGGCAAAGACAAACATCAGGGCTTGCTAACCCTGAATTAGTAGAAAAAGCTGAAACCATCTACCGAGGTGGTCTTGCTGAGGCCAAGGTTCCCGCGTGTGCCGCCTGCCACGGCCCGCAAGGCCTAGGCAATGCCGCAGCTGCCTATCCACGCGTAAGTGGCCAGCATGCCGCGTACACGATCGCTCAGCTAAAAGCGTATCGCAGTGGTGATCGTGCTGGAACTGATGCCGCTACGATGATGTCTCAGGTCGCCGCGGGCTTAAGCGATGCCGATATTGAAGCGCTGGCATCCTATATTTCCGGCCTGCATTAATCCCCAACCTGACAGGACTGCTTTCATGTTCCGCTCCCTACTGATTATCGCCTGCGCGCTGCTACCCATAGCTTGTGGTGCAGCTGAAGAAGCTAAATACCGCTACAAAGAGCATTACAACCCAGCTCGCAAGTCCATCAGTGACCCGAACCCCAAACAGCCCGACGTGTTTGAAGTGTTCTGGTATGGCTGCCCACATTGCTTTCATTTCGACCCTTTAGTCGAAAAATGGAAAGGCAGCAAAGCAAAAGATGTGAATTTCGAGCGTATGCCGTTCTCACTCGGTCGCCCTATCGGCATGCTACACAGCCGTGCGTTTTACACGGCTGACGTCTTGGGCATACTCGATAAAATGCACCCCATTTTGTTTTCCACCATCCACGAAAAGAACAATCCCTTGAGTTCAGAAGCTGCGATTGAAGCCGTTTTTGTAAATCAGGGCGGCGTTTTACCAGAAATTTTCCGCGAAACATTTAGTAGCTTCGCAGTGGAAAGCAAAGTTCAACAAGCCGAATCTCGGGTTCGTGACTTGGGCATCAACTCCGTACCTAGCATGAGCGTTGATCTGAAGTACTGGACAGGCGCCCGTGAAGCCGGTGGCTTTGAAGGCATGTTGGATGTGGTCGATTTCCTCAGCGAGCAATCGCGTAGTAAAAGCAAATAAACCCGGATATGTTGAACAGCCCGGCTGCGCTGCTGGGGCGGGTGACTGCTAGCCATCTTGCCCTGCTGCTTTGGGCTTTGCTATTGCCCGGAACGTCTTGGGCATCAACGGCCGAGGCTGCGCCTGAACAGACTACCGAAGTTGAAAGCATAGCGCGGAGCAGCGAATGCCTGCGCTATGCCAAACGCTTAGGCAGCGTGTACGACAGCGACTGCACCGACAAAATCTACCAACTCACTGGCCATCATTCACTCAATGGCCTGCCTATACTATTGCGTGAATTCGGGGCTGACCCCGAACATCGCAAACCACGCATCTTAGTCATCGGCGGCATTCATGGCGACGAGCTCAGCTCCATCAGTATCGTTTTTGCCTGGATGCGCAAACTTGCTGCGGCACAGGATCACTCCTTTTATTGGCGGCTCACGCCAAGCGCAAACCCGGATGGCTTGTTTCGCCGTAAGGCTCAACGCACCAATCAACGCGGTGTAGATTTGAATCGCAACTTTCCGACGCCAAATTGGGCGGAAGAATCAAGCAAGTATTGGATACAGCGTACCCGTCGGAATCCACGCCGTTACCCTGGGCCGGAACCCTTATCTGAACCTGAATCACGCTGGCTACATAAAGAAATTGACAACTTTCGACCGGACGTGATTGTCGCTATTCATGCGCCCTATGGCATTGTTGACTTCGATGGCCCCTCAACGCCTCCCAGACAATTAGGACATTTACATTTGAACTTGCTGGGGACTTACCCCGGTTCCTTGGGCAACTATGCCGGAGTCCAACGCGGCATTCCCGTAGTCACGGTCGAATTGCCTTCTGCTGGCAGCATGCCCAGCGCACGACAACAAGACAAAATCTGGCTGGATTTGCTGGAATGGTTGAACATGCGCATCTTATTACCCGCGCAGCAAGCCAGCGCCGACACCCCTTCCGTTAATTGATGTTGCGCCGCCGGCTGTTGCTGTTGCTGGCCTTAGTGATATCCCCTGTATTGCACGCGGGGGTGAAAATCCAAGGCCTCAATAGCACTCAAGAAGAAAACGTACGCGCCTTCCTCTCCCTTGAACGCTTAAAAGCCGATGCCCGCCGCGAGGCGGTGTACCGCCGCTACCGATCTGCCAATCAAGAAATTCGTCAGGCGCTACAAGCCTTAGGGTTTTACAGTCCACGCATACAAAAATCCATCAACGTAGAAGATGATGGTGATTGGGTAGTGAATTTCGACATCGACCCTGGACCGCGCACCACGATTCAATCACAAACTATTCTTTATACCGGCCCTGGAGCCGAGTTACTCGAAAAAACAAAACCGCCTATCGATCTCAGCGGACAGCCTTTACATCACGATCAATACCGCAAACTGAAAGATCAATTGCTAGGCGATAGCTTCGCCTTGGGCTTTCTTCAATCGGAACTCACTCAAGCCCAGCTCTTGATCGAACCCAAACAATCACGTGCAGACATAAATCTCACACTGGATTCAGGGAAACGGTTCTTCTTTGGCGACATCGTGATTCGGCAAGATATTTTGGCCGATGAATTCATACGTCGCTATGTCGATATAGTCGAGGGACAGCCCTTTGACGCCGATGCTTTATTGAATCTGCAACTGCGCTTGTCGGACTTAGACTATTTCCAAAGTTTAGAAGTGCGCACAGAGCAGCGTGACCAAGACCAGCGCGTTGATGTTGATATAGAAACAACGCCAAAAAAACCGCAACGCTATCAATTCGGTCTTGGTTACGGCACCGACACTGGGCCGCGCGTGTCCGTGGCCACAGAGTTTCGTCATCTCAATCAACAAGGACATCGCGTACGCAGTGACTTACGCGTCGCCGAAACTCAGCAAAATTGGAGCGCGCAGTATTTGATCCCCACTGGGCGTCAAATTGGCAGCAATATCGCTTTGTCCGTCGCTTTTAACGCCGAGGCTTTTGGCGATGCGCGCAGCGATAATTGGGTTTGGCAGTTGGGTCGCTCTTTTGTAGACAAATCTCGCTTGTGGCAAGGCTATCTGCGTTACGAGCTTGAATCCTTTCGTATTGGTGACGAAACCCGGGAGCAAACCGAATTGCTCATGCCCGGCTTGAGTTTAAACTTACGTCATGCCGATGATGATCTAAACCCGCGGAAGGGATACAGAATTTTTGCGGATGTTCATGCCGCTCATCAAAATCTTGTGTCTAGTGACAGCTTTACACAAGTCCTGCTACAAACGCGGTGGATACTGCCATTACCTTGGCGCAGCCGTGTATTGATGCGCGCACAATCCGGCACCAACTTTGTGGGCAAGGTGTCTGAAATGCCGTTGTCGCAACGGTTTTTTGCCGGTGGCGATCAAACCGTACGTGGCTATGGCTATCAAACACTGGGACCCACCGACCAAGACGGAGATGTCATAGGCGGGAAATATCTCAATGTGCTCTCGCTAGAGTTGGATTCCATAATTTACGATGACTATGGACTGGCGGTGTTTTATGACTATGGCGGTGCCGGTGATCAGGCTTGGAAGAATTTGTATGCCGGTGCTGGCCTAGGATTCCGCTGGCGTACGGGTATTGGCATGGTGCGTGCCGATTTTGCCTGGCCAATTGATAAACCCGATGACGGTATGCGGGTGCACATTGGCATCGGAGCAGAGTTATGACGCGCTGGCTGCTGTATCGCTTTGCGCCTTTTTACTTTCTGCTCATCAGCACACTCGTGGGTTTGATGTTGCTGAGCTCAGAAACCGGACTCAATTGGCTTTGGCAGCGGGCTCAGTCTTATATTCCGGAGCACCTGCAGATCGAGCGCTTACAAGGGCGCTTGCTTGGACACATACAAATTAGCGGTTTGCAGTATCGCGATGAAAGCATGTCTTTGCATATCGAACAGCTGTTGTTTGACTGGTCACCTTGGGCATTATTAGAAGGTCAACTCGGCATTCAAGACATCAGCATCGTTGGCGTTCGCTATGAGCAGTACAACACAGCTCAAGAGCCTGAAACCAAGACTCCGTTGCCGGACACTTTGCCCAAGCTGTTTAACATTGCGCTTAATCAGGCCCGCATTCGTAAGCTACTGATAGTGAAGGATAATAAAAACGTTTTCCAACTCAACAGCGCTGCTTTCAAAGGGAATATTCGTGGTAACAAACTGCGCTTAGAGATCAGTCAATGGGATGCAGTGGAAACCGGTTCTTGGCAGGCCACGCTCGATGCAAAGCTGCGGCAGCAAGATTTCACCATCCATGAGTTGATGCTAAGCAGCCCGAACTATGACCGACTCTCGCTAAAATTGGCCGGGCAATGCGCTTGGCCCTCACTACTATGCAGTGCGGCTGTAGATTGGGAACACCTGCGCTGGCCATTGCACCAACCCCAATTCAGTAGTCAGCGTGGCAGCATTCAAGCAAACAACACTCAAGCTGAGCCGATCATCCACATCGCGGCAGACCTACAGGGTGTGCAACTACCAAAATCGGAAATTAGTGCTCAAGCGCGACTGCCTATGGGGAAAAAACAGTGGGCCTTGAAAGCCAATTGGCAGGCATTGGGTACCACCAAAACTCAGGAGTCCGCACAACTTGAGGTTGTTGGACAATATCAAATAGACAGTACGGAATTTGATGCTCAAATTCAGTTTAAGGCGCTGGATTTATCTTGGTGGCTCGCTGATTGGCCTAGTGAACTGGATGGAAAACTGGCACTGGATGGTGCGTTTTGGCAGAGCCTACGGCTGAATAGCAAGCATGCGGAAGTTCATGGTTCACTACGTGGGCAAGCCTTCCGCACGCAACTATCCGGCCAATGGAAAGATATGAAAGATTGGTCTTTGCCACAGGCGAAGATCGAATGGGCCGGCAATCAGCTCACTGCGTCTTTGCGCCGTCGTTCCACGTGGAACGGAGCCGTTTCAGTAAAAGCTCCTCGTTTGGATAAATTGGATCCCCAGTTCAGCGGCGCATTAACGGCCCAGGTTGCACTATCAGGGACACGCGACATACCTGATGCGCGTTGGGTTATAGATGGAGAGGAGCTACAACTTGGGGATCTGAGTCTCGCCAAAATAAACAGCGAGGGACAATTTAGCGATAGCAACTTGAGTCTATCGCTGATCGCTAAAGAGCTAATAGGACAGGGCTTGCAACTCAGCAAATTTCAACTGAAGGCTCAGGGTAGCCCTGCACATGCGGACGCTGAAATTGTTGTGCAAGAAGCCCGAGGCGAAGGCCGCATTGCGCTCGTCAGTCGTTGGCAGCAAAAACAACAACAATTGGACTTACAGCTACAGTCAGGGGAATGGCAGCTTGGTCCTGCTCCCCGCATGCAAAAACATGCATGGGCGCTCGCCAGCGGAGGAAATATTCAATGGCTCGCTGGCAAGCTCCGTGTAGAGCCGCAATGTTGGAGCAGTCAGAAAAGTAGCAGCTGCCTACAAGCGCAATGGGATGGTGAGAACTTAAGCGGTGAGTACAGTTTGGATGCTTATCGGCTGTCACGCCTGCAAACACAATTACCTGAAGGAAGTCAGTTGCGCGGTGACGCCAACATCAAATTGGTGATCGCTCCTTCACCCTTGCAACAACTGCAAAGCAATCTCACCTTGAATACGAGCGCGATCAATTTGTCGATCATTCAGGGCGAAGACCGCATCCCCGCTTTGCACCTTTTTCCGGGTCAGTTGCAGGCCGAGTTCCAAGGCACACAGGGGCAGGCCCACTGGGACTTCCCCACCCACAGCGATGAGCGAAAAGGCCTCTATGGCAATGTTCGCATAGCTGAAAAGGGCGAACTCAGCGGTCGTATCAATGTTTTACTGGATGATCTCACTTTGGTCAGCGCATTGTCCTCTGAGGTTCTGCAGTCCAGTGGAAAGTTGGATGGCCAATTCCAATTGGCAGGTCAGCTCGATGCACCTCAGATAACCGGGCAAATGGCTATAGATGATGGTCAGTTGGATTTGGATAGACCCAATCTACAAATCAAGCAAGTGCAGATGAAGTTTGTATCCAACCAACAACAAGGCCTGCAATTAGTCGGTTCTGCTCAATCTGGGGAGGGTTCGCTTTCCGTTGAAGGGCAATGGCAATGGCTGGCCCCTAAAAGTCCTCTCAGTCTCTCGCTTAAAGGCGAGAATTTCTTAGCCGTCGATACGGCCGACGCAAAAATATTGATCAGTCCGGATTTGAAGCTACAAGCCGAACTGCCCGATATTCGATTAAGTGGGCGCATCACCATACCGCAAGCACAGATCCAGCCGAGGGAACTCAATCAACGCAGTGCGGTAGCGGTGGACGCGGATCAAGTCATCGTCGGGGCAAAACGCAACATAGAACAGGCGCTACAAATTACCAGTTCAGTTGAACTGGTCTTGGGTGAAGATGTGGAATTTGAAGGCCTGGGTCTCACTTCTGATTTACGCGGGCGCCTCAGTACACGTATGAAACCAGGTCAAGTAGCAACCGGTACCGGTGAGCTCAGTTTGGTCAATGGCCGCTACAAAGCTTACGGACAAGATCTGCGTATTGAGAGAGGTAAGCTCATTTTCAGTGGCGGTCCATTGACTGAACCTGGCCTAGACATCAAAGCCTTTCGCCAAGCCACTGCGGATATTCGTGCCGGCGTCGTGGTGCGCGGGCCGATTAAGAAACCGCTGGTCAGCCTGTATTCACAGCCCAATATGCGTGAAACCGATCAGCTCAGCTACTTGGTTTTAGGTCGAGCAGCCGAGGCGGAAAACGATAACGATCAAGCAGCATTGAACAATGCAGCGCTCGCCCTTGGCCTAAAAGGCAGTGACTTTCTAGCCAAACGTTTTAAAACCAAGCTAGGCTTGGATGAAGTGAGTATCGGTACTCAACCTGGTGAGAGTTCCACCCAGGCCAGCTTAGTGCTTGGCAAATATCTCAACCCAGATATCTATATCAGTTACGGCATCGGACTGTTTGAGCCTATCTACACCTTTAAGCTGCGATACCGGCTCTCACAAAGCTGGAGTCTGCAAACGGAATCCGGCATTGAATCGGGCGGCGATTTGTTTTTCACCATAGAACGCTAAACCAAGCGTTTCCTAGGCCAAGTACAATAGCGCCAGTCCCTATTGGCAGTAGCCATGAAAACTCTATTTCCCCTATTATTTTTACTATTGCTCGGCTGTGGCCAGAGCGGTGATTTGTACATACCGGACAATCAGCCAGAACAGACTGATGAATCGGTTACCAAGGATTATTGATGGATCATTTTGAATATCGAGATGGCGTACTGCATGCCGAAGATATACCGGTCAACGAGCTGGCTGAACAATTTGGCACTCCTTTGTTTGTCTATTCTCGCGCTACCTTCGAACGCCACTATCGTGTATTTGATGAAGCCTTAGCTCCGGTTGATCACCTGGTTTGCTATGCGGTGAAAGCCAATAGCAATATCGGTGTACTGAATGTCTTAGCACGCTTAGGCGCTGGTTTCGATATCGTGTCCCGTGGCGAACTGGAGCGGGTATTGGCGGCGGGTGGCGATGCTTCCAAAGTGGTTTTTTCCGGCGTTGGCAAACGTGAGGAAGAAATGGCGTTTGCTTTGGACATAGGCATCCGCAGTTTTAATGTGGAATCAGAAGCAGAGCTAGAACGCCTAAGCGCTGTAGCTACGGCTGCGGGTAAAACCGCACCAGTGGCATTGCGGGTCAACCCAGATGTAGATGCAAAAACGCACCCCTACATTTCCACAGGCCTGAAAGAAAACAAATTTGGCATCGATATGAGCGAGGCTGAACGCATATTCCACAAAGCTCACGCTCTGCCTGGCTTGGAAGTGCGTGGCATGGACTGCCATATCGGCTCGCAACTTACTGAAATCCAGCCTTTCTTGGATGCACTGCAGCGCCTATTGGCCTTGTTAGATACATTGGCCGAAGACGGCATCCACATACACCACCTCAATATTGGGGGGGGCTTGGGTATTCGCTACCAAGATGAACAACCACCTCAACCAGCCGAATATGCACAGGCCATACTGCCTTTGTTACAAGGTCGCCAACTACAAATTTTAGTGGAACCGGGGCGTGCCATCGCCGGTAATGCCGGCATATTGCTGACTCAGGTGGAGTATCTCAAGCCGACTCCGCATCGCAATTTCGCCATTGTCGATGCAGCCATGACTGAATTGATTCGGCCAACTTTGTATTCTGCTTGGCAAAATATTATCCCTGTTCAACAAAACAGCACGGCAGAAACGAAAACCTGGGACATCGTTGGGCCGGTGTGTGAATCCGGTGATTGGCTCGGCAAAGACCGTGAGCTCGCGTTGAACGCAGGTGATTTACTCGCCGTACGATCTTCCGGAGCCTATGGGTTTACCATGAGCTCCAACTACAACACACGTCCACGCGCAGCCGAAATCATGGTTGATGGAGACAAAGCGCATATAGTCAGAAAACGCGAAGTGTCAGCGCAGCTTTTTGATTTAGAAGCGGTTTTGCCAGAATGAGTCAAATCATTCTGATCGATGGATCATCTTGGTTATACCGTGCATTCCACGCACTGCCACGCCTGACCAGCCCTGATGGACAGCCCACAGGTGCCATATATGGCATGGGCAACATGCTGCGAAAATTGCTGAAAGAGTATGACCCTCAGCATATTGCGGTGGTATTCGACCCACGCGGCAAAACGTTTCGACACGACATGTACGCCGAATACAAGGCAAATCGCCCACCAGTACCACCGGAGCTATCGGATCAGTTTGATCCACTCTGCGAATTGGTTGATTTGTTAGGTCTGCCGCGCGTACAAATCAGTGGCGTAGAAGCTGACGATGTCATAGCAACCTTAGCCCAGCAAGCATTGGCACAGGATCATGAGGTTTTGGTCGTGAGCGGGGATAAAGATCTAGCGCAGCTGGTTAATGACAAGTTGCATTTGCTGGATACCATGAAGGGAATAACTTACGATCCGGCAGGTATAGAAGAAAAATATGCTGTTCGTCCCGATCAGATTATCGATTGGCTCGCCTTAATGGGTGATAGCTCAGACAACGTACCCGGTGTTCCTAGTGTTGGTGCGAAAACAGCAGCGAAATGGTTAGCTGTTTATGATTCCTTAGATGAAATTGTCGCCCATGCAGACGAAATCAAGGGAAAGATAGGCGAAAAGTTACGCGCTCATTTGGATCAATTGTCGCTGTCTCGCGACTTAGTTACGGTCAAGCTAGATGTGGAATTAAGCACACAGATTGATGAGCTGACTCGACAAGAACTGGATGCGCCTGGTCTCGCTGAATTTAGTCGGCGCTATGGATTTACTCGTTGGTTAGATCAGTTTGAAGAACAGGGAAAAAAGCTTCCCCAGCCGGAGCAAGGCGAAATCGCGGTCGAAACTGTACTCACGTCAGTCCAGTTACAAGCTTTGCTGTCTCAACTCGAGAAAGCCAAGGTCTTTGCTGTAGATACAGAAACCGACCAATTGGATCCACAGCAGGCTCGTTTAGTAGGCCTTTCATTTGCAATCAGCGCTGATAAGGCTTGGTATGTGCCTGTTGCACATGACTACTTGGGTGCACCAGCACAATTACCCGTAGATGAAGTTCGTAAGGTCTTGGGGCCAATTTTGGCGGACATCTCAAAACCTAAAATTGCCCAGCACGGCAAATACGATATGCACATACTGCGCAGGCACGACATGCCTTTACGCGGCGTGCAGTGGGACACCATGCTGGAGTCCTATGTTCTCAATGCCACTGCCAGTCGTCACGACATGGACAGCTTGGCACAGCACTATCTGAATCGTAAAACGATTTCCTTCAAAGAAATTGCCGGTATTGGAAAAAAACAGTTAACTTTCAATCAGATAGATATAGAGCAGGCGGCTGAATATGCTGGTGAAGATGCAGCGGTTACTTTTGCTCTAGATCAAGCCATCGGAAATGAGCTACGCAGTAACCCAGCACTTTTGAAGGTATACACAGAGTTAGAACAACCACTCATTAGCGTATTGGCAGCCATAGAAGCACGCGGTGTGCTGCTCAATCGCAATTTATTGGCAAAAGCGAGTTCAGAATTTGCTGAGCGCATGGCAACAATGCAGGCACGCTCTCATGAAATCGCTGGAAAGCCCTTTAATCTCAATTCACCAACCCAGCTCAAAGACATATTGTTTGACGATTTAGAGTTGCCCGTTCTGAGGAAGACACCAAAAGGCGCGCCTTCAACAGCAGAAGATGTGTTGCAAGAGTTAGCCTCTCAACACGAATTACCGCAATTGATTTTAGATTGGCGTGGTTTAGCAAAACTACGCTCTACTTATACCGAGAAACTTCCCGCCAATATCAACCCATACACCGGCCGAGTCCATACCTCTTATCATCAGGCAGTAGCAACAACGGGTCGTTTGTCATCCGCTGATCCAAATCTACAGAATATTCCTATCCGCAATGATGATGGTCGCAGAATTCGCCAAGCCTTTGTAGCAGAACCTGGCTATCGCGTAGTCGCGCTGGATTATTCGCAAATTGAATTACGTTTAATGGCTCACATGTCAGCTGACCCTGGCATGATTTCAGCGTTTCAATCTGGTGCGGACATCCATAAACGAACAGCAGCAGAAGTGTTTGAAATCCCGCTTGATCAAGTCGATTCAGATCATCGACGCGCGGCCAAAGCGATAAATTTCGGCCTGATTTACGGAATCTCAGCTTTTGGTTTAGCGCGAAATTTGGGGATAGGGCGACAACTGGCACAAAGCCATATGGATAGGTTTTTTGACCGCTATCCCGACGTCGCCAAATACATGCAGAAGTGCAAAGACCAGGCAGCCCAATGTGGTTATGTAGAAACTTTGTTTGGTCGTCGTCTCTACTTACCTGACATAAACGATCGTAACGGTACTCGGCGACAAGCGGCCGAACGTGTTGCCATTAATGCACCGCTACAAGGCACGGCAGCCGATATTATCAAGTTGGCCATGATACGTATTCATGAAAACATTGCCGATAACAACGACGTACAGATGATAATGCAGGTGCACGATGAATTGGTTTTTGAAATTCGCCAAAATATTGTTGAACAGCAAATTGTGCTGCTCAAAGCGGCCATGGAGAACGTTGTAGAACTGTCGGTTCCGCTACAGGTCGATGGTTCTGAAGGTGATAACTGGGATCAAGCACACGGCTAAGCGTACTCTACGGGTACGCTCCCACAATTTGACGATGAACGGTAGAAAATAGCCGATAAATGCTGCTGAACTTTTCTATAGACGCGCGGTCTTATTCTTTGAACGTCGCAAGGATGTTCAATCCGCCTCCACTCCCTGGGCGGACATGCCATCCGGTTCCCCCAAACCGGTGTCAGATGCCCCGACGGTTCCCCAACCGCCGGGGCTTTTTTATGTATCGATATTCTCGACCAACAATGCATTTTGTTCGATGAATTCACGGCGCGGTTCTACATGATCACCCATTAGAGTAGTGAAAATTTGATCCGCAGAAATGACATCCGCTACCCGCACCTGCAATAAACGACGACTTGTGGGCTCTAAAGTTGTTTGCCAAAGCTGGGCTGGGTTCATCTCGCCCAAGCCTTTATAACGCTGAATATTCAGTCCGCGTTTTGCTTCTTTTGCTAACCAAGCTACAGCTTCGCGCAAATGTGTAACATGATGTTCGCGTTCACCACGATGAACCACCGCACCTTCGCCCCAAATTGCCTTAATGCGCTGGCCTAATGCGTTGATACGCGCGTATTCCGATCCGCTAAAAAACTCAGTCGGCCAATTTACGAAATTGTCACTACCGTGACTGCTGCGTATGGATTGAAAACTAAAGGGTGTTTCCGAACTGGCCGCCACGGTTTCCAATTTGTATTCATGCGTATCTGGGGCGTGAATTTTCAGCTGCGCTTCAACTTCTTGCGTCCATTGAGCTAAGGCCTCAGCGTTATGTTGCAAACGTTCGTCTAGCGGTGACATATCCCGAAGTACTTTCAGTACAAATTCATCATAACGACGCGACATACGCGCGATGATGTCATCCACACTGTTGATTTCGCGCAACAACGCATCCAATTCCTCGCCCGCTATAGCAGTCGCACCCGCTTTAGGCACTAGTGATGAATTTTGGATCGCAAGATCACGTAAATAGCTTTCTAATTCACTATCGTCTTTAACGTAACGCTCTGATTTTCCTGATTTTACTTTGTAAAGCGGCGGCTGAGCTATGTAGATATGACCACGATCAACCAATTCAAACATTTGCCGGTAAAAGAACGTTAGCAACAAAGTGCGAATATGCGCACCATCCACGTCGGCGTCAGTCATGATGATGATGCGGTGATAACGCAATTTGTCAGGGTCAAATTCATCTCGGCCTATGCCACAACCCAAAGCTGTAATCAGCGTGCCCACTTCATCAGATTTCAACATCTTATCGAAGCGTGCTTTTTCCACATTCAATATTTTGCCTTTCAAAGGCAAAATAGCTTGGAAATGACGATCACGCCCTTGCTTTGCAGAACCGCCCGCAGAGTCACCCTCCACTAGGAATATTTCAGATTTCGCCGGATCGCGCTCTCGGCAATCAGCGAGCTTGCCAGGCAGGCCTGCAATATCCAAAGCACCCTTACGCCGCGTCATTTCACGCGCTTTTCTAGCGGCTTCACGCGCACGTGAGGCATCTACAACTTTAGCTGCTACGATTTGCGCGTCTTTTGGATTTTCTTGCAAGAATTCTTGCATCTTGGCAAACATGACTTGTTCAACCAAAGTTTTTACATGCTGAGATACCAGCTTATCCTTGGTTTGAGATGAAAATTGTGGATCTGGCACCTTAACCGACACGATAGCCGTTAGGCCTTCTCGAGCATCATCACCACTCGGCGTCACCTTTTCTTTCTTCGCTATGCCTGTACTTTCAATGTATCCATTGAGTGCACGTGTAAGAGCACCGCGGAAACCAGCCAAATGGGTACCACCATCACGCTGAGGAATGTTATTGGTAAAGCAAAACACATGCTCTTGATAGGAATCATTCCATTGCAACGCCAATTCCACCGTCGAGCCATCACGCTCCTCGGTAAAATGAAAAACATTCGCATGTAATGCGGTTTTACCTTTGTTCAGATGTTCAACAAACGCACGAATCCCTCCGTCATATTCGAAGACATCGGACCGATTACCGGCTTCTTCGCGTAGGCAGATACGTACGCCGGAGTTCAGGAATGACAACTCACGCAAACGTTTAGCCAGTACGTCGTAGTGAAATTCCACTTTTCCGAACATGGCTTCGCAAGGACGGAAAGTAATTTCCGTACCGCGGCGACTGGAATCACCCACAATTTCAATTGGCGTTACCGGAGCACCGTCTTTGTATTCTTGACGATGGTGCTTGCCATCCCGATGAATATCGAGACGCAAGTACTTTGATAATGCATTTACAACGGAAACACCCACGCCGTGCAAACCACCGGAAACTTTGTAGGAGTTATCATCAAATTTTCCGCCCGCGTGCAATGTTGTCATGATCACTTCAGCGGCGGAAATGCCCGCTTTTTCGTGAACATCAACGGGAATGCCGCGGCCATCATCTCGAACCGTAATGCTTTGGTCCGCATGAATTGCGATATCAATGGTCGTGCAATGGCCGGCTAGAGCTTCGTCAATAGAATTATCAACGACCTCAAACACCATATGGTGCAGGCCTGTACCGTCTTGCGTATCCCCGATATACATGCCTGGCCGTTTACGTACGGCTTCCAGACCTTCGAGAATTTGAATATTGCTTGAATCGTAACTAACGTTCGCGTCGGAGGCTGTCATTCGACACAAAACTCTTTCAAAAACAAATTATACCATTGCTTTTACCTCGCCATGTTTCACGTGAAACATTTGCGAGGTCTCTTTTAGTGCAGATGAAAGCGTACGTTCATTAAGACTAGTTAAAAAGCACTGACCTTGGTATTTCTTCAGGAAATCAAAGAGTACGTCACGCGCTTTTTCTCCTAATTCAGACGCTAAATCGTCTACCAAGAGTATTGGTTGTACTGATAAACGATGATGGAAATGTTCAGCTTGAGCGAGAAGTAAGGCAGTTATCAATAGCTTTTGCTGACCTCGTGACAAGCACTCTTTCGCGGCATGCGCGCCAGCCGTGATGCGAATCTCTGCTCGATGGGGTCCACTTTGAGTAAAGCCGCGCTCTAAATCTTGGCTGTATTGTTTCTCAAGTTGTTCGTTGAGTTCAGTTTCCGTTGGCCAACCTGGTCGGTAAGTGATCTGAAGATTGAGGTCTTCTTCAAAAAACTGTTTTAACAAGTTACTAAAGATAGGAAGCAATTCAGCGAAAACTTTTTTTCTTAACGCATCTACGTGCTGAGCAGACTCTACATACTCATGCGTCCAACTTGCCAGTTCTTGCTGTCGTTTGCTGCGTAACAAATGGTTTCGTTGCTTTAATACACGAGAGAAACGACTCCACGCTGCATGGTAACTATGTTCCACGTGAAACACTGACCAATCGAGGAAGCGTCTACGCAGAATAGGTCCATCTTCAACTAAGCGATGCTGACCGGGCTCTATAACCAATGCTGGGCATACGCGAGCCAATTCACTTATACGTTGAACTTTACTGTGGCCAATACGTATGCGTGTTTTATCGACCGTTTTTTGTAACGCTAAAGGCGTGATTACATCTTGATCGGATACATGTTTTGCATGAACAAGACAGTGCTCAGTGTCATCGCGAATAAGGCGCCTTACATTGCTGGTTCTAAAACTTTGACCACGACTGAGTAAGTAAACGGCCTCTAAAAGACTTGTTTTACCAGCACCATTGTCACCGCATAGAATATTGAGCTGCGAATTAAGCTCAAGTGTTACAGCTTGTATGCATCGAAGATTTTGCACAGACAAGGTTTGAAGATGCATGTTTGAATCTCCAAACCTTCTTAGGTGTATTTACGGAAACACTGAGGCACATAGCTAGTTTATAGCCGCATTGGCATGATGACGTACTTACAGTTGTCATTGCCAGGCTCTAGCAACAAACCGCTATTGTCAGCACTTGATAAACCTAAACTGAATTGATCTGTCGTTAATGCTGAAAGGGCATCTAACAAATAGTTGACATTAAATCCTATGCTTAACTTTTCGCCGACGTATTCAACTTCCAATTCTTCTTCGGCTTCTTCATGTTCTGGGTTATGTGTTTGCAACTTCAGCGAGCGATCTTCCAGCAACAAGCGAACGCCTCGGAATTTTTCGTTGGATAAAATTGCTGCACGTTGAAGTGCAGATTTTAGTTCATCACGATCTCCGGTAACCCATTTATCACTTTGAGTTGGAATAACGCGTTCGTAGTCAGGAAAGCGGCCTTCTATCAATTTGCTGGTCATACGGATATTGCCCATTTGAATTTGTATGGCGTTATCCGTAAAGCATATTTTGAGCTCACTGCTACCGGCGCTCAATAAGCGTTGAAGCTCCGTTACTCCTTTTCTAGGAAGAATAATGCTTTCGTTTTCAACGACTTGTGACTCCATCACGAGTTCAGCAAGCGCTAATCGATGGCCGTCCGTAGCGACTGTTCGAATTAAGTTTTCAGTAATTTCGAGATAGAGACCATTTAGATAAAAACGAACGTCTTGCTGTGCCATTGCAAATTGGGTGCGTTGTATGAGATCACCCAATTGTTGACGGGTAAGCTTTAGTTCGTTTTGTGCATCTAACTCTTCTTGGGCGGGAAATTCTTCTGCTGGTAGTGTCGCAAGAAGATATCGACTACGACCGCTACGTAAGCGAAGTCGGTTGCCGTCCATTTGGAATGCCATATCGCTGCCTTCCGGCAATCCACGACAAATGTCATGCAATTTGCGAGCTGGGACTGTTGTTCGTCCCGATGTTTCGCCATGAACGATAGCGTCCGCTCGAAGTTCAAGTTCGAGGTCGGTTCCAGTCATTCTAAGTTGATTGTCCTGTAGCTCAAGCAAGATGTTTGAAAGCACAGGCATGGTTTGCCGTCGCTCTACAACACCGATGATGGCCTGCAAGGTCGTAAGTATGTCGTCTCTATTTGCGCTGAACTTCATTGTAATAAATATAAATGCTTTTTCCCTATCTTGTTTTTATAATGATTATTGTCCACGGAAGTTTCTGTGGATAAGCAAGATAGGTTATTGAAAATGAATGATTTTCTTGACTCGTTAAGCTGTTGACTAGCTTGCGGGTCAAGCCCCCGATCAATTGTGGATAAGCTGTGTTGCAAATTGTACAGTTTTGCCCGCTTTGAGTTATTAAGAACTTATCCACATGCTGGTATAGGTGTTATCCCCTAATGATTCAAGCTGCGTTGTAAAGTTTTGAAATCTTCACGGATTTGGTGGTGTTCTTCACACAGCTGAGCGATCTTGCGACAGCCATGGAGAACCGTAGTGTGGTCGCGCCCACCGAAGGCGTCACCGATCTCAGGCAAGCTATGCCTAGTGAGTTCCTTGCATAGCGCCATGGCCATCTGGCGAGGCCTGGCGACCGTTTGTCGACGGCTTTTGGAAATGAGATCGTCACGTCTAATGTTGTAGAAGTCTGCGACTTTCTTTTGAATATTCTCAATTGTGATGACTTTGTCGTGAGAACTGAGCATGTGACGCAAGGCCATGCGAGCAAAATCGATGGTGATCTTGTCTCCTGTCACGACGTGATTGGCTTTCAGTGTTTTCAGAGCCGCTTCCAATTCTCTAACATGCGAACGAATACGTTCAGCAACAAAAAAAGCCACGTCTTCACTTAGATCAACGTTTTCTAATTCTGCCTTTTTCAACAAAATTGCGGCTCGAGTTTCTAATTCAGGAGGTTCGACAAATACGGTCATACCACCGGCAAAGCGGCTCTTTAGGCGCTCATCGATACCATCAAGCTCGCGTGGGTACTTGTCACTGGTCATAACAATCTGATGACCATCTTCAAGCAAGGCGTTGAAGGTGTGGAAGAACTCTTCCTGTGTGCGCTCTTTGTTGGCAAACAAATGAATGTCGTCTATCAGCAAGGTGTTGACACTGCGATAGAAGTCTTTGAATTCATTGATACGATCATGCCGTAAGGCATTGACCATATCGTGGACAAAACGCTCAACCGCGAGGAAAACCACCCGGAAACCGGGGCGCTCTTCTCGTAAGGCATTGCCTATAGCGTGCATGAGATGGGTCTTCCCTAAACCGGTACTGCCGCAGATCAACAGGGGGTTGTAGGCTTGACCTGGATTGGCGGCGACTTGCTCGGCAGCGGCCTTAGCGATCTGATTGGATTGACCGCGAACAAAGCTATCGAAGATATACTTGTTATTTAATCGACTGCCTTGGAAAGGATTGCGGCTGCCTGTGTGTTTACGGGTTTCTTCGTTTTCATCGCCTACGCGGTAGCGTAACTCTTGTACACGACCCGACGTTATGTCGCGTAGTGTTTCCATTATGCGATCGTGATAACGACCTTTTACCTGTTCCAATACAACCTGGTTGGGGGCGATGAGTTCAAACCATTGCCCATGATTTTGCCCCTTAAGTGGGCGCAACCAAGTGTTGATGTCGGTTTCTGCGAGGTCGCTTTCCAACCAACGCAGCGTTTTATTCCAGATGGATTCAGTCACGGTTCCCTACAAATTACTGCGAGCACAGCTTGATTGTGCGCTCTGCATGAAAAAAAGCCTGAAAAATGCTTGCTAAAACCCTGTCCAGGCGGATAAAATTCATCGGTTCTGTGTCACCACTTTAAGAGTATTCATCATGAAACGCACGTTTCAACCCAGCGTTATCAAACGCAAACGCACCCACGGATTCCGTGCTCGTATGGCTACCAAGGGTGGTCGCCGTGTCATAAATGCTCGCCGTGCTAAAGGCCGGCATCAACTGACTCCATAAACCACGGGGCTTGGGCGTTTATACGTTTCCACGCAGTGTCCGGTTAACCAAACCGGAGCAGTTTACGCGAGTCTATCGTGAAGGGCGGCGCCTGTCCGCAGGCCCTTTACAAATTATTATTATGCCAAGCCCAGAAGGCCAAGCGCGTCTGGGTTTAGCTATTGCAAAGCGCGTTTTGCCACGATCGGTAGATCGCAATGCAACAAAGCGAGCGATTCGTGAATCCTTCCGTAGGTACGCACCGCAGTTGGATGATTTAGATTGCGTAGTGACTTTGCGGGGGCGGAAAAGCCTAGGTTTACCTGCGGATTTAGCGAAAAATCTCGACATACTATGGTTACGCCTAGCGAAGCCGTAAAATACCCCTTCATCGCGCTCATTAAGCTCTATCAGTTGGGTATTAGCCCGCTGCTGCCCCCGCGTTGCCGTTTTTATCCCAGTTGTTCCAATTATTCCTTGGAAGCGATTCGGCGGCATGGCGTTATGCGAGGGTTGGCTTTAAGTTTCAAGCGTGTCATTCGTTGTCATCCGGGATGCCCAGGTGGGTGTGATCCGGTACCGAAATAAGTCGACTCTCCGCACATGGAAAATCTCCGCATGGTTTTGGCCGCCGCTTTGGTGGGCATACTCTTTTTGTTGTATCAAGCGTGGCAAAAGGACTATCCGCCAGTCCAGCCAGCCGCTACGAGTGTGTCTCCATTTGCTAGCAGTAGCAATGCGCTTAATCCGCCAGTAGAAGCCTTAGTTTCTGATGACGATGAAGGTGTTCCCTCGCTAGGTGCAAGTACATCAGCGCTACAGGAACAAACAAGCGAACAAATTGCCGACGACACTGTAGCTAGCGGTGATTTCATAGAAATCCAGACAGATGTCTATCGTGTAAAAATTGCATTGGATGGTGGTGATGTCCGGCGATTGGAATTGCTGGAATATCCAGTTACCAAAGACAATCCAGAACAAGCGCTACGTTTTTTGAATGACGAGCTGCCTCATTTTTTTGTAATTCAAAGTGGATTGGTTGCAGCAGAAGGCGATGCTCCCGATCACCGAGCCTTGTATAGCGCAGAGCGCCGCCGTTACGTACTGGCCGAAGGTGCAGAAGATTTGGTGGTGCCTTTGCGTTGGGTAGGCGAAGACGGCCTCATTGTTGAAAAAATATATCGCTTTACCCGCGGTAGTTACGAATTCAATTTGTTGTATCGCTTGGATAATGCAACAGAAGGTCAGCGCCAAGTCAGTCCCTATCTCAGGATGTGGCGAACTTCGGAAAAAGCCGGTGGTGAGCCTCCCTTTATTCAGAGCTTTATTGGCGCTGCGTTGTACACCCGCGAAGATGACAATCAGTACAAATATAAGAAGTACGACGAAAAAGACCTGAGCAAAGAACCTATTGCCGTTGAGCAACAAGGCGGTTGGGTTGGCATGTTGCAGCACTATTTTGTTGCCGCGGTGCTGCCGGCACAAAATGAGCTGAATCGCTTCTATCTACGCAGTGGTAAGCGCTTTGGTTTTATCGCCGAATATGTAGGTGAACAGGTCGACGTCGCTGCCGATGCGGGCCGTGAATTGAATTTGCGTCTGTATGTCGGCCCGAAAATGCAGCAAGAGTTGGATAGCGTTGCTAAAGGTCTAGAGTTAACCGTTGATTACGGTTTGTTGACGCCAATCTCTCAGCCCCTATTTTGGGTTTTAGACAAATTACACGGCTTCACCAGCAACTGGGGATTGTCGATCATTCTGCTGACTTTGCTGATCAAGCTGGCGTTTTACAAGCTGTCTGAGGCGCAATATCGGTCCATGGCACGGATGAAAAAATTCGCGCCACGTATTCAATCCATTAAAGAACGCTATGCCGATGATCGCGAGCGTTTGCATCAAGCAATGATGGATTTGTACAAAAAAGAAGGTTTCAACCCATTAGCGGGTTGTTGGCCGATGTTGGTGCAGTTCCCTGTCTTCATTGCGCTGTATTGGGTGTTGTTGGAAAGCGTTGAGCTGCGTCAAGCCAGCTTTATGCTGTGGTTGAATGACTTATCCAGCCCTGATCCGTATTACGTGTTGCCTGTGCTGTTTGGTATTTCCATGTTCTTGCAGCAAAAGTTATCGGGTCAAGCTATGACCATGGAACCGATGCAGCAACGCATAATGACAATTATGCCGCTGGGCTTGGCTGTGTTTTTCGCATTCTTCCCAGCCGGTCTGGTCCTGTATTGGTTTGTCAGCAACCTCATTGGTATTGCTCAACAGTGGGTTATAACCAAGCGCCTGGAGCACGACGACCAAACGAAAGCCATTAAGCGATAACGGGATTTCGGCAGTTTTGTTGATTTGGTCGGCATGACAGAAAGCATTGCAGCTATTGCCACTGCCCCTGGTCAAGGGGGGGTTGGCATAGTGCGTGTATCTGGGGCCTTAGCGCACCAGGCCGCACACAAACTGGCAGGGTTTCAGCCGCGGATAGGTCAGACTCAATTTGCACGCTTCCGTGCAGCGGATGAGCGCTTGATTGATGAGGGTGTATTACTAAGCTTTGCGGCACCCCGAAGTTTTACCGGCGAAGACGTGGTGGAGTTCCAAATCCACGGTGGTCCCTGGGTATTGCAAAGTTTGTTAGACGAATTACTACGGCAATTCCCAATTCGTTTGGCCCGTCCGGGCGAATTTACTGAACGCGCTTTTCTCAACGGCAAATTGGATTTGGTTCAGGCCGAAGCGGTTGCTGACCTGATCGCTGCAGGCTCTTCTCAAGCAGCACAAGCGGCACAGCGCAGCTTGTCTGGTGTGTTTTCTCGTAGCTGCCAATCTCTGCATGATGGGTTGTTGGATCTACGGCTACGCTTGGAAGCGGCAATCGACTTTCCTGAAGAAGAAATCGATTTTTTATCCGATCCTGAGTTGATGCGACGTTGGCAAGTGCTCCACGTGGAACATCGGGAGTTGCTGAGTAAAGCGCAACAGGGCGTGCAGCTGAATCAAGGCATTACCGTTGTATTGGCTGGTGCTCCCAATGTGGGAAAATCCAGCTTGCTCAATTTTATGGCACGACACGATGCGGCCATAGTCAGTGATGTGCCCGGTACAACGCGTGACGTGCTCAGCCAGTCCCTGCAACTTAACGGAGTTCCCGTCACATTAATCGATACCGCCGGTCTACGTGAAACGACGGATGTGGTTGAGCAAGAGGGTGTGCGACGCGCGCGTGCCGCGATAGTCAGTGCTGATTTTCTGATTCATGTTGTGGCGCACGATGTAGTGGATGAAATGCCACCAAATAGCGAAGCACGTTGCATCAAGGTGCGCAACAAAGTCGACTTAACAGAAGAACGGTCAGGTTGGCTCAACGATGAGCGATTAGAAATTGCGGTGTCGGCACATACCGGAGCAGGCATGGAAGATCTAATAGATACTTTGGTTGGGCAAGCGGGTGAAGGTGATTTCACCGCTCGTCAGCGCCACGTCGATAGTCTGCATCGCTTAGGTGAAAACTTGCAGCGTGCCGGCAAATGTCTTGAGCATGGTGATGGTGATTTGGCTGCTGAAGAGTTGCGTTTAGGGCAGCAATCCTTAGGCGAAATTACCGGTCAGGTGCACAACGATGAATTACTGGGCCACATCTTTTCCAGTTTTTGCATAGGCAAATAAAAGCCGGTGTTGAACAGCCTATAATCCCTGTTCGATCGTGAAGCATTGGGGAGCGGGCATGACGGGGCAGGACACACAGACGCAGGATGATGATCCACAGGAAACGCAAGAGTGGTTAGACGCCTTGCAGGCTGTGATTCAGCGCGAAGGGCCAGAGCGTGCCCACTATTTGCTGGAAAAATTGATTGATCAATCTCGTCGGTCCGGCACCTACATTCCGTTTCGACCAAATACGGCCTATGTGAATTCGATTCCGCCTTCAGCTGAAGCGCGTTCGCCAGGTGACCATTCCATGGAGTGGAAGATTCGATCATTGGTGCGCTGGAACGCTATGGCAATGGTGATACAAGCCAATAGAGCAAATGATGGAATTGGCGGCCACATAGCCAGCTTTGCTTCAGCAGCCACACTCTATGATGTTGGTTTTAATCATTTTTTCAGAGGAATAGAGCACAAGCCTGGGGCGGATTTGCTGTATATCCAAGGGCACTGCGCGCCAGGGGTCTATGCGCGCGCCTATCTGGAAGGGCGTTTAAGCGAAGATCAGTTAAAGAATTTCCGATCTGAAGTGGGGGGGCAGGGCTTATCGTCTTATCCGCATCCATGGTTAATGCCAGATTTTTGGCAATTCGCTACCGTGAGTATGGGGTTAGGGCCGATTCAGGCGATCTACCAAGCCCGCTTGATGAAATATTTGCATAGCCGTGAAATGGCCGACATGGGCGACCGCAAAGTGTGGTGCTTCTGCGGTGATGGCGAAATGGATGAGCCAGAGTCCTTGGGTGCCATCGATATCGCCGCACGTGAAAAGCTCGACAACTTAGTGTTTGTAGTCAACTGCAATTTGCAGCGCTTGGATGGGCCTGTGCGTGGTGACGGAAAAATTATCCAAGAACTTGAAGGTGCCTTTCGCGGTGCTGGTTGGAATGTCATCAAGGTTATTTGGGGTGCGGCTTGGGACCCTCTCATCGCGCAAGACGCCGATGGCAGCTTGTTGCGTTTGATGGACGAAACTGTCGATGGTGAGTACCAAGCGTACAAAGCCAAAGGTGGTCGTTACACCCGTGATGAATTTTTCGGTAAATACCCGGAAACGGCCAAACTTGTCGACAGCATGTCGGACGAAGATATATCAAGGCTTAATCGCGGTGGCCACGATCCTCATAAGGTCTACGCGGCTTACCATCGAGCGGTAAATGAAGCCGATGGCCGCCCTACCGTCATCTTGGCTAAAACGGTGAAAGGTTATGGCATGGGTGAAGCCGGCGAAGGACAAAACATCACCCATCAACAAAAGAAAATGGGCGAACAGGCACTCAAGGAATTTCGTGACCGTTTCCAAATCCCGATTTCTGATGAGCAAATTGCGGATACGCCGTTTTATAAACCGGCGGAAGATTCCGAAGAACTGGAATATTTGCGTGAGCGCAGGAAGCTGCTTGGTGGAGATTTGCCTGCTCGTAAGACACGTTGCGAACCGTTAGAGATACCTCCCTTAGAAACCTTTAAACGGCAATTGGAAGGCACGGGCGAGCGTAGCATTTCCACAACTATGGCCTTTGTTCAACTGCTACAAACATTGTTGCGGGACAAAAATATAGGCCAAAGAGTAGTGCCAATCGTTCCGGATGAAGCGCGCACCTTTGGTATGGAAGGTATGTTCCGTCAACTCGGCATCTATTCCGTTGTAGGGCAAAAATACAAACCCGAAGATTCTGAACAGCTCGCGTTTTATCGTGAGGATGTGAAAGGCCAAGTGCTGGAAGAAGGTATCACCGAAGCCGGTGCCATGTCGTCCTGGGTCGCTGCTGCGACTGCCTATTCCAATCATGACACCCCACTGATTCCTTTTTACGTCTTCTATTCCATGTTCGGGTTTCAGCGTATCGGTGATTTGGCTTGGGCTGCGGGTGATATGCGGGCACGTGGGTTCTTGCTTGGAGGTACAGCAGGTCGCACGACTTTGAATGGCGAAGGCTTGCAGCATGAGGACGGCCACAGTCAGGTGCTAGCTTCAACTATTCCCAACTGCAGATCCTACGACGCATCCTTTGCTTACGAAATTGCCGTAATCGTGCACGAAGGTATGCGTTTAATGTACGCCGAAAATCAGGATCACTATTACTACCTGACGCTGGAAAACGAAAACTACCAACATCCCGCGATGCCAGAAGGTGCCGAGCAAGGCATTATGAAAGGCATGTACTTGTTCTCTGGGGCGGATAAGCCATCCGACAAGCACGTGCGACTGCTGGGCTGTGGGGCGATCCTACGTGAGGTTTTACACGCGGCGGAGATGTTGAAAAATGATTGGGATGTCAGCTGTGATATCTGGGCGACCCCAAGCCTGACGGAATTGATGCGAGACGGCCAAGCGACTGAGCGTCGCAACCGTTTGAATCCAACTGAGCCTGCGCAGAAAAGCTATGTCGAGCAATGTTTAGACGGCCACGATGGGCCGGTTATTGCTGCGACCGATTATCAACGCACCTATGCCGAATTTATTCGCCCTTGGGTTTCAGCGCCTTACCATTGCTTGGGTACTGACGGCTATGGTCGGTCTGACACGCGTGAGAATTTACGGCACTTCTTTGAAGTGGATAGAAACTGGATAGTTTTAAGCGCATTGAGCGCTTTGGCTGAACAGGGCAAGTTCGAAAAAGCTCAGCTTGCCGAAGTCATGACGCGGTACGGCATTCGTGCAGATAAGCCCAATCCGACGGAGGTCTAAATCATGAGCACACAAATTAAAGTGCCAGATATTGGTGACTTCGACGCGGTTGAAGTTATAGAAGTTCTGGTCGCGGAAGGTGACGATATTCAGGCCGAGCAATCTTTGCTGGTCTTGGAATCGGATAAGGCGACTATGGAAGTGCCATGTCCAGCCAGTGGGCGCCTGACGTCATTCACCGTTAAAGTCGGTGACAAAATAGCTCAAGGCGATGTGATTGGCGAACTGGAAATAGCCGAACAAGACGCGGCGCCTGCCGTAGCAGAGCAAAAAAAGCCGACCGTGTCTGAAGAGCCGTCTATCGAGGCGCCGACTGCAGCGGCAGAAGAATCCAAAGTAAAAGCCGCTGCCCCGCCTCCCCCACCACCTCCCGTAGTATCGACAGATAAAAGCAGTCTGCCGCACGCCAGTCCTTCTATACGTCTATTGGCACGAGAACTCGGAGTCGATTTGCTGCAGGTTTCTGGCAGCGGTTCGAAAGGTCGAATCCTGAAAGAAGATTTGCAGCAGTTCGTAAAAACAGCGCTGCAGTCAACATCACCTGTTGGTGTTGGCACCACCGCCTTGCCTAGCATGCCTGCGGTGGATTTCAGCAAATTTGGTGACATAGAAAGCAAAGAACTGCCACGCATACGCAAACTTTCAGCGGCTAACCTACATCGTAACTGGGTGGTGGTTCCCCACGTTACCCAATTTGAATCGGCGGATATCACAGAACTGGAAGCCTTCCGCAAGGCAGAGTCAGTTCCAGGCGGCACCAAGCTAACTTTGCTACCTTTTGTTATCAAGACCATTGCTCTCGCGCTAAAGAATCAGCCGGAATTCAATAGTTCTTTATCGCCTGACGGCGCATCACTCATCATGAAAGGCTATTGCAATATAGGGTTTGCTGCGGACACACCGCAAGGTTTAGTCGTGCCGGTGATTCGTGATGTGTGGCAAAAAACAGTCAGCGAATTGGCTGTGGAAGCGGGCGAACTGGCAGCCAAAGCGCGTGACGGAAAATTATCACCGGCAGACATGCAAGGCGGCTGCTTTTCCATATCCAGTTTAGGTGGCATTGGTGGTTCCCATTTTACCCCTATCGTCAATGCGCCAGAAGTCGCGATTTTGGGCGTGTCTAGAGCGAAAACCGAAGCGGTTTGGGACGGTCAAGCATTCCAACCCCGAACCATGCTGCCCTTATCGCTGTCCTACGATCATCGAGTGATTGACGGTGCGGCAGCGGCTCGCTTTTCCGTTTACGTCGCGCAACTGCTTAGCGATATTCGGCGTTTGTGTTTATAAAGCCAAGACTTATGGACTTGCACCTCAATTTGGTGCATCGTTGACCGCATTTTCCAATACATCATTATTAAAATTCATTTGAGGAGTACAGCATGCGAATTTTGACAGGGTTGCTCGCCAGCCTAGTGCTGGTCGGCTTTACCGCCCACGCGAAAGTCGCGCCAGAAGAGGCCGCCAAACTTGGTATCGAAGGTACCGAGCTCACACCATTGGGCGCGATACGCAAAGCCACGGATGATGGCAAGGTGCCGAAATGGACGCCGTACACACCGCATGGCGATAAGTTAGTCAAAGAAGCGACCTGGGCGAAGGATCGTTATGCAGACGAAAAGCCTTTGTTTGTCATTACCAAAGCCAATATGGCCCAATACGCTGAATTGTTGTCAGAGGGACATAAACGGCTGCTGCAGCGATATGACACCTACAAAATGAAGGTGTATCCGTCCCATAGAGATGCGGCTTGGCCAAAAGCAATATATGAGGCCAGTATTAAAAATGCGACGTCTGCCTCTCTTGACGGCGGTGACCCCGACAAAATTCGCGGTACAACTCTAGGTTTTCCATTCCCAATTCCCAGCACGGGGGCTCATCCGTATTGGAACCATCGCCTGAAGTGGCGTGGCGACAACGCGGTGCGTTTCAACAACCAAGCCATTGTGCAGGGTGACGGCAGTTTTCAGCTGACCAAAATTGTAGAGGAAGTTAAATTCAACTATGCCAATTTGGAAAAGCCGGGCAGCATGAATGGGCCGGATGACATCTTCTTGTGGTACCTCTCAGAAACCAAAGCACCGCCACGTATGGCAGGTCAATTGCTATTGGCTTGGGAGCATGCAGATTACCGTTCCGCTTGGCTGTACAACCCCGGCTTGCGTCGCATCCGTCGTGCACCTTCTGTAGGTTACGACAACCCGTATGAAGGCACCGATGGTCAGCAATATTATGATCAAGTCGACATGCTCAACGGGAAGTTGGATCGCTTCAATTGGAAGTTGCTTGGCCGTAAGCCAATGATCACTTCTTATAACAGTGTGCCTATCAACTCCAACAAGGTGAAGTACTCAGAAATCTTGCAACCTTTGCATATCAACCAAGATTTGCCGCGTTATGAAATTCATCGTATGTGGGTAGTTGAAGCCAACAACAAGCCAGAAGTTCGTCACACCTTTAAGAAGAAGATGATTTACTTCGACGAAGATACTTGGACGGCTACTATGGTCGACAACTACGATCATCGTGATGAATTTTATAAGTTCCAAGAAGGGCACTTGATTTGTCTGCCGACTATGCTCAGTTGCAGTACCGTGCCTGAAGTTATTTATGACCTGCAGTCACGCGTGTATTTTGCAACCGCTATGGTTAACGAAGACAAACCGAACGACTTTACAGTGTCCTTCGATGAGAAAGATTTCGCACCAAATAAGGTTAAGAAACGCGCAACGCGTTAGAAATCTGACCCGGGGTGCTTAATGCACCCCGGTTTTTGGTTTGAGGTGTTTTGGGGGGCGCTATGACTCAGCAAATCCGTGTTCCGGACATTGGTGGTTTCGATGCAGTCGAAATTATTGAGGTTTTGGTTGAGGCTGGTGATGTTGTCGAGGCGGAAGCTCCGCTCATCGTGTTGGAATCTGACAAGGCCACCATGGAGGTGCCAGCGCCGTTGGCGGGCCGCTTGGGTGAGGTCTTAGTCAAAGTAGGTGACAAGGTCGTTCAAGGCGACATCATTGCCCATATTGAAGTTAGTGATCAGGCTAAGGTGACGGATTCCAAGGTCGACCGTCCAGCGGCTACAGAAAATACGGATGCTCAAGCCAAGCTTGCTGATAAACCTGCAGGCTATGACTGCGATGTGCTTGTAATTGGTGCGGGGCCTGGCGGCTATACCGCAGCATTTCGTGCGGCGGATTTGGGCCTCAAAACCGTATTGGTGGAAAAATACTCCTCCTTGGGTGGCGTGTGTTTGAATGTTGGTTGTATACCTTCCAAAGCTTTATTGCACAGCGCTCACATTATTGATGAAGCTGCCGCGATGGAAGAACACGGGGTGAGCTTTGGCGCTCCACAAATTGACTTGGCTAAGCTGCGTGGATTTAAGCAGTCTGTGGTCGACAAACTCACTGGTGGCTTGGTTGCATTAGCCAAGCAGCGCAAAGTAGAAGTTGTGCACGGTGAAGCGCAATTTAAGGATTCCCACAAGTTGCAGGTCATTACGGCCGAGGGTGAAGAGCGCAACATCAGCTTTGCCAACGCGATCATTGCCGTTGGTTCTAAACCGGTGCATTTGCCCAATCTGCCTTGGGATGACGATCGACTGATTGATTCCACAGGTGCTTTGCAGCTGGCCGATATTCCAGGCCGCATGCTGGTTGTGGGTGGTGGCATCATCGGCTTAGAAATGGCCAATGTTTATGCCGTTTTAGGAAGTTCAGTGGATGTTGTTGAACTCAGCCCTACGCTCATTCCTGGTTGTGATGCCGATTTGCTGCGTCCTTTGAACAAACGTATGAAAGTCCGTTTGGACAATATTTGGCTATCGACCAAAGTCAGTGCGGTTAAGCCAGATGGTGAAGGCTTAAGAGTGGAATTTGAGGGTGACAATGCGCCAGAGCCTCAGGTGTATGGACGCGTATTGGTAGCTGTTGGACGCAGCCCCAATGGCCATGCGGTTGCAGCCGATGCGGCGGGTGTTGCTGTTGATGAGCGTGGCTTTATTGCTGTGGACGAGCAGATGCGCAGTAACGTGCCGCATATTTTCGCCATCGGTGATGTCGCCGGTCAGCCCATGTTGGCGCATAAAGCGACCCATGAGGCAAAAGTTGCTGCAGAAGCGATTGCAGGTCATAAAGTAGCTTTCGATGCCCGCTGTATACCCTCTGTTGTGTACACCGACCCAGAAGTGGCTTGGGTCGGATTAACTGAAGATCAGGCCAAAAAAGACGGTATAAATTACGATAAGGCTGCGTTTCCTTGGGCTGCCAATGGACGCTCTTTGGGTATGGGATATCAGGATGGTTTGACCAAACTCCTGTTCGACAAAGACAGCGGCCGTTTATTGGGTGGTGGTGCTGTTGGTCCTAACGCCGGTGAATTGATGGCGGAAATGGCATTAGCGGTGGAGTTTGGTGCCGATGCGCACGATATTGGGCTGACTATTCACGCTCACCCCACCCTTTCTGAATCTGTGGGTATGGCTGCGGAAGCGGCTGCAGGAACGTTGACGGACCTTTATATCCCGAAAAAGTGAGCTGAGGCCCTAAATCGTGGCTTCGCGCAAGATATACCATTGTCCATCGTCAGCCTGTTGCCAGAACTGTTGTTTATGATCGACAGAATTGTGGTTATTGCTGCGGTAATGCTGAACAAACTCAACCAAGCGTATATTGTTGCCATCCGGATAATTGAACATATTCAAATTATCCAATTTGACCTCAATATAGCGCTTGCTCGCATTGACCGTCCGTTTATGCGAAACGAACTGTTCACGTGACATATTCGGTGTGACAAAGTTTCCGGCGTAAAAGCTTAAATATTGCTCGGTATCCAATTCAGCCCAAGCCATTTTCCACGCCTCTAATCGCTTGAAAAATGCCTGACGCTGACTCGCCAGTGCACTGGTTTCTAACCAGTTCACCTTATCGCTGAATACAACACGCGTATTTCCGGGTACGACAAAGGATTTCAAACTGTCGAGATCCTCATTGGCGACGGATACACAGCCTTCGCTAGAGAGCGGCGCACGTGAAAATTTTTCACGCGGAACGCCATGCAACCAAATACCGTAGCCGGTTCGCTGATGCCAGCGATCCCAAGCATTAGGATAATCCACCGGGAACGCACCACTGCCGTACAACTCGGGTAGATTTGAATCCGAAATCGTGCGGGTTACGGTGTATATGCCCAACGGCGTGCGACCATCGTCTTGTAGCTGCTTGCCGCTACCGTTTTTGCCTATAGAGCCATACATTTGGCGTAGAACGCGCAAACGCGAGCCATTTTCTAGCAAATACACCTTGTGCTCGCTTAGATCAGCGAGCAACACATGTTTTACTTCGGCATCCAGCTGCAAAATGCTATCGGGTTGCAGGCCCATGGTTTGCGCCGTGGGGGTAGCAGATGACCAGCGAAGGCCATTCGTAGACAGTTGTGCCGAAGCTTCGAATGATTCGCCACGCAAAGCCTGGTTTATCCAAAAGTCAGGTGGTGATTGAACCAAGACTTCAGGATCAGCAAACAATGGTGCTGCCATAGCCGCGCTTGCGCCAATGGAGCAAGCTGCGGTTATTAGAGTGTGAGCAAAGAACCGCCGTAATAAGCTTGGCGCTTTAGCCAATGACGCTTTCCTTGATGATCAACCATTGACCACCAACCCGCTCCATAACCAAGCGCTTACGCACCTGATCTGAGTAGGTATTGGATTCGTAAATTTGTACGAATTCCACCTGAGCTTGCCCATTCGATCCACTAAGTACTTTGGGGTTTAGCACTTGGATCAATATGGATCGCGGACGCACGACGCGCGTGCGACGCTGTGAGTCCCAAGTTTCTCGGCTGACCCCGGTTGCTGGGGCAAAATTGGGGCTGTAATTGCTTAAGTAGCCATCTGGGTCTTTCGCTGACCAAGTGGCCCGCCATTTTTCAACCCGTGCGAGTAAGGCTTGCTTATCCGCGGCCGAAATTACAGAGCGACCCGCCGCCTGCGCTGGGGCACTTTCCAGAACGGGTTCGGTGCTAAACGTCTGCGGAATATCGTAGCTGTCAGCAGCTGCGGCTTGAGCTGGCTGCGTTTGAGGCGCGGCGGCCTGTGCCACAGGTGCGGCAACTGGCCGAGTGGCAGCAGCGGCTGATACGGCGGTGTTCGCTGGAGGGAGTACCGCAGGTGCTTTCGGGACAGGAGTCCGCGTGACAGGAACCCGTACCGACTGCTGGGGGGCAGCAGCGGATTGGCTCGCAGCCACTTGCACCGGAGGAAGCGCGGCGCTTTCCAGATTAATGAGCTGCGCGACCAAAGCTTGTTTGTCTCGGATGGCTCCATTGCCTTTGTCCAACACAATTGCGCGGTTGTAAGCGGCATTGGCTAAAGCTGCGTAGATATCACCCAGGTTTTCATGGGCGGTGGCGTAGCTAGGATGGGTGACCAGCGCCGACTCCAGAGCGTCGCGCGCTTCTTCGTAACGACCAGCGCGGGCATATAAGACCGCCAAATTGTTATACGGCTCTGGCAGCTCGGGGAAATCCCGCGCTAAATCGGAAAAGACCCGAATGGCTTCGTCATCTTGTTCCAGCATGACCAATGCTAAGCCCTTATTGAATAAGGCCTCGGCATTCTGCGGATTACGATCCAAATACTTATTCAGGTCGTTTATGGCTTGTTTGTAATTGCCAGCGTTGAGCGCACGTTGGCCATCTTCAAGATTATCGGCAATGGCCGATGCCGAACAGATCAGCAACAAGGCACTAAGAATTCGTTTCACAGCAATGATTCCGGTTCTAGGGGAATGGATAGACCACTGAAAATCATAACAGTTTGCGGGCATGAATGAGGAGATACCCGCGTAGTGGCGATGCAGTCAGGGACCAACGGTCGCTATGCAAATCACAGGCCGCGCGCCGCGGCGACGGCGTCCCAAGCTGCGCGGATACGCCGCACCTGCTCTTCGGCTTGTTGGCGCATAGCATCGGGCATTTCACGTGCGGCCAATTTATCTGGGTGATGTTTGCTCATTAATCGGCGATAGGCTTTCTTAGCCTCTCCATCGCTGACGTCCTGAGAAACGCCCAAGACTTTGTATGCTTCCGACAGATTGTCCTTCTGCGGTCGCTGAAAGCCGCCTGCGCCAGCGGCCCCTGCTTGATAATTTCCAAAGCCGCCGGTCATCAGCGCGAGCATTTGTTCGAATTCAGCTGTTGGAATTCCCAATCCGCCCGCGATCTGTATCAGCATCTGCCGTTCAGCGTCATCCAGTTTGCCGTCAGCTGCTGCGCCCGATAAAAGGATTTCTAGGCACAGGCGTAGCCAGAGTATGCGACCACCACACAATTGCTTCAGTTGCGCACTGGCTTGATTGACGTCATAGCCTTCGGTCTTACCCCGGTTAAATGCGGCTATCGCCGCCTGCCGGGCATCGGCCTGTAAGCGTAAGCGCGCCATGATTTGTTCGGCGGCACTGATTTCTTCCGGAGAGACATGACCATCGGCTTTGCAAACGGCGCCCATCAACTCGAAACATTTTTCGACGATGGCTTGTTGTTTGCCAGCTTCCGGTGGGCGTATGAGCCGCACAGTCTTATCGAACCAGTGTCCGATTATGAGACCTAGCAGGCCGCCGACGATGCCCCCCATCAACAAGCCGAGGGTGCCAGCTATGAGTTTTCCGTTCATTGAATCAGTTTAGGGCCTGTTGCCGTTACTTTGATTGCCGCCAAAAAAAAGCCCACAGCACCTAAAAGATGCCGTGGGCGTGCGGGCCAGTTAACACTATGAAGAATCACCACGACGGTAGCCATTTTTTCGTAAAGCCAGGCGCTGTGAGCGCAGTGTGGTCATTCCACATTAGCGAACAGCAACGCAGGATTGCGGGAAAATGGCCCCGTCCCTTCGGGTTGTGCCAGAAAGGCGGCCAACCGGCGTTGCTGTTCGTTCATTTGGATAAACCAAACCTCACTCATCGCGCCTTGTTTTGCCGCCTTTTTGGCAACAACTTGGCGATCCCTTATAGCGTTAACAGGCCCTTGTCTAAGCTAGAACTACAGCGCGGCTTCGAGTTCAGGGCAAACCTTGAACAGGTCGCCGACTAATCCGAAGTCAGCAACTTCAAAGATCGGCGCATTTTCATCGGTGTTGATCGCAACGATGGTGCCAGCATCTTTAATGCCTGCTAAATGCTGAATCGCACCAGAAATACCGATTGCAACGTACAGTTCAGGAGCGATGATTTTGCCGGTTTGACCGACCTGCATGTCGTTGGGCACGAAACCGGAGTCAACTGCGGCTCGAGATGCGCCACAGCCAGCACCCAGCTTGTCGGCCAAGGAAAAGATCACCGAGAAGTTTTCGCCCGAGCCAACACCACGACCACCAGAAACCACTTTGGTGGCGGTTTGCAGGTCAGGGCGATCGCCGCCGCCGGTTTCTTGACCGACCAAACGGGTATGACTCGGCAATTCCACGCTGACATCAGCTGCTTCTACAGCGGCGCTATTGCCATCAATCGCGGTGGAGAAGGATGCCGTTCGTACAGTACCGATAATGACGTGATCGCCGCCGGCTTTAACCCGTGTTACTGCGTTGCCTGCGTATATGGGGCGATCAAATTCGCGTTCACCATGAACCGCCATGATGTCGGTCACTTGCGGAACGCTCAACAAAGCAGCAACCCGCGGCATGATGTCTTTGCCGGTGGTGGTGTTAGCCGCCAGGATGTGGGTGTAACCCGCAGCCAATGCGACAACCTGCGGAGCCAACGTGGCCGCGCGGATAGCTCCGTTCTCGGCGTGGTTGATTTGCAGTACTTTGCTGACACCTTCGATTTGGCCAGCAGCTACTGCTGCAGGGCCTTGCTCGGTGGTGAAGACAGCAACGTCGATGTCGCCACCAATTTGCACGGCACAAGTGACAGCTTTACCGGTGGTGGGATGCAGTTCGGTGCCGTTTGTTTCGGCGATAATCAGAATTTTAGCCATGATTACACCAGTCCTTTATCTTTCAGTGCGGCAACCAGTTCTTCTACGCTCTTAACCATACGGCCAGGCTCACGCGCAGGCGGGTTGGAGGTGGACACGGTTTCCAAGGTGGGAACATCGATATCGAATTCGGACAATTCCAGCTTTTCCATCGGCTTGCGCTTGGCTTTCATGATGTCCGGCAGCTTGATGAAGCGCGGCTCGTTCAAGCGCAGGTCAGCGGAGATTACCGCTGGCAAATCCACTTCTAGGGTTTCGCTGCCGGCGTCGACTTCACGCGCTACGGTTGCTTTGCCGCCGTCGATTTTAATATCGGAGGCGAAAGTGGCTTGTGGCCAATCCAGCAGCGTTGCCAGCATTTGCGGCGTTTGGTTGGCGTCGTCATCAATCGCTTGCTTGCCGGCAATGACCAGGTCGGCATTTTCGCGCTTGACCAATTCAGCCAAAATGCGAGCCGCTTGCAGCGGTTGCACTTCTTCGTCAGTGACCACGTGTATGCCACGGTCAGCGCCGCGAGCCAATTCGGAACGCAGTTGATCTTCTGCTTTTGCGGTGCCGATGGTGACGACAACCACTTCCGTGATCGCGCCAGCTTCTTTCAGCTGTAGAGCGGCTTCGTTGGCAATTTCATCGAAGGGGTTAACGCTCATTTTGACGCCGTTCAAATCAACGCCGGTGCCATCACTCTTAACGCGAATACGGACGTTGTAGTCCACAACGCGCTTGATGGGTACAAGTGCTTTCATTTAATTACTCCAAATTGCCGGATTGACCGGCCCAAATTTTTGCCCGAACCCGGAATCATACGGGTACGGGCGAATTACGCCTATACCAAGTCTTACATCAACTGATAATTCGGCCCAGATCCACCCTCTGGTGTGACCCAGTTAATGATCTGATATGGATCTTTGATATCGCAGGTTTTGCAATGCACGCAGTTGGCGGCATTGATCTGCAAACGTTTGCCTTCATCGTCATCGACCATTTCATATACCCCTGCTGGGCAGAAACGGGTACACGGGTTGCCGTATTCTTCAGCGCACTGGTTGATACAAATGTCGGTATCGGCGACATGCAAATGTATGGGCTGATCTTCATCGTGCTCTGTAGCTGCAAAGTACACGGCAGATAAGCGATCCCGTGGCGGGAGGCTACGTTCGGTTTTCTGCGGTTTTGGCTTGTTAGGGTCCCGTTTCTTCATGGCCGAGTGATCGGCATGATTTTTCAGAGTCCAAGGCAGCAAGCCCATGGTGATGGTTTCTAAGCCGGAAATAATCAAGGCAATCCATAAACCGAAATGGAAGGATGGACGCAAGTTCCGGACTTTCTTCAGCTCTTTGCCCACTTCGCCTTGGCGAATGCGAGCGTCATAACCTTCGGTTTTGTTCTCTTTGAACAAATGTTCAGCAGCTTCCATGCCCGATTTCAGCGCTTGATGTACGCCTTTGATCTTAGGAACATTCAAAGTGCCTGCGGCATCGCCAATTAACAAAGCGCCAGGCATGTTCATCGTCGGCAAAGATTGCCATCCGCCTTCTACGATGGCGCGAGCGCCGTAGGACACAATTTCGCCACCTTCCAGTACCGATTTGATCATCGGGTGGTTTTTGAATTCTTGGAATTTTTCGAAAGGCTCCAAATCGGGATCTTGGTAATCCAAGCCAATCACAAAACCGATGGCAATGCGATTGTCTTCCAGGTGATAAACGAAGCTACCACCGTAAGTTTTGGAATCTAACGGCCAGCCCATGGTGTGCATGACCAAACCGGGCTGGCACTGCCCTGCTGGTACCGACCACAGTTCTTTAATACCGATACCGTAAGTTTGCGGATCGGCATCTTTATCCAGCTCGAATTTTTTGATGAGTTCTTTGGAGCAAGAGCCGCGGCAACCTTCTGCAAAAACCGTCACCTTGGCGTGGAGATCCATGCCGGGGGTAAAGGAATCCTTGGGATTGCCTTGCAAATCAACGCCCATATCACCGGTGCGTACACCCATGACTTCACCAGCTTCGTTGTACAGCGGTTCGCGTGCGGGGAAGCCGGGATAAATTTCTACACCCAATTCTTCAGCGGCTTCGGCCATTTTGGCTGTTAGCGCGCCCAAGGAGACGATGTAATTGCCGTGATTGTTCATCTGCGGCGGCACAATAGGGAATTTGAAGCTGCCCGTTTTGGTCATCATATGCACTTCGTCTTTGGCGACGGGGACACACACTTCCGGTGGATTGTCTTTCCAATTGGGCAGTAGTTTGTCCAGTGCTTCCGGTTCGATCACGGCGCCAGCGAGGCTGTGAGCACCTACGATGGGGCCCTTTTCTAATACGCAAACATTACGTTCTGGATCCAGCTGCTTCATCCGAATCGCAGTGGCCAAGCCCGCGGGGCCTGCACCGACGATCAGCACATCAAATTCCATGACATCGCGTTCGACAGTCATTTCATGCTCCCTGTTTGGCTGACGTGTGCAGCCTGAATCTGACAAGAGTTCATAGCCAAAGGATATGAACAGGCCATGCCCACAAGATGAATCATTTCGACTCCGATCCGGGGCAAAAAACGGCGAAATTGTACCACATACGCCAGCGTATGTTGCATTGCAACCAAATCAAGCGAGGCCTGCGCTTTTACCGGACACTTGTGGCTTTAGGACTTGCAGCGCCGCTGCTGTTGTCTGCACAAAATATTAGCAGGTGCCGTACAAAGTGCCTTTTAGCCCGTTGGTTAATCAAGAATATTGAGTACTTTCATCGAGTTTGTTCCTCCGGGGCCAGAGAAATCACCCTTGGTGATCAACACTCGGTCACCTTTGCCGAGGAAGCCCAGTTCTTTGAGTCGCGCTACCGATTCCCTGCTGGCGGTGACACCATCCAGGTTCGATGGATTGAAATCTATAGGGTAGACACCCCGCACCAAAGCCATACGACGGCGAGTGGATTCATGCTGAGTAAGGGCAAAAATGGGAATACAGGTATCCATGCGAGACATCCATATCGCCGTCATGCCGGATTCGGTGAGCGCAATGATGGCTTGAGCCCGAGTATGCCGGGCGGTGTAGACCGCACTCATGGCAATGGCTTCGTCGATGCGTTCAAAATGCCGACCTAGTGCTTCGACTGAGCGATTCGGTGGATCGTAACGTTCCGCGCCCACGCAAATACGCGCCATAGCTTCGACGGTTTTAACGGGGTACTTGCCGGCAGCGGTTTCTGCCGACAGCATCACCGCGTCTGTTCCGTCCATGACGGCATTGGCAATATCCAAGACTTCCGCCCGTGTTGGAATCGGGTTGACGATCATGGACTCCATCATTTGCGTGGCCGTAATGACCAGTCGGTTATTTTCGCGGGCCTGACGAATGATAGATTTTTGTACGCCAGGAAGCGCCGGTTCGCCGATTTCGACGCCCAAATCACCGCGCGCGACCATGACTGCATCGGACTCTTGCATAATCTCAGCGAGATTATCGACTGCTTCGGCGCGCTCGATTTTGGCCACCATTTGCGGGTGGCCACCGGCGGCTTCGGCCAGCCATCGGGCTTTCTTCATGTCATCGCCGGAGCGAGGAAACGAGATTGCTAGTAAATCAACGCCCAACTCAACGGCCGTTTTAAGGTCAGCGCGGTCTTTTTCAGTCAGTGCGGCTGCTGACAACCCGCCACCCAATTTATTCAAGCCTTTGCGATCGGACAAAGTGCCGCCCTGCTCAACGATGCAATGCACAGCCGTGCCTACAACCTTCTCAACGCCAAGGCGTAACAAGCCATCATTGAGTAACAGCAAGTCGCCGGATTTCACATCTTTGGGCAATGCTTGATAACTGACGCCGACGCGCTCGCTGGTGCCAGCATCGCTGGGGTGTGCGGTATCAAGTACGAAGGGCGCACCATTTACCAATTCTATGGGGCCATCGGTAAAACATTCGACGCGAATTTTTGGGCCCTGCAAATCGGCGAGAATGCCAACATCACGGCCTTCCGCTGCCGCGGCTTTACGTACCGCTTTCACCCTCGCGGTGTGATCTTCCGCCGTGCCGTGACTGAAATTGAGGCGAACCACGTCCACACCGGCGCGAATGAGCTGCTGCAAAACACCCGGCTGGTCAGACGCAGGGCCCAGCGTGGCAACGATTTTGGTTTGGCGCATCATGTTTCCTTGAGTCTGGGAACGAGCATGGCGAAATTACAGGGCCGGGTTTTGATATCCAGCTGAGTGGCCAGGATTTTGTCCCAGCCCAGTTTGACCGCCCCGGTAGAGCCCGGCAGGCAGAAAATCAGACTGCCGTTCGCCACTCCGGCCAAGGCGCGGGATTGAATGGTCGATGCACCGATATCGTCATAAGACAACATGCGAAACAACTCGCCGAAACCGTCCAGGCTTTTATCCAGCAAGGGGGCAATGGCCTCCGGCGTGCCATCGCGGCCAGTAATACCGGTTCCGCCGCTGGTAATAACGCCTTCTATCTTTGGATCCGCTATCCAGGCGGAGACTAGCGCGCGAATTTGATAAATATCGTCCTTGACTAAAGCCCGTGCGGCCAAGCTGTGACCGCTTTGCCTTAGCGCATCAGACAAATAGTCGCCGGACGCATCATTGCTTAAGTCGCGGCTATCGGAAATGGTTAATACGGCTAGCTTTAAGCCACTCATACGATGCGGACCTTACGAGCGATATTGCCTTTGCGGCTTAGAACGGCCTCAAATTCTACGTTTTGGCCTTTCTCCAGCGATTCAGTCGCGATCAAGTCGCGAAAATGCACAAAGTAGTAGACATCTCCCGAATCTGAAATGCGCCCGTAACCACGCGTAGGGTCATAATCTAAGACTTCCCCTATGCAGCTTGATGGCGTCATGCGGCGACTCGACCGCTAAAGCGATGCTTATCCAACATGCCAACGTACTGATCCCCTGGCATCAATGGTCCCACCCCAACCGGTGTACCTGTCAGCAAAATGTCACCAGGTTCCAAAACAAAAATCTCGGCGGCATCCGCCAACAACCTATCGATTTTGAACACCATTTGCTCGGTATTGCCCTGCTGACGCAGGTTTCCGTTGACTTCTAAACTGATGTCGATGTGCTGGGGGTCTGGCAGGTCCTGCAAAGTCAGCATCGGCGTGATGGGGCAGGCATTGGCAAAGCCCTTGCTCGCATCCCAGGGGTAGCCTTGCTCTCGTAATTGGGTTTGTAAATCACGCAAGGTCACGTCGATGGCGAGTATGACGCCGGCAATTGCGTTAACGGGTATACGATCAGGCCGGCTAATGCGCTGGCCAATCACCAAGCCCAGCTCGATTTCATGATGCACGTTGCCGCGGTCGCGTGGCAGCTGCAAAGGGCCGCTGAAATCACACAAGCTGGTATTGGGCTTCACGAAAAACGTGGGCTGTGCCGGTACTTTGGACTGCATTTCGGCAGCATGATCTGCGTAGTTTTTCGCTACACAGACGACTTTGCCAGGGGTCCAGATGGAATGGCTGCCATCATTGTTTCGGAGTTGATAGTGCATAAGCGCGCTGAATTTTCAGCGATCTGGATCTCAGGTTAGGGGAAACCACTTTCGGCAGGGTCAAGTTGCACTTCCAAGACACGCATTTGATTGCTGTAGCGATTGTCATTGGAATAAACAATGCGGCCCTGCCCTTTGTAGTGGCCAATAAAGCGGTGAGTATCGCCGCCTTTGAAGTTGAATGGGATGAAACTCTTGCCGGTGATATGGCTGTTATTTGAGGTTGCCGTTCCGGCAATAGACAGCGCCTCGGCTTGCGACATGCCGACTTTTACATCTTTAATTGAGCCGGTCGCAGCAGCGGGTCGTGGTGCGGCGGCGGATGATGAAGATGAACTCTGTGCATCCAGCTTCGCCATGCCTTGTTTGTACTGCGGTCCGGAAGGTTTGCCCAACATGTCAGATGATTTGTCGCAATGCTTGCGCATTTTCTTATGTGATTGTTTGGATGCAGCCGCTATTTGCAGTGTTTCTGCATAACGATTGACCCCGGAGTTTCCCAGCGCCTTACAGCTCCAAGCCAAGGCATCACTATAGGTATTCCCACCTTGGCCTAAGTTCTGTAACAGCTTCTCAGCCAGCATATCCAATAGCTCTTGGGAGCCACCGCCGTTATATATGGACTTGGCGACATTGCGCAGGCTGCTGGGGCCGCCATTGACGATTTGTTCAGCTTGATATTGTTCCGCTGGGCTTAAGGCGTGGCTTGCCGGGGCGAAACTTAAGGCGAGCAATACAAGGCTGAATATCAGTTTCATAGTGGGCGACTCCTGCAACAACAATCAGGAACTCATACTAACGCGGAAAAAGCGCCTGGCGAAGAGTTTGGGCACGTGTAAAATCGATTTTTTTGTCCAATGCTCACCGTGCCATGAGTTCAAAGCTATCGTGTGTCCGCCGGATCTTATCGGTGGAATTTAGTCAATCGGGCCAATTGTTAGCCGTCATGGATCAGATCTTGCAGCCGCTACAAGATGCCGGGCACAGCGTGGAGCGTTTGCGCGTGGACTTGCAGGCGCCATTCCCATTTCCATGGCCGTTTTGGCAGTTCATGGACAGCTTCGCGGAAACCGCAGCTTTGACGCCGCCGCCGCTGGCAGATTGGTCTGTCGCAGGCGAGTTTGATCTTGTTGTGATCGGCTACCCAGTCTGGTTTTTGTCACCACCGCCAGCCATCACCGCGTTTTTGCAGTCGCAAAAAGGCAAAGCGCTGCTGCGAGGTAAGCCGGTAATCAGCATCACTGCGTGCCGCAATATGTGGGTACAGGCGCATGTGGATATGAGTCAACTGCTAGAAGATGCTGGGGCGCGTTTATTGGATCACGTCGCGCTGACCGACCCTAGCCCCGCTATGTATACCTTTGTGACGACACCGCGCTGGGTTTTGACCGGCCGCAAACAAGCATTTTGGTTCTTCCCGCCAGCCGGTCTAACGCCACAGCAGATTTCCGCAACAGATCGGTTTGGCCAAGCGATTCAGGCTGCTGTTAGTCAAGCAGATTGGCTGGGCGATGCACCGATGTTGCAAGGTTTACAGGCCGTGTCGGTTGATCCTGGTTTGGCTGCAAGTGAGAAAATCGCCAAGCGCAGTTTCCGTATTTGGGGCAAATTATTGCGCGCCATGGGGCCGCCCGGTGCATGGCAACGCCGACCGGTTTTAGTTCTCTACATCGTGTTCTTGCTGACCTTGATCTGTACTGTGGTTCCCCTGTCCATGCTGTTGCGAGCAATTTTCTTTAAACTCGCTCCCAAAACAGCAACAACAATCCAGCAAAAACTGGAACAGCCATCCGGCTCGGGAACGCACAGAATGGGGAATCTGGCATGAACAACGTTTATATTCGGCGCTCGGCTTCGGTGTTGCCGAATGAGCCTGTCAGCAGCGATCAAATGGAGTCGGTGTTGGGGCAAATCGGTGATCAAGCATCACGCGAACGCCGTTTGGTTTTATCCAAAAATGGCATTAAGCAACGTTATTACGCGCTTGATCCGCAGACGCGAGAGCTCACTACCAGTAATGCGGAATTAACCGCCCTGGCCGTTGCTGCATTGCAAGGAGACGATTTCAGTCTTCAAGATATAGATGTACTGGCTTGTGGAACTACCTCGCCAGATCAATTGGCACCCGGTCATGGCGTGATGGTGCATGGTGAACTGCCCGATAGCGCCAATTGTGAAGTGGTGTCGTTGTCTGGTATTTGTTGTGCTGGCGTGGCGTCCTTGCGCTATGCCTATATGTCGGTGTTGTCTGGACAGGCGAGTACCGCTGTTGCCACCGGTTCGGAATTGTCATCCAGTTTCATGCGCTCTGAGCAGTTTGAGGCGGAATACGACGCCCGTGCTGCGGACATGGAAGCGCGCCCAGAGCTGGCATTTGATGGTGTTTTCTTGCGCTGGATGCTGTCCGATGGTGCCGGTGCGATGTTATTGGCTGATCAACCGGCGAAATCAGGGCTATCGCTGAAGGTGGAATGGATAGAGCTGCGCTCTTATGCCAATCAAATGGACACCTGTATGTACGCCGGCGGCGTAAAACAAGCGGACGGTAGTGTGCGTGGCTGGCGTGACTTCGCCGCGCCGCAAGATGCGCTGGATGCGGGGGCGATGACTTTTCATCAAGACGTGAAGCAATTGAATGAAAATGTCATTGAGTACACGGTAGAAAAAGCTTTGGCAGAAGTGCTGAAAAAACATCCGATGCAGCCGGACGAAGTGGATTGGTTTTTACCGCATTTCTCCTCCGACTATTTCCGCGACAAAGTGCATGCAGGCATGCAGAAGATCGGGTTTGACGTGCCGCAATCACGTTGGTTTACCAATTTGGCGGATGTAGGCAATGTGGGTTCAGCGTCCATGTATTTGATGCTGGATCAGTTGATCAACTCCGGTCAGCTTAAAGCTGGGCAGACCGTGTTGTGCTTTGTGCCTGAAAGCGGCCGCTTTTCTGCTGGATATGTTTATTTGCGTGTAGTTGACGGCGAGCAGTGAAGCTCAAAGACGTCCCACAGGACAAAAGTGTTAACTACGAATCTCAGCTAAGAGCGGTCTATGCTCAAGATGAGCAAGGGCGCATGGTGGTAACCACTACCAACGGCTGGGATGTGGAAGAACTGGTCACTCAGCAAGCTGTGGATGAGTTTGATCGCTGCGCTGCAGAGGCACGTCAGCGCTGGTCAAATGGGGATGCGTCTGCACTGGAAGTGCATATGCACGCCTTGCGTATGGATGTTCCGACTTTGGCGCAAGCCACCGGAATCTGGCAATGGCGTGTTCGCCGGCATCTGCAGCCTACGACTTTTGCGCAATTGAAGCCTGCCCTGTTATCCCGTTACGCCGAGGCCATGGGCATGAGTGTGTCTGCCTTGCAACACGTGGACGCTAGCCATGATTGAACATGAGATCGCTCACCGTCATACCGGGCATTGTGAAACCGGGGTGACCTCCATATTGCTGGAGCGTGAAGGCTTGTGTGTTAGCGAAGCCTTAGTTTTGGGTTTGTCATCGGGTATGACGTTTGCCCATTTCCCCTTTATTCGCATTAATCAGTTGCCGTTAACCACCTACCGCATGCCACCGCAGTCGATATTCCGTGGTTTGGGCAAACGGATCGGTGTGCGCTGGCAGCAGCAACGCTTTCGCGATGCCGATCAGGGCATGCAGGCCTTGGATGAAGCATTGCAGCAAGGCCATGTTGTTGGCGTGCAGGCCTCGGTTTATTGGTTGCCCTATTTCCCTAAGGCCATGCGCTTCCATTTCAATGCGCACAATCTGATCGTGTATGGCAAAGACGGTGACGATTACCTGATTAGCGACCCAGTATTTTCTGAAGTCCAGCGTTGCCCGGCGCAAAATTTGAAGCAGGCCCGCTTTGTGCGTGGAGCCTTGGCACCCAAAGGTTTGTTGTATTGGCCACAAAGTGTGCCGGCGCAAATCGATATGGCGCGAGTGGTGCCACAAGCCATAGGTCGCACCGCCAATATGATGCTGCGGACACCGTTTCCATTTGTGGGTACGCGTGCCATTAGTCGATTGGCACGGCGTATACCCAAGGTGGCTAGCCGCAATGATGATGCTTACTTGCGTCTCTACCTCGGGCAAATCGTGCGTATGCAAGAAGAAATTGGCACCGGCGGTGGCGGTTTCCGCTTTATGTACGCAGCTTTTTTACGCGAGAGTGCTGACGCCTTAGACAGTAGCGATCTTGCTGCAGTGGCAGAGCAAATGACTGAAGCGGGAGATGCCTGGCGGCACTTCGCTCTGCAGTGCGCCAAACAAGTGCGCAGCAAACAGGCTTTGGATTTGACGGAGGTGAGTGGCAGCCTGCAGCAAGTGGCAGGCTTGGAAACACAGGCGTTCCGAGATTTACTCACGCTTGCCAAAGAACTGAAATGAGTTGTTTGGTCTAACTGCAGGCTTGAATCAAGCCCCATTGCCCGGTGCTACCGCGTAAGGCCAACCATTCCGTGCCATTTAAGCTGCTGAACCAATTCAGACTTTGCTCAGCATCAGTGAGTGCATTGGCCGTGCGGCTTTTCGGTAATACGGTGCAAGCAAAGCCCAAAGCTTGTTCCGATGCGTCATCCAATACGCTGACGCGATGCTGCTGATGCTCAGTGCTCAGCAACCGCCGTGCACTGTCGTCGTTTATGCAGCGCTGCATATGCTGAATCTGTGCTCCTGGCTGCTGAAAATCGACTAAAGCCCAGTGGCTGGATTCGCCAACACGGGCATCCGCCGGCAGTTTTAAGCGTTGCTTATGTACATCCAGCGGCCAGACCAATTCTTCGACTGCCCCAAGCAGTAGGCAGGGCGCGTTACTGATTTGCGCCAATTCCAACAAGCTGAACCAGGTCAATTCGTGTGACACGATGACTTGATTGGCACCGCTGACGCCTAGATCTGCCGCCAAATAGTAGGCGGCCATATTTCCCGAGACATTGATAAAGCGAAACGGGGCAGGCGGTTGGTTTTGTGCGTTTCCAGTCAGCAAGGCCAAGGTATCGCCGACAGCGCCATTGCGGGTGGTCAGATATATGGCGGTGTCTTGCGGCAGCTCGTGCTCGCCTACACATTGGCGCGCGCCCAAAAGGGCCAGCTGAATCCAGCGGTTCACCCGACGCGGCCCAGCGCGGCCGGTGTTTTCCAGCAATAAAGGCTTGAGGTCTTGCGCTGCTTCGCTGGCAGGCAGATTCAAGCTGAACTGGGACAGCAGGCGCAGCGTACTCATCGGCGAATCACCAAACTGGTGTTGTTGCCACCGAAACCAAAACTGTTAAGCAACATAGTGCCGCTTACCGGCAGTTGTTGTGGCTGAGTGATGGGTTGGCAGTTAAATTCTTCGTCGCTCATTTCATGGCCAGGTGTGGCTGGGAGAAATCCCTCATCCCATGCGTACAGCAAGCCGACTAACTCGCTGAGTCCACAAGCTCCTAGGGTATGGCCAAAATAAGGCTTTAAGGATGTGATAGGCGGCAACTGAGTGCTGAGTTGATCCAAAGCCTGACCTTCGGCGCGGTCGTTGCTCGGTGTGCCGGTGCCATGCGCTTTGATGGCGATGAGTTCATCTTGCTGCACGCCAGTTTGTTGCAAGGCCAGTCGCATTACTCGTAACAATTGACTGGCTTCTGCATTGGTAGGGTTTTCCGGCGCACAGCGATTGGCACCACCCAATATTTGGGTGATGGGCCCGTGCTCTGGTGGTTCTTTGCTGATTATCACGGCACCTGCGGCTTCCCCCAGTATTAAGCCGTCGCGGCGTGCATCAAAGGGGCGATAACCGTCTTGGCTGAGCAGCATCAAGCTGGCGAAACCACGCAAACTCATGGCATTGGCCACTTCCACGCCGACCACCAAGGCTTTGTTAATCAACCCCGCTTGGATCATTTCATGCGCTTGCAACAAGGCGTTGGCCGCTGAAGAGCAAGCGGTGCTGAAAGTGTAATCCGGCCCAGCGAGAGCGAGGCGCCGCTTCATCGCAACGGTGCTTTGAGCACAATGCGGCCCCAGCATGGCTAGGCCTGTGGGCATTTGCGCCAATTGTTGTTCGTGTTCGGCGATGTCCAAACAAGTACTGCCAAGAAACACCGGCAAGCTGTTGCGTTCGAACTCACCAATGCCTGCTTGGTGTAAAGCCAGTTCTACTGCTGTGTCCAGCAATTGATTGCGCGCAGCGAGTTCCACCGGTGCGGCATGAAAAGGCCACATTTGCCCTTGCCAATCGGCCGTCATTTGCATGCGCGCGGGACAGCTCTCGCGCAATGCGGTCACTGTGGGTTCACGGTCTATACCCAGCGCACTGGTCAGGCCCAGGCCGGTTAAGTAGCTTGCTGCCAAGAGATCAATCCGGCCGCAAAAAATCCGCCAAAGTGTTGATCGACGCCATAACGCGAATCAGTTCTTTGGGGTCAGTGATACGGATGCTGTAATGCAGTTGCAAGGCCATGGAAATCTGTAGGCCATCTATGGAATCCAACTGCAAAGCTGTATCCGGGCCAAACAAGGTTTCATCGTCGCCAAAATCATCGGGCGTGAGCTCGCTTTCGGTTTCGTCCAGGATGAGCTGCTTGAGCTCGGCTTTAAATGCGCTGTCGTCAGAGCCTTTCATTTTTGTTCCAGGCGGAAAAACGCTGCAGCTAGAGCCAAAGAGCAAGCGCCCAAGCTCAGCAGCACAGCGCATTCCGGCAGCGTGGCGATGCAGGATTGCTGGCGCAGAATAACATCCCAATAAGCTTCGAGTGCCCACGACATAGGGGACAGGTTGCTGGCTGCCTGCAAGACATCGGGCATGACTTGTTTGGGCACCATAATGCCGCCTAAGGCACCCAACATGAGGTTAATGGCACCGCCTGAGGTGGTGGCTTGTACCGATGTGCCGGCCAATACCGCAATCAACATGGCGATGCCCACGGCGGCAGTGCCGGTGGCCAGCGTAATGGGCAATAAATGTAGCCATTGGCCTTGTATTTCTAAGGCTTCACCACCCAATGCCGGGACCAACCAAACGCCCATAAGCAGCATGACGGTCGCTTGTCCCGTGGTTACCAGTAAATACACTGGCAGCTTCGCCAGCAATATGGATATACGGCTGGCATTGACTAGGGCCAGTCGCTGCAGCGTGCCTTCGCTGCGTTCGCCCAATACGCTGGTGGACAAGGGAATTACGATGAAAAACATGGCAAATACGATCCATGCAGGTACGCTTTGCTGGGTGGCATCCGGTAAGCGTTCGCTATTGCCTTGCATAGCCTGACTACGCAGCGCAATTTTAATCGAGTCGGGGTGTGTTGCTTCACGAATGATGGCGGCTTCTTTTTCCGGCGCGCCGAATATGTCCTCGCTCAAATGCTCAGCGCGCAAGCCGATCAGTACACCCTTGAGTTGTAACAATAGTAGTTGGCTGGCGGTTGTTGGATAGGCCGGATCTATGACCATTTCCAGCATGGGGCCTTTGAAATTCGGTGAAAGCCGCTCGGAAAAGCCAGCGCTGATATGCACCGCAGCAACAAAGGGGTCGCCGTTAACTTGTTGCTCCAGCGTGCTGTCTTGTGATGCATCTAGAACCGTGATCGACGGCCGTTCTTCCATTAGGGAGCGCAACATTAAGGAAAAGTAGGTTTGATCCTGGTCTTGCCACAGAATCACCGCCTCGTTGATCGGGTTTGGGTCCATGACATCACGCAGGGCCAAGGACATGACCAAGATAAATATCGCCGGCATGATGAACAACACGGCAAGGCCATGCGGATCACGCAGTAGGATCAAAACTTCTTTGCGCAGTAGCGCGGGCATGACATTGCGTTTCACGCTTGCACCCTGCGCTCTTGTGCTTCGATCATAGTGAAGTAGATGGATTCCAGAGATTCCGGACCATAGTGGATGGTTTCAGCTGCGATACCTTGTTGCTGTAGCGTGGCCAAACTGAGCAAGGGCGTGTCGGTGTGGATGAGCCAGCTGCTATCAGCTTGCTGCTGCACGTGCTTCCCCAATTCTGCCTGTAGCTCAAGCGGTATCGCTTGTTTGAGACGTAAATGTAAGCGAGCGGGGTGCATGGCGCGCAATTCTTGCAACGACCCTTCGAACACCAATTGACCGCGATTGATCAAACCGACTTTATCGCACAGTTGTTCGATTTCGGTTAGATAGTGGCTTGTATAAATGATGGTTGTGCCTTGATCACGCTGATTTTTCAGCATCTCCAGCATGAATCGGCGCGATTGTGCATCCACTCCCGCAGTGGGTTCATCCAAGATTAAGATTTTCGGTGCGTTCAACAGGGCCATCGACAAATTCATCCGTTGACGTTGCCCGCCCGACAAGTGTTCGGCGCGTTTTTTACCGTGCTCCTGCAAATGAGTTGCCGCCATCGCTTCATCCACGGCAGTGCTGAGTGCGCGACTTTTAAGACCCCAGGCGCGACCAAATATCTGCAGATTCTCCGCTACCGTCAGGCGCGGGTAATATCCGGGATCTTGCGGTGCTAAGCCACACAGCAGGCGTATGGCTTGCAGGTCTTGAGCCAAATCCATACCGGCGACGATGATTTTTCCGGCATCAGCCTGCTCCAGGCCCAAGAGACAGCGCACCAATGTCGATTTTCCAGCGCCGTTGGGGCCGATCAATCCATAGATGCTACCGCCCGCTATGTTGAGGTTGACCTCATCTAAGGCTGCGCTTTCCGATTTTCGGTAGCGTTTACAAAGGCCCTGAATTTTCAAGGAATTATCCATATTGCTAAGTATAATGTCTGGATCATGCCTTGCCGTCATAGTCTGTTTTTAGTGCTTTTATTTGCCGCTGTGTCGCAAGGCCTAGCCGCGTCCGACGACGCGCTAGAGCATGAAGCCCGCTTTCGCGCTGCAGATAGCGATAGCAGTCGCAGCTTGAACCGTGCGGAGGTGGAGGCTGGAATGCCAAAAGTGATACACAATCACTTTACCGATATCGACTTGGATGGGGACGATGAAATCACTCCAGAAGAGCTGCAAATTATGGCGGCGCAACAGCTCAAACAGCGTGAGCAGCGCCGCGCCGAGCGCCTGCGTAGAATGCAGCGTAACCATTAGCAATTTCGGCCTGGGGGAGGCGGATTGAAGCCAACTAAAACTTGCAAGATGCCCGCCGTGGCGATTTCCGCGTATACCGCGACCAGTGCGCTGGGGCGCGGACTTGAAGCACAGCTTAGTGCCTTGCAGCAGCAGCGCTCGGGTTTGCAGCCGGCTGGCTGCATCGAGGGTATATACGCGCCGGGTTGGGTTGGCCGAGTGGACGCGGTGGAGAGCGTTGAATTGCCTCCAGCCTTGCTGGATTACAGCTGCCGCAATAACCAACTCGCTTGGCTGAGTTTGCAGCAAGATGGCTTTCTAGCAGCGGCACAAGACAGCGTGCGACGCTATGGCGCTCAGCGTGTCGCCGTTTTTATGGGCACTAGCACTTCGGGTATTGCAGAAACAGAACGTGCTTACCGGCAGCAGGCGGCAAAAGATTGGCCCTGCATGCCAGAGGGCTACAGCTATCGGCACAGCCACAATGTGCATTCCTTGGGGGATTTTGTTGCCCGCGCCGTCGGTGCCAAAGGTCCGCAATACACCATTTCCACCGCCTGCTCTTCCAGTGCCAAAGTGTTTGCCAGTGCTGCGCGGGCGATGCGCGCTGGCCTATGTGATGCGGCCATCGTGGGCGGTGTCGACAGTTTGTGCTTTACCACCCTGTTCGGATTTCACGCTTTGCAGCTGGTAGCGCCTCAGCCCTGCCGCCCCGCCGATGCACAGCGCCAAGGCATCTCCATAGGGGAAGCCGGAGCCTATTGCTTGCTAGAACGAAACCAAGACAGTGCCTACGCCCTGTTGGGTTACGGCGAATCCAGCGATGCGCATCATATGTCTACCCCTGACCCCGCGGGTCGTGGTGCCAGTGTAGCCATGCAAGCGGCCTTGAGCCGTGCCGGTTTAAGCGTGGCTGAGGTGGACTACATCAATTTGCATGGCACTGGCACGCGCAGCAACGACGCGGCGGAAGATGCGGCGGTGTTCAGTGTGTTTGCCGAGCAGGTGCCTTGTAGTTCCAGCAAGGGCTGGAGCGGTCATTGTTTGGGTGCGGCGGGTGCATTGGAAGCGGTGTATTCGCTGCTGGCCTTAAGTAGCCAAACCGTCTGGGGCAGCTTGAATACGCAAACGCGTGACCCCGAACTCAAGGCCGGCATCGTGATGAGCAATCAGCCAGCGAATCTGCGCCATGTGATGTCCAACTCTTTCGGATTTGGCGGCACCAATTGCAGCTTGTTGTTTGGGGCTCAATTGTGAGCGACTTAAAAATTTTAGGGCTGGGCGTCTGTGCGCCGGGCTTGCCCAATTGGGCCGATGCTCAAGCGGTATTGCGTGGTGAGAACGCTTGGCAGGAGGAGAATGATTTCAAATTCCCGCCGCCACCGCGCTTGCCACGTAACGAACGGCGTCGGGCTACACCGCTGACGCGCTTGGCTTTTGCTGCTTGTGACGATGCCTTAACGCAGTGGTCGGGGGAAGAGCCTCCGCAAAGCATTTTTGCCAGTTGCAGCGGGGATATGGACATCATTGATGGCATTTGCCGAGGCCTTTGTGTCGAGCCGATAGGCTTGTCACCTATGCAATTCCACAATTCGGTGCATAACGCCGCTGCGGGCTATTGGAGTATTGCCAGCCAGGATCGCAAACCCTCGATCAGTCTGTCGGCCTACGAGGGCAGCTTCGCCGCGGGTTTGTTGGAAGCTGCGATGTTGTTGTACGAACAACCACAACAACCGGTGTTAATGGTTTGTTACGACGTGGCTACGGTCAGTCCCATGCGCAGTGCCCGCGATGTCAGCCAGCCCTTTGCCTCGGCTTGGTTGCTCGGGCATAAGAGCATGCAAGGGCTGGGGTGCATACAGTTGGATGCGATAGACGCATCACCGACGAGCTCATGCAGCGATGGTCTTGAATCATTGCGTTGTAGCAACCCTGCAGCCTTGGCATTGCCATTGTTGCAGGCTATTGCTCGAACTGAATCTAAAAGCATTATCGTTCCGGCGGGTGCTGGCTCCTTGCAACTGCGCTACCAAGCTGGGCTATGAGTACTGAGGCTCTAGAAACAGGCCTTTGGGATCGCCCCTTCAATCGGGTCTGGCGAATTTTCGGCACCGGTTTGTCATTTGCCTTATTTGGCTTGGGCGGCTTGTTGATTGGTGTTGTGCTCTATCCCTTACTGCGCTTGCTGATTTGGGATCAAGTGAGGCGCAAACGCACCATGCAGTACGTGATCCACCGTGGATTCGGATTTTTTGCTGGATTTATGGCTTTCGTTGGGGTTATTAGTCATGAAGTTATTGGGCGAGAAAAGTTGCAGCAATCCGGCCAGCTGATTATTGCTAACCATCCGACACTGATAGATGTCGTTTTGTTAATTGCGCAAATTCCACGCAGCAACTGTGTGGTCAAACAAAGCTTGTTCATAAACCCTTTTACGCGCGGTCCGGTCATGTCTGCCGGATATGTCGCCAATAACGACACGACAGATCTGGTAGACCGTTGTCTACAAGTGCTGAAGAATGGGGAAAGTCTCGTCGTGTTTCCAGAAGGCACACGCACCACGCCGGGGCAGCGTTCTCATTTTCGCCGAGGCATAGCGAATATTGCTTTGCGCGCTGGGGTGCCATTGCGCCCAGTTATTATTGATTGTCAGCCCAGTACGTTGACCAAGGGCTTGCCGTGGTACTCAGTGCCTCAGCGTCAATCCCATATAACGCTAAGAGTGGAAGAGCCCATAGATACGCATAAATTTGCGCAGGAGCATGCCAATCTCAATTTAGCCGCACGTGCTCTGACCGAGCATTTGCAAGAGTATTTGTGGGAGCAGAGTTTGGTTTTAGCACGAGAAAGCCAACGGGCTTGATAAACTACCTCGCTTTCAATCATTGCAGCTTGTCATGAAAACCCAGGAAGAGATTTTCGCTACTTTGCGCGATCTGTTTGAAGAAATGTTTGATGTGGTGCCCAGTAAAGTTCTGCCGGAATCACGTTTGTACGAAGATTTGGATATCGACAGCATTGATGCGGTCGATTTGGTCGTGCGCCTGAAAGAAATGACAGGCAAGAAAATTGAGCCTGAACATTTTAAAAGTGTGCGCTCGGTGCAGGACGTGGTTGAAGCTGTCGACAATATGCTCCATGCCTGAAGCGGCAAAGCAGCCTCTTTGGGGAGAGCCTCGTCAGCAAGGTGCGTCCCGCGAGATTAATTTGCGAATTCAACCAGAGCTGTTGTATTTACAAGGCCATTTCCCGGATACCCCGATCGTGCCCGGCGTGGCCTTAACCGATTGGGCGGTGCAACAGTCGGCGGATTTTGCCCAACGAGCAGCAACGGTGGCGAGTCTGACACGGGTCAAATTTCATCAAGTTTTAAGGCCGGATGACGAGGCCACCTTAGTATTAACGCCAGCAGCTGACGGCACGGCCATGGATTTTCTTTATCGCAGCGAGGGCGCAACGCATGCCAGCGGCCGTATCCATTGGCGCTGAATTCAAGCCTTGCATACTGATACCTGTCTACAACCACGGGCTTGCGATTAGCCAGGTATTGCAGGCATTGCAGCCTCTGGGTGTGCCGTGTGTACTCATAGATGATGGCAGTGATGCTGCCTGTGCAGCAGAATTGCAAGACTGGGCGAGCAAGCATCCAGATTGGATAGAGCTGCACCGCCTTGCGCAAAATCAAGGCAAAGGCGCTGCCATGCGGGCTGGTTTCTTTCTGGCCGAGCAACGTGCCTATAGCCATGCGCTGCAAATCGACGCGGATGGGCAGCATGATATTGCCGCTGCAAAGGCCATGTTGGAGGATGCCCGTAAGCATCCTGATCACATTATTTGTGGCGTGCCTCAGTTCGATGACAGTGTGCCCAAAGGGCGCTTGTATGGTCGTTACATCACGCATTTTTGGGTGTGGATAAATACCAGCTCGCGCGCCATAGGCGATTCCATGTGTGGATTTCGGGTTTACCCACTGTTGCCGACGCTTGAGCTCTTGCGGCAAGAACCGATTGGTCAGCGTATGGATTTTGATACAGACATTATCGTGCGGCTATTTTGGCGCGGTGTTGGGGTGGTCAACCGAACTACACGTGTTCACTACCCATTGGACGGAGTGTCACACTTTGCCTTATGGGCGGACAACGTGCGGATAACGCGCATGCATACGCGCTTATTTTTTACGATGTTGTGGCGTCGCTTTGGCTTTGGTCGGCCGATTGTGTCCAGAAATCGTAAAAATTAAACCAATTGTAAGGGTAGCGTTGCACCCAAACTTGTAGGCGCTGAAGGTAGTGCTGAGCGCGTTCTTGTATCAAGGCTTCGCGTTGTTTGCGGGGCACGGTTTGTGTGCCATCAAATAGTTTTTCGAAATGCAGGTGATAGCGGCAGCCTCCCTGATACAAACCCAACCCCATATACACCGGCACTTTCATGACGCTGGCGATAAGCCATGGACCCGCTGGAATGGCAGCGGGCAAGCCGAGAAAATCAGCTTGCAGTGCACGTTCATCGGCGTGATGTAAACGATCCGCCATGATGCCTATGACTGCGCCGGCATCCAGCTCTTCTCGTATGCGCAATATCAAATCCGTGCCTTGGCATTGAGAGGTATCAATAATGCTGGACAGAAACTCAGGATTGAGCGATTTCAGCACTGCATTTAGAGTGGCGCCTTGCGATAGGTCCATCAACACACGTAGACGTAAATCATCGTGGCGCTGCGCTACCGCAAGGCGCAAAATATCAAAACTGCCAACATGCGAAATCATCAAGATTGCGCCTGTGCGGGTTTTTGCTAGTTCATCAAACAGTTGGGCTTCAGGGTTGCTGACTTGGAAGTAGTCGTCACGTCCGGCGAATAAAAAAAGCCGGTCCAACACGGTTGATGCAAAGCAGTGAAAATGGCGTGCAACGTCCACTAGGCGGGGTTGGCGTTGCAGTATGCGCTGGAGATACCGTCGCGAGTGGCGCTGACTCTGGCCTGGGAAAATCAGAAAATAGCCAACAATAAATGGCAGAGTTAGACGCGTGAAGCTACGCCCAAACGCAGTCCCTAGGCGTAGCAAAATCATTATCCAAAATGCGTTGCTGCGCTCGGGTTGATGCTTCCATTGTGGTTTCAATGTAAGCCCACACCTACGAAAGAAAGTTTTGACACGGCCTTGATTCAGGTAATCTTGCTTTGGGAAAGCTTAGTATGAGTCATCAAAGGACACGGCTACCAGAGAGTTGTTGTCTTTTGGGCGGGACATTTTGAATTCACACGATCCAAAAATACCGAATTGGGCGCAGTTGGAGTTGGAAGACACCTGGCCGGATGCACTGAAGTTAAATTCAGTCACTGGGTTATGGCGGTTTTTCGCTTTAGTTCTGGGCAGGCGTAGACGCAAAGTGCGCTTGCCTGTTGGCATGCCTGGTGCGGAAAATCTGCCAAAATATTTGCTGCAGGAATTCCACAATCTGCCCAACGGCAACTACTCGCGGCGCTTTTCTCGTGGCTACATCACTGGCTTTGATCGCAGCATGTTGGGTTACTCACGTCGCGCCCGAGTTTGGCTGGCGAGCAAAGTTGCTCACGGCAATGCCGTTTTGGATGTTGGCACCAGCGGTGGGCATACCGCACGCGTGGTGAAGGATGCCGGGGTTCCGGAGGTTTGGGGGCTAGACCCATCACCGTATTTACTTAAGCATGCAGCTAGCGATCATCCGGATATTAAATTTCTCAGTGGTATAGCTGAAGATTTGCCATTTTCCGCAGAACGGTTTGACGGCATTACTTTGTGCTTTGTTCTGCATGAAATTCCGCCGGTCTACATAAAAGCAGCGTTGGCTTCATTTCATCGCGTATTGAAAGCTGGCGGTGTTGTGGCGATTGCGGAGCCTTCTGAGCAGCAGTTGCAAGCCTTTCGCTGGGTTGAGTTGCTGCGTAAAAGAGGTTGGTTGAAGCTTTATTTCCGCATGCTCGCGACTTTTGTGCACGAACCGTTCCTCAAATCCTGGCATAAGTTGGATAAGCCGAGCCTATTTGGCGAGGCTGGTTTTGAGCTGGTCGCGCACGAGTTGGGTTCGCCCATTAATTACTTTTGCCTACGTAAACCTCGTTAAGCAGTCATTTTGCTGGCAGTTTGGTGGTGGATTCCCAAGTATTGCTTAGAAATTCCCTTTTCGGGCCAGCGTATGCATCAAATAAGCGTCGATGGGCCGCATAGGAAAACTCGTCGTTACGTTGCTCATAAGCCTTAATCCATGAAATAAGCATCTCTAGATTGGCGTCTTGAGCCTCTGGGCTGCTGTATTTATGCGGCTCCCAAGGGCGGGTTTTGGCATTCTTTTCGCAGGTTTCCACGCCGGGGTTCAGAAAAACAAGCTCGGTAGCGTGAGGCAATGCGATGGCCAACAGATCTGCGTAGCAACCTTCGACGACCCAACTGTCTTGCGCATGAATAAACGCAAGAATGTCTGTTTGGCTTTGTACAAGAGGGCGTCGTGTGGGGGTATCCGTGTTGGCCGCCCACGCCACTGTGTCCAAATCCATGTGTGGGCAGCTCAGTTGATCGACTAGCGCCTTGGCATACGTCGATTTTCCAGAGCCTGAATTGCCAAAAACAACGAACTTATTCAAACGATTGCTCAACGATCAAGGAACGCTATTTGTTACGCCGTCGCTCATGAACTCCAGCGCTTAAATATCAAAGAACTGTTGACTCCACCAAACGCGAAGTTGTTGTTCATGACGTAGTCTGTTTTGATTTCGCGGGGACCACCCATGATGTAGTCCACATCGCCGCAGCGGCTGTCGACCTGTTGCAGGTTTAGGGTGGGATAGAAACGGTTTTGCCGCATCATTTCTATGGAAAACCACGACTCTAGGGCGCCGCAAGCGCCGAGCGTGTGGCCCATGTGCCCTTTGTAGGAGGCCATAGGCTTTTGCCCCATGACACCTGCGGTGGCCTGGCTTTCTGCGATATCACCTTGATCGGTGGCGGTGCCATGGGCACAAACAAAGCCGATTTGATCCGGTTTTAAGTTGGCGTCGTCCATGGCCAAGCGCATGGCCTTCCCCATCATTTGTTGATTGGGACGGGTGGCGTGGGCGCCGTCGGAATTGGAACCAAAACCTACTATTTCAGCGTAAATTCTTGCGCCCCGCTTTTGAGCAGCATCTAGACTTTCCAGCACAAAGCTGCAGGCACCCTCGCCTATGACTAAACCATCGCGGTTTTGGTCGAATGGAGCCGGAGTGGTTTTGGGCTGATCGTTGCGCGTACTGGTCGCATACAAGGTGTCAAACACCGCGGCTTGCGACGGGCATAAGCCTTCACTGCCGCCGGCAATCATGCGCTCGACGCGACCAAATCGTATAGATTCGTAGGCATAGCCTATGCCCTGACTGCCAGAGACGCAGGCGCTAGAGGTGGGTATGACTCGGCCTTTAAAGCCGAAATGCATGCTGATACTGGCAGCCGCAGTGTGCGGCATCATACGTAAATAACTGGTGGAGTTGAGTCCTGCTGTGGTGTTGTTGCGGAGTAGGTTGCTGAATTCGTTGAGTGCCTTGGTACAGGCGCTGGATGAACCGTAAGCTACTCCGGTGCGCCCATCATTGATGGGTTCACCATTGAGTAAATCCGCATCTTCCAATGCCAGCTCGGTCGCCCGAACCGCGAGCAAAGCAACGCGGCCCATGGCGCGTGTTTTCTTGCGCGTGTAGCTGTCGGGTAACTCGAAGTTGGAGACAGGCGCGCCCAAGCAGGTGCTCATGCCTTCTATGTTTTCCCATTCATCCATCCGGCATACGCCGCTAGCACTGGATTCCAAGTTGTCGCGGATTTCTTTCCAGTTTTTCCCCAGTGGTGAAAAACCAGCAATCCCAGTGACAACAACGCGATGCAAATCAGCCAAACAAACCTCCATTCACGGAGATGGCTTGGCGGGTAATGTACGCCGCGTCATCACCGCATAAAAACGCCACCAGCGCAGCGACTTCTTCCGGCTCGCCCACGCGTCGTGCCGGTATCGATTTTAGAATTTCTTCGACCGGGGCACCGTCGATCATATCGGTTTGAATTAGGCCGGGGGCAACACAATTGACGGTGATTTTGCGGCTGGCCAATTCCACGGCCAAGGCTTTCACCGCGCCGATGATCCCCGCCTTGGCGGCGCTGTAATTCACTTGCCCACGATTGCCCATTAATCCGGCGACTGAGCTTAAGGCAACTATGCGCCCGCCTTTACGGGCCCGAATCATCGGCATGGTTAAAGGATGAAGCACGTTATAAAAGCCATCCAGATTGGTGCGGATTACGCTGTTCCAATCGTCGTCGCTGAGCGCCGGGAATGCACCGTCGGCGCTAATCCCGGCATTGAGTACTGCGCCGTAATAGGCGCCATGTTCGGCAATATCCTGCTCTATGGCATCACGGCAAGCTTGTGCATCGCTGATATCAAAGCCCAGTAGGCGTGCTTGACCGCCGCTGTTTTGAATAGTGTCTTGTACTTCGGCCGCAGCTTCGTGGCCTCTGCGATAGTTGATGATGACGTGAAAGCCATTTTTGGCCAAGCGTAGTGCAATGGCACGACCTATGCCGCGGCTAGCACCGGTTACTAGAATCTGTCTGCTCATGCGACTTCACCTGCGAGAAAGGCATGCGGATCGGCGGGTTGAAATACGTTGATGCGCGCGCTCACTATGTCTTCGCCATCCAATTTGATGTGGCAATCGAAGGTCGCTAAACCATTATCAGCGACGCTGACCGCATGGGCGCCGATTTCTAGGTTTGCACCTACAGGGTAATGATCTAAGGCGCATAGCATGCGTCGCGTGCTGACCAAAAAGCCTATTTTGACTTTTTCGCCACGGCGTTGCGCTTGTACGCCGCCCCAAGCGGCAATGGCCTGCGCCATGTATTCAATGCCAACCCAGTTGGGCACGCCATTCGGGCCACAAAACATAGTGTTCTCGCTAATAAACACGCGCCCCAAAATGCTGTTTTCATCGCAGGCTAGGATGTCATCCAGTAATGCCATTGGTGCGGCATGGGGTAGATACGTTTCGGCAACGCAGGGGAATTGCGGTATGTGGCTCATGGCTGGGCAGCGGGGCTTGCGGGCTGCGGGTCTAAGTTCAGAATCTCAAGCGTATATCCCGCCAACAGGTTCGACAAGACAATTGCTGTTGCTGACTTATCTGCAGGTGGATAGCGCACCTCGCTAACGGCGATGCCCGCACAGCTCAAACGGCGAAGCTCACCGACTTGTTCGATCTTCCAAGCACTGTCTCGCCAAGCGTCTTGTAGCAGTGGCAGAGGCCAATGCACCAATTGAAAATCGGCTATTAGGACCGCCATATCGAAACTTTCCAGCACAGTGGGCAGGCCGGCGCTGTTGAATTGATCATTGCTCCAATTTAGGCGAAACAACTCCAGTCCAAGAGGGTTCAGGGCCTGCAATTGTAGGGATTCGGCATTGCGTCGCACCGCAACCAAGAGTTGTCGGGGCTGTTCACCGATCTGCTGGAGCTGATGTACCGTGCGCAATTCTTGTGGCCATAAATCTGTGGCTAGGGGCGCTGGGTGGGCGGCGCACTCCTGCATGTGAAAGCGCCAGCTTGCACACTGACTCAGCAGTGGCAAGCTACATAGCAACAGCAGGCCAACACGCGTCATGCTTTTTTCATCCAGCCCGCGCGATGTAGTAACAAGGTGGAAAACCACGCACACGCAATACCCAGTGTGACGATAAAGCCGAAATCTTTCAGCGCCGGTGTGGAACTGAACCCGAGCAAGCCAAATGCCAATAGTGTGGTCATTGCCGATAAAGACACCGCAAGCAAGCTGTGCACATCATTGGCAGGCCCTTCGCGGACAAATAATCCGTAATCGATGGCCATGCCGACGACCAACAGCAATGCGAATACACAAAACAGGCTGAAAGGCTGATCGCGTATGGTGAGACCGGCAAGACATACACTGATGGCGAGTGCCAACGGTAGGCTGGAAACCGATCCTGCAACGATGCCGTAACGCAGGATTAATATGACCAGCACGGCCAACAAAGCGAACCCTAAAACTTTCGTTGCGGCCAGCCGCGCAGAACTTAGGCCCTGTGATGCGGCATCTAGAGGGTCAAAAAACTGCACATCATGGCCGCTGTCTTGCAATTGCTTGGCAATAGTATGCAGCGCATTAAGCTGCGAAATGCCTCCTAAACGCACCATGGCCCACTGTTCGCCATCGTTAGTATCGATGAATAAATCGCTTTGCGGCCAACTGGCAGGTGAGGAATGCCAGTCGCTTAACGAGATAGGTTGGCTAGACGCAAACTGTTGACGCTGTGTTGCCACCCATTGCGCGGGAAGGTTCAGTTGATCTTGCAACTGATCCAAGGCCGCGCCCGCGGCAAATATAGTATTCGCCCAATGTTCATAGATGCGTTGTTGCTCGGCTTGATGAGGCAGAGCTTGGCTGATCGACATGAAACGTCTTAACTGCCCCTGCGTGACAGCTTTGTGTAGTTCGATGTCCAGTGCTTGATTCGTCTTTATCAGTTGTTCGTCAGTTTTACCGTGAACGATGAACAGTTGCGCGGCATCTATGCTGTCGATCAATTCGCGTGCGTGCATTTCTTGATCAAGTAGGTCTACGGAGCCGGCATGTAGAGCGCGTACGTTCTCCTTGCTCTGCAGGTTTATAGACAGCAGTAAGCTGACGCCTAGTGCCGCAATAAGCGACAGTAAAATCGATTTGTTCGCGTTATCAGCAGCAGGCCAATGTGAAGATATCGTTTGTAGTAATTGTGCTGGTGCTTGGCTGAGCAGCCGTTTGGGCAGTTGTGGCAGCAGCAGCACCACGCTGAGGTAGGCGCCACTGAGGCCGGCAACAGCAAAAATGGCAACCTGACGCAAGCTGTCAAACGGCGCCAGCAGTAAGAAGGCAAAGCCCGCGCTGGTGGTCAGCCAGCCTAGGCGCAAACCGCTACGGATAGTGTGCAAGCGCTGTGTCCCATCGCCTGCGGAACAAAGAAAGTGGAAGGCATAGTCGACCGCCACGCCCAGCAGGCAAGCGCCGAAGACTAAAGCGATTAAGTGAGGCTGTGGATACAACAACAAACAAGCGCTCAGTCCCAACAATCCCCCACTGGCGAGCACAACACTGGCGGTGAGCAAGGCGCTGAGACTGCGCAATAGCAAACCCAGCAACACGACGATGCCGGTGATGGTGCCCAAGCTGATAAATGAGAATTCCCGTTTCGCAGTGCTTGCGGCGAAATCGGCGTGGCGACTGACTCCAGCATCAAAAATTTGCAGTGCAGGTATCGCGGCTGTTCCCGCTAGTAGGGCTTTGTCCAGGGTGGCGACTCGCGCCGCGGTTTGCTGCAAACCCATTCCCGGGGTGTTCGCTTGGAGCTGCATCAGGCACCAGTGGCGCTGTTGTTCAAAGCGGTACAAACATTCCCCGTTCAAACTGAAGGGGGAATAAGTGGGGCGTTGGTTCAGCCAGGTCGACAAGACCCCGAATGGGTCTTCAGAAAACGAGGTGCGGGATGTTAGGCCAGACAGGCTGTAGAGACGGGCCAGCGCTCGCTGGGCCAAAGCCTCGGCACCCATTTTTTCATCGCTGGGTGCTATGACCCGATAGGGGTGTTGTAAATAAACGGCATGGGAGCGCAGGGCTTGTTTGTCCCAGTGCTGTACTTGAAATACGCCGTCGCCTTGCAAGCTTTTTCGGACCAATTCCAGCGCCTGTGGAAGACGTGCTTTATCGCGACTGCCCAGCAGTAGCAAATGCTGGTCTAGAGCCTGCTCTTGCACTTGGTCGATTGCAGATTGCAGCGCGGGCGGTAATTCTGCGGCTGGGAGCAAGGCACGAATATCGGTTTGCACCGAGACGCCGGCCCATAATCGCCACGATAAAGCGCCGAGGCTTAGCAGCATCAGCGCCAGCCAGACCGCCAGCGCGGTTCGCTTACTCAGTAATCTCAAGGGCCTGTTCTTGTGCCGGCGTCAGTGCCGGCGCTTTGTCGTGGGTGAGTGCGATGCGCATCTGTTCGCCACTGGCAAAGACGATGTTCAATTGCTCAACTTGGCTTGCGCCACTGACGCTGGCTGATTGCAGCATGGATTGAATAGCGGCTTGCTTGGGCTGTAACTGCAGCTTCCAGAGCTCGGCTTGGATCTCTCCAGTGACATCGAAATGTGTCTGCAGAGCGTCCAGATCAGCGGCCAATAGGCTGGTCAGCAGTTGTGCGGCGACTTGGGAGCCTTGCGCGCCCAGCAGCGGGTCGGACCAAGGGCCGCTCGCAATACGCTCTTGGGCCTGCCCGGCCAATATGCGCAGATCGGATTGCATGGGGCTTTCAACTTGCCAGAGCAAGCCTGCATCGCGCACATGGGCAAACTGGCCCTGGCTAATCAGGGCTTGCGGGAACATGGCCAATTCACGCTTTTGCACGAATGAGCCGGTGTCGAGCACTGGGAGTTGCAGCTGTGCGCGTATGGCTTGCAAGGCGTCGCTTTCGGCTTGCGCCAGTGGTGCTATGAGTACCCATATGAGCAGGCTTGCGAGGCGCATCATCAAGCTGCGGCGAGCTTTTGCGCCAGTATGCCTGGACAGGGGTAGCACATCTCGCCAGTTTGCATGTCCACCGCCACTTGTACCGTATGCGCTTTGGTCAAACGCTGCTGAGTCTTCGCGTTGTAAATGACATAGTCGATTTTCAAACGAAATTCCGTTTCCACCAAACGCGAAACGATGCGGATGCGATCACCAAAGGCGCTGCTTTTTACATAGCGCAGGCGCATGTCGATGACCGGCCATGAATAGCCAGAGTCGAACATTTGCAGGTAGTTGTAATCGATTTTATCGAGCAGTTCGCAGCGTGCAATTTCTAGATAGCGCACGTAGTGGCCATGCCACGTGATCTCCATCATGTCGACATCGTGGAAAGGTATGCAGAGTTCAGTTTGGTGTTCAATCATGCGTCAATTGGCGCGTTATGCTGGATGAGTAAGTGGGCTGCCGCTATGATGCCACGTTTGAATACTGGCCCAACGCTCACCGCTATGTCCGAGACACAAACCGTACAAGAACAGGAACTGGCTGCCATGCTGGTGGAAACTCTGAATTTGGAAGACGTCGTCGCTGAAGAAATAGCGCCGGAAGCGCCGCTGTTTGGGCATGACCCAGACAGTTTAGGCCTGGATTCCATTGACGCCCTGGAAATCGCCCAAGCGATCGCGCAGAAATTTCAGGTGCAAATTCGTGCCGATGACGAACAGAACAAAGCCATTTTCCGTTCTTTGCGTTCGCTGTCCGAATACGTTGTAAGCCAGCAGTAGTGCAGTTTCTTTGGATCTTGTATCCGCTGTTGGTGCATGCAGCGGTCATTACCGATTCAAATTGGTTGCAGGCCGCAGCGATCAGTTTATTGCTGCTACTCAGCCTTAGTGGCTTGATGCGGCAAGGTCGCCTCTGGGCTTGGCTGTTGGCAGCAGTGGGATGTGCGTTCAGCGTGTGGTTTTGCCAGTCCGGCTGGGGGCTGTATTTCCTGTATTTGCCTCATGCGCTAATCAACATGTTTCTCGCGTTGATTTTTCTACACAGTTTAGGCCAGGGCCGTCGCGCCATGATCTCGGTGGTTGCGGAAAAAATTCGCGGGGAAACCCTGCCGCCGGAGATTGAACGTTATACCCGCCAAACAACCTGGTTTTGGACGGCGCTTTTTACCGGCATGGGCGTGTTCGGTCTTGTGCTTGCCGCGTTTGCCAGCCACGAATGGTGGTCTTTGTTCACCAATTTCATTAGCTATGCATTGATTGGTTTGGTTTTTGTGGTTGAATTCGGATTGCGTCGGGTGTTGTTTCCACATCTTCAACATACGGGCTTGCGTGCCTATGTGCAGGCGCTGATCAAGACTGATTTTCGTCGGCCATGAGTTTGCCGTGCCATCCTCAGGGCGGATTCATAAGCCAAGGGCATGTGTATAGCAACGGCCAAATTTTGACAGCTGCACGTGATTGGCGAGCGGTGGATGCGGGTGGCGAAGCGTGGATCAATGATCAAGCGGATCGGGCACGCTTTGCGGTGGGCTTGCTGCTAGCGAATGATGCAGAACAGCCGTGTTTGTTGCCTGCGTCTAGTGCCGTGGATCATTTAAATCAAATTCACGCTCTGTATCCAAAAGCAACGGATTTGGTTTCGCCTGAGCTTAGTGAGGATTTGCCCGTAGCCGAAGACTTTCAGCCTTGGCATGTCGGCGATTCCGCAGTGGTGTGCTTCACTTCTGGCAGTACTGGTCAGCCCAAACCGATACACAAATCGTGGAGCGCTTTGCAAGGTTCCGTTCGTGGTATGGCGCGCGCAGCCGCTTGGCGGGCCGGCAAGACGCATATCGTCGCAACTGTGCCACCCCAGCATATGTTCGGGCTGGAGATGTCCGTACTCAGTGCTCTCATTTGCGGCTGTCGTGTTGATGCGGGAAAACCTTTTTTTCCACAAGATATCGTTGATGCAGTGGCGCGTTTGCCACACCCTCGCGTGTTGGTGAGTACACCGCTGCATTTGCGCGCTTTGCTGAATAGTGGCTTGGACTGGCCGCGTGTAGATCAAATCGTTTCTGCAACCGCCCCGCTGGATCAGGTCTTGGCCTTGGCGCTGGAGCAGGCATGTGGTGGCCAGGTCTTGGAGGTTTACGGCAGTACAGAAACGGGTGCGATTGCCAGTCGTGCGACTGCGCGCAGCGATATTTGGACATTATTCGATTCAGCCCGTTTTATCGCGGCATTTGGCGCTGAGATTGCGGCTGAGCATTTGCCGCTGGGCTGCAACCTGCAAGATGACATAGATAGGTTGGATGAGCGCCGTTTCCGTCTGCGAGGGCGTCCGCAAAATATGCTCAAAGTGGCCGGTAAGCGATACTCATTGGATGCCTTGAATCATCAATTACTGGCACTACCTGGTGTCGACGATGCCTTTGCATTGTTGCTGCCTGAGCGCGATCGTCCAGCAGCGCTGGTTGTTGCACCGGGCTTAGAGTTGTCACAGATCCGGCAGGCTTTGGCGCAGCGCATAGATCCAGTCTTTATGCCCCGCCCCTTGCTCAAAGTGACAGCCATTCCGCGTAATGCAACGGGCAAGGTCCGCCAGCAAGATGTATTGGCCTTACTGCAGGGCTAAATCATCGGGCTTGGTTTAGGTCGCATCGCTTTCGGCCGTGCCGCCGCTGAATTCGACATGGGCACGCTGTTTTCGCTTCTTCCATTCCCTTATCGTGGCGAATGGTTGAATCAAGGCATAGAGATAGTAAATCACTTGAAACACACGCAAGCGTGGACGCACACCGTTATCTCTGTCCACATCACCGGCCAGCAGGGAAATCACCGCTTCCTGTACTCGCAAAGGATTGGCCGGGTACATAAAGAGAAGTTGAATGCTGGGTGAGTTGAAACGATTGATCATCCAAGAAAAATCTTTAATGCTGCGGCGGGTGAGATTTTCCAGTGTTGCTTTTTTCTCGGCCACCGACGGACAGCTTTTCAGCACCGCATCCACATAATCAGCGCCGCGCAAGGCACTGCGCATGCCAAGCAGGACACCGCTGGAAAACACCGGATCGACGAAGCCATAGGCATCACCGACCAGCACCGCGCCCGGCAGGCACATTTCGTCACATTCGTAGGAGTAATTGCCGGTGGCGCTGACCGCCGTAATCAGTTCAGCGTCTTTGATTCGTTCGCGCACTGCCGGCGAAGCCAATTGCAGGGTTTTCTGCAAAAAATCTTCTGGGCTGGTTTTGCGAGAGCGTAAATAATCCGGATCGCACACGGCACCGATACTCATGACGTCATTTGGCAGTGGAATCATCCAAACCCAGCCGTATTCAAACCAGCAGACACTGATCAGGCCGGCATCCTCGCCCTCATGGCGGGTTACATTTTTGAAATGTCCGAACAATGCGGCGCTGCCATGGCGCAGATTCTTACGTTTGAAACCTTGTTTGTTAGCCAGCATGGTATCGCGGCCGGATGCATCCACCACATAGCGGGCCGACCATTGCTGGGTTTCACCGCCTTTATTTTGCACCGTGAGCCGTGAACCATTGTGTTCATCCAACTCCACTTTGCGAACTCGGGTTTCTTCCAGCACCTGAGCGCCTGCTTTTTCACAGTTACGTAGCAGTATTTCATCGAGCTGGTCGCGGCGTACTTGGTAAGCGTTAGGGTGGTTTTTGTCTAAGGCATTACGGAAATAGAATCGTGTCGGCGCACGCTTCCCTGCTTTGTCGTAGAACTCAGCCCCGCTTTTATGCACGCTGATAGCTTTGACTTGATCGCCAACGCCCAACTGTTCGAACAGTGGCAGCGACATAGGCAGCATGGATTCACCTATATGAAAACGCGGGTGCTTGTCTTTTTCAAACAAGGTCACGTTCCAGCCCTTTTTCGCCAGTGCGTAGGCGGCTGTTGACCCTGCGGGGCCTCCGCCGATCACGGCGATGTCACATTGGTGCGTCATGGTTTTGGAGATTTTCGATAGTGTTTGGGAAAAGTACAGAGCATAGCGCAAGAATTCGCTTGCGAGGGGCTGAGCCGGCGTGGCGTGCAGTGTAAGCTTTTAGGCATACTTTCATTGTGACCAAGCTATGAGCGCGCCCACCTATTTTTGGCATGATTATGAGTCTTTCGGGGTCAACCCGCGGCATGATCGACCCTCACAGTTTGCGGGAATACGCACCGATCTTGAGCTGAACGTCGTCGAAGATGCAGTGATGGAGTATTGCAAGCCGTGCTTGGACTACGTTCCCCATCCGCAAGCCTGTTTGCTCACCGGGATTACCCCACAAGAAGCCGATGCGCGCGGTTGGCCAGAGCCGGAGTTTATCCGTCGCGTGTTGGACCAGCTAGGGCGCCCCGGTACTTGCGGCGTAGGCTATAACAGTCTGCGATTTGACGACGAACTAACCCGGCATACCGCTTGGCGTAATTTCCATGATCCGTATGTGCGTGAGTGGCAAAACGGCTGCTCACGTTGGGACATCATTGATATGGTCCGCATGACCTACGCCCTGCGACCCGAAGGCATAGTCTGGCCGTTGCGTGAAGATGGTAAACCCAGTTTCAAGCTAGAGCACTTGGCCACCGCCAACAATCTGGAGCAAGCGCGGGCCCATGATGCTTTATCGGATGTGCACGCGACTATCGCACTGGCGCGTTTGATTCGTGAGCGTCAGCCGCGCTTGTACGACTTCGTTGTGGAAAACAAAGATAAGCATAGCGCGCGTGCCATGTTGGATTTACAGCATCACACGCCGGTGGTGCATATTTCCTCTCGTTTTCCTGCAGAACAGGGATGTTTGTCTTTGGTTATGCCTATAGCCATGCATCCCACTAATAAGAACGCTGTTCTGGTGTGTGATTTACGCCATGATCCGCAAGCTTGGCTGGATTTGCCGCCAGAAGATTTAGCCGAACTGATTTTTACCCCGCGCGCGGATTTGCCGGAGGGTGTTGAGCGTGCCGCGATCAAGGCCGTGCATATCAACAAATGCCCGGTGTTGGCGCCAGCAAAAACAATTGATGCCGCTCAGGCTGAACGCTTGGCACTGAATCTTGAACAGTGCCGCATTCATTACAAGCTGTTGCGAGATCACATCGAGACTGTCGCCCCCACCTTGCAAATTGTTTTCGGGCAGAGCGAGTTTGATGAGATCAGTGACCCTGAACAAAACCTCTACGGTGGTTTTGTCGGCGCGCAGGACCGCCGTTTGTGCAATCAGGTGCTGCAAACCACAGCGGATGAATTCGACGGTTTTGAACTGCCCTTTGAAGATCCACGCTTGCACGAACTGCTGTTTCGTTATCGTGCCCGCCACCACCCCGGCTCGTTAAATGAGGCCGAGCGCGATGAATGGGCAAGACACACCAGCCGGCGCTTGGAATACGCGGCGGATGGCGGATTAAGCCTGGATGACTATGAGGCTTTGCTCAGCCAGGTACCTGCCAATGCGGAACAAGATGAACTGCTAGCCGCCCTGCGAGCTTGGGGTCAGCGCCTTAGATCACAGCTGTAAGGTACTCAGTGCAAATCGTTCGCTGCATTGGGCCGTGGCTCTGCTCTGTGGAAGAAATCGAGAATCTTTGGCATCAATCGCTCCGGCTTCATGCGTAGCTCCAATACGGAACGAGCGATATGCAGTTCGGCCTTGGGCATTTCCTTTTGCAAAATCTGCGCATCTTCAATGTTATGCAACCAATCTCCGCCGTGGGCAATGATCATGGTTGGCATGTCCATAGTGCAACGCACCCGCTTTGGTGGCACCACAGGCCCGACCAGTACGCCGTGAATAATGGCGGCAATATCCTCTGGTTGTTGGCTGAGTCCGTTGTAGGCAATTTGCAGCAAATTGCTTTTCGGTTGCGGAAACTTGCGAATGACTTTGGCCAATGCGCGAGGTAGCGGCGCTATGTAGCGCACCGCGGCAAGCACAGGCACCAGCATTAGCGCCGCTGCCGGTGTCGCGCGTTCCATCACCGGCATTTCCAAGAACATGGCTTTGACCCGCTGCGGCCATTGTGCGGCGAAACTTAAGCTGGTGATGGCACCTAATGAAACGCCGCCAATAATGGCTTTGTCCACGCCCAGATGATCCATCAAAGTGCGCAATTGATCAGCAAAAAAATCTATGCGTAGCTCCTTGGCGTGGCCGGGCTTGTCGCTGCGACCGTGGCCGAGCAAGTCCAACAAGATCACCCGATAACCTCTGTCCGCTAAGGCCAATGCCAGATCACGGTTGCAGGATGAATCCATCAATATGCCGTGGATCAAGAACACCGGCGGCGCAGCACGATCGCCGTATTGCTCATACGCCAGCTGAAAGCCCTCGTAGCAACAAAACTCGACATCGGCTTGTTGCGGCGTTGGCGGTTTGCGTTGGCTGCGCCCTGGAAAGGGTAGAACTTGGCTCATCCGAATTGTTTGTCTATCTCTTTGACTTTGTCGATATAGGCCTGCATTGCATCATCGGCGCTCATGCCTTTGACCTTGGCCCAGGCGTCGTATTTCGCGCGGCCTATCATGTCCAGCATGCCGGGGCGCTTGCCGCTGACGTCGCCTTTGCTGGCTTGGTTGAACCATGCGTACATCTGCAGCTTCATCTCGTTAGAGGGTTTGAAGGCGCCGTCGGACGGGGCATTTTTTACTTGATCTAGGGTGGCTTCGAATTCAGCTTTGAGGTCAGACACTATGCATTCCTTGGTTAAGCAATCAATGATCCGAGAATACCAGCGCTAGGGCGGCGCGTCATGCTGCGCGTCGGCGCTGCAATCACTTAAACTCCATGCCCTGAATTTTGTGAATGATTATTCGTGAGCGTTGAACCCTGGCAGCACAGCGAAGCCGAGTTTTCCCCCTGTCGGCAATACCGTTACCGCTTATGGCGGGTATGGGGAGACGTGGCGAAACCGAAAAGTTTATGTGTGGTTATGCTCAACCCCTCCACCGCAGATGAATTCAAGAACGATCCTACGGTTGAGCGCTGCTGCCGCAGGGCCAGGATGTGGGGATTTGATCGCCTAGATGTGGTGAATATTTTCGCTTTGCGCAGTACCGACCCTAAAGGTTTATACCAATGCAGCGATCCCATTGGTGAAGTTAATGATGTCGCCATTTTGAACGCCGCCAAGTCGGCGGATATGACGCTCGCTGCCTGGGGCAACCACGGCCAGCTCGGCGGTCGTGGTCAAGCCGTGTTGGCACTGCTGCAAGACGCTGGCGTGGAGTTGCATGTGCTGAAGCTGTCGAAAGTGGGCGAGCCTGTGCATCCCTTGTATCAGCCCTATTCTGCTCTAGCCGTACCCTTATCTGATGCCTAACTCTGAAAGTTCATTGACCTCGCCATTGAGTCTGCGTCAACGCCTGCGTGCCCTGATCGAAGACCGCCGTTTTCAAATCGCCATCGTCGTGCTGATATTGATCAACGCGGTCACCCTGGGTTTGGAGACCTCCAGCGCGGTTATGCAGGTGGCTGGGCCGTGGATACACGGCTTGGATAGTTTGATATTGACGCTGTTCAGTGTCGAGGTTTTGTTCAAACTGTACGTGCAGCGTTTGCGGTTTTGGCGCGACCCTTGGAACATCTTCGATTTTTTGGTCGTCGGCGTGGCTTTGGTGCCAGCGTCTGGGCCGTTTTCAGTGTTGCGTGTTTTACGCTTGCTGCGTCTGGTGCGCATGGTGCCGACCCTGCGCAATATTGTGGAATCCTTGCTGCATGCCGTTCCGGGGATACTGTCCATCTTCGCATTGTTAATGCTGGTGTTTTATGTCTTCGCGATCATAGCGACCAGCTTGTTTGGAGAAACTCACCCGCAATGGTTTGGCAGTCTTGGCGAGTCGCTGTACACCTTGTTCCAAGTCATGACCTTGGAAAGTTGGTCCATGGGCATCGCCAGACCAGTGATCGAAACCCATGCTTGGGCCTGGGCCTTCTTCGTGCCGTTCATTTTGGTATCGAGCTTTACCGTGTTGAATCTATTCATTGCGGTCATTGTGGATGCTATGCAACGGATACACGATGTACGGGCTAAGCTGGACAATGCCGATGACTCTGAACCCGATGCCTTAGAACAAGTTGAGCAGCTGCAGCAGCAGTTGCAGGAGATGCAGCAACACCTTGCTCATGTCCATGAAGCTCTGCGACGAGAGCGTAAGCGCTGAGCTTGGTTGTGGTTTGATTCGGTACATGTAGCGAAGTCGCGCTCACATGGCATACTTCAAAAAATACAGAAAAATAGGGATGACTTGTGTTGAAAAGAAATGGGATTGCTTTAGTTTTATTGTTTGTCGCTGCGCCTGCTTTGGCGGTGCCCGGGGTGCTGGGCACAGGAACGAATTTAACCACCGGCGTGGTGAGTATCGACGCTACACCGCCGTCAACCGCAAGCAATCCGGCGCTTTTGAAGCAGTCATTGGGTGATCGTAGGTATGCGATTCAAGGGTTCCGATTGCCCAGCGTGGGCATAGAAGTTGGCCCTGTTGATGACTTTGTCGACCAGCTTGATCGGCTGGAGCGGAATATTGAAAGCGCTGAAGCGGACGGCGATATCAACCCTGCGGAAGCTGCTTTTCTTAAGGATAATTTTGAAGACTTGCTGGTTGAGATTGGCGATAAAGCCAACGTGACTTTGGATATCGCAATGCCCGTTCCAGCTTTGCCGATAGTGTTTCCCGCATTTGCTGGGGTCATGGCCATTCATGCCGGGGTTGCTGCTTCTATAGACATTAATGTCATCGACGGACCGCTTGACATTGACACCAATAACGACACGGTGGACACCAATACCGCAGTGCATCTGCGTTCGGGCGTGTTCTATGAACTCGCGGTTGACTATGGTCAGGATGTGCTGCCTCTAAAACTCGGTGCCTTTGATGGCGCGATCAGCGTAGGCGGTCGGGTGAAAATGATTCAAGGCAGTTTGAGTCGTCAAGTTGCATTGCTGGATGACGATGGCAGCGGCAATGACACTGCCTTTGACCGTGCAGAAGAGAGCTATGACCTCAATGAAGAATCATCCACTGCCTTGGGCGCTGATATCGGCGTGGGCTTTGTGGCCGAAGGCTTAAGTTTGGGTCTGACCTTACGCAATTTGATTCCAGCGAAGTTCGATTTTGCTGGCATAGGCGTGAATTGCGGGCAAAAGCCAGCAGGACCTGAGCGCGATGATTGCAATGCATCGGCACAGTTCGTCAATGGATACACCGTAGACGGTGTTTTCTATCCGGGCGAGGTTGCCGCCAGCGACAGCTTTACTTTGGACCCACAGTTGAGCCTAGAAGCCAGTTACGTGCTTGGTGGCGGGTTTACAGCGTTTTCAACGCTTGATCTCAATGAAGTTGAGAACATTGCGAAAAATGAATACCAGTGGCTGAATGTGGGCGTGAACTATGGCGGGCCTTGGTGGATACCTGCGATTCGTTTGGGCTGGCGTAGCAATTTGGCTGGCAGCAAGCTCGATGTTGTCAGTGTGGGTGTGAATTTGTTCAACATCGTCAGCATTGAGGCTTTCCAAGCTTTGGATAGCGTAGATTATGATGGTGACTCAACACCACGCAGCGCGGGCGTATCCATCGGTATTGGTGGGCGTTTCTAACAGGGTTCACTGAATTTCAGACACAAAAAACCCCGGAGGGCAGTGATGCGCTCCGGGGTTTTTGTTTAAAGCGAGAACGCTTTAGGCGCCGATCAAGCTTTGGCCGCAAACGCGGACCACATTGCCTGATACGCCAGCAGCGCCGGGAGTCGACAGGAAGCAGATCAATTCTGCGACATCTTCTGGTTGCCCACCTTGCGACATGGAGTTCATGCGGCGACCGGCTTCGCGAATCATCATTGGCATTTCCGCAGTCATGCGGGTTTCGATGAAGCCAGGCGCAGCAGCATTAAAGTTAATGCCTTTGCCGGCCTGCTCTTCAGCACGGGCTTCTACGTAGCCAATCAAACCGGCTTTGGTTGCGCCGTAGTTGGTTTGCCCTAAGTTACCGGCAATACCGCCGATGGAGGACAAGCAGACCACGCGGCTATGCTCGTTCAGGGTACCCGCTTCTAGCAGGGCATCGTCAACCCGAACAATGGATTCCAAGTTAATGGCTTGCACCATGTCCCAGAATTTTTCGTTCATATTGGCAATGGTTTTGTCACGGGTGACACCGGCATTGTGAATCACTATGTCTACGCCGCCATGCTTGCTGCTGAAGTAATCAACAATGGCTTTGGGCGTATCAGCGCCAGTGATATCCAGTGCTAGCGCTTCGCCGCCGATCTTGTCAGCAGTGGCTTGTAGAGTTTCCGCGTCTTGTGGGATGTCCAGCACCACAACTTTGGCGCCTTCAGCGGCTAAGCGTGCTGCGGTGGCTGCGCCGATGCCGCGCGCGCCACCGGTGACCAAGGCCACTTTGCCAGCCAACGCTTGGCTATGAGCAATTTTGCTTGGGGCTTTTTTCGGCTTGTTTACGGTCACTGCTTGGCCATCCACATAGGTGGAGTGGTCCGACAGGAAGAAACGCAAAGGACCGGCGACCTGCTTTTCTGCGCCTTTTTGTACATTCACCAGATTGGCGGTCGCGCCTTTCTTGCCAATTTCTTTGCCCAGCGAGCGAACAAAGCCTTCAACAGCACGAGCGGCTGTGCGGCTGTGCACGTCGGGGGCTGTTTCTGGGTTTTGTGCCAGCACGACAATGCGGGCATTGGCTTTGATTTTGCGGATGACAGGGTGGAAGAAGTTATACAACTCCTTAATGTCTGCCGGGCCAGCTAAACCAGTGGCGTCAAAAACTAGGCCGTTGAATTTGTGCTCATCGCCTAGCGTTTCTGGCGCGGAACGATCTAACTGTGCGCCGGCTTCTTTCAGTGCGGCTTCTACAGCAGTCGCGGCAAACGCATTTTGGCTTGCGCCCATTAAGATGCGGCGACCGGACAGTTGCTCATCCGCGTAAGGACCTTCTGCACGCGCTAGTTTTTGCGGTGTTGGCAGGCCTATGGATTTGATCAGGGATCGGGTCGCTGGCTGTTCAGCCAGGCGCAGTAGAAAATCGCTCATTCGTGTGTCCCCCACATGGGATTGATTATCAATGAAGAATTAGTATGCGGCGCATCGCGGGGCTGATAAATGCTTAGCTCACGCGGATGTGGCCATTTCACTGGCCACCATTCTATGCCGTATGTTGCAGTGCGTCAATTGGCCCTATTTCAGCTCCGCAGATGATTTTTCCAGCAGACGGCGAGCCACGATTAGCAACTGAATCTGTTGCGTGCCCTCAAAAATGTCCAAGATTTTTGAGTCGCGTGCCCACTTTTCCAGCAGTTCATCTTCCGAATAACCCAGCGCTCCGCACAGTTCGGCACACTTTAAGGTGACTTGTGTGCCCATGCGCCCAGCTTTCGCCTTGGCCATGGAGGCTTGTAGAGAATTGGGTTGGCCGTTGTCGGCCATCCAAGCTGCCCGTAAGGTCAGCAAGCGCGCCGCTTCCCATTCTGCTTCCAGATTAAAAAATTCCGATGCGGCCGCGGGCATACGCCAGCGATCGGCGGTGTAATCCAAGTTCAATCCAGCTTCAGTCAGCAGTTCCCGGCAGCGCTCTAAAGATGCGCGTGCCACACCAATCGCCATGGCAGCAACCACCGGGCGAGTGTTATCAAAGGTCTGCATGACCCCACCAAAGCCTTGCTTGGTGTCGATTTTTTCAGTGCCTAGTAAGGCGCTTTTTGGCACCCGGCAATTATCAAACATGATGGTGGCGGTGTCGGAGGAGCGTATCCCCAATTTGTGTTCCAAACGCAGCACTTTCATGCCGGGATTGTCTTTGGAGACGACAAAGGATTTGATCGCGGCGCGGCCCTTTTTCGGGTCTAGTGATGCCCAGACCACAACGTGGTCACAGCGATCGCCGGCAGTTACGAAGATTTTCTCCCCGTTGATGACAAATTCATCGCCATCTTTAATCGCAGTGGTTTTAACCGCAGCCGAGTCTGAGCCGCAGCCCGGTTCGGTAATGGCCATACCGGCCCAGCAGCCGGACAGCTGTTTTTTCTGCTCATCGCTGGCTACCGCAGCGATGGCTGCATTGCCTAATCCTTGGCGTGGTAGGGAAAGGGCCAGACCCACATCGCCCCAGCACAGCTCTATCAGGCCTAAGACCGTACTCATATTGGCGCCGTTGACGATTTCTCCATCCGCTTTATCGCTGCGGGAAAGGCCGGCAGCGCCTGCGCCACGGTCGCCACCATCATTCATGCCATCCATGAGCGCCGACAACATATCCAGCTCTTTCGGATAGTCATGTTCTCCGCGGTCGTATTTGCGTGAGTTAGGGCGGAAAATTTCTGTTGCGACTTGCTTGGCCTGGTGGGCCAGCATTTTGTATTTTCGGGGTTCTTCGAGACGGATCACAGTAACAAGCCTCCTTCCATGGTGCCGACCGCGCGTAAGTCGCGATACCAGCGTTCAACCGGGTGTTCTTTGACGAATCCGTGTCCGCCTAGCATCTGTACGCCATCGCTGCCGATTTGCATGGCTTTGTCGGCGCAGAAACGGTGCGCCAATGCGGCTTCGCGGGAAAAGGGATTGCCTTGCTCTGCTAGGGCGCAGGCACGCCAGACCATAAGGCGCATGGCGTCGAGTTCTATGCCCATATTGGCGATAGGAAAAGCAACGCCCTGGCGATGGCTTAACGGTTCGCCAAAAGCTTTACGTTCATTCACATAAGGAATGACGTAGTCCAAGGTCGCTTGTGAGGCACCAACGGCCAGGGCACACCAGCCCAGTCGAGCCAAAGCGATGGCGTCGTGTAAATGGCTTTCGTCACCCAATATTTGTTCAGCTTTGACGCTAACATCCTGCAAGCTTAGGCGCCCCAGGCTGGCGGCTCGCAGTCCCATACCGGGCTCGGCTTTCACGCTGAGGCCGTGGGCATTGCCTTCGAGCAGCACCAGGCGTGGGCCTTGTCCTTCCAAATTGATGCTGACAATCAGTAAATCCGCAAACTGCCCCAGTGGTACTAGCGCTTTTTCCCCATTAACCACCCAGCTCGCGCCATCATCCTGGCGACTGCCGTAGCAGCGTGGCTGGCTTACGTCGGCGAGGGCTTGCGGCTCCAACAGTGCGATAGCCGCATCCGGAGGGTTTTCACTGGCGAAGCTGGCCAAATACTTCATTTGTTGGTCGCTATTGCCCCAGCTGGCTAGGGCATTAGCAACGCCTATTGGGGCGAGTAAAGCCAAAGCTTGCCCCATGTCGCCCCAGCCTAAGGCTTCAGCTATCAGTGCTGAGCTAACCGGCGATCGCTCTTGTGCCGCGCCGCCCAATTTCTCCGGGACGGACATTAAGCCTAGGCCCAATTCGAAGGCACCCTTCCAATTTTCTTCAGACACTTCACAATGAGATTCTGCATCCGCACTGCTAGTGCGTAAGGCTTCTGCGGAAAAGCGGCGCACGGATTCGACGATCATGGCCTGCTCTTCAGTCGGCGTTATGTCGAACAGTTCACTGGTTTTGTGTTGCTCCAGGCGTGCGGGGGACAGTAGGTTTTTCACCGTTTTGAACGGTTTTCCAGTCATTCCAGCCACTTTAAAGCCGGCTTTACTGGCGCTATACAACGCTTTTTCTGTTGGCTTTTTCAGGCGTAAAGCCTCTAGCATTTTGGAACCGGCGATGCGGTTTAGCGCGGCGAGGCCGAGACCTTGCACGTCTTTTTGCCGTTTCGGCATGTGAATCTCCTTGGGGTGCTTCAGGCGTGTTCGGATTCCGCCTTCCAGCGATCAATTTGATAGCGGTTATCGTCCTGCCAAGGATGAAAACCGGGTTTGAACCAAGCAAGCCACGGCACGATGGCGCGGCGCTTGAGTCCTGGTGATCCCCAAAGGAACCACCAGCAGCGTGCCCATCCGCGAAAATCTCCTGCTACGCCAGCGCGCCAGCAAAACAGCAGATGGACTACAAAAATTTCTAGGCTAAATAGCAGCGAAGTCATTAGCATAATGGCGCAGCGTAAAAGGTAGCCGCTTAGGCCAGGTGCGACTTGGCGATAAACATCAAAAGCTACCGCTTTGTGCTCGGTTTCTTCTATCGCATGCCAGCGCCACAGCTTGGCAAGCTTTGGATCACTGCCATCTAGGGCGCGTGGTTCAGACAGCAGCACGCTGGCCATGATGGCCGTTAGATGTTCCAGCGCAATGGTCATCGCCAGTTTGGCTCTATCGGAGAAGTATTTTTCGGTAATGCGCAAGTCATTGATAACAAAGCGCTCGACTTTATCGGCGGGTAGTCCAGCGGCGACTAAGCCCTTGTTGTATTCACGGTGTTCGCGGCCATGCATGGCTTCTTGTCCAATAAATCCCTGCACATTTTCGCTGAGAATCGGATCGGCTATGTCGTCGGCGTAACGCCGTACGCTGCGTATAAAAAACTTCTCGCCTTCAGGAAAAAACGGTGATAAAGCGTTGAAAAACAGGCTGACATGAGCGCCTTGACCATGCCAATTGCACAGCTCGACATCACTCAAATCAAAGTGGATATCGCGTTGTTGCACGGTGGGTTGATCGCTCAAGTGTTGCCTCTTCTATAAATAGGAAAGATGTCTTGTCTAATTTAAACACGGATTGCTTTTGCCGTCATCTCAATTGCTGTGTCCGGATTTATGTGGGTTTTGCGTATTGATCTGTACACCTCTAGATTTCGTATGACGACATGTTTCGTATCGCAATGGGATTATTGCTCGCTCTGGTTTGCCAATGTGTGCTGGCGGGGCCAATTAATATCAATACCGCCAACGTAGAGCAGCTGGATGCAGAGCTGTATGGCATTGGCCAAGCCTTGGCGAAGCGCATCGTGCGCTATCGCGATGCGCATGGGCCGTTTCGCAGCCCGGATGAAATCCAAAATGTGCCCTATGTCGGGGTGAAAACCTTTGAAAAAAACCGCCAACTCATTCTGGTGAGCGACTGATGGTTACAATCGGCGCTTCCCTTATCGACGAGGTGTGCTGTGACCACAGTTTTGACGAATCGCAATGGTGCGGTGGCAACCGTAAGTTGGAACCGTCCAGATGCGATGAATGCATTAACGCCGGAGATGCTCAAATTAGCCGGTGATCAGGTTCGCGCCCTAGCGCAAGATGCAGAGGTTAAGGTCATTGTATTGACCGGGGAAGGTAAAGCCTTCTCTGCTGGGGTGGATTTAAAAGCCTTGGGTACCGTGGAGTTGATCAATGGTTCGGTGGGTGAGATTTTGGATGCGCCTGCACGGCGTCTCATCGACGCCATAGAACAAGCTCCGCAACCAGTTATCGCCAAAGTGAATGGCCATTGCTACACCGGCGCATTGGAAATTGCTTTGGCGTGCGACTTGCTGTTGTGTGCTGATGAGGCGGGCTTTGGCGACACCCATGCGAAATGGGGGTTGCGCCCCAGTTGGGGTATGAGTCAGCGCTTACCGCAGCGGGTCGGATCGCAGCGCGCGCGTGAACTCTCCTACTCTGCGCGTACCGTGAAAGGCGTGGAAGCTGCCGTTATCGGGCTGGCTTGCCAATCGCTGCCGCGCGCGCAGTTGGATGAACGGGTAGATCAGTTGTGCGAGCAGATATCCAGTAACAGTGCTCAAGCTTTGGCTGCCTACAAGGAATTGTACCGTCGCACTCAAGGTAGCGGCCTGGATGAGGGCTTGGCTTTTGAATTTTCACGGGTTTATCCGATGACCGACAGTGATGAGCGTTTGGCCGGGTTTTTACAGCGATGAGCAGTTACCAAGCGCCGCCATTGCCGACAATCGATGTCGAGGAATTTCGCAAAGTTGTCACTACACGTCGTTCGGTGCGGCGGTTTACTGAGGAAACCATTCCTGATGACGTCGTCAATGATTGTTTGGACATGGCGCTGCTGGCGCCGAATTCATCCAATCTACAACCTTGGGATTTCTATCGCATAGTCTCTCCTGAGAAGAAAAAGGCGATGGGGCCAGCGTGCTTAAATCAAAACGCGGCAAAAACGGCGGCTGAATTGATCGTGGTGTGTGGGCGTACCCGCAGTTGGAAAAAGCACAGCGAAGAAATGCTGAATTATTGGCCGGAAGAAACGGTGCCGCGTATCGTTGAGAAATATTACAAAGTCGGTGCCAAAGCCCATTACGGCAATCTTCCGCTGGATCCCTTTGGTCGGTTGAAAAAATTGATTCGAGACATGGCCGGTATTGCTGGTCCAACACCGCGTTGGCCTAATAACACTGCCGATATGCGTTTATGGGCCTGCAAGACAGCGGCTTTGGGTGCGCAAAACCTGATGCTGTCTTTTCGTGCGCACGGCTATGACACCTGTCCTATGGAGGGCTTTGATGATGCCCGCGTGCGCAAGATCGTAAAGTTACCGCGCGATGCCTTTATCGTTATGGTGATTGCCGCTGGCCGCCGTGCTGAAAATGGTTTGTATCACCAGCAATTTCGCTTTGAGCGTGAGCGCTTTGTACACGAGGTTTAGCCCTTGCTCAGTGCAGTAAAGTCCGCCAATGCGTTGCAGCGTTGCGCAAAGATCTGTAACAACGCGTGGCGCGCATTCTTCAGCGCATCGTCTTCGGCATTGACCAGCACGTCTTCAAAGAAGGTTGTGATGGGCAGTGACAGTGCCGCGAGGCTGTGCATGGCGGCAACGTAGTCGCGTTGTTGCAATTGCCCAGAAAAGCTTTTTGCGCCTTGCTCTAGTGCTGCGTGCAGGGCGTGCTCAGAACGTTCTTGTAGAGCGGCGGCATCGAGCTTCAATCTTCCGGCATCAGCCAAAATATTGCGTATGCGTTTATTGGCGGCAGCCAATTGCTCGAATGCGGCATCGTCTTGCATGTCTTGCAGGGCTTGGCAGCGCAGCAGACTGTCATAGACGTCTATGTCGTGGTCAATACTCATCACAGCTTCGACGATGCGCGCATCAAATCCCTGGCTGGTGAGCCAGACACGGTGCCGGTCGGCAAAAAACTTCAATAGCGCTTCGTGACTGTCGCTGTCCAACTGATGCAGAGCGCACAGTTCGCTGGCACGGCTCAACAAGGAGGCCAGTGGAATATGCAGTTTATGCGTGGCCAGAATACGGATAACCCCGAGTGCTGCGCGACGTGCGCCATAAGGATCTTTGGAGCTACTGGGGCGCAATTCAACTTGCGAGAACAGGCAGATCAGCGAATCTAGCTTGTCCGCCAGAGCAGTGAGCGCAGCGAGCGCGGAATCGGGTACGGCATCGTCTGGTCCAGCGGGTTGGTAATGCTGGCTTATGGCGAGGCAGATATCTTCCGGCAGGCCGCGCTGGCGTGCATAGTGGCCTCCCATAATGCCTTGTAGCTCTGGCATTTCGTACACGGCGTGGCTGGCCAAGTCGGCCTTTGACAGGCTGCTGGCTTGCTCGGCCGCATCAGCGTCAACAGCAAAATCTACGGCCAATAATCCGGCCAGGCCGCGCATGCGTCGGGTTTTGTCAGCGAGGCTGCCGAGACCTTTGATGTAGGTCACTTGTTTGAGTTTATTGAGCCAATCTTCAGGACTGGCTTTCAAATCCTGTTGCCAGAAAAATAGGGCGTCTTGCAGGCGTGGTCGAACGACCTTTTCGTTGCCTTGGGTTACTTGCGAGGCATCGCGACTGCTGATGTTGGCCACGGTAACGAACTGTGGGCTAATGCGACCGTCATCCCCGTACACCGGGAAATAGCGTTGATGGTCTTGAATGGTGGTGACGATGACTTCGTCCGGCAGTTGCAGGAACTCTTCATCAAAGCGACCCAATATGGGTTGAGGCCATTCCACCAAGGCGCTGACTTCTTCAAGTAAATCGTCAGCAATCAGGGCTTTGCCTTGTGATATTTCTTCGACTTGTTCGCGCACACGCTGTTTGCGTGCATCCATATCGACCAGCACGTGGGCTTGCTGCATGGCGGCGACATAGTTGCTGGCGTGCTCGATGGTTACCATGCCATCGTGATGAAAGCGATGGCCACTGGTCTGATTGTCGGCGCGGTGATTCAGCGCCTTAAGTGGCACGATTGCGCTGCCGTGCAGTGCCACAAGGCCGTGTACAGGACGTACAAAACTGACATCGCCATCGCCCCATCGCATGCGTTTGGGTACGATCCCGTCCATGCGCTTTAGGGCGCTGTCGAAAATGCCTTGTAGCAGTTCGTTGGTGGCTAGTCCGGGTGCGGTGCGAGAAAAATACAGATACTCACCTTTGTCGGTGCTGATAGTGGTGAGTTCAGCCACGCTGACGCCACAGCCTTGGGCAAAGCCTTGGGCCGCTTTGGTAGGTTCACCATCTTTGTAGGCGGCAAGCACGGCAGGGCCGCGCCGTTCCATGCTTTGTTCGGCTTGTTGCTCGGCCACGTTGCGAATCAAAGCGGCTATGCGCCTTGGTGTGCCCAAGGCTTGCGCGTCGCCAAAGGCAATGCCTTGCTCTTTGAGGCCAGCGCAAAGGCCATCACGCAAAGCATTGGCCAGTTTGCGCACAAAGCGTGCGGGCAATTCCTCGCACGCAATTTCAATTAAGAGATCAGCCTGACTCATGCTGCGTCCTCCGCAGTTTTTGCTTTCGGGCACATGGGAAAACCCAGCGCCTCACGCGCGGCGTAATAGCTTTCCGCGCAAGCTTTGGACAGGGCACGCACGCGCAATATGTAAGCTTGGCGCTCGGTGACGGAGATGGCAGAGCGAGCATCCAACATATTAAACGTGTGCGAGGCGCTAAGGACCTGCTCGTAGGCGGGTAAGGGCAGCGATTTTTCTATCAACTTCTGGCTGGCCGCTTCAGCATCATCAAAGGCCTTAAATAAAACGGCGGTATCTGCGTGTTCGAAATTGTAGGTGGACTGCTCCACTTCGTTTTGGTGAAACACATCGCCGTAAGTGACAACACGGTCGCCATCGCGTGTCCACACCAAGTCGTAAACCGAGTCCACGCCTTGTATGTACATGGCTAGGCGTTCCAGCCCGTAGGTGATTTCTCCGGATACCGGGCGGCATTCCAGGCCACCCACTTGTTGGAAATAGGTGAACTGAGTCACTTCCATGCCGTTAAGCCAGACTTCCCAACCTAAGCCCCAGGCGCCTAAGGTTGGGGATTCCCAGTTGTCCTCGACAAAGCGCACATCGTGGGTCAGTAGATCAAAACCTAAAGTGCGCAGCGATTCCAAATACAGTTCTTGTATGTTGTCTGGGGACGGCTTCAGCAAAACCTGAAATTGGTAGTAGTGCTGCAAACGATTGGGGTTGTCGCCATAGCGGCCATCAGTAGGGCGGCGTGAAGGTTGTACGTACGCGGCCTTCCATGGCTCTGGGCCTATAGAACGCAAAAAGGTTGCTGGATGGAAAGTGCCGGCACCCACTTCCTTATCCAATGGTTGAAGAATCACACAGCCCTGCTTGGCCCAGAAGTCTTGCAGGGTTGCTATGAGCTCAGAGAAGCTCGGTGCGTTCATGGCCATGTCGCTATTGCAAAACGCGCAATTCTAGCAGTCCGTGGCGCGGACACCTATGGGCGATGGGTTTATAAAGAACATTGCACCGGATTGGTGCGAAGCATTGAGAGAGTTACAAAAATGCACTTTATTGGTGCGTCATAATGAGTGGTGGTTATGAGAAAGCGGTAGAAAGGCCAAAGGCGGCTGATTTTGTATGCATTGGCACGTAAACTGCTTAATGCAGCAAACGAGTCCACTTTGTGTTGACCGCGGTGTCATCCGTAGGTTGGTGTAGAGGTGTACACTGCGCGCCTGCCGTTATATGAGATTGCGGCACGCGACACTATTTTATTAATTTCACCCATCGGGAGAAAAGCATGTCGGCCAACGACGTATTGAATTTGATCAAAGAAAAGGACGTGAAGTTTGTCGACTTCCGCTTCACAGACACCAAAGGTAAAGAGCAGCACGTAACCGTGCCGGCTCATAGTGTCGATGAAGATGCATTTGAAGAAGGCAAAATGTTCGACGGTTCGTCGATTGCCGGTTGGAAAGGCATCAATGAGTCCGACATGATTTTGATGCCGGACACCGTGACTGCAGTCATTGATCCGTTTGCTGAAGAAACCACGCTCAATCTGACCTGTGACGTTATCGAGCCTGCCACCATGCAAGGCTACGAACGTGATCCGCGCTCATTGGCTAAGCGTGCTGAGGCTTACATGAAGTCCACCGGCATTGCCGACACGGCCTTTTTTGGTCCGGAAAACGAATTCTTCGTGTTTGATGATGTGAAATGGGGTTCCGGCGTCAACGGTAACCACTACAGCGTCGATTCCGAAGAGGGTGCTTGGAACACAGGCAAATCCTATGAAGATGGCAACATGGGCCATCGTCCTGGTGTTAAAGGCGGTTACTTCCCAGTACCTCCTGTCGATTCGCTGCACGACCTGCGTTCTGCTATGTGCTTGGCGATCGAGGAAATGGGCGTTGAAACCGAAGTCCATCACCACGAAGTTGCGACTGCTGGTCAATGCGAAATAGGTGTGAAGTTCAACACCTTGGTGCGTAAGGCCGATGAAGTCCAAGTGCTGAAATATGCCATTCAAAACGTGGCGGCTGGCTACGGCAAAACGGCAACTTTCATGCCTAAACCGTTGGTAGGTGATAACGGTAACGGCATGCACGTTCACCAGTCCCTGGCTAAAGACGGCGTCAACCTGTTCTCTGGTGATGGCGTCGGTGGATTGTCCGAAACCGCATTGTTCTACATTGGCGGCATCATCAAGCATGCCAAAGCCTTGAATGCATTCTGTAACTCCTCAACCAACTCTTACAAGCGTTTGGTCAAGGGATTCGAAGCACCAACGATGCTGGCTTACTCAGCTCGTAACCGTTCGGCTTCTATTCGTATTCCATACATTGCGAATCCTAAGGGGCGTCGTATCGAAGTACGTTTCCCCGATTCAACAGCGAATCCTTATTTCGCTTTCGCAGCGTTGATGATGGCTGGCTTGGACGGTATCAAGAACAAAATCCATCCTGGCGACCCTATGGACAAAGATCTTTACGATCTGCCGCCGGAAGAAGAGAAGAACATCCCACAAGTTTGTTTCAGTCTGGATCAGGCTTTGGAAGAGCTGGATAAGGATCGTGAATTCTTGACTCAGGGTGGTGTTTTCACCGACGACTTGATCGATGCCTACATTGAACTGAAATCGGAAGAGTGTGCTCGTATTAATGGCACAACTCACCCGCTTGAATTTGATATGTACTACAGCCTGTAAGCCTTTTCGTTGGCCTGTCTAGACGGGCTAACACATAGGTTTTAGACGCCTCCTTTTTGGGGGCGTTTTTTTTGCCTCACGCACGCACCATAATGGTGCGAAAATTAATCCCAATTCTGGCCTGCAATTTGCTTGAGCAAACCTCATGACGCCACGTATCCCACAATTGACTGCAGTAGAAACTTTGGACGGATTGTCCCTGGCTGTCATTGGCTTGAATAAGCAGCTGCAGGTGGATCGCATGAATCCTGCTGCTGAGGTGCTGTTTGGGGTGAGTGCGGGGTTCGTCAGCGGTGAAACCTTGCATACGGCACTACCGATTCTAGCCCCCATTGTTGGCCGTCTGGCGCACGCTTTGGCCGAAGGCGAGGCGTTTACTGAGCGCGAGGTTCGGCTGCAAGCTTCCGGCGGTCGTCCAATTACCGTGGATATTGCGGCTACACCAGTACGCAATGGCACGGAAAGGGCCATGTTGCTGGAGCTGATGCCGCGCGACCGCCAGTTGCGTATCAGCCGTGACAACAATTTGTGGAAGCAGCAGCAGATTTCCCGGGAAATGATCCGTGGCTTGGCCCATGAGATCAAAAACCCTTTAGGCGGTCTGCGCGGGGCGGCACAACTGTTGGCTCGAGAGATTCATGCACCCGAGCTCATAGAATTTACTGATGTCATCATTCATGAAGCGGATCGATTACAGGCCTTGGTGGACCGCTTGCTGGGGCCTAATCGGCTGCCAACTCTACGGTCTCTGAATATCCACGAAGTGGTCGAGCATGTGCGTAAGCTGATGACGGCACAAGCGCCTGCGCGCGTTGAAGTCGAGCGCGATTACGATCCCAGTTTGCCTGAACTTATGGCTGATTCAGAGCAACTCATTCAGGCCTTGCTGAATATCGGAGTCAATGCATTGGAATCGGTCGGTGACAGCGGTCGCGTGCTCTTGCGCACGCGGTCTCAGCGGCAATTTACCATCGGCGGCAAACGGCATCGCTTCGTATTGCGCATTGATGTTCGCGATGACGGTCCAGGGGTTGCGCCCAATATGTTGGAACAGATTTTCTATCCGATGGTGACGACGCGAGCCGAAGGTTCTGGCTTGGGTTTGGCCATTGCACAAAATTTAATTCATACCCATGGAGGCCTCATCGAATGCGATAGCCGCCCGGGTGCAACTACGTTTTCTATTTTCCTACCGGTGGACGGTTCCAATGTCTCTTAAAGTCTGGGTTGTCGATGATGACGACAGTATCCGTTGGGTATTGGAAAAAGCGCTGGGCTCAGCTGACATGCAGGTGTCCAGTTTTCCCGGTGGGGTTGAAATGCTGGATGCATTGGAACATGACTGTCCCGATGTAGTGCTTACGGATATTCGCATGCGCGGTATCGACGGATTTGAGTTGCTGCAGCGTGTTAAGAAACTGCAACCGGAGTTGCCTACTATCATCATGACGGCGCATTCCGATTTGGACAGTGCGGTGTCGGCTTATCAGGGCGGTGCCTTTGAATATCTGCCGAAACCGTTTGATGTTGATGATGCCGTGGATTTGGTGCGACGCGCGGCTCGTGTGGCCGAAGAGTCTCGCCCTAAAGCGGCTGCCAGCGCTGCTACGGATACTGTGCTAATAGGCGAAGCACCGGCGATGCAGGAAGTTTTCCGTGCCATAGGTCGGTTGTCGCATTCTGAAATCAATGTGTTGATTACCGGTGAGTCCGGAACCGGTAAAGAGCTGGTTGCTAGCGCATTGCATGCACACAGTCCGCGCGCGGGCAAGAGCTTTATCGCTATCAACACTGCGGCCATCCCGAAAGATTTGATGGAGTCAGAATTTTTCGGCCACGAGCGTGGTGCTTTTACCGGGGCGACTGGGCAGCGTCAGGGCCGTTTCGAGCAAGCCGATGGCGGCACTTTGTTCCTAGATGAAATTGGGGAAATGCCGGCGGATCTACAAACCCGTTTGCTACGAGTGCTTGCCGATGGAGAGTTTTATCGCGTCGGCGGGCATATTCCCGTGAAAGTCGATGTGCGGGTGGTTGCTGCTACCAATCAAAACTTAGAAACCGCGGTCGAAGCTGGGCGTTTCCGCGAGGATTTATTTCACCGCTTGAACGTTATACGTGTGCGTTTGCCGCCACTGCGTGAGCGGGGTGCGGATATTCCTTTGTTGCTCAATCATTTCATGACGGCTTGTGCGCGTGAATTGGGTGCGGAAGTGAAGCTTCTGCGCCCAGAAGTCATCGTTCATTTATCCAACCTGAGCTGGCCGGGCAATGTGCGCCAACTGGAAAATGTTTGCCGTTGGCTTACTGTTATGGCGCCTGGTGCGGAAGTGCACTTGGATGACTTGCCACGCGATCTTCCAGCACCTATGGAGGGGGGGAACAAGCCTGATTCCTCAGGCGGAAATTTGGGAGTTGCGATGACCCCAGCTGCGCTGAGTGGCGATTGGCATGAGGGTTTGGCGCGCTGGGCAGACCAACAATTACAGCGTGGCGAACTTGGGGTGCTTGATCAAGCGATGCCGCAAATTGAGCGCATCCTGATTCAGGCGGCGCTCAAGCACAGCTCTGGGCATAAGCAAGAGGCCGCAAAGCTTTTGGGTTGGGGGCGGAATACGCTGACCCGTAAGCTCAAAGAACTGGGCATGTAGGGCCTTGCGATTTACTCCGCCTTTTCAAAGGTTTTCGGATCGATACCGTGCGCCTTCAGGATTTCGCTGGTTTTGGGCGGGTTACCGGTAATCAAACGATCTGCTGTCCGGCCCATGAAGCGCCACAGCCAGTGCAGTGTCACCGATAGACGTTGGCCTGGCTCTATTAGTGACCATACGTGCACTACGGCCCACAAGAACCAAGCGGTAAAGCCAGTTACGGGTATGCCACTGATTTGACCGACCACGCGGTAGCGACCGATGATCGCCATTGAGCCTTTGTCGAAGTAGCGAAAACCCTTGCTGGGCTTTCCTTTCAGGTCGCGTTTCAGCTTTTTCGCCATATATTGGCCCTGCTGGATTGCCACTGGGGCTAAGCCGGGTAGCGTTTTGCCATCCGCAGTGACGAAGTGGCCCAAATCGCCCAAGACGTGAATGTTGTCATGGGAACTGATGCTGAGGCCGGGGCTGACCAAGAAGCGTCCACCACGATCGGTTTCCGCCTGCGTGCGTTTGGCCAGCAAGCGGCCAAAAGCAGAGACTTCGACTCCTGCAGCCCATAACACGGTCTCTGCTTGCAGGGTTTCGGTTTCATCGCCGCATTGCAAATGAACTCGACCAGCGCCGATATCTTTCACCATGGTACGTGTGCGTACTTCAACCCCCAGCTCCTCAAGATAGCGCTGTGCTTTGGCGCTGAGCTTCTCGTTGAAAACGGGTAGTACCCGATCGGCGCCTTCAATCAAGGTGATTTTGGCATCGCGTGAGTCTATCGCGCGAAAATCCCCAACCATGACGCGTTGGGAAAGCTCACCCAAGGCGCCAGCGAGCTCCACGCCAGTTGGTCCACCACCAACGACGACAAAATTCAGCAAGCGACGGCGGCGCTCGGGATCATTTTCGGCTTCTGCCAGTTCAAAGGCGCGGAAAATGCGGTGGCGCATTTCCAGAGCATGTTCAATCGTTTTTAAGCCTGGCGCCGCATGCCGCCAATTGTCATTGCCGAAATATTGATGTTTCACGCCGGTTGCGACGATTAAGGTGTCATACGGCAACTCCCCGCGCTCGTGATAGATCACCTGCTTGTCCGGGTCTATGTCATAAACTGTCGACATCAAGGTGCGCACATTGCGTCGCTTGCGCAGCACCACGCGTTGTTGCGCGGAAATGTCGCCTACGGTCAATATACCGGTGGCTACCTGGTACAACAGAGGTTGGAATAGGTGAAAATTGCGTTTGTCTAACAAGGTAACATCGTAGTCCGTGCCACCCAGCGCACGGGCGGCGAAAAGGCCACCAAATCCACCACCGACTATGACTACCTTGTGCTTGTGCATCGCAACATCTTGAGAAAATGAGCGCGCTTTCTACCACATTTGTAGTAGTTTCTGAACCCTTTGCCTTATGTGTCTGATTACTTTTTCCTGGCAGCCGGAGAGTGAAACCCCACTCATCGTTGTGGCCAATCGTGATGAGCAACACGCGCGTCCGACTGCGCCCTTGGCCTATTGGGGCGATGCGCCGCAAGTCTTAGCTGGCCGCGATTTGTTGGCTGGCGGCACTTGGATGGGAGTGACAAGGGACGGGCGTTTCGCGGCGCTAACCAATATTCGAGAGCCTGCGGTAAAGCCGGGAGTGCGCTCACGCGGTGAGCTGGTTGCGAATTACTTGTGCAGGCCTAAGCCACCGTTAGATTTGCAGGATTATGCGCAAACTTTATTGGACGATGGAGCAGCCTATTCGGGTTTCAATTTATTACTGGGCACGCGCTCTGATCTGGTGTATCTCAGCAATCGTGAGCAAGCCCCCCCGTGTGCCGTCTCGCCGGGCGTACACGGCTTAAGCAACGCTTTATTGGACACCCCTTGGCCGAAATTGCGATCGGTGACTCTAGGCTTGGATAAGGCGCTTGCTACGGGCCAAGATTTGCCGGCCATGTTTGAAATGATGCAGCGGCGAGAACCCTACCCGGATGAAAGTTTGCCGGACACAGGTGTGGGTTTGGCGCTGGAGCGATTGCTTGCGCCGCCTTTTATATGCTCACCGTTGTATGGAACGCGATCTATCAGTGGCATGCGTTTAAGCCAAACTGAGGCACAGTTTATTGAGCGTCGTTATCGCGCCGATGGCCAGTTGGACGGTGAGACCAGCCATAACATGACGTTGTAACTTCGCGCGCCAACAGGTTTAGGCCGGTAGCAGGCTGCTACGTATGGCCAGACGCCTCGGCCGCGTGCGGCGCGACCGTAGCGCGTCATCCAATGCATGTTGGAGTGTTGCCCAAGCCTCCTCACCACCATCGCGGCGGTGGAAGTTGATGCCCCCACTAAATTCATCGAGACGACGCAAAAAGCGCTGTATGTCATAGCCGCTAAGATCAGCAAGCGAAGCTTGATCGCCTATACCCATCTGACAAGCCATATGGGCATTTAATCTTTGCTCAACAGTGTCTTCCGGCAGCAGTAGCATAGGCTTGCGCAGCCATAAACATTCGCTGGCCAATTGATGCCCAGCGGTGGAAATAACCGCTGCACTGCTTGCCATATCAGCGACAAAGCCTTCCTGGCTAGGGCCCTTGTAGAGCACGTTGCCATCTTGTCCGCGATAAGGCGTGCCGTAGGCGATCACAGGTCGGCCACAGGCTTGTAGCGCTTGCGCCATACCATCGTGGAACTGATATTCCCCTTTGTTGAAGTAGGCCATGAGGTGTTTGCCTTGGCTCACTTCGGCGCGCTGAACGATATCGCGCAGGATGGGTCCTACTACGCGCACATTGGGGTAGCGCGTTGGAGCCGGATAAAAGCTGGACACGATGGCGAATTCGGGCACCCCCATCATTGCCAAATAGCCCATACGATCACGTTGAGCATTGAGCGCATCGCTCTTTGGGAAGTCGGGCGAACAATAGGCCATGACTCCGACATGGTCGATGCTAATCCGGGGAATGCGTCGAGCATTCGCTATGCGATGGCTCCACGACTCAGAATCTGAAATGACCAGGTCGGGACGGAATTCATCCCAACTGCGGGAGATTGTGCGAGTACCTTGGCCGCCAAAAAGCAAGTCTGCGGTTGGGCCTATGTTCGCTAATACGGTTTTGAACGGATCGATGCTGCCACTGCTGCCATAGCGATAATGAATACAAGGGATCAACTCGCAGTCAAACTCATCTTTCATCACGGCATAGGCGTCTGGACCTGCATAGACTTTGACGTGGTAAGCGTCTTGTAGTCGCCTAATTAAGGCGCTGCTTCGCATGGCGTGGCCACGCCCATATCCCATAATTCCGTAAGCAATGCGGTTCTTATTTCTTTTCATGTGGCAGTAGACTGCCAGCGACATATTCAACGCCGGTGACAGCAAAAAGAAGTTTTTATTACAAAAGCGCTGGAAAAGTATCGCTTTGTACGTGTTTCCATTGACTTTTTTGCCCGCCTTACCTACTGTTCCAGCCATTGGGGATGCTATGTCTCGGCGATGTGCCGGTCGGACAAAAATCGATCACGGGATGGATGATGAAGGGTAAATTTCAAGCGCTAGTGCTGCTACTAGGTTGTGTCGGCGTTTCACAAGCCCAGGCCGACTGGTTTAACGTGACTGAAGGCTCCACAGGCTTCTACGCTGCTGGTGGTTTGAATGTCACCAAAGTAACGGGATTGCTGGACCGCCGGCTTGGTGGCGACGGCGACCAAGGCGATACTGACAGCAACAGCACACCGCAGTTTCGTGTTGCGGAGCCCGGCATTAATACCTTGTTGGAACTGCGCGGCGGCTGGCAGCCATTCGCCTTCTTGGCGGTTGAGGCGCGCTACGGTGTGCCTTTGGATTCCGATAGCATCGAAAATCAAGACAATACGCAGACTTTGAAGCTGGATTCCCTGTACGGCATTTATCTAAAGCCGCAGTTGAATATTAACGATTCTCTGACTTTAGTTGCCTCGATAGGCTACGCTGAATTTGACTACAGTATTCGTCGGCTACCCGGCCACTCGGATGAAAGCACCGTTTACGATTTGAACAACAACGGCGCAGCGGATGCCCGTGGTGACAGCGATAATCGTGAGTTCACCGGTTTTGGCGATTCGGGCTTGTCATGGGGGGCAGGAATACAAATGCGTTTATCCGGCTCTACGCGGATTAGCTTCGAGTACAACCAGTATTACGATGAAACGCAAACTATGTCGGACGTATCCACGCCGAATGCAGCGCGCAATCGTCCAGAAAGCCAAGACATCACGATGTTCAACATTGGCTTTAATGTGACCTACCTGTTTGGACAGGATGGTGGCAGCGACGACTATTATTGATCGTCGTTTTGTTGCTGCATATTCCATAAACGGGCGTAAAGCCCGTTTTTTGTGAGCAACTCTTGGTGATTGCCCTGCTCGGCAATGCGACCTTGATCTAAGACCACGATATTGTCAGCATCGACCACGGTAGAGAGACGATGGGCAATGACCAGTGTTGTACGCCGCTGCGCCACTTCTCTTAGCGCGTCTAATATGGCTCGTTCTGAGACAGAATCCAAAGACGAAGTTGCTTCGTCGAATATCAGGATGCCCGGGTCTTTTAAAATCGTGCGGGCTATAGCAATACGTTGTTTTTCGCCGCCAGAGAGTTTCAGGCCACGCTCACCTACCGTAGTGGCCATGCCTTGCGGTAAGCGAGCGATGAAGTCCGACAAATGTGCCAAATCCGCGGCCCGTGCGACATCAGCCTCACTGGCACCGGGGCATCCATAGGCTATGTTGTAAGCAATCGTATCGTTAAACAGAACTGTATCTTGCGGGACCACGCCTATATTGCGGCGCAAACTATCCTGTGCGTAATCGCTTAGGCAGGTGTCGTGTATGCGGATGCTGCCGGCTTGCGGATCATAGAAACGAAACAGCAAGCGGGCCAAGGTGGATTTTCCAGCGCCGCTACTACCGACCACCGCCACGGTTTGACCTTGGGGAATCGCGAAGCTGACGCGATTCAGGATTTGTCGTTCCGGAACGTAGCTAAAATCAATATTGTCGAAAATAACAGGGCCGGGGCCCGGCGTTAGTTCTTGTGCATCAGCTTTGTCGACCATGCGTGCCGGGATATCCAGCAGACGAAACATACGCGCCATATTGGCTAAGGCCTGCTTGATCTCACGATAGACAAATCCTAAAAAATTGAGTGGGACGAACAACTGGATCATATAGGCATTAATCATGACCAGGTCGCCTATGCTCATCTCGTCGCGACTGACGCCGCCAGCGGCCATCAACATCATAGAGGTAACGGCAATCGCGATGATCAACGCTTGTCCACCATTGAGTGCCGCCAAAGACATGCGGCCGCGCACCATGGCGGCTTCCCAGCGTTTCAGGCTTGAGTCGTATTGCTTGGCCTCAAACGCCTCATTGCCGAAATACTTTACCGTTTCGAAATTCAGCAGCGCATCAACTGCACGCGTGTTGGCTCTCGAATCCAGGCTATTCATTTCGCGAACGTGATCGGTGCGCCATTCGGTGACTTTGACTGACCATGCGATGTACGCAACCACCGCAACAACAATGATTAATCCGTATTGCCAGCCGAAAGTGCCGAGCAAGATTCCTGCAACTAAGCCGATTTCCAGCAAAGTGGGGATGATATTGAACAGCATGAAGCGCAGCAAAAAGCGTACGCCCGAAACGCCGCGTTCAATATCGCGGGATAAGCCACCGGTACGGCGACTGAGGTGAAAGTCTAAGTCCAAGCGGTGCAGGTGCTGAAATACGGATAAAGACACCTGACGCATGGCGTTCTCGGTTACTCGACCGAAAACCAGATCGCGTATTTCCCCTAAAGCGACCGTTGCGAAGCGAAGAGCGCCGTATATGAGTAACAGTGCAATGGGTATCGCAACGTGTGCGCCATCGGGCAAGCCTTTGCCATCGAGGCCATCAACAATGAGCTTTAAAGCATACGGCAGCGCGACATTGGCAAGCTTGGCAGCCAATAGCAGCGCCATAGCCATAGCAATACGCCGAGGAAAGGCCCGTAAGTACGGCAGCAAGCGCCAAACGGCTCGCCATTCGTCACGACTGTCGTTGCTGTCATCGTTTGGCTGATCATCAGCCGGGCCTGCCATATGGCGCATCGGCCGGGCTCCGTCGAGTTAGGGTTTAGCCCTGGCTCATGACTTGGATTGCGCGGAGAACATCGCGGCGGCTAATTTGACCAACCAGAGCATTGTCATCCATGACGGGATAGCGCTTATAGGGTGTTTCTATAAACAGCTTGGCCACGGTCAAGATACTATCTTCCGCATCAACGGTTTTCACATCACGGGTCATGAAGTCCTCGACTTTGCCTTGGCTTTGTTGTTCATAGCCGGCTTTGAGTGAAGCACTGATGCAGTCTTTTTCTGACAGCAAACCGATAATATTGCCCAAGCTATCGGTCACTGGAGCACCTGATATACCGTTTTCCAATAGCAGATGAATAGCCTGCAACAAATCCTGTTGCGGTTTAAAGGTGACCAAATTGGCTGCCATATAGTCGCGCACACTGGCGTTATGAAGCATTACGGCGGTTCTCCCTAAGAAGCCGATTGATTATCGATTTCGCACTGTAGCGGTTTGCCTGCGGCTGCGCATGCGCAGTCGAACCCATCTTGGTTGGCAACGCCCCCACAGCTGCCCTTAATGGGCTTGTTTTGTACTAATACGCCTATCGCCATTCCAGCAACGGCGAGCAGCATGACGACAAAGGATACGAGGATCATAGAAAGCATGATGTGAGTGTACTCCTTTAGCCCCCGAAATCATCCAGCATGATGTTGTCATCTTCTACACCCAAATCTTTGAGCATTTTGATAACAGCCGCATTCATCATTGGCGGTCCACACATGTAGAACTCGCAATCTTCCGGAGCAGGGTGGTCTTTCAGATAGTTGTCAAACAACACCTCGTGAATAAAGCCGGTGTAGCCATCCCAATTGTCTTCTTCTTGCGGATCAGAAAGGGCGACATGCCACTGGAAGTTGTCATTCTCCCCTTGCAACATATCGAAATCTTCCACGTAGAACATTTCACGTTTTGAACGAGCGCCGTACCAAAAGCTCATCTTGCGATCGCTTTTGATGCGACGCAATTGATCGAAAATATGGGAGCGCATAGGCGCCATACCGGCACCGCCACCCACAAAGACCATTTCGGCTTCAGTTTTCTTAGCAAAGAACTCGCCAAACGGGCCGGAAATAGTGACTTTATCGCCCGCTTTCAGGTTGAAAATGTAGGACGACATAATGCCTGGGGGCAGATCCATTTGCCGCGGTGGCGGTGTGGCGATACGGACGTTGAGCATGATGATGCCCTCCTCTTCCGGATAGTTCGCCATGGAGTAAGCGCGCAGGGCACCTTCTTTCGGTTTGGACTTGAGATCCCAGAACTTGAAGTGATCCCAATCACCACGGAATTCTTCATCGACATCGAACGTGCTGTAGTCGATTTCATCGGCGGGGCATTCAATTTGTATGTAACCACCAGCACGGAAGTCGACATTTTCGCCTGAAGGTAGTTCTAGCACCAATTCTTTGATGAAAGTGGCGACATTGTCATTGGAACGCACCGTGCATTCCCATTTCTTGACGCCGAAGACCTCTTCCGGCACCGAGATTTTCATGTCTTGTTTAACAGCAACCTGACACGACAGACGGTCGCCTTCTTTGGCTTCCCGTTTGGTGATGTGCGAAGTCTCAGTGGGCAATATGGAGCCGCCACCATCATGGATTTGCACGCGACATTGAGCGCATGTGCCACCGCCGCCACACGCAGACGGAACGAACAGGCCCGCATCGGCGAGTGTGCCTAGCAGTTTGCCGCCGACTGGGGCTTCTATGGTTTTTTCACCGTTGATTTCAATGGTGACATTGCCACTAGCGACCAAGCGTGAGCGTGCCGCCAGAATAAGCGTGACGAGAGCTAAGACAATGCCGGTAAATAGACCGACGCCTAAAATAATTTCTTGCATGCTAAGTAGTCCTTGGGCTTACAGCTGGACGCCAGAAAACGCCATGAAACCCAGCGCCATCAGACCCGCGGAAATAAAGGTAATACCCAAGCCTTGTAGGCCATCAGGTACATCGGAATACTTGAGTTTTTCGCGCACACCAGCCATGGCAGCAATGGCCAAAGCCCAGCCAGCACCAGAACCGATGCCGTAAGTCACCGATTCTGCGAAGTTGTAATCGCGCTCTACCATGAACAGCGAGCCGCCCAGAATGGCGCAGTTCACTGTGATCAGCGGCAGGAAAACACCCAAAGCGTTATACAACGTGGCGAAGTACTTATCCAAAGTCATTTCCAGGATCTGCACCATCGCTGCGATGATACCGATGTAGGAAATCAAGCCTAGGAAAGACAAATCCACTTCGGGCAGGCCAGCCCAAGCCAGCGCGCCGTCTTTTAACAAATAGGTGTAGACCAAATTATTGGCAGGTACGGTAATCACTTGTACCACTACAACGGCGATGCCCAAGCCTATGGCGGTAGAAATTTTCTTGGATACCGCCAAGAACGTGCACATGCCTAAGAAGAAGGCCAGGGCCATGTTTTCTACAAAGACGGCCTTTAAAATCAGGTTGATATAGATGTCCATCAGATCACCTCCGTCCGGTGTACCGCATGGATTTGATAATCCGGCTTCTCAACCTGAGCCGGCTTCCAAGTGCGTACGCCCCAAATGAACAGGCCGATGATGAAAAAGGCCGAAGGTGGCAGTAGCATCAAGCCATTGGGGGTGTACCAGCCGCCATCGGTAACCAGCGGCAGGATGTTGACCCCGAACAGTGAGCCGGCGCCGAATAGCTCGCGGAAGAAACCGACGAAAAGGAGGATGACACTGTAGCCTAATCCGTTGCCGATACCATCAAGCAGGCTAGGGATAGGTGGATTCTTCATGGCGAACGCTTCTGCCCGTCCCATGACAATGCAATTGGTAATAATCAGTCCGACGAAAACGGAAAGCTGTTTGGATACGCCGTAGGCGTATGCTTTCAGAACCTGATCTACCACAATCACCAGTGATGCAATGATGGTCATCTGCACAATAATCCGGATAGTGCTCGGAATATGGTTGCGAATCAGACTAATAAAAAAGTTGGAAAATGCGGTTACTGTGGTCAATGCCAAGCACATGATCACCGCCGTGTTCATGTTGGAGGTGACCGCCAGTGCAGAGCAAATCCCCAATACCTGAAGGGTGATCGGGTTGTTGTCAAAGACCGGTTCGGTAACGATTTGTTTGACGTTGTCCATCAGCCTTGTCCTTTGTTGAGTTTTTGCAGAAAGGAGGCAAAACCTTGCTCGCCCATCCAGAAGTTCACCAAGTTGCTTACGCCGTTACTGGTCAAGGTTGCGCCGGAAAGAGCGTCAATCTTGTGCTGGCCGTCAACCGTATTGCTGTCGACTACGCCTTTGACTAACTTCAATGCGACTTTACCCTCGGCGTTGTAGACCTGTTTACCGGGCCACAAGGCTTTCCATTTAGGGTTATCCACTTCGCCACCTAGGCCCGGTGTTTCGGCGTGTTCAAAGAAAGACAAGCCGATCACGGTATTGCCATCGCCTTCAAGAGCCATAAAGCCCCATAAAGTTGACCATAGGCCGTAACCACGCATGGGTAAGATCAACTTTTCAATATTACCGTTGCCATCGCGGGTCAGATAAATCGTTGCATAGCGCTCGAGGCGGTTGATACCAGCCTTGTCTTCGCTTTTTTCCAATTCCCGTGACTGCGCAGGATCTTTGGTGGCTTTACGGTGATCGTAGCTCGTGGCGTCGATGTGGTCGGCAAATTCACCGCTTTGCAAATCGACAACTCTGGCCTCAATATTTTCAAAAGCTTCCGGAATACTGCGGCCGTTCAGTTCAATTCCGGCAACTTGAACAATGTTTTTCTGCTTATCCAGCAGTTTGTTCTTTGTTTGCAGTGGCTTGAGATAAACCGCCGAGACGGAGACGAACACGGAACAGACCAAGCAAAGCGCTATGGCAACGATCAGTGTTTTCGTGATGCTGTCATTGGGTAGGTTCTTGAGCATGATCAAGCCCCTTCGGTTGCAGTGGCACCAGTACGCAACTGGCGACGCTTGACGTTGGCTCGAACCACGCCGTAATCAATCAACGGTGCAAAAATGTTGGCAAACAAGATCGCCAGCATCATGCCTTCAGGAAAGGCAGGGTTGACCACTCGAATCAAAACCACCATGAAGCCAACAAGTGCACCAAAAATCAGGCGGCCGGTATTGGTCATGGCTGCGGACACCGGGTCGGTAGCCATGAAGATCATGCCGAAGGCAAAGCCGCCTAGCGTCAAATGCCAATACCAAGGCATGGCATACATAGGGTTGCTATCGCTGCCTATGACATTGAACAACAATGTGGTCGCAATCATGCCTAGGAACACGCCGATCATGATGCGCCAGGACGCGACCTTAGTGAACAGCAAGAAGCCAGCGCCAAACAAGCAGGCCAAAGTTGAGGTTTCGCCCAAGGAGCCTTGGATGGTACCGAAAAAGGTTTGCATCCAGGTAATGCCAGCAGCTTCTACCGCAGGAATACCGCCCAATGCGGCAATACCCAAAGGTGTTGCGCCAGTAAAGCCGTCTACGGCGGTCCATACGGCATCACCCGACATCGCGGCAGGGTAAGCAAAGAACAAGAAGGCACGGCCGGTGAGCGCCGGGTTAAGAAAGTTTTTGCCGGTACCACCGAACACTTCCTTGCCGATGACGACACCAAAGCTAATGCCCAGAGCTACCATCCAAAGTGGTGTGGTTGGCGGTACAGTTAACGCAAACAAAATAGAAGTGACGAAGAAGCCTTCGTTGACTTCATGGTTACGCACGGCAGCAAAGAGAACTTCCCAAAAGCCACCCATTGCAAAGGTGACCAAATAGACCGGTATGAAATACCAAAAGCCCAGCCAGAAGTTAGCGAAGAAATTGCCCGGATCGTGTCCTATGCCGAACAAATCCATCAAATGGCCACGCCAGCCGACAGCTTGTTCCAGCCCCAGAGACTGCAGCGCCAAATTGGCTTGCAAACCGGTGTTGTAGCAGGCCATCAATACACAAGGCATGACTGCGAGCCAAACATAGATCATCACTCGTTTGAGGTCGATGCCGTCACGCACATGCGGTGCGGTGCGAGTAATGTCCGGTGGCGAGTAAAAAAATGTGTCTACAGCCTCATAGACAGCGTAGTACTTTTCAAACTTGCCGCCTTTGGCAAATAAAGGATGCAGGCGGTCAAGATAATCTCTTAAAGCAGACATGAATTATCCCTCGCGCTCAATTTGTTCAAGATTGGCACGTAAATACGGCCCATAGTTGTATTTCCCAACACAAACAAACGAACACAGTGCGAGATCTTCTTCATCCAATTCCAAGCCACCGAGTTCTTGTGCTGAATCGGTGTCCTTGACCACCAGTGCCCGCAACAACTGCGTCGGTAATATGTCTAGCGGCATGATGTTTTCGTAGTTGCCGATAGGCACCATTGCGCGCGGACTGCCGTTTTGACTGGTTGAAAAGTCAAAGGTCTTGCTGGCGCGTTGCAGGGCGGATACAAAGACGTTGACCGCCGAATATTTGTTTGGCCCAGGGCGAATCCAGCCAAGGAACTCGCGGTCTCCGCCTTCAGGTAATACGGATAGCTGGTTGTGATAACGGCCTAAATAACTGGCCCAACCTGCGGCGCGACGGCCTGACCACACCGAACCGGATATGACGCGGCAGTCTTCGCCGTCGTTAAGTTGATCTGCAATCAGCGTGTCGGTGCTTGCGCCTAAGCGTGTACGCAGCAAGCGAGGGTTGCGAATTTTTGGACCAGCCAGCGCGACTATGCGCTCCACGGGTAGGCGGCCTGTTGAGAATAAGCGCCCTATTGCCATCACATCTTGGTAGCCGATGTGCCAAACCATGCGGTTCGCACCAACGGGGTGCAGGTAGTGAATATGGGTGCCGACTAGGCCTGCCGGGTGAGGGCCCGAGAATTCGGCTGACTTCAACTGCGGCAGGCTAGGTGTATCTATGCTGGCGCCTTCGGCTTTGCACAAATATAAGGTGTCGCTCAGCGTTGCCAGTAAGCGTAGGCCGCGTTGAAAGCTAGCGGAATCTTCAGCGATGACCACAGTAGGGTCCGCCGCCAATGGGTTACTGTCCATAGCGGTTATGAAGATCGCTTCTGCTTGGCTGCCGACTGCGGGCACCTTGCTATAGGGGCGTGTGCGCAGAGATGTCCAAAGCCCAGATTTAATTAGGTTTTGTTTGACAATCTCGCCGTCCAGGCTTTCCAGCTCTGCGTCATCGAAGCTATCAAAACTTTCGGCATCATCGCCGTCCAATTTGATGACTACCGATTGCAGCACCCGTTTGGCACCGCGGTTGATGCTTTCCACAACCCCGCAGCCCGGTGAGGTGAAAATGACCCCAGGGTTTTTTTTGTCTTCAAACAAAGGCTGGCCAAGTTTGACCCTGTCTCCATCTGAAACGAACATAGTCGGTTTCATGCCGACATAGTCCTGACCAATCAGAGCGACCCGTTCTACAGCGGGGGCGTCTTCGATACTTTGGCGTGGACTGCCGTTGATAGGCAGCGTCAGGCCTTTTTTAATGCGAATGTGCATGGCGCGGATTCGACGTGTTGGCGTGGAACGGTTTGGTTGCCGATGGCAACCCATCCCCAGTCAATAAAGCTGAGTTGGGGACTCCCAACGGGGAATCTTAGTCCATACGGCGCAGGCAACGCCAGCTAATCCGTTCCAGAGCAAGTCAAAACCTCGGCAAAACACCCGCCCACAAAAAAAGGCGAAGGTGTTGCCACCTTCGCCTTCCGCTCTCCTGGGGAGTTTAGTTAATACCGGTTACAGCACCGGAAACGAACTTAAGAGCGGGTAAATTCTGGATAAGCTTCCAGGCCGCACTCGGCGATGTCTACGCCTTCGTACTCTTCTTCTTCACTGACGCGAATGCCAACAATTGCTTTCAGTACGCCCCAAACCATCAGAGAGGTCACAAACACCCAGCCGAAAATGGTGGCAGCACCGATGAGCTGACCACTGAAGGTCGCGCCATCGTTAGTCAAAGGAACGACTAACAAACCCAGCAGGCCACAAGTGCCGTGTACGGAAATCGCACCGACGGGGTCATCCAGTTTCAGTTTGTCTAACAACAAGATGGAGAAGACAACCAATACGCCGCCAGCAGCACCGAACAGTGTGGCCGTTAAAGCGGTCGGAGTGCTAGGTTCAGCGGTAATAACCACCAAGCCTGCCAGCGCGCCGTTTAACGCCATGGTGAGATCCGCTTTACCGAACAGCAGGCGAGCGGTGGCCAGAGCAGCAACCAAGCCGCCAGCAGCAGCGGTGTTGGTGTTCAAGAACACCATAGCTACAGCATTGGCATTGGAGATATCACCCAACTTCAATACGGAACCACCGTTAAAGCCGAACCAGCCCATCCACAAGATGAACGTACCCAAAGTGGCCATTGGCAAGTTAGCACCCTGAATCGGATGTACTTTGCCATCAGCGCCGTATTTGCCTTTACGTGAGCCGAGTAGGATGACGCCGGCTAAAGCAGCCGCTGCACCAGCCATATGCACGATGCCGGAACCAGCAAAGTCAGAGAAGCCCAGATCGCCCAAGGTGTACAGACCAAATACAGCGTTGCCGCCCCAAGTCCATGAACCTTCCATAGGATAGATAACGCCTGTCATCACGACTGCGAAGGCGAGGAAGGCCCACAGCTTCATGCGCTCAGCAACCGCGCCAGAAACGATAGACATGGCGGTGGCAACGAACACGACTTGGAAGAAGAAGTCCGAAGCGCCAGAGTAAATCGAGCCGCCGCGGAAGCCGTCTTCGCGCGCTGCGAAATCAACCAAAACAGCATCAGCATCAACATCGCCGATACCGGTCAACATGTATTCGCCGCCGTACATGATGGCGTAGCCGCAGACCAAGTACATGATGCAAGAGATCGCAAACAGGGCAACGTTCTTGGTCAGGATTTCAGTGGTGTTTTTCGACCGAACCAGGCCAGCTTCCAACATGGAGAAGCCTGCGGCCATCCACATAACCAGTGCGCCACACACCAAAAAGTAAAAGGTATCCATGGCGTACTGCAATTCAAAAATTTGATTTTCCATTGTTTCTCTCTCTAGCTAGCTTTAGAGCGCTTCGCTGCCGGTTTCACCGGTGCGGATGCGGATGGCTTGTTCCAGCGCGGTGATGAAAATTTTGCCGTCGCCAATTTTTCCGGTCTTCGCTGCGCCATTTATGGCTTCAATCGCGCCATCCAGTTGCGCATCATCGACGCCGACTTCAATTTTGACCTTAGGCAAAAAGTCGACCACATATTCCGCGCCGCGATACAGTTCGGTGTGCCCTTTCTGCCGTCCAAAGCCTTTAACCTCGGTCACCGTAATGCCCTTAACGCCAACTTCGGAGAGTGCTTCACGCACTTCATCCAGCTTAAAGGGCTTGATGACAGCTGTAATTAACTTCATCGTTGTTGCTCCTGATGTGTGAAAGTCTGTGGGCGGGTGCCCGATTTAACTTGGTGACGCGCTTCCAAGCACGAGCCGTGCCAGTTTTAGCAAGCGACTGTTTTTTCAGACGAAGCACATTTTTTCGTGGGCGATTTTGTGCCCAACTTCTGCAGACATGCGCACCAAAACGATGCGCGCACCAAAAGAGTGCAAAACATGAAACCGAATCCAGTGCAAGAAATGGCGGAGCGTTTAAGCCAAGTGCTACCACCGGGCTTAGCCTCGGTGCGAGATGAGCTGCGAGATAATTTTCGTGCGGTGCTGCAAGGCCAACTCAGTGAGCTCGATTTGGTCAGCCGCGAGCAATTCGAAGTGCAGAATGAATTGCTGCTGCGCTTGCGTAAGCGCGTGGCAGAACTGGAGCTGCGCGTTCAGACTTTAGAGGTACAAGACTAAAGTGCACTAAGGTCTGGTCGATAACACAAGGGTAGTTCGATGAGCCCTTCTTATAATGACCAGCTTTTTACGCAAGTATTTGCCTGCCATGGCGGCCTTCGCTGTGGGCGCCGGGATCACTCTGGTGGCTTGGCAATTTGCTTGGACCGTGGAGCACAATGATTTGAGCCGGCGCTTTGAAGCGCGGGTCAATGAGACCGTCGTAGCTATCGAATCGCGGTTTTTCGCTTATAGGCAGGTTTTGCGTGGTGGGGTGGCCTTGTTTAATGCTTCCGATCACGTTTCGCGCCTCGAATGGCGTGCCTATGTTGAAGGCTTAAAAGTCGACGAACAGTATCCTGGGATACAGGGCATAGGCTATGCCCAGCAGTTGCGGCACGGTGATTTGCCCGCGCATTTATCCAGCGTTCGCAGTCAAGGGTTTGCGAACTACAAAGTGCGGCCGCTAGATTCAAAGCGTGCGCCTACCTCCATTGTGTATCTAGAGCCTTTTGATGTGCGTAATCAGCGCGCATTTGGTTATGACATGTATTCCGAGGCTACACGTCGCGCTGCTATGGAGCGCGCGCGGGATACTGGCCAACCCGCTTTGTCCGGTGGCGTCACCCTGCTACAAGAAATGGATGAGAACAAACAGGCGGGTACGTTGCTGTATTTGCCGGTTTATCACCGCGGTGAGCCACTCGATACTGTGGGGCAGCGTCGGGCGGCATTGATAGGCTGGGTTTATAGCCCCTTTCGTATGAATGACTTGATGCAAGGCATCCTCGGGGCCGGGTGGCCGGATGTGAAGCTGCAAATCTACGATGGGATGGTAAGCGCAGGTGCAATGCGGCTGTATGAGACGGAGCAGATAGAAAAAACCGAAAACAGCCCACTGGCGGCAGGCTTGAGTCAGCAAGTGGTGTTGGATGTGGCTGGACGGAGTTGGCTTGTTTCCTTGGAAGCCTTGCCTGCGTTCCATGTAGGGGCTTATTCCACATCGCGAATCTTGTTGTTCGGTGGTTTGTTGCTCACCAGCCTGATAACAATATTGGTGTTTACTCTGAGAAATTCAGAGGTACGTGCAGGAGGTTTGGCGCGTGAAATGTCTGATGCGTTTCGCTCCAGTGAAAAGCGCCAACGGGCCATTTTGGAAAACACCGCGGATGGCATTTTGACCATCGATCAACGCGGCACTGTACGCAGCTTTAACAAAGCGGCCGAATCAATGTTTGGCTACTACGCGCACGAAGTGATCGGCCACAATGTCGCAATGTTGATGCCGCCGCGCTTCCATGAGCAACACGATGGCTATGTACAGTCCATGGAGACCAGCCCCTCCAAGCGGCAGCTTGGTGTGCGTCGTGAGGTTGTAGGCCGGCGCCGGAATGGTGAAGAATTTCCGGTATGGCTGGCAGTGAATAAAATCCCCGGTATTGGTGCTTGTGAATATGTAGGTTCGGTGAGCGATCTGACCGACCGCAAGAAAATTCTGGCCGAGTTGCAGCACTTGGCGCACCACGATGCCTTAACCAATTTACCCAATCGAGCGCTGCTAACGGATCGTATCGAACAGGCGGTACAACGTGGCCATCGGGAAGGCAGGCAAGTCGCCTTGTTGATGCTGGATTTGGATCACTTTAAGCGCATCAATGATTCGTTGGGCCATCATGTCGGTGATGATTTGCTGCAGCTTGTAGCAAAACGATTGGCGTCATGTGTGCGTTCAGTAGATACGGTGGCGCGTATGGGAGGCGATGAATTTGTGGTGCTGATATCCGATGTTGTGGATCGCGCGGCGGTAAGGCTAGTTGTCGACAAGCTACTCAGTGAATTGTCCGAACCTGTACCTGTGGCCGGACACGACATGATTGTTACCCCCAGCATTGGTGTCAGCATTTATCCGCAAGATGGCGAAGACAGCCAGACGCTGCTCAAGAATGCGGATACCGCCATGTATCAAGCCAAGGCTGCAGGGCGTGGTCGATCGAAGTTCTTCGATGCAGAGATGCTGCATAAAAATGAACGGCGCTTGGCGACAGAAACGGCGCTGCGGCATGCGATGGAGCGCCACGAGTTGTCCTTGGAATATCAGCCACAAGTGGACATGGCCAGTGGCCGATTGACCGGTTGTGAGGCATTGCTGCGCTGGACTCACCCCGAGTTTGGGAGGGTGCCTCCAGACCAATTTGTGCCGGTTGCGGAAGAAATCGGTTTGATTCGGCCTATCGGCGAATGGGTGCTAATGACTGCCTGCCGTGAAGCTCGTAGCATGCAGGAAAGTTTGGGTTTGCCCTTGAATGTTGCGGTCAATATCTCGCCGCAGCAGTTCTTTCATGGTGATGTGCCGGGTTCGATTCGTAAAGCACTGGAGCAATCGGGTTTGCCGCCGTCCTGCCTGGAAGTGGAAATTACAGAAGGTGTGTTGCTAGAAAACTCAGAAGCCACGATTGAAATGTTGAGAAGCATTCGTGCGATGGGCGTGGCGGTCGCCATCGATGACTTTGGTACCGGCTATTCCAGCCTATCGTATCTCACCCGATTTCCTATCGATAAATTGAAGATAGACCAAAGTTTTGTCCGCGACATCACTATCGATTCCAGCGATGCGGCTGTCACCAGTGCCATTATTGTTATGGCTCACACGTTGCAGCTTGCCGTCGTCGCCGAAGGGGTGGAAACGCGTGAGCAGCATCAGTTCTTAACCGATCGAAACTGCGATATAGCACAAGGCTACTACTTCGGTCGGCCCATGAGCGCTGACGATTTTCTGCATGCTGCCGATGGTTTCGCCGCTCCGAAAGCGCCAACCGCACCGGTTGGGAACCGTGGATCAGCGCTGCATTGATGCGGCGAGGTGATGGTAGACCTGTTCGTGGCTAAGTAAATCCAAATGGTTGATATCGGTAACGACATGGCGCTGCAATGCTGGAGCTCGCAGCTGATGCTCCGGGTTTACTGACAAGCCCAAGGCTGATGCGACCGGAACAAGATAATCGTGCTTTGCGTTTATGGGGTCGCCGACAATATTTTCTGACAGCGTTGCGGCGAGCAGCAAGTATTTTGGCCCGGCCAAGAGTGGTGCATGATTGCGCCGGTCACTGGGTTCATCCGGGCGGGGCAACGCCTGCCAGTCCTGCTCACAGACATTCCCATGTCGTAGATCTTGTATGCCCGCGGAGCGTAAGTCGCCCAAATGTGCCAGCGGTGTGGAGTAAGCGGTGGTTTTGAGCAGGCGGTTGGCATGGTTGCCCACGCGTTCTAGCGGAGCGCCATGATGCGGACTGCCGAGGAATGCGGCGAGATATACGTTTTGTGGCCAGCGGTGACCCTCGGCTTGTGCCGCGTGCAGCGCACTACGAATCAACAAGCCGCCCATACTGTGACCAATCAGGCTTATGGGCCTATTGGAGTTGGCCATGTTATCCAGCAAAGCGGATAGCTTTCGGCCGTTTTCAGAAATGCGCAATCCGCTGTTGTAGCGCAGATAGTGAACACTCGCTTGCTGATGGCTTTCCAGTTGCTGGCAAAAACGGTCGTGTGCGGCGTTAATCCAGCCCAATTCGCTCATGCACAGACCGTGCAGAAAAATCACCTGATGCTGACCGGAGCTCGGGCTCGTGTCGCCACGGGAGACTAAGCGCATATCTAAAGCAATGGGGCTTTGCTGTTGCGCCAACAAATCGCCACATACACCATTCAAAGCACTTTGAAATTTTAGCCAAGAACCGTCACTCATGGCGGTTTTGTCGTCCAATGCGCGACTGGCTTCGGCAAATCCGCCGCTGAGATGATCAAAACTTTGCCGAATGATCCGATACACCACTCCGGCGATACCTAGCGCTTTGTCGCGTTTGAGCGTCTGCCACGGCAGCGGGGCGCGGCTGATAGTGCCGTGCATGCGTTCTACCACGTTGACAATTTCCCCGGCCAAGCCAAATGCGACGTGGCTTAGGCCTAGGCCGCGCGACAGGTATATGCGCAGCCGAGTAATGTCTTGTGGTTGCAGGCCGCTGGGCCTGCGGTCGGTTTCTAGTGTGTTGTCCATAGCCGTATCCTGCCCGCATTGGGGCCAGTATGTCAACACTTGTGCACAAAGTGGCAAGTCATCGAGCTGAGCGGTCGACTGGCTTGCTAAGTCTGCTTAGGCCTGAGACCAAGCTTGCGGGCATTTCACGGTACGGACGGTTGACAGGGTGGCGTTATCGGGCATATTGAGCCTTTGTTTGTGAACAATCATAGATATGGGGCGGCCACAAAAAACACATCGAACAAAACGTGAGAAGTCGGTAAATACCCGTCAAGCCTTGCGCGATGCTGCTTTGGAGTTGATAGATCGAGATAACAGCTTTGATGGCTTGAGTCTGCGCGAAATTACTCGTGAAGTTGGGGTGGTTCCAACCACGTTTTACCGCCACTTCTCTGATATGGAGTCCTTGGGGCTGGAATTGGTGGACGACTCTTTCCGCACCCTGCGCGAGCTGTTGAAAGTCGCGCGCCAGGCGCCGGTACAAACCGATGACCGCATTCGCCGTTCAGTCGAAACCTTTGTCACCTATGTCCGTGCGCATAGGCGGCATTTTCAGTTTCTCGCGCGCGAACGTTTTGGCGGAGTGGCCGCCATACGAGAGGAAATCCGTACCGAAGTGCGCTTGCTGCAGAGCGAATTGGCCACGGATTTGGGGCGTTTCCCGGTGCTGAACCAATGGTCTACTGAAGATCTCAACATGATTGCGGGGCTGATGATCAATGCCATGACCGGCATTGTTGAATTGGTATTGATCAACCGGCGGCGTGAAAAAGATGATTCGGAGTTGATCCGCGTGGCAGAAAAACAACTGCGGCTTATCTTGCTTGGCACACCGGCCTGGCGCTCCAAGACCGACGCCGACTAACATCGCTGTGCCTGCCGCAACTCAGGTTTACTACTGGCCGCGCGAATTCGTCTTGCGCAGCTATGACTATGCGTCTCCACGCAGTTATCGCCGGGCCGCGATCAGCATTATTGTGGCTGGTCGCGGTGAATTCAGCATCAACATAGAAAACCACGGTGTAGCATCTTGCCGTGGTTTGGTGTTGGGGCCTTTGGCCTCGCGTAGTCAGCTGCAATTTCTAGGTTCGAACTGGTCCGAAGCGTGCTGGATTTTCGATGTGGCGCCGGGAACAAAAATTCATCGGGGCTTGCTGGAATGGCTAGAGCGTAAGCCGGTGCAGCTGCTGCCAGCCGCACAGTTGCTACGCATTCAGCAGCAATTACAAACCGTCGATACGGCCGAGTGTATGACCTTGGAGCAAGCGCGCTCCTTGCATCAGTCCGTCTGCCACGCCCTATTGGCTGAGGATGTTTTGCCGGCCTGTGATCATCGGGTTTTGAATGCCCTGTCGTTAATTGACCAGGCCGCTCTGGATGAAGTGTCCATTGCTGCGGTAGCTAAAAATGTGGATTTGTCCGAGTCCCGTTTACGCAGTTTAGTGCGGCGAGAATTGGCATGTAATTTGCCGCAGTATGCGCGTTGGAGTGCGGCCTGGAAAACAATCTTGCACTGGCGTCCAGGTATGACACTGACAGACGCAGCGCATGCCGCGGGCTTCCATGATTTGGCACATGCCAATCATGCTGCAAACGATATGTTCGGCTTATCTCCATCACGGGCTCTGGATAATGCGCGTGTGAGCTTGTTTGCTGAAGTAGACGCAAGGCCACAAGCGGTTGATACAAGCGCTAGGGACAAGACGCTGTGTTAAACACGGGGTAGCATGCTGACCCATATTCCACGTTACTGAATTTGGGAGGGGACATGAACTACTTCGTAACCGGTGCAACCGGTTTTATAGGTCGTTTTGTTGTTGAGCGCTTGCTGCAAAAAAAAGATGCTGTGGTGTACGCCTTGGTGCGGCCATCGTCGAAAGACAAGTTTGAGCAGATTAAGAGCAAGCTAGGTGCAAGCGATAAAGCCTTGATTGCTGTTTGGGGCGATGTTACGCAGCCCGGTTTGGTTGATCCGGCTACCCAGAAAAAACTCAAAGGCAAGATTGATCAGGTGTATCACCTTGCCGCCGTCTATGACATGAACATGGACGATGAAACCGGTGATCGCATTAATAATGAAGGCACCCGTAATCTGGTTGATTTCGTCAACGGCTTAGGTGGTGATGTGAGCTTGCAACATGTGAGTTCAGTTGCTGTTGCAGGTGGGGATTGGGTAGGCAACTTTTCGGAGAAAATGTTCGACGAGGGGCAAGATACATCTCACCCTTATTTCCGCACCAAGTATCAATCTGAGGCCATTGTTCGCGAAGAATGCCAAGTGCCATGGCGCGTGTATCGCCCTGGTGCGGTGGTCGGCAGTTCTGATACCGGCGAAATGGACAAGGTGGATGGGCCGTATTATCTGTTCCCCATCATTAAGCAAATTCGCAACAAGGTGCCGAAGTGGTTGCCGTTGTTAGGAATCGAAGGTGGCAAGTTTCCCGTCGCGCCGGTGGATTACGTAGCCGACGCCATGGTTGCGATTGCTCATAAGCCTGATTTGGATGGCAAAGCCTTTCATTTGATACAGCGCCCACAAGATTCCATAGGCCGCGTGTTGGAGGTCATGTTTGATGCCGCTCATGGTCCCGGTTTCGCCAAGAAATACGCGATGCCAGAGTTGCCGAAGGTGGTGCCCGGAGCGTTTCGCGAAACCGCAAAAGTATTGCCACTGGATATGGCCGTACGGCAGATGTCCAAAGCGATAGGGATACCGGTGTCGGCCTTGGGTTATGTCACCAACAAGGCGGTGTTTGAAGATACCCAAACGCGCGCGGCGTTGGCGGATACCGATGTGCGTTGCCCGTTGCTGAAAGACTACGCGGAAAAGCTGTGGAATTATTGGGAAACTCATATCGACTACCCGCGTGCGGAGCGCCGTGCGGTGGCAAGAGTGGGTGGCAAGGTGGTCTTGGTGACAGGAGCCTCCAGTGGCATCGGTTTAGAAACCGCTAAGAAATTTGCCGCCAATGGCGCGACTGTCGTATTGGTGGCGCGCAGTGCTGATACCTTGTCGGAGGTAGCCGAAACCATACGCAGAAAGGGTGGCGACGCGCACTACTACACTTGCGATCTGAATGATCTCGACTCCATTGATGCCTTGGCTGCGACTGTGCTGAAAGATTTGGGCAGGGTGGACATACTGGTGAATAACGCCGGTCGTTCGATTCGCCGCGCGGTACTGGAATCTTTGGATCGCTTTCATGATTTCGAGCGCACCATGCAGCTCAACTACTTTGGATGCATACGCTTGATTATGAATTTGCTGCCCTCCATGGTGGAAAATCGCGAAGGCCAGATCATCAATATTTCCAGTATTGGCTGCTTATCCAATGCTGCGCGCTTTTCCGCTTATGTGGCATCCAAGTCAGCCTTGGATGCGTACTCGCGTTGCTTGTCGGCAGAGGTCAAGGCGCACAACGTGGATGTCAGCACGATTTACATGCCTTTGGTGCGTACGCCGATGATTGCCCCCACCAAGCTGTATGACTTTGCTCCGGCATGGTCTGTGGACGACGCTTCGGACTTGGTGCTCAACGCGGCGGTGAATCGCACCAAGCGCGTGAAAACGGTACTGGGTCAGGCGGCTGAATTGAGTTACGCAGTGTGGCCGCGTTTGAATGATGCCTTGCTGTCTCGGGCGTTCCAGCTCTTCCCGTCGTCTATCGCCGCCAAAGGCGTGAAGCCGGATGAGAAGCTCAGTCGTGAAGGCATGGCCTTGGCTTACTTGCTGCGCGGCTCGCATCTGTAAGTCTGCAAGTTAAGGCTGAACCTTACTTCTCTGGCTCAGCCCTTCGACGAGTTTCGCGGGTGGCAAAGCGGCCGGGATGAATGGCATCGAGCAAGTCGTTTTCCAGTGGTAGGGAGCGATTTTGCAAGGCCGCGCTCAGTAGCTGTGCGGCCAACGGCGCCATCGTGCCGCCACGTGAGCCGTGCGCTAGATTCAGCCAAAGCCCTGTTAGCAAAGGAGCTTGCGGCTTTTTGGCTGGGCTGCGTTGGCGTTCGTGCTGCTGTTGCAGCGTGGCCCAATGTTGCAAATCAGGCGCTGGACCAATCAAGGGCAGGTGGTCTGCACTGGTGCTGCGGTTGGCCGCATAGCTGGCCAGGATGATGGCCTTAGACTCAATGTTCTCGCAAAGTTGCGAGGCATTTTGCAGCAAGGCCGCACTGTCCTTGTTGCGAATGCTGATATCACTTTCTCCCGGCCGATAGCTGGAGCCAATTTGCGTGCGTGGCCCTAGCGGTAGCGCATGAACGCCATCAGCAAAGCCTTGCTTCAGGGCAACATCGACATGGATGACTTGGCCGGCGCAGGGGCTGATTGGCAATGCAAGATCGAGGGTATCGGCTATGTCTGCGGTGCACAACAATAGCGTTTGGCAATGGCTAAGCTGGCCATGATCGTCCTGCATCTGCCAGCTCTGGTCAGGGTATTGTTGGATGTTGCGAAGCTCGGACTCGTGGTATGAGATATTTTTGTGTTGCCTAAGCACCGCGATGGCGGCTGCCGCGTCTAAGCAAGCGATGTGTTGTGGGCCCTGCGGCGTCATCAGCGTTAGCTGTTGATACTGTTCAGAGCAATAGAGTTGATAAAACGCCTTGGCTTGCTCAAATGCACATTGGTATAAACGATGGCTAGTGCTGGCCGTCTTTTCTGGATAGGCGCGTATCAGCAATTGAGGGATGTTGTGAGAGCTGCCCTGCTTGGTACCAAATAGGCGCACTTGCAAGCCCAGTTCTGCGAGTTGTCTGGCCAAGCATGCTCCAGCAATCCCATCGCCAACGATGCTGATATCACAGCTATCACCACTGGGCCAATTGAGCCAGCGCTTTGCCGCTATGGGTTTCGCGTTCAAACGCTTACCTTGGTTTTAGCGTCCATGACGTGCGTGCTTGGCCATACGCCAATAGGCGCTTTCGACAAATTCATAGGCGCGGCTTCGAAGTCGGTGCCAAAATGGCGTTTCCCTTGTATATGGGTATGTCATTATTTCTCGCATTCTCGACACGGCTTGGGCCGAAATCGATCTGGCCGCCTTGCGTCACAATGCAACGGTGGTGCGTAAGCTTGCTCCGAACTCCAAGCTTATGGCAATGCTCAAGGCCGATGCCTATGGCCATGGCTTGCTGGCCTGTGCGGGTGCTTTGCTTGATCAAGTGGATGGCGTGGCCGTGGCGCGTTTAGACCAGGCCGAAAAATTACGCCTAGCCTATCCAAGCTTACCTATATTGCTAACCGCGTCTTGCTTGGATCACGAAGCCTTGCAATGGTGTCAGCATCAGGGTGTTGCCATAGTTTTACATGAAGAGGCTGTTTGGCAGTTACTCTCAGATATGCCAGTTTTGCCGGCAATTTGGTTGAAGCTGAACACGGGCATGAATCGCTTGGGTTTTTCTCAAGCTCGTTTTATAGAGCTGGCCAAGCTGTTGTGTCAGCGTAGTGAGCTGCCGGTGCTGATGAGCCACTTTTCCAGCGCCGACGAAGCTGATCAGGCGCCCACTGTGCAGCAGCTGCATCAATTCGATACGGTGCTAAAGCGGCTGCCCAACTACCCACAGTCATTGGCTAACTCCGCAGGCGTTATCGCCTATCCGCAAGCGCACCGGGATTGGGTGCGTCCAGGCATCATGTTGTATGGATCGAACCCTATGCAGCAGGGCCCCGCGTTGGATTTGCGGCCGGTGATGCGATTAAAGGCGCGTGTATTGAGCGTCAACAGCATAGGCGCTGGTGATGCTGTGGGCTATGGGCGGCAATGGATTGCTCAGCAATCAGCGCGTATAGCGACCGTGGGCATCGGTTATGGCGATGGCTATCCACGCGCTGAGCGCGCTGATTTGGAAGTGGCCCTGAGTGGACGGCGCGTTAGTGTAGTGGGCCGTGTTTCTATGGACATGTTGGCAGTGGATGTATCGGAATTGGCTGCGGTGACCGTGGGCGATGAGGTTGAGCTCTGGGGCGATCAGATTGCCGTTGATGAGGTGGCTGAAAAGATAGGCAGCATTAGTTACGACTTGCTTTGTCGGATTCAAGCGCGGGTTAGGCATGTCTATTCGCAGTGATTTTGGTGGGTTTGAGCATAAAGATATATACTTCAGTTATTAACATATTCCCAATCTGAATAAAGGGGCGCCGATGTTGTTCCGCCAATTGTTTGATAGTGCCTCAAGCACCTATACCTACTTGCTCGCTTCTGGGTGTGGCCGAGAGGCCTTGATCATTGACCCGGTCAAACAGCAGACGCCGGTTTATCTGGGTCTTATTGAGCAGCTGGATCTGAAGTTGGTCCGCGCTATCGATACCCATACCCATGCTGATCATGTCACCGCCTTGGGTGATCTGCGGGATGCCACAGAATGCATCACGGTCATGGGCGAATTCACCAAAGCCGAATGCGTATCCGCACATGTAAGGCATGACGACGTGCTGGATATCGATGGCCTGAAATTGCGTGCGCTGTTTACCCCAGGCCATACCAATGAGTCGTTTAGCTTCCATCTGCAGAATCCTAACTTGGCGGCCGTTTTTACCGGCGACGTATTGCTCATTCGCGGCAGCGGTCGTACTGATTTCCAAGGTGGTGATCCGCGCTTGAGCTGGAACTCGATTACCAACACGCTGTTCAGCTTGCCGCAAGAGACCTTGGTGTATCCCGGGCATGATTACAAAGGCATGACGGTTTCTTCTATATACGAAGAAATGCACTTCAATCCTCGTTTGGCGGGCAAAAGCGAAGACGAGTATGTGGAGATCATGCAGAACCTGAATTTGCCCAACCCCAAATTGATGGATATAGCGGTGCCGGCCAATTTGAGCTGCGGCCGCTAGGCGCGCCAGCAATTATGCGTAAATCGACTCTTTTGCCGTTGCTAGAGCACTTAAGGGCATCTCGCCGCAGCGATTGGATAGACGACATTCTTGCTGGCGGTATCACCGCTGTTTTGCTCATTCCACAGGGTATGGCCTATGCATTGCTTGCGGGCTTGCCCGCACAAATGGGCTTGTACGCCTCCATTATTCCGCCGCTGGTCTATGCTTTCTTAGGCAGTAGCCGCGTGTTGGCCGTGGGCCCCGTTGCGGTCGCCGCACTGATGGTTGCGACTGCACTTTCGGGCTATGCCTCAGGTGATCCTGAGCTGTATTTGACGGGCGCTTTGGTGCTTGCGCTAGAAATTGGTTTGATTCTGCTGCTGCTGGGGCTGGCGGGAATGGGCAGCATGGTGGGTTTTATCAGCCACCCCGTTTTGTCGGGTTTTACCAGTGGCGCAGCGCTGCTGATAATTCTCAGTCAGCTTGAGCATTTAAGCGGGCTGACCCTGGCGTCAGTCGGCGATGCCCCAATTTGGGGCCAACTGCTACAGGGGGATTGGCATATCGAGCCCCTCACCATTGCGATTGGCATCAGTGCTGTGCTGGTACTGTTATTGGCCAATCAACCTTTACGCCTATTGCTGCGACGCATGGGGGTGAGCGAGCGTAGCGCGGCACTTGTTTCGCGTTGCATGCCCTTGTTGGTTGTTGTTGGGGGTGTGGTCTTGGTCACGCAGCTGGGCGTTTCCGAGCGTGCCGGTTTGGCGGTTGTTGGGGCTATTCCTGCAGGTTTGCCCTTGCCCGGCTGGGGCTTTCTATCTGCACCTGGCTGGTTGGAGCTGTTTCCTTCGGCTTTGTTGATTGCATTGGTGGGCTATGTTGAAAGTATATCTGTGGCTAAAGCCTTGGCCGCACGGCGCCGCCAGCGCCTAGATGCAAACCAAGAATTGATTGCCTTGGGTGCGGCGAACACGGCCGCGGCAATATTTGGTGGCATGCCCGTTGCTGGTGGTTTTTCTCGCTCGGTGGTGAACTTTGAGGCCGGCGCGCGCACGCAGTTTGCGGCCATCGTCAGCGCCGCCTTGGTTGCAATGGTCGCGCTCTTTCTCTCGGGCTGGTTCGCCTATCTGCCGAAAGCAGTGCTGGCCGGTATTATTGTTGTTGCTGTTGCCAAACTGGTGGACCTGCCTGCGGCATGGCGCGTTTGGTCTTATGACAAGGCCGATGGTGCTGCCCTGCTTGTCACGCTGATTTGTGTGCTTGGAGCGGGCTTAGAATTCGGCTTGTTAACGGGCATCGCCTTGTCTTTGGGGCTTTACTTGTGGCGCACCAGTAGGCCGCATATGGCGGTAATCGGGCGCGTGCCTGGCACCGAGCATTACCGCAATATCAGTCGCCACTCGGTGGAAACGCATGGCCATACCTTGTTGCTGCGCATTGATGAAAATCTCTATTTCGCCAATGTCGACGCAGTGGATGCTTATGCTATGGAGCACGTGGCGGAGGCCCGCGATGCGCACTATCTGGTACTGGTTTTGTCCGCGGTCAGTTACATCGACAGCAGCGCGCTAGAAATGCTGGAAAGCCTAGAGCAAAACCTGTTGGCTGCCGGTGTTGAGCTGCATTTGGCAGAAGTGAAAGGGCCGGTTATGGATCGTTTGAATTCGTCCGCCCTTATGCGTGCTTTAGGCAAGCACAGAGTGCATCTGACCACATTCGCTGCCGAGCAACAGTTGCAAGCGAGGCCACAAACTACGGAATAAACGGCATATAGATGTGCCATTGTGGCCGTAGTTCTTGTATGTCTCGAAGCTGTGCCGCAAGATTCGCCCCGAATGAACGGGAGCGGTACGTGTCAGCATTAAGAATCATCGGCTTATTTTTGAGTTTAAGCCTTATGCCTACAGTATTGTGGGCGACCAATGGCTATTTTGCCCACGGCTTTAGCTTGGCTCAAAAAAGTATGGGTGGAGCGGGCACCGCCATGAAGGGCGACAACTTGGCCGTGGCGATCAATCCCGCCGGTATGGCTTGGGCTGGTGATGCCTTCGATCTGGGTTTGTCCTTATTCATCCCTATTCGTGACTACAGTGCCGGCCCCAGGGGTGATGATGCGAGTAACGGTATTTTCACCATCGACGAAATTGAGCGGCATCGCAGTCACAATGAATACTGGCCCTTGCCCGCCGTTAGCTATAACCGTCAGTGGGGGGAGAGCGCGACTTTGGGGTTTTCCATGTATGGGAACGGTGGACTTAACACCGAATACATCGGCAACAGTGCAACGTTTGGCCAAGGCCTAACCGGATTTGAAGCCAACTGTGGTGGTGGTTTTGGTGGTGGTCAGGCTAACGGCGCTGACAACGCAAGCTTTTGTGGTGGCGGAAATGACCGTTTCGGTGTGGATATGGCCGTGCTTTTTCTAGCGCCGTCAGTCAGCTACCGCTTGGGCGAAAGCAGTGCCGTTGGCCTAGCGCCGCTGCTGGTAATGAGCCGCTTCGCGGCCCAGGGTCTGGGGGCTTTTGCCAAGTTTTCCAATTCGCCAGATCATGTCACCAATAATGGTCATGAGCTGGCCTATGGTGCGGGTTATCGCTTGGGTTTCCTCACCTCTATTTTGCCAGGAGTCAGTGTCGGCGGTTCCTATCAGTCACGCGTTGATATGAGTGAATTTGATGATTACCGTGGCTTGTTTGCCGAGCAAGGTGATTTCGATATTCCATCCACTTGGAATGCCGGAATTGCCGCGCGTATTACTGAGCAACACACCGTGGCTTTGGACTATCAGCAAATTAATTACAACGAAGTTGCGTCCGTGGGTTTGCCTTTGGACGCCAACGAGTTCGTCAACAACTGCGCTATTCCGCGCTTGATTGCCAGCTTCGGGCTGGCGCAAGCGGAGCAAAGTGGCGCTTGTCTCGGTGCAGCTACCGGGCCGGGATTTGGTTGGCAAAACATGCAGATCTGGAAATTTGGCTATCAGTACTCAACGGAGCGTTACAAATTCCGTGTCGGATACAGCAAAACGGACCAGCCGATTCCTTCATCGCAAGTTTTGTTTAACGTATTAGCGCCTGGTGTCATTGAGCAGCACTACACGGCTGGTTTTTCCATGCAGTGGTCTGAAGGCTTGTTCCTCGACGTGGCCATGATGTACGCGCCGCAAAGTCCGGTCGTCGGGCCGAATCCTTTGTCGAACACCGACGCCAATTTATTGGGCATTTTAGGTGAAGGCGCGGGCATTGGTGCTGTGACCGGATTGCTGGGGCAAGGCACCTCTGAGGCATTCGGCGCGGATGCGAATGACCAAATGTTGCGGCTGAATATGCGCCAATACGAATTTACCGTCGGCTTGTCTTGGCGCTACTAGCTGATGCCTCGGCTGGCTTGGCGGTCTTCAAGCCAGGCCATGCCGCGGTAGCCCAGTAGCATCGTCACAACAAAGATAAGCAGGTCTACTTTTCCGGTGGCCAGGCCGGCGATAGCTGGGCCTGGGCATAACCCCGCGAGTCCCCAGCCGACACCGAACATTGCAGCACCCAACAGCAGGCTGGCATTGATATTTCGCGCATCGGGCACATAAAACTGTTTGTCCAATAAGGGGTGCGGACGCTTTAGTACCAACCAAAACCCGGGCAGCGTCACGCCTATGGCGCCACCCATGACCAGCATCAACGAAGGGTCCCATTGACCGCTAAGATCCAAGAAATTGAGAACCTTGGCTGGGTCCATCATGTTGGATAAGGCCAGCCCTAGGCCAAACAAGACGCCGGATATCAAAGCGATAAGATTTTTCATATCAAGCTCCTGCGATGTGGCGGACGACGTACACCGTCACTACGGCCACCGCCATGAAAACCAGCGTTGCGGTGATTGAGCGCGGAGATACACGGCCTATGCCACAGACACCATGACCGGATGTGCAGCCTCTGCCCAGCCGTGTTCCGGCCCCAACGACCAGGCCTGCCAAAGCCAGCATGGGTTGCCCGACATCGATGTGAACTTGCAGTGCGGATGCGGGTGCAAGCTGAAGAAATGCAAATGCACCAGCTATTAAACCCACAGTGAAAGCCAGGCGCCATTGGAAATCTGATCCGCGCGCCGAGCTTAAATTACCGACTATGCCGCTGATGCCGGCTATGCGGCCATTGAAATACAGCATGAGCATGGCGGAGACGCCGATTAGGATGCCGCCGCTTAGGGCGGCCCAGGGAGTGAATTCTGTTGCGGTATACATGCGGTTCTCAGTTGCAGAAGTGGTGGCCTGCTCGGTGAATGATGATTCAGCTTGGCGATAATGCCAGCAATCTTAGTAGGGTTTTGTGCCTCTAGGACCGTGCTCGTTCCGCTTAAGCGCGACAATTACCTCGTCCTCCGATAAAATGCGCGCCGTTGCGCCCGTAGCTCAGTTGGATAGAGTGTCGGTTTCCGAAACCGAAGGTCGCAGGTTCGATTCCTGCCGGGCGCACCACGTACATCTCATTTCGGCCTTAGCTAAGTTTATGCTTAGATAGGCTAGATAAAGTCGCCCCGTGGCGCGGCTCAGCGGATAAAAACATGTCAAAAGAACAAGCAGGCGTAAGCGAAGATCACAGTCACGATCGGATTTTTGTCGTTACTTTTATGGCGGTGCTCTCGGTATTGGTCGGCATTGCCGTTGTCATCGGCATCATTGCAAATTCGATCGTTACAGAGGATGACTCCAACCCGGTCGTGCTGCAAAAGACGCAGGAACGTTTGCAACCGGTGGGCCAAGTTTATACCGACGCATCGCAAATTCCTGCGGCCCCAGTGGCTGCAGCGAGCAGCGAGCGCAGCACCGATGAGATCGTGCAGGGTGTTTGTGCGGCTTGCCATAACAGTGGCTTGCTGAGCGCTCCGAAAGTGGGAGATGCGGCAGATTGGAAAGCCAGGCTGAAAGCTACTGGTGGTTTGGATGGCTTGGTGATGTCGGCAGTAAATGGCAAGGGATCGATGCCGCCTCGAGGTGGTGATGCTGCGCTAACGAATGAGCAAGTTCGCGCTGCGGTCGAAGCTCTATTAAAGTAGCGCGCAATAAAGTTTTGCATGAATTTAAGATTTTTGGCATAAAGCCAGTGTAAAATGCCGCTCAATAACGCCGCGCGGGTGCGATGGCGGCCAGTTTCATAGATGAATTAAAGGGATACTTCGTATGAAAACCACATTTGTAGGTGGCCTTGGTATAGCTGTCATGGCGTTAGCGTCATCGGTTGCGCAAGCTGATGGTCATGAAGGTGACAGTTTCGGCACATTGACCGGCAATCTGGGGGTCGCTTCGGAGTACGTGTTCCGTGGTTTGCCGAGCAGCAACAACGCCGCCCAAGTTTCAGGTGGCATTGATTGGAATTATGAGAATGTTTATGCGGGTACGTGGCTATCCAATGTTGGTGATGGCGCTACCGGTAACGAAGTTGATTTGTATGCAGGCATCACTGCAGGTGATTTCGACTTTGGTTGGATCGTGTACGCCTTTCCTGGTGCTGTTAACGCACGAGCAAGCAAATTGGCGGAAGTTTACGTGGGTTACACCCATGGCATGCTGTCAACCTATGCTTGGTACGGCCTAGGCGGCGCGTCTCGTTCTGATGACGATTACTTGTACTTGGAAGCTAACGTTACTGCGCCGGTCACTGAAGAGTCATCACTTGGTTTTCATGCCGGTTATCAGGTTTTTCATGGCAAGACTTTTGATAGAGGCAACCCGAATTACACCGCTGATCAACTCGATCTTGCCCTGACCTATAGCGTTGGTGGCTTGTGGTTCTCGTTGACTACTATTTTGGACACTGATACCAACGGCGGCGCCAACAAGCGTCCTCGCATCAACGCCGGTTACAGCTGGACTTTCGAAGATTTGATGCCTGTGCGTCTTAACTTCTAAATCTGCTTGAATAAAGTTAAGGGCCTGCTTTGCAGGCCCTTTTTTGTTGAGGCGAGATAAATAATTGGAACGCCAATGGACACTCAATCGTGCGTGTGTCACATTAGGCATTAGCCTTCAAGACCGGCTGTCCGGACTGCGACATACCAGTCGTAATTGAACAAACAAATTGGGGACATTGATGTTGAGATTTCGTAGCCTGTGCGCTGCGGCCTTGGCCGTAACGCTCGCTTCACCAGCGATGGCAGACACTCTCGGCTCGGCCATGCAGCAACAAAAGCGCATGGACACCGATGCTAAAAGTTCGCAGAAGCGTATCGACAAGTTGGATGATGAGGCGCAAGGCCTACTCACTGAATATCGTTACGTCACGCGTGAAACGACTGGCCTTAAGCGTTACAACACGCAGCTTGAGCGGCAGATCAATTCTCAATTGACTGAGATGGAATCCATCAAAGTCCAATTGGATCAAATCAACGATGTAAGCCGCGAAGTCGTGCCCATGATGTTACGCATGGTCGACACGCTGGATAAATTCATCGGTTTGGACATGCCCTTTCTTACTAAAGAGCGTGGCACGCGCGTGCAGTCCCTGAAAGAAATCATGGATAGGGCCGATGTCACAACCTCTGAAAAGTATCGCCGTATCGTTGAGGCCTACCAGGTTGAAATGGAATACGCGCGGACGATTGAGGCCTATCAGGCCGAGTTGGACTTCGCTGGTCAAACCCGCACAGTGGACTTTCTTCGCGTTGGTCGCATTGCGTTGATGTATCAAACGCTGGACGGCGAAGAAACAGGCTTTTTCAACACTGAAAACAAGCAATGGGAAGAGCTGGGTTCGAATTACGAAGTTCCCGTGCGCAATGGTTTACGCATTGCGCGTAAGCAGGCCGCTCCCAGTATCTTGACCATTCCGGTCGCAGCGCCAAAGGATCTGTAAGGCCATGAGAACGATCAAGACATTAGTAGTGGCTGCGCTGTGCAGCGCGGTTATGGCTCCAGCATTTGCACAGAACGCTGACCCATTGATGGATCTGCTTAAGCAGACTAAAAATGCGCGCGCTCAAGAGCAAGCCGAAAATACCAAGCGTGAACAACGCTTCAAAGCCAACCGCAATGAGCAAGTGCGTTTGTTATCAGAAGCCAAGGCTGATAAAGCTGCGACTGAGCAACGCTCTGAAGAACTCATCAAATCTTTCGAAACCAACGAAAAGCAACTATCTGAATTGGAGACCTTGCTGAATCAGAAGATTGGCCAGCTGGGTGAAATGTTTGGCGTAGTCCGTCAAGTGGCGGGTGATTTGCGTGGCATCGTGGGGGGCTCCTACACATCGACACAACCTGACACCGTTGATCGTGCTCAGTTTTTAGAAGCGCTGGGTCGCAGTAAAGAACTACCCTCAATCGAAAAGTTGGAAGGTTTATGGTTTGAATTACAGCGAGAGATGACAGAAAGTGGCCGGGTAGTGAAATACCAGGCACCAACTGTCAATCCCGATGGCACAGAATCACAGCGTGAAGTTATTCGCGTGGGTAGTTTTGTTGCTGTTAGCGAAGGCAAGTTTCTGATATTCCCGCCAGATACCGACAAACTAACCGAATTGACGCGTCAACCGCAGGGTCGATTCCTGAGCATGGCTGAGGATTTGCAGAATGCAGATCAAGGGCCGGTACGCATGGCAATTGACCCTACGCGCGGCGCATTGCTGTCTGTGATTGTACAAGCACCGAGCTTGGCTGAACGGATTAGTCAGGGTGCTGAAATTGGGTATTTGATCATTGCATTGGGCATTTTTGGTTTACTTCTAGCCATCGAGCGTTTCGTCACTCTGTTCTCTGTTGGCAGCAAGATGAATGCTCAGCGTGGCAACGCGCCACGTGACGACAACCCATTGGGACGCGTGCTGTTAGCGTGTGAGTCGGTTAAAAACGCAGATCTAGAAACCATAGAGTCCAAACTGGATGAGGCGATAATTAAAGAGACGCCTCAGCTTGAGAAGCGACTGAGTGTGATCAAGATCATGGCGGCTGTCGCACCACTAATGGGGTTATTGGGAACCGTAACAGGGATGATTGTGACCTTCCAGGCCATTACCTTGTTTGGCACGGGTGATCCGAAATTGATGGCTGGTGGTATCTCGCAAGCTTTGGTGACCACGGTCTTGGGCCTGGTTGTCGCTATCCCCATGGTGTTTTTGCACAGCGTATTGGCAGCCCGCAGCAAATCACTTATCCAGATTCTGGAAGAAGAAAGTGCTGGGCTTGTTGCGCAGCGTTCTGAGACCAGCGGTACCGCCTAATGGAATTTTTCGCGGCAATTCGCGATTTTCTGGAGGCCGGAGGTGGCGTGCTATGGGTAATCCTATTTGCCGCTATTCTGATGTGGGCCATGATTCTGGAGCGCCTTAGTTATTTCCGGATGGAGCTACCGCAGCAAACGCGACAAGTTATTGAAAACTGGCGTAAGCGCAGCGAGTTTAGTTCTTGGCAGGCGCGTCAGATTCGGCGTGCGGAAGTGTCTAGAGTTACTCGAACCGCCAACCGTAACGTCGCGGCAATCAAAACGATTGTAGCCTTGTGCCCCTTGCTGGGATTGCTCGGAACCGTGACTGGCATGATTCACGTTTTCGATGTTATGGCGGCTTTGGGTACGGGTAATGCCCGTGCTATGGCTGCAGGTATTTTTAAGGCAACGATCCCGACGATGGCGGGCATGGTTGTTGCGCTTTCTGGCATTTACTTCGGAACGCATTTCCCACACAAGGTCCGGCGTGAGACAGATTTTCTCAATGACGAACTTGGCGTGCACGAGAATAACTAAATATGAGACGCAAACATCACGGAACAACCGAGGAAGCGGATATCGACATGACGCCGATGCTGGACATCGTCTTCATCATGTTGATCTTCTTCATTGTGACCACCAGCTTCGTAAAAGAAACCGGTATCGACGTTAGTCGACCCAATGCCAGTACGGCAGAACGCAAAGAGCGCGGAAACATTTTGATCGCCATCAAACCGGATGGCGCGGTCTGGATTGCCAAACGCAAAGTTGAATTGCGCGCAGTACGCGCCAACGTCGAGCGTTTACATGCTGAAAATCCAGAAGGCACGGTTGTGATCATTGCCGATAAGGAATCTCAAACGGGCACCTTGGTCGAAGTCATGGACCAGGTACGGCTAGCAGGTGTGTATAGCGTATCGATAGCCGCGCAGAATCCGTAAATATGCGTCGTTACCTTATATCTATAACCGGTGCCGTCGCCATAGGCCTGTTCCTGTTTTGGTTTATGCACGTGTTGATTACTACGACCGGCAAAGAAGTCAAAAAAACGGATGATCTGGGAGGCATTGATTTTGTCCGTCTCAAACGCGATGAAAGCCTAGAGACACGCAGTCGTGAAGTGCCGAAGAAGCCACCGCCGCCTAAGAAGCCGCCGCCACCGCCTAAGCTCAACATGGCACAGGCGAAGCAGCCGAATCCGCAACCACAGAAGATGGATATACCTAACGTGAAGTTACCTGTGAGTGTGGGTAATGGTCCGTTTATGGGGAGTTACTCCAAAGCTTCGGATTTCAAAGGCGATGGGGAGTTGATTCCTTTGGTGCGTATAGCGCCGCAGTACCCTCGTAATGCAGCGCGAGATGGTATTGAGGGCTGGGTAAAGATGGAGTTCACCATCAAAACAGATGGCACCGTATCTGACCCCAAAGTTTTGGAGTCAAAACCGCGGCGCGTGTTTGATCGAGCGGCGCGCCGAGCCATCCTGAAGTGGAAATTCAAACCACGTGTAGTGGATGGAAAACCTGTTGCCCATCAGGGCGTGCAAACGATTGAATTCAAGATGGGAGCTGACCAATGATGCGTCGTCTCATTATTGTAATTGGCGTAATGCTGGGCTTGGCTTTCGCGGGAATGGCTTCGGCACAAACGCTGTCCGAACTGACGTATAAGCGCTTAGCAAAGATTCATGAACTCATTGGTGAAGAAGAGTACAACGAGGCCTTGCAGCGGCTACAAAAGCTGGAAAGTTCGGTAAAGCGTAACGAATACGAATACGCCATGGTGTTGCAGACCTACGGATTCATCTGGGCACAGCGTGGTGATTATGGAAAAGCCGCAAGCTATTTCCAAAAAGCTATCGATTTGGGCTCGCTGCCAGACCACCAAGTTGAACAAATGAAGTACAGCTTGGGACAGTTCCATGTGGCAGTGGAAGAGTATCGTGAGGGTATACAAGTACTCAATGAATACCTGAAGACGGCGAAAACGGCGGTTCCACCGGAAGCGCGTATTTTGCTGGCAACAGCTTATGCGCAGACCAATCAGTATCGTAAAGCTTTGCCGCCTCTGACGCAGGCGATTCGTGAATCGAAAGACCCGAAAGAGTCCTGGTTACAGCTCAAGCTAGCTATGCACTACGAGCTTAAAGACTATAAGAGCAGCGCCAATACCTTGTTGCAATTGGTTGCGCGCTTTCCGGTGAAGAAGGATTACTGGAAGCAGCTATCGGGCATGTTCTTAGAGTTGAAGAAAAACCCGGATGCCTTAGCGGTTTTGGCATTGGCAGAGCGTCAGGGTTTATTGGACGCGAATCGGGAATTGCTCAATCTCACCAACTTGTTCCTCTACTTGGATATTCCTTATAAAGCGGGCAAGACCTTAGATGAAGGCTTGCGCAAGGGAATAGTCGAGGGTAAAGACGACAACTACGAGCTATTAGCGAATGCGTGGTTGGGCGCCAAGGAAGTCGATAAAGCCATTACTGCGCTAGAGCAGGCCAGTAAACTGACCGACGATGGAGAAGTTGTTTTGCGCTTGGCTTACCTTTACGTTGAAAGGGAAGCCTGGGGCAAGGTGATTCCAACCTTAGAAAAGGCCCGCAAGCTTGGCGTGAAAGAGCCTGGCAATACGGCGCTTTTACAGGGTATCGCGGCAACAGAAATGGGTGATCATGAGGCCGCAATCAAGGCATTCTCGGTTGCTATGAAGTATGACGACACGCGTAAGCAAGCAGCGGCTTGGTTGCAACATGCACAGGCTGAGCAAGCCGCCACAGCTAGCGAGTCTTAAGCCGCAGCGCAAAAGCCCTCGGTTTTCGTTGTTTTAAATATGCTTGAGTTTGCGCTCGACACTTTCATTACGTTTTTCGTCGTCATCGACCCGGTTGGGATGGCTCCGATTTTCGTAGGGCTGACCACAGGCGCCAGTGCCGAATATCGGCGAAAAATGGCGATACGAGGCGCATTGATCGGCGCCGGCATTCTGATTGGATTCGCCGCCGTAGGGCAGCTGTTATTAGATGCAATGGGCATTAGCTTGCCAGCTATGCGTATCGCGGGAGGCATTTTACTGTTCTTAGTGGCCATAGACATGTTGTTTGCCCGCCAGTCTGGGCTGCGTTCAACTACAGAAAGTGAAACTGAAGAAGCACATTTTCGGCCTGATATTTCTGTCTTTCCCTTAGCCATTCCACTCATGGCGGGGCCTGGGGGAATTACCACCGTTCTGCTCTTGGTGAGTGCTGCGCAGGGTGATTGGGCGCAGATTGGTTTGGGCATGGGCATCATGCTGTTGGTATTGGCCATGGCCTTACTGGCTTTGCTTTTTGCCAGTTCGTTGACGCGGTTATTGGGTGAAATTGGTTCCAACGTGATTAGCCGAGTGTTGGGAGTGATCCTGTCTGCTTTGGCTGTACAGTTTGTGATTACCGGTATTGCCGCTTTAGGCTTCGGTAACGGGGGAGTTTGAAATGAAGTTACGGATAGGCCTATTGGCCATCCTGTTGTTGCAGCCTATGAGCAGTTTGGCGCAGGATTTAGCTGAGCAACAGATTGTTCACAAGGGCAATGGCGCAGAGCCCCAGTCGCTGGATCCGCATAAGGCGGAGGGCGTGCCTTCATCCAACATCCAGAGAGATCTGTATGAAGGCTTAGTGAGCGAAACACCCAGTGGTGATTTGATCCCAGGCGCGGCACTACGTTGGGAAATCAGCGAAGACGGAACGGTTTATACCTTCAGTTTGCGGCCGAAAGCACAGTGGTCGAATGGCGATCCGGTAACGGCGCAAGACTTCGTGTTTGGCTTACGCCGTAGCGCGGACCCAGCGACCCTGTCTAACTATTCACAAATTTTGTCTTCTATTGAAAATGCAGAAGACGTCATTGCCGGCAAGCGGCCGCCTGAAGAACTCGGCGCTAAGGCAATTAATGATCTGACGCTGGAGATCACGCTTAAAGCACCGACGCCCTACTTTTTAGGTTTGCTGACCCATTCTTCCACATACCCAGTGAATCGTCGCAATGTAGAGGAGTTCGGAAACCGCTTTGCACGGCCAGGGAATTTGGTATCCAACGGCGCCTACGTACTCAAAGATTGGGTGGTTCAGTCGCACATAGAATTGGTGCGTAACCCTCTGTATTGGGACAACACCAACACGACTGTTGATACTGTGTTTTATCACGCCACTGAAGATCAATCCTCGGCATTGAAGCGTTTTCGCGCGGGTGAAATTCACTATGTTTATGAAGTGCCTACAGGTCAGGTGGAGTGGATACGTGAAAACATGCCGGACGAATTTGTTGTAGCCACTTATCTTGGCTCTTACTACTTCGGCTTCAACATGACCCGGCCGCCGTTTAAGGACAACCATAAGCTTAGACGGGCCTTAACCATGGGGATTGATCGCGAGATTTTGGTTGATAAGGTGACCAAACTGGGAGAGCGCCCCGCGTACTCTTGGATTCCCGATGGTATTAGCCAATACACCGCTCAAGTGCCTGAATGGGCGACATGGTCAAAGCAGAAACAGCTTGAAGAGGCACGCAAGCTCTACCGTGAAGCCGGCTATGGTCCGGATAACCCCTTACGTATAGAGATCCGCTACAACACCAACGAGAATCATAAAAAAGTTGCTATTGCAGTAGCTGCCATGTGGAAACAGTCGCTGGGTGTGTTGGCTACTTTGGTGAATCAAGAATGGAAAGTGTTTCTTGAGACGCGCAAACAAAAACGGGTGACCGAGGTATTTCGTGGCGGTTGGATTGGTGATTACAACGATGCCTTTACCTTTGCCGAATTGATGCATTCAAAGCACGGTATTAACGATCCCGGTTATAACAACCCACGCTATGACGAGCTCATGCATTTGGCTTCGGTAGAAGGTGACTTTGACCGGCGACGAGAGTTACTGCAGCAAGCGGAGCGCTTGATGCTTGAAGATCAGCCCATCATGCCGATCTATTTCTACGTCAGCAAACACATGGTGAGCAAGAAAGTCGATGGTTATGTGTCTAACATCATGGATCATCACTACACCAAAAATTGGCGGTTATTGAAGTGAATGCTATCAGCGCAATGATCCACAACGCTCAAGGATACTGACATGATCCAATACGCCATCAAACGATTGATAGGCGCGATTCCGACATTGCTGGTGCTCATCACCATGGCATTTTTCATGATTCGGGTCGCACCCGGAGGGCCATTCGATACGGAAAAAGCGTTGCCTCCAGAGATCGAAGCCAATCTGAATGCGGCTTATCATTTGGATGAGCCACTGATACAGCAGTACGGCCGCTATTTGTTACAGATTGTTCAAGGCGACTTCGGCCCGTCATTTCAGTACAAAGAGTTTTCGGTCAATGAGCTGATTGCCTCTGGATTTCCCGTCTCGCTACAGATCGGCGGTTATTCGATGTTGCTTGCAGTGTTTTTCGGTAGCTTGTTCGGCACCATTGCGGCATTACGGCAGAATCAAGCGACCGACTACACGATTATGACGATTGCAATGACCGGGATTTCGATTCCCAATTTCGTCGTAGCGCCATTGCTCATATTGCTGTTCGGCGTCAGTTTGGGCTGGTTGCCAGCAGGCGGTTGGGACGGTGATGGCCCAGCCAAATATGTCATGCCCGTGATTGCTTTGGCCTTGCCTCAGATTGCTTATGTGTCGCGATTGATGCGTGGCAGCATGATTGAGGTGCTGCGCAGCAACTTCATTCGTACGGCCAGGGCTAAAGGCTTGTCGGAACCACGCATTATTTTAAAACACGCTTTGCGTCCGGCATTTCTGCCGGTGCTGTCGTATTTGGGGCCAGCCAGTGCTGCGGTCATTACTGGGTCCGTGGTCATCGAGAAGATATTCGGCATCCCAGGCCTCGGCCGTTACTTTATTCAGGGCGCGCTGAACCGCGACTACACTCTGGTAATGGGGGTCGTGGTGTTCTATGGCATTTTGATCATCATCTTCAATTTTATCGTTGATTTGCTCTACGGAGCCTTGGATCCAAAGGTGCGTTATGACTGAGGTTCAAACGGCGTTGGAATCCAGCGAAGAGATTCAAGGACGTAGCCTGTGGTATGACGCTTGGCGTCGGTTGCGTCGTAATAAAGCTGCGGTGACTGCGGGGACGTTTCTCCTCGTCATGACGGTTTTGGTGTTGGCGGGTCCGCTGCTGTCTCCCTACAACTTCGATTTCACGGATTGGGACCATGTGTCAGAAGCGCCAAGCCTAGAGACTCAGCACTATTTTGGTACTGATGCTGTGGGGCGTGACATGTTCGTGCGAACTTTGCATGGCGGGCGAATTTCTTTGATGATCGGCATAGTCGCCACCATGGTGAGCCTGATTATCGGAATTTCCTACGGTGCAACCGCGGGGTATCTGGGCGGCCGTGTCGATAACTTAATGATGCGCATCGTCGATATTCTCTATGCCATGCCATTTATGTTCTTCGTTATCCTGCTGATGGTGTTTTTTGGGCGCAATATCTTATTGATATTCATCGCTATAGGTGCGATTAATTGGCTAGACATGGCGCGTATTGTGCGCGGGCAAACTATCTCTTTGAAGCAACGCGAATTCGTCGAAGCCGCCGTGGCCTGTGGGGTTTCAACACCGCGCATAATCTTTAAACACATAGTGCCGAATCTACTGGGCGTGGTGATTGTGTATGTCACCCTGACAATTCCCCAAGTGATCTTGGTTGAATCGTTTTTGAGCTTTCTCGGACTTGGAGTGCAAGAGCCCTTTACTAGCTGGGGGGCCTTGGTGAATGAAGGAGCCCAGGAAATGGAATCTTCGGTTTGGATGCTGGTCTTCCCAGCCAGCTTTTTGGCGCTGACCTTGTTTTGTTTCAACTTCATCGGAGACGGGCTGCGTGATGCGCTGGACCCGAAAGATCGATGAGCAATATTCTTGAAGTGCACAATTTGTCGGTTCGGTTTAAAACCGACGATGGCGATGTGGATGCGGTTAGCGGCGTTAACTTTAGCTTGGCCAAAGGGCAGACCTTAGGCATCGTCGGCGAATCCGGTTCGGGGAAAAGCCAAACCGTATTGTCGATCATGGGATTGTTAGCGGGTAACGGTCAGGCTGGGGGCAAGGTCGTTTTCCAAGGCCAAGACCTGTTGTCTTTACCGCCTCGTCAGCTGAATCAAGTGCGTGGTTCGTCCATAGGCATGATCTTCCAAGATCCAATGACCTCGTTGAATCCGTATATGCGAATCAGCGCGCAGCTCACGGAATCCTTGATGCTGCACCGAGGTTTGGGCAAGAGGGAAGCACTGAAGCGCGCTTTAGAAGTGTTGGACGCGGTGCAAATTCCCGATGCGAAAAATCGGATACATTATTATCCGCATGAGTTTTCCGGCGGGATGCGGCAACGGGTCATGATTGCGATGGCCTTGCTGTGCAAGCCGGAGCTGATTATTGCGGATGAGCCGACTACCGCCTTGGATGTCACGGTACAGGCGCAGATACTCACGCTGCTGAAGGATTTGCGCGACGATTTTGGCGTGGCCATCGTACTCATTACTCATGATCTTGGCGTTGTCGCTGGATTGTGCGATCAAGTCATGGTCATGTACGGCGGTCAGGTGATGGAATACGGTGAATTGAATCGTATTTTCGCGCAGCCTAGCCATCCTTACACTCAAGGCCTACTGCGTTCCGTTCCACGTCTGGATGATGCGGGAGCCAGTGCGCTGCAGACCATCCCCGGGAACCCACCGGATTTGCTGCATTTGCCGCCAGGCTGCCCATTTGAACCGCGCTGCACTTATAGCCAGGCGCAATGTGCGACTCAGCGGCCGAACTTGGAATTTGGTCATGATGGGCATGCCCGTGCCTGCCATGTCGCCTTGGGGGATCTAAAATGAGCCAGCCATTGCTGCAGCTAAAGGACGTGCACGTCCATTTCCCGATTACACAAGGCTTTTTTAAGCCACCGCGTATGTTGAAAGCGGTCAACGGTGTGAGCTTTGAGGTGCAGGCGGGCACTACGCTAGGGGTAGTCGGTGAATCTGGTTGCGGAAAATCCACATTAGCGCGTGCCATTCTTGGGATACACCCCCCGACTCATGGCCAGGTGTTATTGGGCGGCCAGGATTTGGCGGCTTTGTCCAAACGCGATTTGCGCGCGATGCGCCAGCGCATGCAAATTGTATTTCAAGACCCTTTGGCGTCATTGAATCCGCGTATGACGGTTGGTGAAGCGATTGCTGAGCCTTTACGCGTGTTTTTCCCAGAAATGACCTCCAACGATCGCAAGCGGAAAGTGCAATCCATCATGGAAAAGGTGGGTTTGCTGGGCAATCAGATCAACCGCTATCCACATGAATTCTCTGGTGGCCAGTGCCAACGCGTGGGCATAGCCCGCGCCTTAGTGGTGGAACCAGAATTGCTGTTATGTGACGAGCCGGTCAGCGCCTTGGATGTTTCTATTCAGGCTCAGATTGTTAATCTGCTGATGGATTTGAAGCAGGAGATGGGGCTCACCATGCTGTTTATCGCACACGACCTTTCAGTAGTGCGTCACATCAGTGATGAAGTTATGGTGATGTACCTCGGTAAAGTAGCCGAACATACTTCGCGTGATGTGTTGTATCAGCAGCCGGCTCATCCTTATACGCAGGCGTTGATACAGTCGGTTCCCGTGCCTGATCCAGTGATCGAAAAAGGCAAAACCAATCCACCCTTAGTCGGTGATTTGCCTTCGCCATTGAACCCACCGTCGGGTTGTACCTTTCGCACCCGTTGCCCACAGGCACAAGCGCGCTGTGCGGATGAACTGCCGGAACTGAAACCACATCCTAGCCAGCAGGGCACCGTTGCCTGTCACTTCGCGTAGAATGTGCAGTCAAAATTTTGTCATTCCAATTTGGAGTCTAATGTGAATTATCGATTGTTAGCCGGCGTTTTGCTGGCGGGCTTTAGTGGCCTGAGCACTGCAGCCAATGAAGTGAATATCGGCATGTCCTCGGAATACGTATTTCGTGGTGTAACCCAATCCAATGGTGCCCAAGTTTGGGGCTCGTTCGACTACGCCTTAGACAATACCGGCTTGTATACCGGTTTGTGGTTATCCAACTCAGGTTTGGCTGGCAACGAAGAAGTCGACGTTTATGCCGGATATGCTTTGGCGTTGAGCGACGATTTGTCTTTGGATTTTGGCGGCATAGGCTATTTCGATCCTAGCGCTCCTGCCAGCAGCACGGTAAATAACAGCAGCGAAGCTTACTTAGGTGTGAACTGGCAGGCTTTGAATGTTTACGCGTACTACAACTTTGGTGGCACCGCGCAAAACGATGACGAGTCCATCTATGGCGAAGCCAATTTTGGATTGCCTGTATTGGCCGATGCCAAGCTGCAAATCCATTTGGGTTACTTTGCGGGCACAGGCGATTTCTATGACAGCTTTGCTGACGATAGCTACTTTGACTACGGTTTGAGTTTCATTAAAGACTACGGTGATGCAGGCCAAATAGCATTGGCGGTCACTGCCACCACCATTGATGAAAATCATGGTTTAGTTGGCGTGTTTGCCGAAAGCGACCGTCCGCAGTTCACCGTGGGATGGTCACGCGGTTTTGGCGCAGCTTTTTGAGCTAAACCCCGCAGTAAAATGTAACGGAACGCCGGCCTTGAGTCGGCGTTTTGCTATTCGTGCTTTATGCCACAAGCGTTCATTGACGGTATTGCAGTGATTCGGCTAAATGTATTTGAGTTACCGTCTCACTTTCGGCTAAATCGGCGATGCTGCGGGCTACTTTTAGAACGCGGTGGACAGCACGGCCGCTCAATTGCATGCGATCAGACGCAGTGAGAAGGAGTTGCTGGTTTTGCTTGGAAAGCTTGCAGTCCTGTTCTAGTTCTTGCGGGAGTAATTGGCTATTCAATTTGTTTCTACGTGCTAGTTGGTGCTGTCGGGCCCGCTCCACGCGGCGCTTAATAGTCGCGCTGGATTCGGCGTTATTGTCTGATCGTGACAATAAATCACGGGTCTCTATGCGCGGTACACGCAGGCGCAGGTCGATACGATCAAATAAGGGCCCTGATATGCGCGCTTGGTAGCGAGAAACTGCTTCTTCACTGCAGTGGCATTGCGAGGAGGCATCGCCCAAATATCCGCAGGGACAAGGATTCATTGCCGCAACGAGTTGAAAATGTGCCGGGAAGGTGAGGCGATGACGTGCCCGCGAGATATGAATTTCGCCGCTTTCCATAGGTTCTCGCATGACTTCCAGCACACCGCGTTTGAATTCTGGCAGTTCATCCAAAAACAGCACGCCATGGTGGGCAAGGGAAATTTCACCGGGCTGCGGTTGGCTGCCGCCACCGACTAAAGCCGCCGGAGAAGCGCTGTGGTGTGGGCTGCGAAAAGGTGCTTTTCGCCAAGTATCCCAGCACAGCGTGTTACCCACAGTAGAGTGGATCGCGGCCAGCTCCAAGGCTTCTTGCTGGGATAGCTCTGGACAAATACTGGGCAGTCGCTGTGCCAGCATACTTTTGCCGCTGCCAGGCGGCCCAGTCATCAGCACATTGTGGCGGCCGCAAACGGCGACCTCCAAGGCTCTTTTGGCCTGCAACTGGCCCTTAACGTCATGAAAATCCATGAGTGAGCCATCGGCCAAGCCATCAGCGATATTCCTAGCTTGCTCGGCTTCCGGCCACAGGCTTTCTCCACTGAGCGCGGCGACCGCTTCCAATAAATTATTGGCAAATCGTAGCTCTGTATATTGTGGCAACTGCGCTTCTGCTGCATTCCCCTGCGGGACCACCATGGTGCGAGCTTCGGTTTTGGCAGCAACCACCGCGGGCAAGACGCCAGTGACCGGTTTCAATTCACCTGAAAGTGAAAGTTCACCTAGAAATTCCATGCCTACAAGATCCGCATTCAACTGCCCAGAAGCCTGCAGAATTCCCAAAGCGATGGCGAGGTCAAATCGAGCGCCATGTTTCGGTAGATCCGCGGGCGCTAGATTCACTGTGATGCGCCGCGGCGGGATTTTGAATCCACTGCTTTGCAGGGCGGCACGTACACGATCCCGTGCCTCGCGAACCGCTGTAGCGGGCAGGCCAACTAGGGTTAGGCCTGGCAAGCCTCCGGCTATATGGACTTCCACCTGCACGCAGGGTGCTGTGACGCCCACTTCGGCCCGACTATTGATGATGGCAAGATTCATAATCCTAACTACGAGAGCGAAGCCAAAAGGCGGACAACTGATCTGAACACTTCAGCGCAAGTTGCTGTTTGTGCATGCGAAACTCGAGTTAAAATCGCGCTAAATAGGCGTAAATGCTGTAGTCTTGCGCAAGATTGCAGTTCTTCGCTGCTCAGCAAATAAAAAAATCAGGGGATGGGGATGAAAACCTTGCTCAAAGCCACAATTTTCTGCCTGCTGTCATGCAGTGTTTTTTCAACTGCGATGGCGCAAGAAAGCTTGCGTGATAAATATTTCGCGATCATGGGTTATTTTTATGATCCGGATGACCTTCGTGGCACCGACCGCGAAGGCGGTGGTGCAGATATAGCGTTTGGGATGCAACTGGTTGGCCCCCTCTATGCCGAAGCGCGCGTGTTTGGTGCGATTTTCGAAAATGGCATCGGTGGCGGCGCGGATGCGTATAACGGCGGTCTAGGTTTTGACTTGCAATACCTGATCGGTAAGCGAGGTGATTTTTCTGCATTTGTATTGGGCGGGGTTGCTTTCGCATACAACGATGCCAAGGGTACCTCTCCGGATGAAGGCGTATTTCAAGGCAACGCCGGGATCGGCCTTTTAAGTCGTGCATTGACGTCTGCGGACATTCGCATCCGCATAGAAGGCAGGGGAATTTATGAGGACTACTTAGGCGGCGTGAATGATTTTCGCGTTGGGTTAGGTCTGGAAATTCCAGTTGATGCGGCCGAAATCGTCGTTCGAGAAATCGTTGTTGCAGGCCCTGCGGAAGCTGCTGCTCCTCGGCAGGGTGGATATCCACCTCGGCCAGTGGATACTGACAACGACAACGTTTTGGACAATTTTGATGTCTGCCCAGGCACATTGCCGCGGACTAAGGTTGATCGGTCTGGCTGTGCACTGGCGGCGCAAAGCGTCGCGTTGCGTGGCGTTCAATTCGAGTTGGATTCGGACCGTTTGACTCAGGATTCACTGAGCATTTTGGATCAGGCCGTTCGCGCTTTGAAGGGTCAGCCACCGATGAAAGTTCGCATTGCAGGCCATACCGACAGCATCGGTAACGCAAGCTACAACGAAGAACTTTCTATGCGTCGTGCTCGCTCGGTGAGGCAGTATTTATTGAGTCAACGCGTGAATCCATCACGACTAAGCGTGATTGGTTACGGTGAATCACAGCCCATTGCCAGCAACGAATCTGAAGCGGGTCGGGCTAAAAATCGCCGCGTTGAATTCGAAATTCAGCTGTCAGATCCAAAATAGATCGTACTTGAGCTCGCGAAGCCTACGCGATGTCTGAACAAGTTTTGCACGGTCGTCTTGTGGCCATTCCAGAAACTCGGCAGTTGGACATATTGTCGGGGCTACTGGAGCGTCGCGGGGCCAATGTTTTACGTTGCCCCTTGGTGGGCATTCACGACACCTTGAATGTTGAGCAGGTGCATTGTTGGTTGGATAGCGCGATACGCGATCCGTTCGATGATCTTATTCTGCTAACTGGAGAGGGGCTTCGCCGTTTAGTCAGTTTTGCTGACGGCTATGGTTGGCGCGAAGAGTTCATCGCCGCGCTAGGGCAAATGCGTACCATCGTGCGCGGGCCAAAACCAGCCAAAGCGCTGCGTGAATTGGGTTTGAAGGCACAGGTCACCGCGCTAGCTCCGACCACACAAGGTGTCATAGAGACCTTGTCGCAAGAGAATTTGTACGACCGCCGGGTGGGAGTGCAGCTGTATGGTGATGACCCGAATGAGCCGCTGCGAGCTTTTTTAGATAAGGCCGGAGCGCATGATTTTTTCGTGGCGCCGTACCGTTACGCCGATGAAGCTGAAGATGAGCTGGTCGTTGCGCTGATAGATCGATTGATCAGCGGTGATATCGATGCCTTGTGCTTTACCAGTACGCCACAAATTCGGCGTTTGACGTCGGTGGCGCGCAAGCACGAAAAAACGGACGCACTTACGCAATCTTTACAGCGGGTTGTGATTGCTTCCGTGGGGCCAATAGTCAGCCAAGCCCTACAGGATGCTGGTTTGCGTGCTGACATCATGCCTAGCGAGAGTTTCTTTATGAAACCCTTGGTGCAAGCCTTAGTTGATCACTGGGCCACTGAATAGCAGCCGCTAAGCACTTCTAGCTGGCCGCCTGGCTAAACCGCGGCATTTGCTTCAGCAATGAGCTTCCGTAATTCAGGTACGCAGGAGCCGCAATTGGTGCCTGCTTTTAGGCACTGGCCTATGGCTTCCGGGGTTTGCAGATTCTGCAATTCGATTTCATGCAAGATCACATTGCGGCCGACGCCAAAGCATGAGCACACTGTGGCACCTGCATCGGCTTTGGGGTCCGCAGGCCGGCCCACCAGTAGGCTCACTCGATCCAGTTCGCTGAGTTGATCTTGGGCGAATACACTGGCCAGCCATTGGCGCGAAGGTAGATCCAGTCTTGGGCTGACAAATACACAGGCTTCGATGCGTTCATTGACCACTAGGGCGCCACGATACAAAGATGCGGTGGTATCGGCATATTCCAGATAATCGTCCAAGTCAGCGTGAGCACCGAGTAACTGTTTGCCCCAAGCACTCCAATCTTGCGGGCGCTGGCGGCCGGCCAATTCGTAACGTAGAAATTGCTCGCCCGTGGCACGAGCCCAATAGGCAAAATCATGGGTGTTAATGGGGCGCCGAGAGAGTACAAATGCATGCCATTCAACCAAAAACGGTTCGATGGTGACCGGTGTGTGCTTAAATTCTGGTTCGCCCGACAAGGGGTCTACAGCGGGGTTGACCAATTTTCCCACCCGCGCGTCTGAGGCGTTGAGGCTGTTCCAATGGATGGGAACAAACACGCTGCCGCGCGGCGTCTCTACGGAAAATTTAATGCGCACAACGATATCGCCCCAACGACTGCGTATACGCGACAGCGTGCCATCGGACACGCCGCACAAAAGAGCATCGCGTGGGTGCAGTTCGGCAAAAGGTTCGGGCAGGTGGCTGCCGAGCTTGGCTGATTTGCCCGTGCGCGTCATGCTGTGCCACTGATCGCGAATTCTCCCGGTGTTGAGGACAAAGGGGAATTCGCCGTCTGGGGCATGCGCCGGCGCTTTGTGATTGACGGGGATGAAGCGTGCTTTTCGGTCTGGGGTATAGAAGTCATCAGCACACAGGCGGGCTGTGCCCGTAGTCCGGCTATCTCTGACCGGCCACTGTATCGGTTCCAAGTCTCGGTAGGCCTGTGTGGATAGGCCGCTGAGCCCGCCAATATCAAAAGCGCGTACACCGTCATTCTCGGTGGCCGACAGCCGAGCATGCTCGTCGAAGATATCTGCCGGTTCTTGGTATTCAAAGCCATCAAAACCCAAGCGCTTGGCGACTTCGCAGAGCATCCACCAATCTGCTTTGGCTTCGCCGGGTGCAGGCAAGAAGCCGCGTTGGCGAGAAATACGACGTTCTGAATTGGTGACGGTGCCGTCTTTTTCCGCCCAGCCAGTGGCCGGTAGTTTGATGTGCCCTAAGCGTACGGTATCGGTGTCACACAATACGTCAGACACCACCACCAATTCGCAACGCTCTAAAGCCTCACGCACTTTATTCGCATTCGGTAAGCTGACCACGGGATTGGTGGCAATAATCCACACGGCTTTAATTTTGCCCTCATGCATGGCATCGAATAGGTCAACAGCCTTGAGGCCTGCGCTATCCGCAATGAGCGGACTGCTCCAAAAGTCCTGCACGATGCGGCGGTGCTCGCTATCTTCCAAGTTCATGTGGGCCGCCAGCATGTTGGCCAAGCCGCCGACTTCGCGGCCACCCATGGCGTTGGGTTGCCCAGTAATCGAAAACGGTCCCATGCCGGTACGGCCGATACGGCCGGTGAGCAAGTGACAATTAATAATGCTGTTGACCTTATCGGAACCGGAAGTGGATTGATTCACTCCCTGTGAGAAGACCGTCACGGTCTTTTCCGTAGCACTGAACAAGCGATAGAAACCTTGGACTTCGGCGATGCCCAAGCCACAAATATCGGCAACCTGCTCCAGCCCGTAACGGTCAGCTGCCTGCAAAGCTTCGCTGGCTTGCATGGTGTGCTGATCGACGAAGTCTTGGTCAGTCTTGCCTTCATCGGCGAGAAATTTCAGCAAGCCGTTGAACAGGGCGACATCACTGCCGGCCTTTAATGCCAAGTGCATGTCGGCCATGTCGCAGGTGGCAGTTCCACGTGGATCCAACACCACAATTTTCAGTTCAGGACGTTGTTGTTTTGCAACGATCAAACGCTGATAAATGATGGGATGGCACCAAGCCAAATTGGAGCCGGTAATCACCACCAAATCAGCCTGCTCTATGTCTTCGTAGCAACCGGGGACGGTATCGGCGCCAAAAGCGCGCTTGTGCCCCACCACGGCCGACGACATGCACAAGCGTGAGTTGGTGTCGATGTTGCCGGTACCCAAATACCCTTTGACCAATTTATTGGCAACGTAATAGTCCTCGGTCAGCATTTGGCCTGACACATAAAGCGCCACCGATTCTGGGCCATGTTGATCAATGATGGCGCGCATGCGTGCGGCGGTTTCTTCCAGGGCTGTGTCCCAGCTTACGCGCTGCCCATCGACCTGAGGGTGCAGCAAGCGGTCATCCAGGTCAGTCGTCTCATTCAAGGCGGAACCTTTTGAACACAAACGGCCGAAATTGGATGGGTGCTGCTCATCACCACGCACAGCAACTTGGCCTGCATTGTCTACAGTTGCGACCACGCCACAGCCAACTCCGCAGTAGGGGCACGTGGTTTGTGTTTCGATCGCTTGCAGTGAGGTCATGGTGTTTTACTTGGTTTTACAGGCAGACGCGCAAGCGCGGGCTGCCTGCTGGGTCGGGGGGAGTTAGGCAGCAGGGCTTTCTGCGTTGGCAAAAGCGCGGCCAAAGATCAGTACATCGCGCAGCTCGGAAACATCGGCGCCGTCTATCATGAGGTCGTAATACCAAGAGCCATCGGCTACGTCGCCATACAGCACAGCACCGGCGATCTTGCCGTCGCGCACGATGATTTTCTTGTACACACCGCGCCGTAGGTCACGAAACACGATTTCCTCATCGCCGTCTTCACCGTTGAAGTCGCCGGCGGAAAACAAATCAATGCCGGTGACTTTGAGCTTGGTGGAGACTTGTGAACCCAGGTAGGCCTCGTGGCCTTTTTCCGCCAAATGGTTGGCACAGACTTTGGCCTGATCCCACAGCGGTGCGACCAAACCGTAGGTCGCTTGGCGATGCTGCACACATTCGCCCACGGCATAAATTTTTGGATCGAAGGTTTGTAGGGTGTCGTTGACTACGATGCCGCGATCGCAATGCAAACCAGCCGATTGCGCTAAATCGATGTTGGGTCGAATACCCACCGCCATAACGATCAAATCTGTTTTGATTTCGCTGCCATCCTTGAAACGTATGGCTTCAACCCTTTCATTTCCGACGATTTCTGCAGTCTGTGCTTCCATGGCGAAGTGCAGACCGCGTTGTTCTAGCGCTTGGCGTAACAGGGCGGCAGCGGGTTTATCCAATTGTCGCTCCATCAGCGAGTCCAGCAAGTGCACGACGGTAACGTCCATGCCTTGTGTGGCCAATCCATTTGCGGCTTCAAGTCCGAGCAAACCGCCACCAATGACAACGGCTTTGCTGAACTTCTCAGACGCTTGCAGCATGGTGTCGACATCGCCGATGTCACGAAAGCTGATCACGCCTTCTTTTTCGTGGCCAGGAACAGGAATGATAAAAGGATTAGAGCCAGTCGCTAGTAACAAGCGGTCGTAGTTCAACGCCAGACCCGATTCGGCAACGACATATTGATTGCGTCTATCGATGCGTTGCACCGGATCACCAGCATGCAGCGTTATGCCGTGTTTGGCATACCACTGCGGGGTGTTAATCATGATTTCAGCAAGGGTCTTTTCTCCAGCCAATACCGGAGAGAGCATGATGCGATTGTAGTTGCCGTGCGGTTCAGCACCAAAAACGGTGATGTCGTAAAGATCCGGGGCGAGCTTTAATAGCTCTTCCACGGTTCGCATGCCGGCCATGCCGTTGCCGATGACAACAAGTTTCAGTTTTTCAGTCATGCGAATCACGTTGGTGTCTTGCGCTACAGAAGGAGGCTTGCGCTGCTGTTGCCAGCGGTGCTGCTCTATTGCAGGAGCGCATTGGTTTCATGGTGGCTGTTGATGTCTGCGCCGAGCTACACTTTTGGGCGTACTAAGCGGCCTGTTCGAATTGCTCGTTTAACTGCACTTCGATCAAGCCGTCGACCACCCGGATTTTATGTGCGGCTATCGACTTGTTGGCGTCCTGCAAACAGATGCCGGTGTCTAAACGAAAATGTTGTTTGTAGATCGGCGATGCGACAACGACATGACCGGCTATATCGCCGACGATGCCGCGTGACAAGACATTGGCTTGGCTGTGTGGATCGAAATTATCGATGGCGAAAACACTGTCATCGCTGAGGCGAAAGACGGCCACTTGATGGCCATTAATCAAAGCGCCGACACCGGTATTGCAGACGATATCTTCGAGTTTGCAGATGCTGGTCCAATTCATGTTTGTACCTCTACTTCTGGCTATGCTTCTGGGCATGGCTGGGTTTGATGTGTGGGACGCGAGCCTTAAGCGGCTTCGAGTTTCTGCCGCTCTTGCGGGTTTGCCGGGCGAATTTGTCCGCGTTCTTGTACAAAGACCACGTTGTTGTCGCCTTCATCGGCATTGACGAAATGGCGGAAGCGCTTGAGTTTTTTCTCATCCTCCAAAGTCGTTTTCCATTCGCATTCGTAGGTATCGACCAAAGACTGCATTTGGCTTTCCAATTCCGCCGACAAGCCCAAAGAATCGTTAATCACCACATCCTTGACGTAGTCCAGCCCACCCTCCAATTCTTCCAGCCAGCGCGCGGTACGTTGCAGCCGGTCGCCTGTGCGGATGTAGAGCATGAGGAAGCGGTCGATGTACTGGGTCAGCGTAGCGTCATCCAAATCCGTGGCAAACAAATCGGCATGGCGTGGTTTCATGCCGCCGTTGCCGGCGACATACAAATTCCAGCCGGTTTCTGTGGCAATCACCCCGATGTCCTTGCATTGAGCCTCGGCGCATTCGCGGGTACAGCCGGAGACAGCAAACTTCAATTTATGCGGTGCGCGGATACCGCGATAGCGTTCTTCCAAGACAATCGACATGCCGACTGAATCTTGCTGGCCATAGCGGCACCAGGTGGAGCCGACACAAGATTTCACCGTGCGCACGGACTTGCCGTATGCGTGGCCGGATTCAAATCCAGCATCGATGAGTTCTTTCCAGATCAAAGGCAGCTCATGCACTTGGGCACCAAACAGATCGATGCGTTGGCCGCCGGTGATTTTGGTGTACAAACCGTATTTTTTGCCGACTTCGCCCAAGACTATGAGCTTTTCGGGGGTGATCTCTCCACCAGGAACGCGAGGCACAACTGAATAGCTACCGTCCTTTTGCATGTTTGCCATGAAGTAATCATTGGTGTCTTGCAGCGGAGCGAGATGGGGTTGCAGGACGTGCTCATTCCAGGTCGAGGCTAGCAATGAGCCTACGGTCGGTTTGCAAATTTCACAGCCGCGCCCTTGGCCATGGGCATCGCGCAATGATTCAAAGCTCTTGTGTTTTTCTACCCGTACTAGATGTTCCAGTTCTTGGCGTGAGTGCGGGAAGTGTTCGCACAGGTGATTGTTCACCGCTACGCCCATCTTGCTCAATTCGGCATCCAGCACGTTTTTTACCAACGCCGCGCAACCACCGCAGGAGCTGCCAGCCTTGGTTTGTGTTTTGAGATCACCCAATTGGCAACAACCTGCCGCTATGGCGCCGGACAAATCACCTTTAGTGACGTTGTTGCATGAGCATATGGTGGCGGATGCTGGCAGGGCATCCACGCCCAAAACCGGGGCATCACCAGAGGCTGGCAATATCAATTGTTCGGGCTTACCGGGGATGGCGATGCCATTCAACATCAGCTGCAATAAATTGCCATATTCTTCGGCATCGCCAACTAGCACAGCGCCCAGCACTTGTTTGCCTGCGGCATCAGTGACCAACTTCTTATAGACACCAGCGTGCTCATCCACGTAAACGCTAATTTTTGCGCCTTGGGCTCGCGCATGGGCATCACCGATACTCGCGACATCAACACCCATCAATTTAAGCTTGGTGCTCATGTCGGCACCAGTGAAGCTTAAATCGCCACCCAGCAAATGCGACACCGCTACTCGTGCCATGTCGTAGCCAGGAGCTACCAGGCCAAAGATTTGCTGGTTCCAAAGTGCACATTCGCCAATGGCGTAGATGTTGGCATCGGAGGTCAGGCAATTGTCATCGACAACGATGCCGCCGCGTTCACCCAACGTCAGTTCGGATTGTCGCGCCAAGGCATCTTGTGGACGAATACCGGCTGAGAACAGCACGATATCGGTTTCTAGATTTTCGCCATCGGCAAAACGCATGACATGTTGGCAGGATTCGCCATCTTCAATGACTTGGGTGTTCTTTTCGGTATGAACACAAACACCTAGTGCTTCAATTTTTTGACGTAGCAATCGCCCGCCACCTTCATCGACCTGCACTGCCATCAAGCGCGGTGCAAACTCCACAACGTGGGTCTGCAGGCCTAAGTCTTTGAGCGCTTTGGCCGCTTCCAAGCCCAAGAGTCCACCACCGACAACCGTGCCTACTTTCGCGTTCTTGCCTGCCGCGGTGATGGCTTCTAAATCTTCTATGGTGCGGTAGACAAAACAGTTATCACGATCCGCGCCAGGAACAGGTGGGACAAAGGGATAAGAGCCAGTGGCCAGCACCAGTTTGTCATAACTTAACTTTAGTCCTTGTTGTGAGCGGATGACGCTAGCGGCGCGATCAATTGATACGACTGCATCATTTAGGTGCAAGGTGATGTTGTTGTCGGCGAAGAAATTGCCCTCAACCAAAGACAGGTCATCGGCCGAGGAGCCACTGAAAAAGGAGGACAACTGCACGCGGTCGTAGGCAGGTCGAGGCTCTTCGCAGAAGCTGATGATGTCGTATTGATCACGCGTACCGGCGTCCGTGAGTTGCTGGCACAGCTGTTCCAAGTACTTGTGGCCGACCATACCGTTGCCAATTACGATGATTGTTTTACTCATTGTCCTGTTCCGCGAGGCGTTTGCTGCACTAAAGCAATAGCTATGCCAAGTTGTATATTTAGTTAAAACAATAGCTTATGGTCTCTTGGTGCAGAATGATGCACCGCACAAGTGCAGGATGTCTTTGCTGGTGCAAGTCTCGTAATAGCTGGTTACACTGGATGTTGGGTTTCTCTATGAGTCGCGTAATGCTTGTCGTTCGTCCGGTAAAAGAATCTGACTTGGTGCCCTTACAGGATCTGGTTAGCGAAAGCGGTATCGGCATGACGTCCTTACCCAAGGAAGATGGGCTGCTGCAGGATAAAATCGAGTTGTCCATTCGCAGTTTTGCGGCAACGACTGAGCAGCAAAAATCATCAGAGATGCTGTTCTTCTTCGTGCTGGAAGACAGCGATTCAGGGCGTTTGGCGGGTACTAGTGCGATCAAATCGGGTATCGGTTTAAGCGACCCGTTTTATAGCTACCGCTTGGACAAATTGGTGCATGCTTCCTCAGCCTTGGGTGTGCACAAGGTTATGCCGACGCTGTATTTAAACAATGACTACACCGGCGCTGCCGAGATAGCGTCCTTGTTTTTGGCGTCCGACTACCGCAAGGGCGGAAATGGGCACTTGCTCTCGAAAGGCCGCTTTTTGTTCTTGGCACAGTTTTATCAGCGCTTTCCAGACAAACTGATTGCCGATATGCGCGGGGTGTCAGATGAAGATGGTCGCTCTCCGTTTTGGGATGCTTTGGGGCAGCATTTTTTCTCCATGGATTTCCCGCTGGCCGATCGATTGTCGGGTTCGCGTAGCAAGAGCTTTATTGCCGAATTGATGCCGCGACACCCTATTTATGTGCCTTTGATGCCCGCGCAAGCCCAAGCGGTGATTGGTCAAGTGCATAGCAAAACGCAGCCCGCTAGGGAAATACTGGAGCGTGAGGGCTTTCGATATAAGGGCTACGTGGATATTTTCGATGCCGGACCAACGCTGGAGGCGGACCTGCTCGATATTCGAGCCGTGCGAGATAGCCGCTTGTACACAGTTCAAATCCAGTCTATTGGCAATACGGGGCCGATGTATCTATTGTCAAATACACAATGGGGTGATTTTCGTTGCGGCATGGGATGTGTGGAACTGAATGGGGATAGGGTGAAGATCGACGCGGAAATGGCGGCTGCGCTGTCTGTAGGTAATGGTGGAAGCGTCCGCGTGGTGAGTTCAAAGCCAGTGGCGGCATCATGAGCAAACTGGGCACGGCGGTGGAAGCCAATTTTGATGGTTTGGTCGGGCCAACCCATAACTACGCCGGTTTGTCCTACGGCAATGTAGCGTCTGCTAAGAATCTAGGCAGCGATTCCGCGCCACGGGCAGCAGCTTTACAGGGCTTGGAGAAGATGAAGGCCTTGCACGAATTAGGCCTGGTGCAAGGTGTGCTTCCACCACAAGAGCGCCCAGACATGCAGGCTTTGCGGCGTTTGGGCTTTGCGGGCAACGATGCAGAGATACTGGCCCAATTGGTCAACACGCAACCGCAATTGCTGGCGGCGGTATCGTCAGCTTCGTCGATGTGGGTGGCCAATGCCGCCACCGTTTCGCCCAGTGCTGACACCGCAGATGGTCGAGTGCACTTCACCCCAGCCAATTTGGTGAACAAGTTCCACCGTTCTATCGAAGTGCCCACCACCGCGCGAGTACTAAAAGCGATATTCCCGCAGGGTGGGTACTTTTCTCATCACGAGGCCTTGCCTGCGGTGGATGATTATGGAGATGAGGGGGCTGCCAACCACACCCGTTTGTGCCGGGACTACGGCGAGCCGGGTTTGGAGTTGTTTGTCTATGGTAAGGATATCTCACAGCCGCAAAATGGTCCTCGGCATTATCCTGCCCGTCATACGCTACAAGCGAGTCAAGCCATAGCGCGTTTACATGGTTTAGCGGACGCGGCTTGCGTGTTCTTGCAGCAAAATCCGGTGGTGATCGATCAAGGTGTATTTCACAATGATGTGATTGCCGTCGGTAACCGCAATGTGCTGTTGTATCACCAAGATGCATTTTGTGCAGAGCAATCGCCGCGAGAGCAATTGCTCGGTAAGTTCCAGGGCACAGGGCTGCACTTGATAGAGGTGCCGAGAGAAAAAGTCAGCGTGCAAGATGCGGTCAATAGTTACTTGTTCAACAGCCAATTGCTCACGCCGCCTAGCGGCGAAACGACGCTCATAGTGCCGCAAGAATGTCGCGATATGCCCGCAGTTTGGGACTATTTGCAAGAGCTCTTAGCCAGTGCGGCCCCGATTCATCAGGTGGAGGTTTTCCAACTGACGGAAAGTATGCGCAATGGTGGTGGGCCGGCATGCTTGCGTTTACGCGTGGTGCTGAACGCAGAGGAGTTGGCCGCGGTGAATCCTGCGACGCTGCTGGACGACGCACTGTATAAGCGCTTGCAAGTTTGGATTAAGCAACACTACCGAGAGCGCTTACATGTGGATGATCTTGCTGATCCAGAATTGCTGCAGGAGTGCCGCTGCGCTTTGGATGAATTAAGCGACATATTGCAGCTGGGTGCCATTTACCCGTTTCAGCTCGCTTAGCGCGCAGCGACGAATAAAAAAGGCCCCAAACACAGCGTTTGAGGCCTATTGAATTCAAGCTATTCGATGCGGTTTATACGTTGCCGAACACCGTCTCACAAAACAACACCACTTCCGCTTCAGGGAAACCGGCATCGGTGCCTTGGTCTATGCAAGTTTGCACTAGACCGCCGTCACCGCCATCGCCAGGTGTGGCCGTAGGTGAAGCGCCTGGTGTGGCAGTGGGTGTGGCAGTAGCGCCGGGTGTGGCTGTCGGACTGGCGCCAGGTGATGCTGTCGGTGATGGCGACGGGCTAGTCGAACCACCGTCATCATTGACCGGTACGACAGCTAACGCTAGTGCAACATAGCGAGTGCTTACATTGCCGATCTGCCCCATGGCTGTGCTGGTGCCGCTGCCCAGGTCAACTTTACGCAACACCGTTTGATCGCTGTCAGTGTCACTTTGGCTAATGGTGTAACTTTCTTCACCGTTGACTGTGGCGCTCAGCCCAAAGCTGGCTTGGGTAAAATCCCAAGGGCCGATGGTCGACAAACTGCCAGCGTTGGCGCTGTCACCACTATCGCCCTCATCACCCAAGCGGGCCAGCACATCATTAAATTCATCGAGTACAAAAGCGGTGCGCGTGCCGCCCTCTTGTGGTCCGTCGTAAGACAGGCCAATGGCGAACACGGTGCGTCCTTCATTGGCATCGCCAGTGGCAAATTGCAGCGCGGTATCTTGTCCGATCAGTGAAGCATCAGTCGCAGAAATGCGATAGCTATCGCCAGTGGTGCCATCCAGCAAACGGATCTCTTCAGTGACAGAATCAAAATCCATGGCACGGATATCTGGGCTGGTTAAGCCCAAGCTGGCTAGTGCTTGTCCCAGCAAAGTAGCATCACCACTGAGTGAATCAACGGTGTACAAACGCAAGTCGGACTGCAATAGATAGATGTCGCCTGTGGATGGGTGGATATCCAAACCTATAGCGTAGGGCGGATTGCCCGGGTCATCGATCATCAGGTTGTTGATCGCGACTTGGCTCAAGAACTGCCCTGGAGTGTCAGCAAATACCCCAATCAGTTCGTCCGATTCAGTTGCCATAAACAAGGCTGTGCGAGCTGGCGCCGGTGTTGCGCCGGGCGTTGCGGATGGCGTGGTCGTCGGCGTTGCCGTTGCACCTGAGGTCGGTGTTGGCGTGCTGGTAGTGCCGGCGCTAGGCGTTGCTGTTGGGCCGCGCTGTATGGAGTTGCTACTGCTGCCACAGGCGCTGATAAGGCTAATGAAAGCCAGTACGGCTAAAAATCTTATGTTCATTTTATCCCCCCCAAGGGTTTTGACTTTAGCTTGAAGCTATAGGAATTCGAGCAGGCTGTCATCTCATGTCTATGATCTCTGGCCTAGAGAAATCCCGCAGGTAGAGTGTTTGCAGGCGATAGGATTTGCCCGACTCCTGTTGCCTAATCTTCGAACTCACACAGCTTGTCAAATTGCCCTGCGGAGTAGGATGTTGTCGCACCTGCGACGGTCACAGTGACTCCACCATCGCTGGAAAAGGTCACAATCGCTTCTTCATTCTTGTCATTCGATAACAAGATTTCACCGCCGATTACATCGTCTGAGTCACTGATTAGAATGGCGCTGCGTGTACGAATATCAACGCTGCCACGGGAGCAGTCGGCGGTGTTGCTAACAAAATCTGCACCAATTTCTCCGGTTACAAACACTTGCGTCCCGTTCTCTTCTAAGCGTACTTCCAAATCACGCGCCAACAACAATGTTTGTACTCGGTTATCTGCCGTGCTTGAGCGGATTTCAAAGTCGAGGGTATTGATTTCGGCGAGATTGGATTCGCTGGCGGAGTAGAGGCCCAGCAGTGTTACGCGTTGGCCGTTGGCCAGAGTAAAGCTGAACGGCTGTGCGCCTTGGCCCAAATTGATATCGATATCGGAGCAGGAGGAGCCTTCGATATTACTAAAGTCGCCCTGCTGGCACTCCAAGACTAAGGCGCCGCTAATGGTGTTGCCGTCATCTTGTACGCAAGCGGAAAAGTTGAACTGGCGATAATCATCACGGCCTTGGTCGTCGTAATCAAATTGCCCGCCACCTGGGCAGCTGGCATCTGTCACTGCCAGCTTTAAGGCCTTTGCCGTGTATTGCTTGTTAAAGCTCGGCGCAGAAAACTCCGTAGTACTGCTGGCAACTGTAGTGATCCCTTCGATGGCCTCTAAAAGCTTAGCCGCGCGCACCGCATCATCGGCCGTGCTCAATGGAGCATCAGACTGGGCCGTTGCGCTTGAAACGCGAGGGTCGTCATCTGTGGATGAGCCGCACGCGGATACCAAGCCTGCCATTGTGGAGACTAAAAGGATTAGGCGAAAATTGGTCATGTGCTGAAGCTCGCTGCAAAAAGAGCACTACTTTGCCATTGTTTTCCAGGCAATGACAGACTCTATATAAGGACTGCATGGTGACTGCGTAGGCTGCTAAAGCTTCGTTCGTGGCACATAATGTGCGTCTCAACGGCGCAGTCGCGTTTCCAGTATCACTGAGGATGTGGTGCGCATGACGCCACTTAAGCGACCAATGTCGTCCAGCAAGCGGCTTAAAGCTCCGGTGCTGTCGACCTCCAATTCCAAGATTAAATCGTAGTTGCCGCTAATCACATACAGCGCGGCTACGTGTTCGAGTTGTTCTAATTCTTCGGTCACTTTGGCGCTGCGACGTTGCTCGACCTCGACCAAGACATGGGCCCGAATACGCTTTTCCCGCCAGGCCTGGCCCAAGCGCAGGGTGTAGCCTTCGATCACGCCTGCGCTTTCCAATTGGTGTATGTGGTTTTGTACCGTGGCTCTGGAAACATCCAGTTGCCGCGCCAAGGCACTGGTGCTCAAACGGGCGTTCGTGCGTAGGGCGGTGAGTAAGCGATCATCCAGCGAATTGGTCATTTTGCTCAGTCTATTGCGCAATTTGCTCAAAGAATAATCAAATTCGCCAAAATTGCATATTCAGCTTGCTGCAGGAAGCGCGCATAATATGGAGTCCGGCGGCTTATCCCGCATTTTTAGACAGACAGGAGTTTTCCAATGTCCATTACCCGCGCCCTGTTCGATCAGGTCATGGTTCCCAATTACGCTCCATCCCCGGTTATTCCGGTGCGCGGTGAGGGTGCTCGATTGTGGGATCAAGAAGGTCGCGAGTACGTGGATTTCGCCGGCGGTATTGCGGTGAACTGTCTCGGGCATTGCCATCCACAAGTGGTCGCAGCGTTAAAAGATCAAGCGGATAAGTTGTGGCATTTGAGTAATGTCTACACCAATGAGCCGGCTCTGCGTTTGGCCCAGAAGCTGGTTGAATCGACATTTGCAGAGCGTGCTTATTTCTGTAATTCCGGTGCGGAAGCCAATGAAGCCGCGATGAAACTGGCGCGGCGCTATGCGGTGGATCACTTTGGCCCTGAGAAAGATCAAATTATTGCTTTCGACAAGGCCTTCCACGGGCGTACCTTTTTTACCGTGACGGCAGGTGGCCAGCCGGCATACTCCGATGGCTTTGGACCCAAACCGGCAGCGATCGATCATGTTCCTTACAATGATTTGGCCGCTTTGGAAGCCGCCATGTCGGACAAAACCTGTGCTGTGATGCTAGAGCCACTACAAGGCGAGGGTGGCCTTATTGCCGCCGCCCCGGGCTTTTTGCAAGGCGTGCGCGCCTTGTGCGATAAGCACAATGCCTTGATGGTTTTGGATGAGGTGCAGACCGGTGTGGGTCGTACCGGTGAGCTGTATGCCTATATGTCATCGGGCGTTGTACCTGACATTCTCAGTACCGCTAAGGCCTTGGGCGGTGGTTTCCCCATCGCCGCTATGCTAACTACAGCCAAAATTGCGGCCAGCTTCAAAGCCGGCACCCATGGCAGTACCTATGGTGGCAATCCCTTGGCCTGCGCTGTCGCCGACGCGGTGTGGGATATCGTGAATACGCCAGAAGTATTGGACGGCGTCAAAGCCAAAGGTGAGCGCTTGCGTACTCATTTACAAAACATCAATGCAGAGCATGATGTCTTTGAAGAGATACGTGGTGCTGGCTTATTGGTCGGCGCGGCACTGAAACCGGCCTATCACGGCCGCGCACGAGACTTTTTGCTGGCAGCAGTCGAGCAAGGGGTGATGTGCTTGGTGGCTGGTGCCAATGTCGTGCGTTTTGCTCCGTCGCTGATCATTGACGATGCCGACATAGACGAAGGCATGGCTCGGTTCGCGCGTGCAGTTGCCACGCTTACTGCGCCAGCTAGTAGCGATTGATGAAAGTCATACGGCCTATAGCGCCGCGTGACTTTCCGGCCCTGGTTCGTTTTGCACACGAATCAGGGCACGGTTTTACCTCCTTACCGAAAAACGACGAGCTACTGCATTCCAAAATCGACCGTGCCGAAGTGGCCTTTCGCGATGGCCCCAATGCAAAAGGCGGTGCCGGTTTTCTATTTGTTATGGAGGATCTGGACAGTGGTGAGGTACTGGGTACCAGCGGTATTGAAGCTCGCGTCGGTATTGAGGATGCCCTGTACCACTACCATTTGAGCCGCGTCGTTCATTCCTCACGGGAGTTGGATATTCACAATGCCGTGGATGTACTGACCCTGTGCAATGACTACTCCAATGCCACCGAAATTTGCACCTTATTTTTGACCGGTGATGCACGTGCGCGTCACAACGGTTATTTGTTGTCGCGCTTTCGTTTTCTATTCATTGCTCAGCATGCGGAATATTTTGCTGACACGGTTATTGCAGAGATGCGTGGCCGCAGCAATGAGCAGGGTCGCTCGCCTTTTTGGGGGTGGTTGCAGAAACATTTTTTTTCTATGGATTTGGCGGATGCGGTGCACCGCGTGGGCATGGGTCAGAAGTCCTTTATCGCCGAATTGATGCCACGCTACCCGGTGTACGTCAGTCTGTTGGATGACGCCGCGCAAGCCACCATTGGCAAAGTTCATGAACAGACGGCGCCGGCATTAAAAATGTTAGAGCGCGAAGGTTTTGCTTGGCGCGGTTACATCGATCCTTTTGACGCAGGCCCTACGGTCGAAGCCTCCCGCGATACGATCGCCACGGCCGCGCGCAGTCATGTCTATCAAGTGCGCATCGCCGCTTTGAATGACGCTCAACAGTATCTAATTACCAACACCTGTTGCGACGGCTTTCGTGCCACCTTGGCCGCAGCGCGTATGAATGGCGATGTCGTCGAAATCAGCGAAGACACAGCACGTGGCTTGGATTTATGCAGTGGTGACCGTGCTCGAGTGGCCGCAATGGAGTCAGCGAGATGAGTTTATATATCAACGGACAATGGCAGCCTGGTGCTGGTGAGACCATGGTGTCTTTGGATCCAGCAAAGAACCGTCCAGTCTGGCATGGGCAATCCGCCACCCCGACACAGGTGGATGCTGCAGTAGCGGCGGCCCGCGCGGCTTTTCCTACATGGGCGGCAATGACGCGCGATGAGCGTTTGCAGATATTGCAAACGTTTGCCGATACGCTGAAATCTCAGCATGAAACCATGGCTTTGGTGATTGCTCAAGAAACTGGAAAACCCTTGTGGGAAACGCGGACCGAAGTGAATGCCATGATTGGCAAGCTGGCGATTTCGGTGACGGCACAAGATGAACGTGCGGGCGAGCGTAGCGCTGAGCTGCCTGGTGCACAGGCGGTATTGCGTCACCGTCCACACGGTGTTGTGGCGGTTTTTGGGCCTTACAATTTTCCTGGGCATTTGCCCAATGGCCACATCATTCCGGCTTTGTTGGCGGGCAATACCGTGGTGTTTAAGCCCAGTGAGTTAACTCCCTGGGTGGCCCAGCAAACGGTGACGATATGGGAGCAAGCGGGCCTGCCCGCAGGCGTGCTGAATTTAATACAGGGTGCGCTAGAAACCGGGCGCGCCTTAGCAGGGCATGCGGATATCGACGGTTTGTTCTTTACTGGTAGTTCACGCACAGGCGCGAGCTTGCATGAGCAATACGGCGGGCATCCCGGCAAGATTTTGGCGCTGGAAATGGGCGGCAACAATCCGTTGATTGTGGATGAGCTGGCTGATATCGATGCGGCGGTTCATGACATTATCCAATCCGCTTTTGTCACCAGTGGCCAGCGTTGTACTTGTGCTCGACGTGTATTGGTGCCGCAAGGCGCGTGGGGCGACGCCTTGTTGCAGCGTTTGGTTGATGTGACTGCCAAGATCAGCGTCGGTTTGTATGATGCAGAAGAACAGCCATTCATGGGGGCTATGATTTCTGCGCTTGCAGCGGTCGGTATGGTGGCGGTACAGCAAAGTTTGTTGGATGCCGGTGCCACGGCCTTGTTGCCGATGCGCCACTTGGATACGGATACTGGTTTGGTTGCTCCGGGCATTGTGGATGTCAGCTCGATTGTGGATGCGATGCCAGATGAAGAACATTTTGGACCACTGCTGAAAGTCATTCGCTACGCTGATTTTGATGAGGCGATCGCACGAGCCAATGCCACACGCTTTGGCTTGTCTGCTGGCTTACTCAGCGACGATGAGCCGCGTTACCAGTATTTCTTGGCTCGTATTCGGGCCGGGATTGTGAATTGGAACCGGCCGATTACTGGCGCTGCGGGGTCCGCGCCGTTTGGTGGTATTGGGGCTTCTGGAAATCATCGTGCCAGTGCGTACTACGCGGCGGATTATTGTGCCTATCCGGTGGCGTCGATGGAGGCGAAGAAGGTGTCTCTGCCCGAGACCTTGAGTCCGGGGTTGAGGTTTTAGCGTTTTAGTAAAAGCTCATGGCCTGCTCTTACACAGACGCGCTCAAGTCCATCCATGGATCGCTCGACGTCGGCCATCCAGGCCTCCGACGGTCTGTGAAAGAGCAGACCATGAGCTTCCGCCGCTTAAGCTGGAGAGCGTTCCAACACATTCGGCAGCATGCTATTGGTCAGTTGCCCTTGGCCTCTCGACAGTCTGAAAAACCGACCACAGAAAACATTTGACGAGTGAGAGCGTATGAATATCACTACATTTTTTGAGGCCCTTTGGGCTGACTATCTGAACTTCACGCCATCGGCGGGAAAGATTCACCAATTATTCGGTGGTGGTCACGAAATCGCGAATGATCACATCGCCTTGCGTACTTTTAATACGCCAGACTTGGGTTTGGATGCGATGGAGCCCTTGTTCTTGGCGATGGGTTATCAGCGCGGCGGTGAGTATGCCTTCAAGGCGAAGAAGTTGTTGGCGCGGCACTATGAGCATCCCGATGCCACGGTGCCCAAAGTGTTTATTAGCGAGTTGTTGCTGCAGGAGTTTAGTGATGAACTGCAGGGCCAAGTCGCCGAGCAGTTGCGGCAGATGGGTGAGCTGGGTGCGCCCGATGCATCTCTGCTGTATTCCGGGCGGCATTGGGATTTAAGTCACGCGCAATATCAAAGCCTGTTGGCGGAAAGCGAATATGCGGCTTGGTTGTCGGCTTTTGGCTTTCGAGCCAATCATTTCACGGTCAATGTGAACGTCTTGCCGGGTTTTGCGTCGGTGGCGCAGGTCAATGCGATGCTCAAAGCAGAAGGCTTTGCGCTGAACGCTTCGGGTGGAGAAATCAAAGGTTCGCCCGAGGTGATGCTGGAACAGTCCAGCACGATGGCGGATAAGGTGGCGGTCGAATTTCGCGATGGTGAGTTTGAAATTCCGGCCTGTTTCTATGAGTTTGCCTATCGCTATCCGCAGGCTGATGGCAGCCTTTACCAAGGTTTCGTTGAAGCGTCTGCGGACAAAATTTTTGAAAGTACCAACGTTGGTGTTTAGATGATTTGTGAACTTCCTTCACAGGAACGCCGTAAACCCGTCCATGGGGGCTTCGACGCGGACGTCCTGTCCGCGACGATCCTGAGAAGAAAGTTCACAAATTTGCGAGCGGAGTGTGCTGATGACTGAAAGCGAAATCTTCAAATGGATAGCTGGCCAGCACGACACGATGCTGCAGGGAACAATGGCGCTGGCTGAGGTGAATTCAGGCAGCTTTCATGTGCAGGGCGTGAACCGGGTTGGTGAAATGCTGGCCGGAGAATTGGTTGGCTTAGCTGATTCGGTGCAACAGATCGATGTACCGCCGTTTGCTGCGGTGGATGATGGCGGCCAGATGATCGAGCGGCCATTGGGTCGGGCGGTGTTGGCAACTAAGCGTCCGAATGCGCCGGTGCAGGTGTTGTTGTCGGGACATTTGGATACGGTGTTTGCCAAGGATCATGCCTTCCAAAAATTGCAGTGGTTGGATAACAACACCCTCAATGGGCCCGGTGTAGCAGATTTGAAAGGCGGTTTGATGGTGATGTTGACCGCCTTGAGAGCGCTGGAGGAAAGCGATCTCGCCGAGCGCATCGGATGGCAGGTGGTGCTGAACCCAGATGAAGAGATTGGTTCGCAGTCGTCGGTGCATCTGTTCGAAAAAGCGGCAGAGACGGCCCGTTTTGGTTTGATTTACGAGCCCTGTATGCCCAATGGTGATTTGGCCGGTGCTCGCAAAGGCTCGGGAAATTTTACCTTAGTGGCTCGTGGCCGAGCCGCTCATGCCGGGCGCGAGCATCATCTGGGTCGCAATGCCATTCGTGCATTGTGTGATGCGATTAGTGGCATTGATGCACTGAATGGCCAGCGTGATGGAGTGACCTGGAATCCAGGTTTTATTCACGGCGGCGGTGCGGTGAATGTGGTGCCGGATACGGCTGTGGCGCGTTTCAATATCCGTATGAGTCAGCCAGAAGATTGTGTCTGGTGTATGCAGAAAATTGAAGCAGTGTTGGCAGGGATTCGCGCGCGTGATGGCATAGAAATTGAGCTGCACGGCGGTTTTACTCGGCCACCTAAGCCTATGAGTGATGACCAGCTCCGCTTGTTTGAGTTGGCGCGTGATTGTGGCCAAAAGCTCGGTTTTGGCTTGGCATGGCACGCTACGGGCGGTTGTTGTGATGGCAACAATTTGGCCGCCTTTGGTGTGCCGAATATCGATACCTTGGGTGTGCAAGGCGGCAAGATTCACAGCGAAGAGGAGTACATGGACGTGCGCAGCTTCGTTCCTCGTGCCCAGCTCAGCACTCTGCTTTTGTTGCGCTTAGCCGAGGCACATTAATGCGCGCTTCAAGCTCAGCCTGGCTGTCCAGAACGGTTCGCGGATCTCGTGTCCTAGCCAAGGTCCACGTGTGGTTTACAACGTGACGGACCTTGCCTCGATTTTATCGACGGCGCTCGGCTCGGAGCAGGTCTTAACCGAAGATTGGGCCTTGCAAAGCTACGGTGTAGACCGCACCACGCAATGGCCACCGAAGCCCATTGCCGTTGTGCGTCCCACCACGATAGAGCAGGTACAAAGCGTGCTGCATTTGGCCAATCAGCATGGATTTGCCGTGGTGCCTTCGGGTGGGCGCACGGGTTTAAGTGGCGGTGCCGTCGCTGCCAACGGCGAAGTGGTGCTGTCTTTGGATCGCATGAACAAACTGTTGGAATTTGATGCCGTTGACCAGACCGTGACTGTGCAGGCCGGCATGATCACCGCTGACTTACAAGCGTTTGCCCGCGAGCAAGCTTTGTATTATCCGGTCGACTTTGCATCGTCGGGTTCCAGCCAGATCGGCGGCAATATCGCGACCAACGCCGGCGGTATCAAAGTGATTCGCTACGGCATGACCCGCGATTGGGTGCGGGGCCTGACTGTGGTCACTGGAGCCGGAGACATTTTGCAGTTGAATCAAGGCTTGCTGAAGAACAACACCGGCTATGATTTGCGCCATTTGATGATTGGCTCCGAAGGCACTTTAGCGGTGATTTGTGAGGCGACGATGGCGCTGGCGCCGAGTCCACCGAATGCTCTGGTCATTCTCGTCGGGGTGCCGCAGTTTGCCGATGTCTTGCGCGCCTTAGCGGCCTTTAAAGCACGTTTTTCACTGAGCGCGTTTGAGTGTTTCTCTCATCTGGGCTTGAGCAAGGTACTGCAAAAGCAGCAACGCGCTGCGCCCTTAGAGCAGCCCACGCCTTACTACGCTTTGATAGAAATTGATGATGGCCCAGAAGTCTTGGACAGAGCGCTAGAGATTTATGAGCAGGGCCAAGCTGAAGGCTGGCTTAGCGAGGCCGTGGTCAGCCAGTCACAACAGCAAGCCGCCGAATTGTGGTCGCTGCGGGAAAGTCTGTCGGAAACCCTGGCGCATTGGACACCCTACAAAAATGACATCAGTGTGCGGGTCAGTCGCTTGCCTGAGTTTTTGCAGCAAGCGGATGCGCTATTGTCGGAACGCTACCCTGACTTTGAGCTGGTCTGGTACGGCCACATCGGCGATGGCAATTTGCACTTGAATATCCTCAAGCCCGCATCATGGGATGCACAAGATTTTGTCGAAAAGTGCGCCAGCGTCAGTGCTGAAGTTGCTGCCTTATTGGCGCGCCATGGCGGCAGTATTTCCGCCGAACATGGCGTCGGTATGTTGAAGCGTGATTATCTTCACTACAGCCGCAGTGAAACAGATTTGGCATTGATGCGAAAAATGAAGGACGCCTTTGATCCGGTAGGCATATTAAATCCCGGCAAGCTATTGCAATAACGAATTTGGGAAACCGACGAACGCTTGGCCTGCTCATTAAGAGTTCGTCTTTTTCAGGCCAAACGTTTACATAGAGTGTTAGCTGTTAAATGACGCTTACCGCGGGCACGTATGTGTGTCCTAGCGCAGCGGCAACGGCTTCGCAGGTGACGTGGCCGCTGTGGATGTTCAGCCCAGCCATCAGATGCGGATCATCGTGCAGGGCTTTACTCAAGCCCTTGTTCGCCAGTGCCAAAGTAAACGGCAAGGTGGCGTTATTCAGGGCAAAGGTTGATGTCCGTGCTACTGCACCCGGCATATTCGCCACACAATAGTGCACCACATCGCCGACGCGGTAGGTGGGGTCTGCATGGGTCGTCGCGCGTGAGGTTTCAAAGCAGCCGCCTTGGTCAATGGCGACATCGACAACTACGGAACCGGGTTTCATGTCGGTGATCATGTTGGTGCTCACAACTTTGGGAGCCGCGGCACCGGGCAGCAGCACCGCGCCGATAACCAAGTCGGCGATACGAACATAGTGCTCGATGGCATCTGTGGTTGAGTAGATGGTGTTCAGTGTGGGGCCAAATTGGTTATCCAACTCATTGAGTCGGCGCAGGCTGCTATCCAGCACAGTGACGCGTGCTTCCATGCCCATGGCCATGCGCGCAGCATTGGTGCCGACCACGCCGCCACCGATGATGACCACATCCGCCGCGGCGACACCGGCGACACCGCCGAGCAGCATGCCACGACCACCTTGCTCCATTTCCAGACAATGCGCTCCCGCTTGTATCGACATACGTCCAGCGACTTCACTCATAGGCGTGAGCAGCGGTAGCCCGCCGCGTGGATCGGTGACGGTTTCATAGGCAACGGCAATGCAGCCGCTGTCTAGCAAGGCTTGGGTTTGTTCAGGGTCGGGCGCCAAGTGCAAGTAGGTGAACAGCAATTGCCCTGGGCGCAGCTTGGCGCATTCGTTCGCCTGCGGTTCTTTGACCTTCACAATCATGTCGCTACTTGCGAAAACTTCGTCAGCGCTGTCGACGATTGCTGCCCCAGCCTTAATGTAATCTTGATCCATCAGTCCGATGGCCGCACCGGCGTCGCGCTGGACTATTAACTGATGGCTAGCCTGGCTGAGTTCACGCACACTGGCGGGGGTGAGGCCGACGCGGTATTCGTGGACTTTGATCTCTTTAGGAACTCCAATTCGCACCGTGATCATCCTGTTTTTTGTAGTAGTGCATTGAATGATCGCACGCCTGTGCTGGACTTATAAATAGCGTTGTAGCGCGCGGCCCACATCGACCTGAGCCTGCATCTCCACCAGATTCCAATAGTGGCCACTAATGACTCGATCTACGAACAGGGTTTGTGCCGCGGGTTGTAATCGATCGGTGTACTGCAAAACCTCTGGTGACTTCGCCATAACCGCTTTGTGGACACGGGATAGTCCAAAATCGAACGGGCCTTGCTGTAGGAAAGGTTTCAGCGCGATAGGTCGCCACTGCGCATAAAACTCATCCGGCATGCGTGGCGAGCCAGGTACGCGTGCGCCCAAAGTCATTAAGGCATGATCCAGTGACATCCAGTCTTCCTTCAGGCCCGCGATGACCCCGGCGCGATAGGCGTTGACGATATGTTCTGGAACATTCTTAACGCAACCAAAATCGTAAACAATCAGCCGGCCGGCCTCATCAAACGCGAAGTTGCCGGGATTGGGGTCGGCATGAATATGGCCGAACTCGAACAGACCGCGGCTAAGAAAATGGAACAGTTTCAGGCCCAGTTGGCTGGCCAACGCAGTATCTTCGCTGGCCTCGCTCAATGGTTTACCCGCTTGATATTCCATAGTCAGCACTTGGCTGCGGCTGTGACTATCAATCACCCTTGGAATAATGATGCCGTGGTCGTTTTTATGCAGCTCTGCGCAATGGCGCAGGTTGTACGCTTCTTGGCAGTAATCCAGCTCTTCTTTTAGGCGCGCCCGAATTTCCTCAAAAATCTCCTTGAGGACATGCTTATCCACTTGAATTAAGCGGCCGGCCTGTAGCACGCGGCGGAGTTGGCGTAAATCAGAATCGCAGGATTCAGCGACACCGGGATACTGCACTTTAACCACGATTTCGCGGCCATCAGGCAGTTGCCCCCGATGCACTTGGCCTATCGATGCCGCCGCATACGGTTCCACCTCAAGCCGTGAAAAAAGGGTGTCTACATTCTCGCCGAGCTGGCTTTCGATTTGGGTCTTGATGACCGCAAACGGCATAGGCGGAGCGCTTTTTTGCAAACGTTGCAGCGGTTCAGCCAACTCGCTGGGGAGAAAATCAGACAGTTGTGAAGCGAACTGTCCAAGCTTCATCGCTGCACCTTTCAATTCCCCTAGTGTCGTGGCTAAAGTCTCGCCGCTTTGTTTATGAAAGGCATCGCGTGCGTTGCGCTTGTCAGCGTCGCTGCGAAAACCTTGGGCGAGCCGGTGGCTGGCGTAGCGACCGGCCATGGATGCAGTCATGCCAGCCAATTTGAGGAATCGTTTGCTGCCGCGGGCTGGTTTCTTGTGATCGCTATCCTTGCTCATATGGGGGCTATTCGAGTTTCTTGGGTGGGCCTAGATGTTGCAGACCGCGGTCTTTGGCTAGTTTCATCTGCCGTGTGCGTTCGCGCAGGCCAGCGCGCTTGCTTGCACTTTGTTTGGCATAGCAATGCGGGCAACTGACACCCTCTTCATAGTGTTCATGCTGCCGGTCTTGCGTTGACAGGGGATAACGGCAACAGCGGCAGGAGCGATACTCGCCTTGTTGTAAATTCTGATCGACGGCGACGCGGTCATCGAATACAAAACATTCGCCTTGCCAGCGACTGTCGTCGGCAGCGACATCATCCAGGTATTGCAGAATGCCGCCTTTGAGGTGATACACCTCTTCAAAGCCATTCTTCAGCAAATAGTGGCTGGCCTTTTCGCAGCGAATGCCACCGGTGCAGTACATGGCGATTTTGCGATGTTGTTTGGGGTCAAGTTCGTTTTCTACGTATTGGGGGAATTCTTTGAAATGCACGGTGTTGGGCGACACCGCGCCTTCGAATTGACCAATGGCGACTTCGTAATCGTTGCGCGTGTCGATAACCAAAGTATCCGGATCATCCAACAGCGCATTCCATGCTTGCGCGTCAACATAAGTGCCGTTGCGTGTCGCAGGATCAGTGTCCGCCACTCCCATGGTGACAATCTCTTTCTTTAAGCGCACTTTCATGCGTAAGAATGGAGTTTTGTCGTGTACGGCCTCTTTGTATTCCATGCCGTCGAAGCGGCTGTCTTTGGCAAACCAATTCCGCAGCAAAGCGATGGCGGCTGCAGGGCCAGCGACGGTGCCATTGATTCCTTCTGTGGCCAGTAGCAAGCTGCCTTTAATGCCGGCTTGATCACAGAGGTTTTGCAATTCCGATTGCAGTTCGACGCAATCCGGCAGGGCAGTGAATTTGTACAGCGCGGCGACAGTGACGGAAGACATACCAGTATGAGCGATGAAGGACTGCAAATTATAGCTGTTGGCTGAGCGTGCGTAGCCGGGGTGAACCGAGATAAACTGCTGATATGAGTCGTGATATAGCTGAATTGCTGCATAGCCAGCGCCTGTTTGAAGGTATGAGTGCCCGCATGCGTGGCAAGTTGGCGGAGACGGCAAGCTATGTGGATTTGCGTAGCGGCGGCGTTTTGTTTGATGTGGGATCGCCTCCCGATGCCCTGTACATCATTGTGACGGGGCGTTTGCGCTGTGAATTACAGCAAGGTGCCCACTCCGAATTGGGTGCTGGTGATGCCGTAGGTGAGCTCGGCGTGCTGGCGGATCAAGCACAAAGCTATCGGGTCATGGCGATGCGCGATAGCCAGCTGATTCGCATAGAGCGCGATGCCTTGTTGCGCACCTTGATGCGCCATCCTCAGTCCTTGCTGCTGTTAGGGCGCGCAGAATTTCAACGCTTAAGCGCACAGCACACCGCAGAATCGGAACAACAACGTACACGGATTGCCAATATCGCCATTTTGGAGACTCGTCCAGGTCGTGGTTCCGTCGAAGCGGTGCGGCGCATGGCAGATGCTTTGGGCCATTACGGTAGTGTCAAGGTCATTGATGAGGCCGCCGTTGCGGCGGTTCTGGGCGAGGGTGCGGCGAATATGGCCTATGCCCGTAATCAACAAAATCGGGCCCTAGTGCAATGGTTGAATGAAACAGAAACGGAATTCGATTTTCTGATCTATACCGCCACTGGCCAATCCCCAACTTGGTGGCGTCGTTGTCTGCGGCAGGCGGATCATGTGTTGTTGGTGGCACAAGGCGATGACCATTTTGATCCGCAGCTGCCGTTAGCGCAGGAGCTGGCAAAGCAGGATCTACAGGTGCCGGTGTCCTTGCTATTCCGGCGTCGCCCGCGAACCGCAGCAGGACAGCCTTATGACTGGGTCAATGGCCTCGAGGCGGAAGGCCACTACTACTGGCAAGAAGGCCATGACGAGGACATGAATAAGGTGGCTCGTCAGTTGATAGGTGCAGGCAATGGTTTGGTCTTGGGTGGGGGTGGAGCACGTGGCTTTGCTCACATCGGTTTGATTCGTGCCTTGGATGAATTGTCGATTCCTATCGACGTATTCGGCGGCTCCAGCATGGGAGCACTGATTGCTGCCTTACGAGCCAATGGGCTCAGTGCTTTGGAAATCACCCGGGAAATGCGCGCTAGTTTTGTCGACCACAATTTTCTCAATGACTATATGTTGCCGCGTGTCTCGCTTATTCGTGGCCGCCGCTTTCTCAATCGTATGGAAGAAGTGTTTGGCGAGCAGCGGATAGAAGATTTGCCCTCACCCTTTTTCTGCGTCACCACCAATTTGACCAAAGGCCGCCACGATGTGCATCGCAGCGGCCCGCTGAAAATTTGGATAGCTGCCAGCATGGCCGTACCGGGTGTGGCGCCACCGGTGGCCTGGAAAGGTGATTTCGTGGCAGATGGTGCGGTGATCAATGCCTTACCCACCGACGTCATGCGCGAGATGGGGCGTGGCAAGGTCATCGGCTCCAGTGTCAGCAGTGAAGGCATGATTTCTGCTCCCGGTATAGAAGGCCCTGATCCAGGCGCGCTTTTAAATTGGCCTTTGGAAACGCCGCGTCCGAGTTTGTTCGATATTTTGTTTCGTACTGCCACGCTGACCAGTGAAAGCGGCAATGCCCGTCGGGCCAAATTGGCAGATGTGTATTTCCGTATGCCGGTGTCCAATATCAGTATGTTTCAGTGGGACGCGATCGACACTGTGATCCGCAGTGGCTATGAGCATGCCATGGCGACTTTGCCGCAAATGCGCGATCAGCTGATGCCTTGAATCTGTTGATAGAGCAAAGCAGGGCGAAGTAATAACCGTAGACCAAAAAAAAGCCGCCGGCTGACAGCAAGGTCAAGGCGGCGGCAGTATGTTGTCGTGGCGTTGTCAGCCCATAACAAATACATTGAGTTTGTTGCCGTCGGGGTCACGAAAATAACCCGCATAGAAGTTGTCTCCGCGGGCGCCAGGCGCACCTTCATCGCTAGCACCCAAAGTCAGGGCTTTGGCATGCAAAGCGTCCACTTGTGATTTTTCCTTGACCGGCAGCGCAATCATCACCCCATTGCCCACGCTTGCGGGCTCGCCATTAAAAGGTTTGGCAATACAAAATGCCGCTTGGCCGGGGGAAGATGCCCAGCATATGAAGTTTTCGCCAAATTCCATAAAGCGTTTACCGCCCAATTCGGCGAATAAAGCGTCGTAGAAGGTGGCGGCCTTTGGCACATCGTTGCTGCCGACAGTGGTGTATCCGATCATGTGTGTCTCCTGCTGTTAAGGGCGAAACGTTACTTGCTACGCAGGGCTGCGGCAAATGCTTTGTGCGCCCACAGCGTCGCTTCATCTGAGTCATCGTAAATGGACTCAGGCGCTTGGTAGTACGACATCTTCATCACTTTACCCGCTTTGCTGTACTCGAAAGGGCTTAGATCGAGTGCGACAAAGTCCGCGCACGATTGCTGGTCGGCTTTCAGGTACAACACATCGTCCGCAATGAGACCGAACATGCGCTCTTCATGAAAGATGCCATGTCCACCAAACATACGCTTAGCCGTGATAGCGCCAAATTCGTAAAAGACTTCATGCAAATGTTCGACGAAATCACTCATGCGGGATTAGCTCAGCAGTATCTTTTGTGCTGCAGCCGATTCATAAAACCCAGCCAACTGGTAGCGCAGTAGTGGCGTCAGTAGTTTCTTGCGTTTGAGGACTTTGATCACCGGAGGCGCGAAACGCATCGCATCATCGATCATCATCTCGCGCGTTAAGCCTATGTCGTGCAGCAAAGTGGTTAGGTCCGAGTCGCCAAACTTTTCTAGTACGGTGTCTATCCCGGCGTTGACTGCTTGGCTGAACACCGTGTGTTCACGGAAATGCTTCCAGTACTCGTACAACATGACGAACAGTTCTTCGGTGTCCAGCGCTGTGATCAAGCTGCGGTAGGAGCCTAATCGTCGATCGCGGTTCTGCTCCCACAGGTCCAGCAGCATGTCGCGTAAAACGTCTTTTTCAGCCGCTTCATGAAGAAATTTTTCACTGGCTTTGAGGCTCTTTGCGGACTGTTTCTTTACGAATTGTTTCAGCCTATCTTCCAGCGCACCGGCCAGTTCCGGGCGGGTTTTCGACATCATCGCCTTGCCCAGCTTCATGGCGGATTTTGCCCCGGGTACGCGCCCAGCTAAATCGCCTGTTTCGGCAACATAGTCGCGCACGCCACCGTATAACAACTCGGCGATGAGCTGCGCAAATAGCGGGTTGGAAACAGCTTCGCTAATCAAAGCGCTACGCAATTCTTTCATTTCCAGCAGTTTGTCGATGAACTCCTCGAAATGGCGATCAGGAATAAGGTCGCCCAAGCTGACTTCGGCCAACACGGGGTGATCGTGCAGCATGCGCACCACGTCACCGACCAGCGCCGGCATGCGGCCTCCGAGATCCATATCGACCGCATATTTCCTGACCGTGTCATGCAGTGCGGTATTGCTGATTACTTCACTAAGCTTGAGCTTGCGTCCGTCAGCCAACAGCGCGTCCAGGCGATGAGCGATTTCCTGTTCAAAATCCGCACCGCTTAAGCGCTCGACTATCCATTTCACGTGGGCGTCGAGTAACGCCTGAGCCTTCTTTTCTGCACTCATGAGGTTTACGCCTTGGCCTGCTCGATTTTCATCTTCCAGATTTTAGGCCCGGTGTCGTGCACCGATTCGCCTTTGCTGTCGACGGCTACCGTCACCGGCATGTTGTGCACTTCAAATTCGTAGATGGCTTCCATGCCCAGTTCTTCGAAGGCCACGACTTTGGCTGCTGTGATCGCCTTGGATACCAGATATGCGGAGCCGCCTACAGCCATGAGGTAGACCGCTTTGTGTTTCTTGATCGCGGCGATAGCGGTAGGACCACGTTCCGCTTTACCCACCATGCCGATGAGGCCGGTTTGCTCCAGCACGTAGTCGGTAAATTTGTCCATGCGCGTCGCCGTTGTCGGACCAGCCGGGCCGACCACTTCTTCCCGCACCGGGTCGACGGGGCCAACGTAGTAGATGAACTTTCCACGCAAATCCACCGGTAGTTTTTCGCCAGATTTAAGGATTTCAGTCATTTTTTTATGCGCGGCATCGCGACCGGTGTACATCTTGCCGGACAGCAGTACGGTTTCACCTGGCTGCCAATCTTGGATGTCTTCCTTGGTGACGGTATCCAAATTGACTTTGCGAGCGGAATCACCAGCGGACCAAGCGATTTCCGGCCAATCATCCAGTGATGGCGCGGTTTGCAGCGATGGGCCGGTTCCGTCCAAAACGAAATGAGCATGCCGCGTTGCCGCACAGTTCGGAATCATAGCCACCGGCAAATTGGCTGCGTGGGTGGGGTAGTCGTGGATTTTGACGTCCAGTACCGTAGTGAGGCCGCCCAGACCCTGCGCGCCTATGCCCAAGGCATTCACCGCATCCATGATTTCGATACGCAATTCTTCGGCACGGTTGTTCGGGCCGCGTTTGCGTAGCGCCGGCATGTCGATGGGTTCCATCAAAGATTCTTTGGCCATGATCATGGCCTTTTCTGCAGTGCCGCCTATGCCGATACCGAGCATGCCCGGCGGACACCATCCCGCGCCCATGGTGGGTACGGTTTTCACCACCCAATCGACCACCGAATCGGAAGGATTGAGCATAACGAATTTGGATTTGGCTTCGGAGCCTCCACCCTTGGCCGCGACTTGAACGTCGACGGTGTCGCCTGGCACCACTTCCATGTGGATAACCGCAGGGGTGTTGTCCTTGGTGTTCTGTCGTTTGCCTGCCGGGTCGGCGAGGATAGATGCGCGCAAGATGTTGTCAGGATGCAGATAAGCGCGGCGTACTCCGGCATTGACCATATCCGCCACGCCGATATCAGAATCCCACTGCACGTCCATGCCAATTTTTAGGAAAACGGTCACGATGCCGGTGTCTTGGCAAATAGGCCGTTTACCTTCCGCGCACATGCGCGAATTGATCAATATTTGCGCCATAGCGTCTTTCGCCGCTGGGTTTTCCTCTTTCAGGTAAGCCTCGTGCACTCCCTGGATGAAATCCACTGGGTGATAGTAGGAAATGAACTGTAGTGCGTCAGCGACACTATCGATGAAGTCGTCTTTTTGGATTGTGCTCATTGGCTTTCGAGGAGTGCGATGGGGCGCGTATTGTAACGCGCACGCGCCAGTGGCAAGGTGTTCCACAATTGCTCATACAAGGGAACTGGATGAAAACTACATTGCGTGCTTTTGTTGGCGGCTTTTTTGCCACCTTGATTTTTCATCAGGGTGTTTTGGCCTTGCTGCATACGCTCGATCCGAATGTGCCAGCGGCTTTCAACATGTCGACTACCGTCCCCCTTGGAGTGCCGGCGGTGTTTTCATTGGCCTTTTGGGGTGGTGTTTGGGGAATTCCGATCTGCTGGTTAGTGCGTTCCGCCAGTGGTCCAGCTTATTGGGGCAAGGCTGTGGTTTTTGGTGCGATAGGGCCGAGTTTGCTGGCCTTGGCCGTGGTGTTTCCGCTTAAGGGCATGGCCTTTATGGCAGGCTGGGATCCTAAAATCATTGTCGGTGCGTTAGTACTGAATGGTGCTTGGGGCTTGGGCTTGGCTTTATTTATGCGGCTGACGCGAACGCTCTAGCCGTTTGTTGTTGGCAGGACATGCCGGAGCCGCGTTGTGCGACATTTGCCGAGCTCGGAGCCCGCCGAAATAGCGGGTTTAGAGCAAAGTTTGTTCCTGTTCCTGTGATTCAGATGGCTGCCAGCACGGGGCTTGAAGCAACGTGCGCTCAACCCAGTTTTGGGTTTGTTGTGCGATAGCATCGCGGCGCTGGCCTGCCTCCAGCGGTGGGCCAAAGCAAACCTCAACGTCGATGTTCGTTTCTCCGAGGATAGCCCACAGATTTCCGATCAGGCTTTGTTCGCCCACGTATGGCGCGCAGGATTGTCGGTAGCGCAACGCAAACGGCAATACCGGGCAGGATTGTTCGATGGCTCCGGCGAACAAGCGGGGCTGAAAGCGCCGAACGCCGGGACCTGCCGTTGTAGTCGATTCTGGGAAAATGACAACGCAGCGGCCTTGCTGCAAGCGGGCACTGATACCTTGATTAACTTCCTGGCTGCCGTGTGCACCGCGACGGATGAATAGGGTGTCACCGGATTTCGCTAACCAGCCTAATAATGGCCAACTCGCGACTTCGGCTTTAGAGACAAATATCACCGGTTTGAGCGACACCAACACTGCTATGTCTAACCAAGATTGATGATTTCCTGCAACCAGCGCAGGCGTGCTGGAGGTATCGCCGCTGCGGTAAATGTGAACATTAAGAACATTGATCAAGCCACGAAACCAGTGTGCCGACCAATATTCCGGGCGCTGGCTTAAGATCGCCGCGAAGCCAAAAAAAGGACTTATGGCGACATGCAGAACAAAACGAAAAAAACGAAAGTAGCGACGCAGAATCAAGTGAACAAAGGTATGTTTTTAGGAGAGTGCTAAGCATAACGTGGATGCATCTCACTTTCGTAAAGTTCAGGTTCCGCAGTATCGTTGTGCCTGCTTGAAGGTGCTGGCTGCGCAAGTATTGCAAGTCGCAGCAATAACGCCGAATATCATGTCGTTGCTATCAGGAAAAGAGACTTTGTCACTGACGAAACGTTATTTGCTCGCCCCAAGCCCTGGAGTTCGTGATGTGTATATGGGGATTGGCGGGCTGTTACTGGTGCTGGCCGTAATCGCTTTTGCTGGGGCCACTTTTAGTTTTGATCTTGAAAGAAAGGCGTTGCTGAGACCTGTCGGTGTTGGTTTGGGGGTGCTTGGTGCATTGTTTTGGGGCCGTGCTTCCATAGTGCCATCGGCGGAAAGACAGCGCTAACAAACCCTGTTTATAGTTGCTTGAGTGCGGCGCGAGCTTTGGGGCGAGGGTTAATGGGTGCGGATGCGCCGCTCTTCAAGTCTTCAATAAAATCGGCGGCGGGCACTGTCAGCTCATCTTTCTCGCGAAATGCGACGAAATGAACAGATAACCCATCTGCGCTTAATCCATTGGCTTGTAGCCAGCGGACGGTGTCACTGCTGCGGTCGAGCACTTCAAACCAACTGCCCTTTGTAACAATCGTACTCAGTAGATCATCTAGGGGTACTTCGCTAATTGATGGTTGTGGCGCCATCGTCGTTTGCGCTGGCGCTTTCACAGATTCACGCAAGCTGTCATTTAGAGCTTGTCTTAGGCGGGTAATGCGCTCAGTGACCATTCCCACACTACTGAGTTCATCGGTTAGGTCTTTAAGCAAATACTCGATTTGATTGTCGCTGGTGCTATCTTCATCTGCAGGGTCAGCGGCATCAATGATTCTGCGAAGTAGGCCTATACCTCGATCCCATAATTTGCTATTGACGCCGTGGCGCAATAAGCGCAGTGCCATCATGGGTTCCCAGGCAGCAGAAAGCGCTTGCTTTAACGATTCGCTGCAACGTCGATTGGCCATTTGCAGCCACAATTCTTCGCTTACGACTTGGCTGGCTTTTTCTACAAGCTCTCTGCGGCGCGTTTTTTGTTTTTCGATCTGCTTGTTGAGAAACGTATTCAGATTTTCGTCGGAGACTGGGTCTTGTTCGAGTTGTGTGTTGCGTACATCTTGAGCATCAACCGCAAACTGTTCCTGCATGCCTTTCAGCATCTGATTAAAGCGTGTCAGGTCATCCTTGCTAAACAAGCGCGACGTTGTTGCCAGGGTGGCCAGCTCATCCAATAAGGAGCGATATTGGCTGTTAGAGTCATTAAAAAATTGCGGATCAGCCAGTGCGGATTTCAAGACATTGAAGCGCAGTTCATTGAATTGAGGCTGCACCGTTCTAGAAACATAGGGATCGGTGACCAATTGATTAAAAGCACGCCCAATCGCTGATGCGCTGGCGTTGAGTGACTGCGTGTTGACACCCTCCCAGCCCTTGGCTTGCCCGCCACTCAATAAGGAGGACAAGTCTTGTGCCAGTTGGTTATCAGAATATGAAGTGCCAGTGCCAGTGCCAGTGCCAGTGCCAGTGCCAGTGCCAGTAGCCTGTTCGGTCGTGACATTTGCGGCTCCATCGCTTCCCGTGGGGATGTTGAAGCGGCTCAACATCTCCCAGGTTTGCGGGTCTATGCCCGCTGAAGTAGCCTGTGTTGCAGTGCCACCTCCGTCAGCTTGTTCGAGTTCGTTGGCGTCCTTAGTCGGTGCCGGCTGTGGGCGGCTTGTAACTTGCTGTGTTTCAAAGCCATGTTGATCAAGCAGCTTCGGAAGGCCATCGTACAAATCATGCAATTTACGCAGTATTTGCCGGTCGAATTGTGTAAGCAGTACCAGTCTCATGGCGGCGGACACGCCACTTTGGCTTAGGCTGTCTAGAAAGGCTTTGCAAATGGCGTAGGGTGCGAGCGATTTGTCGGAGATAGGGGCTTTGTCTTCATTCAGCCACCACGTTGTACGTTGGCGCATGTCCCACAATGGGTATTCATACAGCAGTTCTATGCGGTCGCTAATTCGGCTAATCGCAATACTTTCATCCACAGAATCGGTGTCTTGCAGGCGGAGGTCTTCCAGCGTGAAGCTTATGGTTGCCTGCATGGCATGTTGTGCTGCACGGGGATCAAAATTTCTTTGCAATTCCGCCAGCATTTGGTTGGCGACGATGTCCGCTTTCTGCCTAAATTCCATGATGGCGTCACGGCGGATACCTTGTTCGCGCCCAGACAAATCGGCAGCAGCATCGCGAAACGCGGACATGTGCTCGCGCATGCCAGCAATGAAATACTCCTGCATGGCGAAAAGCACTTTTTCGCGATTAGACTGTCGAGTATTTTTTTGTTCTGTCACAAGAAGTCGTATCTAGGTGTTGTCAGGCGTGGATTCGAAGACAACGATCTGATCTTTGCCATTGTTTTTTGCAGCATACATAGCTTGATCAGCCCGATCATAAAATTGCGCAGCGGATTCGGCGGTATTGCTGTCATACAGTGTGATGCCAGCGCTTAGCGTTATGTGCAATGATTCTCCGTCCCGCCCTTGGAATTCAAGCTGGCCTATCGATTCGGCTATTTTGTTAACGATGTCATAGGCTTGTTCCGTGCCTACATCCGGTAGTAGCAGTGCAAATTCTTCGCCACCAACTCGGTAGGCCAAATGCTGTTCATGTTGCAGCAATGTGCGCATTTGTCGGGCTGATGCTTTAAGTATGTCGTCACCCAAATGATGGCCATGTATGTCGTTGCAGGCTTTGAAATCATCCAGATCCAACATGGCAAGTGCCAATGGAGTGGAAGACTTAAGGCAGATATTGCGGTTTTCCTGCAGTGCGTCATCGAAACTGCGGCGATTGAGTAAGCCAGTCAAGCTATCACTGCTGGACTCAAAATCTCTCAAATCATGCTCTACTGCAATAGCTACTCCGTAGCCCATGTGCATCAATAGATCGCTATCCAACTCGCGCAGCTTCATCGGTCGACGCCAGCCCATGGATATGGCGCCTACAACTTCGGAATGCATGAGTAAAGGGAGAGAGACCAGCGTTTTCATGCCTTCGCGTTGCATTTCTTGACGAAAATACTCGGGGATGCGCTCGTCTGTGTCGACGTTTGTTGCTGTGATAATTTTTCGCTGACGTACAGCATGGCCGGTAAAGGTCCCTTCCACGGAGATGCGGCGCGTCATGGAGGCCATCAAATTAGAAAATCCGATGCTGTGGATTTGGTCCAGTTCTTCGCCGTTGGGGCTGATGCGGTAAATGGTGGCCGCATCGACTTGGGTCCATTGATGCAATGACAACGCGCAGGCCCGCATAGAGTCACGGAAATTGGGCGCGGTTCCTAGCGAATGAAGTATCTCTCGCAAGGCTGAATGGTTAGCTGCGGGGAGCCCAGTTTCGGCTGCCGTACCTTGTAAATCTTCTAGCGAAAATTCCAAAGTATCCATGGGATTGTTGTCAGAGCGCATGTCCATATCCGCGTCGCTGTGCACGCCGATTGTATCTCCTTCACGGCAGCAGAAATTCTGCTTCAAGGAGACAATAGTATCAGCCTTTAAGGCGACTGCCTTCAGCAGATGAGTGGATGGGCTGAGGTTTAATGGCCGATGCGTCCAAGCGCGTCCGTTTTGATCCTAAACACTTGATACGGGGCATGTTTTTTTACGCTTGAAGGAGGCAGGCCTATGACTTGATGCAAGCTGCTCGCGGTCACATAAAGCCAGCCATCAGGTCCAAAACTAAAGCCATCGGGCCAGCGTAGTTTTTCCGTTTTAAGCAGAGTCGTGAGCTCGCCTTTCGGACTCATGCGCAAAATGGCGGAGTGCTCCAAATCAGAAATGTAAATGTTGCCCGATTGATCGGTGGTCAGCCCATCGCTCATGGTTTTCAGCCCCAGGCGCTTGATACGCGATGTGATGCTTTTGGAATCGCGCGTAGGGTCGCGCAATAAACGGGTCGCGACGCGGTACATATAGTTGTTGGTTACTGGGGCGAAATACAACCAATCGCCCCCCGGACTCAGGGCTATAGAATCGACACCAGGGCGGATAGTCACCAAGCCAAAGGCTTGCATGGCACGACCTTGTACGACCGGAAGATAGTGCTCAGCATCCACGCTTTCGTGTTGTTCAATAACGCGGCGTGCCTGTTTTTGCACCACGTCGTAAACCAATATGGCCGGAGTTTTGGCGAAAAAGCTGGCATCAGCGATATAGATGGTCTCGCCATCTGGCGAAACCTGAAAGTCGTTGAGATGCGATCCTAGCCCGGCCAGCTCACGTGGGAAGCTGTAGTTGTGAACCAATTTTCCGCTATCCAAATCAAAGGCCAGCAAGCGCCCTGCCTTCAGGCCATGTGTGCCATTGTCCAGGGCCCACAAGCGGTTTTGCTGGTCGATGCGTATGGATAAAACTTCGTGCAATGCATCGGGGTGACTGCCGCCGGGCTGCATGTTTTCACTGGGCCACGCATGTGCCTTTTCATCCCGCCATTCCACTATGTTAACGGGAGGTCGGGCTTCAGGATGCAGAGTGAAAAACACGCGCCCACTGGGGGTAACCGCGATATTTCCTGCGGGGTAATCCAAATTAGCGGCCACCTCGAGTTGCGATTCCGACCATAGGGCGTCTCCACTGCGATCAGGGAAAGCGCTGCCGCCGCCGTAACGCAGGTGTAGGAACGTAGCCAGTATGCCTACGAGTAAAAGTACAGCTAGCGCGAGCCAGACGAGCCAAATCTTGGCCAATTTCTTCTGGGGCGTTCTATTTGCGTTGGGCTGTTCGGCGCGTTCCTCGCTCATGGCTATTCTTCGTCGTCGCCCGAACGGACCCAGGTCTGATGGACTGTCGCGATGCTATTGAGCATGGCGCAATACAGTTCCGCTGTTTTCGCAGCGTCGTAGCGAGCCGAATGGGCTTGCGACTGATCCCATTCGATGCCTGCGGTGCTGATGGCTTTAGCCAACACGGTTTGTCCTAAAGTTGCACCGGCAAGTGTCGCGGTATCGAACACAGAAAAAGGGTGGAAGGGGTTGCGTTTAATGCCGCAGCGCTCCACCGCCGCATTTATGAACCCCAGGTCGAAGTGGGCGTTGTGCCCCACCAGTACCGCGCGTTTACAATCGTATTTGCGCATAGTGCGACGGACCAATTGAAAACTACGCCCCAGGGCATTGCTTTCGACTTCAGCCGCGCGCAATGGGCTGAACGGTTTGATGCCGGTAATCTCCAAAGCAGCATCTTCAATATTGGAACCTTCAAAAGGTGCAACATGAAAATGGATGGCTTCGCCCGGCGAGAGTTGGCCATCGAGGTCGATATCGACCGTGTGAACGCCGATTTCCAGCAAGGCGTCGGTGGCGCAATTGAATCCGCCGGTTTCGACATCAACGATAACGGGTAAGAAGCCGCGAAAGCGATTGCGCATGATGACCGCGCGCGCGGTGTCTTCCGCGCTGACTTCGGCTTCTTCGTTCATGCCAGTTGGGCTGTCCAAGATAAGGTTTCTCCAGCCAGCATAGGAACCACCTCGCCGCCGGCCAGGGCATAGGTGTTAGGTATCGACTGATCTTGCTGATTCAGTACTAAGCGCCCGCTATTACGAGGCAAAGCGTAAAAATCCGCGCCGAAATGGCTGGCGAAGTCTTCCAGTTTATCCAACTGGCCTGCAGCCTCGAAACTGTCAGCGTACAGCTCTATTGCGTTGGGAGCTGAAAACATGCCGGCACAGCCGCAATCGGACTCTTTGGTTTCTCGCCTATGAGGCGCGCTGTCGGTGCCAAGGAAAAAGCGAGGATCGCCCAGCATGGCCGCCTGCGAAACCGCGAGTCGATGCGCTTCCGCTTTGAGTATGGGCAGGCACCATGCATGCGGTCGTAGGCCGCCGCGAAACAGTTCGTTGCGGTTAAAACGTATGTGTTGCGGGGTGATGGTGGCCGCAGTTTTCTCACCACCTTGCAGGACAAACTCCACGGCCTGCGCGGTCGTGATGTGCTCCAACACAATTTTGAGCTCGGGATGACGGGCGCGTATGGGTTTCAATATGCGCTCGATAAACACCGCTTCACGATCGAAAATATCGACATCAGAGTCTGTGACTTCGCCGTGCACTTGGAACACTAGGCCGTTGTCGCTCATAGCCGCTAAGCAGTCATGGATGCCATCCAAGTCGGTGACGCCGGCGTCCGAGTTGGTGGTCGCGCCAGCAGGGTACAGTTTGAAGCCGTGCACAAAACCGCTTTTGGCCGCTGCTTCGACCATGGCGGGCGTGGTTTGATCGGTGAGATACAGGCTCATCAAAGGCTGGAAGCTGAGGTCTTGGGGTAGTGCCGCCAAAATGCGCTGCCGGTAGCCGTCAGCCAGCGCCACGCTGGTGATCGGCGGTTTGAGGTTGGGCATGACGATGGCGCGGGCGAATTGACGCGCGGTGTGGGCGACGGTATCGGCTAGGGCTACGCCGTCGCGCAGATGCAGGTGCCAGTCGTCGGGTTGGGTGATAGTTAAGGATTTCATAAGTTTGTTGGTTCAGCGGCTTGATAGGAATTTTTGCAAACGCGCTCTTCACTTCGTGTGACATCCTGCTACGCAGGCATCCATGTGTCGCTCCACAAAAACCATCCAGGTTTTTGAGGGTTTGCAAAAGCTCCGATCAATCCACTCCTGTGGCTTCGGTTGCTAGTGTAAACCCGCCCATTATTTTTCCGAGACTGGAGCGGGTGAGAAGTGAAGGTGCAATGTGGGGGTTATTTCAGAATCCACAAGAAACCCAGAGGGTTTTGTGGAGCGGCTTATGAAAGCCCGCGAAGCAGTGAGTGCGATCCAAAATGTTCTTTACAAAACGCAATCAAGCACTACGAACAAGCGATGCTAAGGTCTACCCGCTATAATCCCCGCCCCGCGTACACCCGCTGCATTTCTTATGTCACAAATCAAAAAAGTTGTTCTCGCTTATTCCGGTGGTCTGGATACTTCTGTCATTTTGAAGTGGTTGCAAGATCATTACCAATGCGAGGTGGTGACCTTTACCGCTGATTTAGGTCAGGGAGATGAAGTGGAGGAAGTCCGTCCTAAGGCCGAGGCCTTGGGTGTGAAGGACATTTATATCCGCGATTTGCGTGAGGAGTTTGTGCGCGATTTCGTATTCCCTATGTTCCGCGCGAACGCGGTGTATGAGGGTGAATACCTGCTGGGGACGTCGATTGCACGTCCTTGCATTGCGCGCAATATGATTGAAATCGCACGCGAAACCGGTGCTGATGCGATTGCTCATGGGGCGACGGGCAAGGGCAACGATCAAGTGCGTTTTGAGTTGGGTGCTTATGGCCTGATGCCGGAAATCAAAGTCATTGCTCCTTGGCGGGAATGGGATTTGAATTCGCGCGAAAAATTGCTGGGCTATGCCGAACAGCACGGTATTCCGATTACCAAGAAGAAAGACGGCAGTTCGCCGTATTCCATGGACGCCAATTGCTTGCATATTTCCTATGAAGGCGAGGAATTGGAAGATCCGTGGTGCGCACCGAAGGAGAATATGTGGCGCTGGACCAACAGCCCGCAGCAAGCTCCTGATGAAGCTCAAGAGATTGTGATTGGCTTTAAAAACGGCGACCCAGTTACGTTAGACGGGAAAACTTTGTCCCCATTTGAGATGCTGGACACGCTGAACGTTATTGGTGGTAAGCACGGTATTGGCCGTTTGGATATCGTGGAAAACCGTTATGTCGGTATCAAGTCGCGTGGTTGCTACGAAACTCCGGGAGGCACAATTTTGTTGCGTGCTCACCGCGCTATTGAATCCATTACTTTGGATCGTGAAGCAGCCCATTTGAAAGATGAGTTAATGCCACGCTACGCCAAAATGATCTACAACGGTTACTGGTATAGCCCAGAGCGCGAAGCGATACAGGCTGCGATAGATCACACGCAAAGCACAGTCAATGGCGAAGTGCGTTTGCAGCTGTACAAAGGCAATGTGCTGACTACGGGGCGTCAATCGGCTAGCAACAGCTTATTTGATGAATCCATAGCGACCTTTGAAGATGACAAAGGCGCTTATGATCAGCGCGATGCAGAAGGCTTTATCAAGTTGAATGCCCTGCGCTTAAAACTCGGCAAGAAATAGTTCGCTAGACAGCCGTGCCGATTTACGGCCGGCTGTTTATGCCGCATTGAGCAGCAAGAAGGGAGCGGGGCGTTCGATGAAAAAGCCCTGCACATAGTCCACACCCATATCGCGTAGCAGCTTGAGATTGGCTTCGGAGTCCACGTGTTCGGCAATGGTTTTTTTGCCTGCGGCGTGATCCACTTCGGTGATCGAACGCACAATGGCGCGGTGAAAGGGGTCAACATCCAAGTCCGCTACGAACATGCCGTCGATTTTTAAATAATCTACCGGTAGCTCGCGTAAGTAGCCAAAGGACGACATGCCGGAGCCAAAGTCATCGAGAGCAAATTGGCAGCCCACTTCGCGCAGCAAGGACATAAAGCGCACTGCACGTGAGAAGCTGGCTACGGCAGCAGTTTCGGTCACCTCAAAGCAGATTCGAGTGGGCGAGACACCGGAGCTTTCGAATTCTTGCAAGATGAAATTCAGAAAACTGGGGTCGCCGATAGAAAGCCCAGACAAGTTCACTGTATAGCGTTCAATCGGATCGGCATCGCGCGGAATACAGGCCAAGGTTTGTAGTGTTCGACGGATCACCCAGCGGTCAATGGCCGGCATCAAATTGTAGCGTTCAGCTGCGGGGATAAAGGCTCCGGGTGCAATTTCTTTCCCATCGGCCATCTGCATCCGCACCAACACTTCTGCCATTTCAGTGCAGCCATTAGCCTGCAGTGGGGCGATGCGTTGTTTTACTATGCAAAGTCGGTCTTCATCCAGTGCTTGGTTGATTTGCGACAGCCACTGCATTTCGCCGCGCCGATGCACCAGTTGGCGATCACTTTCGGTGAACAAATGCACGCGATTGCGCCCTTGATCTTTCGCCGCATAGCACGCTGAGTCGGCCTGGCGCATGGCCACCGAGCTTGTGCGGGTATGTTCGGTCAGCATGGTGGCACCAATGCTGGCTTTTACCGCAAAACTGTAGCTGCCCCAAGCAAAACGAATGGCATTTATGGTTTTGCAGATGCGCTGCGCGACTTCTAGGGCGTCTTCGGGATCAACCTGACAGAGTAAAACGGCAAATTCATCACCGCCCAGTCGCCCGACGATGTCGCCGTGCTGAACGGCTTTTTTAAGATGCATGCCGAGCATGCGTAGCAGCTCATCTCCGGCTTGATGGCCGCAGGTGTCATTAACAACCTTGAATTGATCCAGGTCGATATACAGCAAGGCATGGGTTTGCCCTGAGGTTTCCGCGTCTTCGATCAAATTGCCCAGACAGCGATCCAATTCATAGCGGTTGAGTAGGCCGGTCAGTTTGTCGTTTCGCGCTTGCTCAGTAATAGATTGCTGCAGTTCGGTTTCGCGGCTGAGGTCATGCAGAATCAATAATTTCTCCCCCCTACTGCTGCCCGAGGGTTGTTTGATTTCAAGCAAATCGATGGGCCGTCGGCGACAGCTGCCGATCAGGACCATTGCTTTAGCATCAGGGTGAAAACGCGATTCCTGGTCTTCACCCATTCTGTTCAAGCGTCGGCTGCGAACTCTATCCACCTCCAGCGTGGCGATTTTTTCCAGCGCTTGACCAAGCGCGTCTTCGGCATTCACTGACAATAGTCGAGCGGCAGCTTGATTGAGGTAGACGATGTTGCCATAGCAATTAAGGCCGATGACGCCGTCGCAAACAAGATCCAAAGCTTGATCGTTATCGTAGCTGGCCGACAGGCTACTCGATTTCATGATGAGCTCCGCTGGCGGGAATTGAAAACTTGAACACAGCGCCGCCACCAGGCCGGGCCTCAGCCCAAATACGACCGCCGAATTCCGCAACGATGCGGCGGCACAACGCTAGGCCGATGCCCTGCTCGGCGCCAGTAAAAGCTTGGAAACACGATTCCATTTGATCCGCAGGAATGCCTTTGCCGCGATCGGCCACGCTGAACTCCCAATCCTTTCCACGGGATTCGGCCATGACACTGATACTGGGTGAGTCGTCCTCCTGGTAGCGCAAAGCGTTGTCTATAAGTTGTTCCAGCAAGTTAGAGAAATGTTCAGCATTGCCGCGTATGAGTGGCAGCTCGCCATGACTGATGAGCGCCTGGTGTTGGGTGAGCGTGGGCTCCATCTTTTTCGCGAGGTCATCAAGTACATCACCGCTATTGAATTCGCTGTTGGACTCGGCCGCATGATCCATTTCGGCAAGTCGATGCAAGCCCTGATTGATCGAGGCTAAACCCTGGCTGCGGAGTTGTAGCTGGCTCAGGGCATGATCAATTTCGGCGCTACGGTGCTCGGACGGCAGCAGCTCTTGCAATGATAGGCTGAGTTTGGTGATATCCTCAGTGGGTGCCTCTAGCTTGCCCGCGACGCGGTCAAGCAAGGTTTTGTATTCTTCAGCCAAAGCGGCCATTTGGCGGCGACTTTGAGCCATGCTACTGATCCGCTTATAGGCGCGTAGCGAGGTGTACATGAGGGAGAACATACGATCCTGGGTCAGCTCCGTCTTGGCCCGATAATCGTTGATGTCATAAGCTTTAATGACACGACGTTCTGGCGCCATACCCGGGTGCCCGGTACGCAGAATGATGCGGACAAAATTGTTGCCCAACATGCGGCGCACATATTCCACGACTTTCAGACCGGCATCTTCGGTCTCCATCACCACATCCAGCAGCATAACTGCGATTTCTGGATCGTTTTCTACAATTCCGCAGGCTTCTGCGCCGGAGTATGCGTTGATAAACTGCAGCTTGCGTCCGTCAAAGTGAAAGTCGCTGAGAGCGAGGCGGGTAACGCTATGCACTTCGGGCTCGTCATCAACCACAAGCAGTTTCCAGGGGCGCTCTTGACTGTCTTGAGCGCTGCGTTCTTTAGCGAAGCTCAAGGGAGCGTTCTGGTTTTGTACTGCGGCCGCAGTCACTGCGGATCTCCAGCGCTTTCGTTCGGTGTTTGGTTTTTTGCCGCGTCGAAGAGGCGAATGTTGGCATGTGCGATGGCTACGTTGCAGATAAACAAATCAATCAGATTGCGGTCCGGTACGTTGATAGGCGATTCGCCTTGCACATACAAAAAGTGTTCAAGCCCCTCATCGTCGCGGTGGTAGCCTACATAGTAGGTATCACCGAATATGCCCGTGCTCGCTTCGCTGGCGGCGAGTATGGACCGGCTTGCCTCAGAATCTCCGCACGCTTGGATGGTATCGCCACAGCAGGGACGAAAACGCCCGCTGCCGGCGACCACTTCAAACCCTCCATTGCTGCTTTCTGCTGCCAAAGCAGAGGCGCGCACCATCAGGGCATCTTGGTCGAGATATAGCAAAGCAATGAGTTGATCGAGTACGCCTTCGGCGAATTTATCAATCGTACGCAAATCAAAGATGTGGGCGGAGGCGGTAATGACTTCTTCTAAGCCGCGTCGGTTCGCTTCCAAAGCCATTAAGTCGCGATAGGAAGAAATGCTGGTGTAGACCGTGGTGAATAGCTTTTGTCGAGTTAACTCGGTCTTGTATTTGTAATCATTGATGTCGTAGTCCGTGATCACCTGATGTTCTGGCGCTTGTCCCGGCTGACCGGTACGCAAAATGATGCGTACAAATACATTTTTTAGTTCTTCGCGAATGTAGCGAACTACATCCAAACCGGCATGATCGGATTCCATGACCACATCCAACAGAATGACCGCGATATCGGGCACGTCGCGTGCGATTTCACAGGCCTGTTTGCCAGAATAAGCATGCAAAAATTCAAGCTTGCGACCACGGCATTCAAAGCCATCCAAGGCCAATTTGGTCACCCCATGGATTTCTTCTTCATCATCAACCACCAAGATTTTCCAGCTACGCATAGGGCGGCGCTCCGTGCTGCTGGGCTCGGGTGCTAGTTTCAGTAGGCCATCACCGTTAGCCGGTGGTGGCGATGGGTTGTGACTCTGCATGTTGCTTACTCTTAATTTCGATGTGGAAAGCCGTGCCTTCGCCTAGCGTGCTCCGCACCTGGACGTTACCCCCCAATTGTTGCGTAATGAGGTTGTAAATTATGTGAAGGCCCAATCCGCTGCCGCCTTGCCCTCTTCGCGTGGTGTAGAAAGGCTCAAAGACCTTGGCTAGGCCTTCTGCATCAATGCCGCGCCCGTTGTCGGAAAAGTCCATCGCCAGCCCAGTATCGGTAGGGCGTATAGAAATTTTGATAGTGCCGGCTTGGTCTGGCTCAAACGCATGGATCAGTGCGTTCATAACCAAGTTGGTTAGGATTTGGGAAAAAACGCCGGGGTAACTTTCTATACTGAGATCATCAGGGCAATCCAGCTCCAGCTTAATCTGAGTGTGTTTCAAGTTCGGGCGTAGGCTAGTCATGATTTCATCCAAGTATTGTTTCACCACAAAATTGCGATGATCCAAGCTGGATTGATCGACAGCGACTTGTTTGAAGCTTTGGATGAGGTTGGAGGCGCGCTCTAGATTGCTCAGAATAATGTTGGTCGATTGGTCAACCAATTCCAGATAGCTGCCCAGCTGGTTGGCGGTCAGAGTTTCACTTTCGAAGGACTGTTTTAGTTCCAAGGACCGTGCGTTGAGCGTCGAGGCTGCAGTGACACCAATACCCACAGGCGTATTGATTTCGTGCGCAACGCCAGCGACCAATCCGCCCAAAGAGGCCATTTTTTCTGTTTGTACCAGTTGATCTTGGGTGCTGCGCAGCTGGTCCAATGTGTGCTGTAGCGTTTGGTTTGATTCCATCCGCTCTTGCACCTGCAGTTCTAAATCACTGTTGAGTTCACGCAGCTGACGCTCGGCATTCTCTATATGTGCAAGCATGACGTTAAAGGCTTTGATCGAGGAGCCGACTTCATCGTTGCCAAATTCAGGTGATCGAATACTGAAATCTCTGGATGCGGATATTTCACCTGCAGCCCGGGCTAGGGCGATAATGGGCTTGGATATCAAGCGCTGGAGAAAGTGGGACAGAAAAATGGCCAAGCCCAGGCTGCCGAGCAGTATGGCGGTGATCGCAAGCCAATTTGAGCGTTGTATCGCCCACAATGCGGAGTCGTTTTCGATTATCAGGAGCTGCCCGAGAGTTTCGTTGGCATGTCGAATTTCGGCGCGGCCGGCAAATTGATTTTTAGCCACCCCAGTAATCAGTAGCGCGCGAGAGCAGCTAGCGGAATAATTTTGTGCACGGTATTGAGCGAAGAGGGTAAGGCCATCAGTCTGCTGACTAAAGATACAGGCGAGGTCTACATTCGGGTGTGCTTTTAATGCGCCGAGCACTTCCGCCGCTGCCGCAGGGTCTTGAAAGCTAATGGCAGCGGTTGAATTGGCCGCCATCACTTCTGACAATGTGTCGAGGTCGTAGCGTATAAGATCGCTCGCTGCACGCCATTCAACAACAGTCAGAGCAGAGGCCGTCATCAACAACGCGAGCACGCTGGTCACGAGTATTGAAAGCGACAGTTTGTAGCGTATTGAGAGATCGCGCAGCCAATCTGCGAGTGCCCGCCGCCACATCACTTTTCTCCGCTAATAATGTCAGCTAAGCCCAATAGCCGAGAGCTCATTTGCAATCCGGATTGCTTTACGTGAGTGGGATTTATGGCGAACCGAATACGTCCATCGAGCAAGAAGAATCCGACCATGCCGGGATAGGTTTTCGGAAAGTCTCGGCCTTCGCTAATGACGAGAATATCCATATCACTCGCCGCTTGTAGCCACGCTTGCAGCTCAGGCTGTGGAAGATCAGGCAGGTAAAGTAATCGGCATTCGCTCACGCGCTTGGTGTGTTGCAGCAGTTGAATCGATGGCGTTAGCCCAAATATTTTTTTGCTTTGTAATGTTTGCTGTAAAGCTTGTTCGAGTTCTTGTGACTGCGCTACGCAAAAACGGAAACTTGAATCAGTGCTATCGGATGCCGTCGGCCACTCAGTGTATCGAGCGAAATTAAACAGAAATGCCGCTCGCACGCGGGTTTCCAACGTATCGCTGTTGGCGTACGCCTGCGTTGGAATCAACAGCGTACAGGACAGTATCAGACTGCAGTAGAGCAATCCCCACAGCACCCTTAGTGGCACGATCCGAAGCACAAAGGGTTTCATTTTAGATCCCAGCGAATGCCGGCGTAGATTTCTCGTTGTGCCTGCCTGGAATTGCCATCATTAAATTCCAGGTGCTCTGCATTGAGTAGATTGCGCCCCGCGACTTGTAGCTTAAATGCTTTGGAAAGCTGATAGCTGAGGTTTAAATCCAACTCGTTATAGGCTGGGGTTTGGTTGTCCGCTAGGCGAGAGAAATAGCGCCACATGCCGTTGAGACGCCAGCGTGAGGAGATGTCCCAACTGCTGCGGATTTTGACTTGGTGTTCCGGATCTAACTCATTGGCACCAGCGATGCTGAAATCGGTGCTGCCAGGGACAGCTGCAAAATCAACATTTAAGTAGCTGTATCCGAACCATATACGCCAATTGTCACGAGGCAACCAGATGGCGGTGAGTTCGGCGCCGTAGCTTTCGCCTGCTCCTTCATTGCTGACGGCGAAGACGGATGGATCAACAGTTGAGGCGCTACGGAGTCCTCGTAGTTTTTCGTATTCGGCATAGAAAGTCGCCAAATCTATACTGAAGCTTTGATTAAAGCGGTGGCGCCAGCCGAATTCGCCAACAAGGGCTTGTTCGGATTCAAAGTCGGTGTTGCCGACGATCGTTAAGCCGCCAGAGGGTGGCGGGTTAATGAAATAATCGCGATCAACACGATTGGGTGATCGCGTCGCTTTAGAGGCGGCCATCCACAGATTGTCGTGTTCACCCGCTTGCCAGGCAAGGCGCAGCGTGGGCTGAACTTCCGGCCCAGTGTAGTCGTTGTGCTCAAATTTCGAGCCTACGGTCAGTGTGAGGCTGTCCGACAATGTCACCCGATCTTGCAGAAAAACATTGATGGTGTTGAGATCGCGTTCAGCGGGATCAAACACGGTGGTGGCCGTGTTGTAGATTTGATCGCTGGAGATGCGGTAACCCGCGCCCCACACGAGGTCGTGAGCACCGAGCTGCCAGTGATGACGAAAATCCAAATCAGCTTGCGTACGTTTTTCGCCAAACAAACCCGGAATGTCTCGCCAACTGCGGTCGACACTGAGTTGTAGCTGGTAGTCCGCAGAGCTTGAATGCACGCGCGTCCAACGCGCAATAGCATCGATGCCGCGTATCGCCTCATCAGAACCCGGTGTGCTGGAGGCGCTGCCCATACGTGCATCCTGAGCGTTCATGCTCAGAAAAAGATCGTCGCGGGTATTGAGTGCAATGTCGCCACGCAATCCGGCGCTGCTGATGCTGAGGTCATCACGCCAAACATCGGCGGCAACGTCCGAGGTCGCTTTCATTTCACGCGTTTGAGCGTAAATTCTCCAATGCCCATAAGCGCCTAAATCAGCGCCATGACGTGCGTAAGCTTGATGCGACAGTTCATTGCCAGCTTGGCTGTATAGACTGCTGCCTTGAGTGTCTTCGGCGGATTTGCTGACAATATTGATGACGCCGTTGACCGCATTGGCACCCCAAAGCGAGGCGCCGGGTCCGCGTATGATTTCTATGCGATCCAGGGTTTCAAGTGGCGGATCTTGTGCTTCCCAGATCACACCAGAGAACAAAGGGGTGTAAAGGGTGCGGCCATCTAGGCGCACTTCCAATTTGTCCGCCAGAGCGCCATTGAAACCCCGTGCGGTGATGGCCCAGCTGCGGCCATTGATTTGTGCCACCTGCAAGCCCGTGGCTAATCGCAGTAGCTCCGGTAAATTGCGCGCGCCGCTGCGTTGTATATCGTCGCTGGTAATAACTTGAATGGAGGCGGGTGCGCCACTGAGATCTTCGGCCACGCGGGAAACGGAAGTGACCTGGATGTTCAGCAAATCCTCTAATGACAAATCCGACAGGTTGTCGGGGATAGCCGCCAACTGATTGCTATTCTGAGCGCTGGCGCCTTGCGACAGCATGAGGCTGAAGGCAAGCAGACAACTTTGTGCATGAGTTTTCGACAACGGTCACCTCCGATCTCACAGTGAATTTTTCGCTGTTGCAACTTATACGGATGCCCTTGTGAAGAAAGCGCGAAAAAGCGCCAAAATATTGAATAGCTGGAGTTTTCCATTGCTTTGGTGGCGATATTAAGCCCGGCGTGGTGTAGCATCAAAAAAAATCGGGAGATACAGGTGTCAAAAGCGGATTTGAGTGCTCTGGAGGCGGATCTTGGCAATAGCCTGGATGGCATAGCTGGGCTGAAGGGATTGGATCAAGCGGATGTGGATCGCATACAGGCTTTAATGAATAATGCGATTGAACAACAAAAACGTGACGTTGCAGAGGCCTCCGAGCAAGCCTTGAAGCATGTGCCAGCGCTGTTGCGTGGTGCTGTGCGCAAATTGCTGTTTCGTTAAATCACAAGTGATCGATCATGTCTGAACTCTTATTGGGCGCCGAGCTGGAAAAGCTTGCGGCGGGCCTGCACACCTCGGTGGCCGAACTGGCTTTTCTGAGTCATCTTGAAGTCGATGACTTGCGTGCCTTGCGTCGGCTTATTTCTGCAGCCTTGTTTGATCGCAATCTCAAGCGCTTTAAACCTTTGGCGGAGAGCACGCGATTATTGCCAAATAAGTTGGTCGCGATCATCAGTGAAAAGGTCATCCCGCCCAGCATTTCGGCGCAAGTGACGGGTTTGTTGAAGCCAGAAGATGCGGTCGATTTGGCCGCTCGCTTAGCGGTTAGCTATCAGGCTGAAATCTGCCTTTCTTTGGATCCGCGTAGGGCCGCTCCGGTGTTACAGGCTATGCCGGTGAGCAATGTGGTGAAGGTCGCTCAAGAGCTATTGCAGCGGCGAAAATTCATGGTGATGGCTCAATTCGTCGACACCTTAACCGATGAGCAGATAAGCAGTGTTGCCCAAAATATGGATGGCGAGGCGCTGTTGCGGATCGGGTTCTTTGTCGAGGCGGATGAGCGCCTGGATCAATTGATTTCACTGTTGAATTTAGAGCAATTGCAGGAAAGCATAGAGGCTGCTGCCTTGAATCATGGGGCTTTATGGCCACAGGTCTTATCTTTGGTCGCTCGTTTGCAAGCGTCTCAGCGTGAGCGACTCAGTAGTTTGTTGGCGCAAGCCTCACCAGCCGTTTTAAGTAGCTTGAATGAGGCCCTATTTGCGCGTGATTTGTGGCGCGATGCTGTGCCCTTTTTAGAAGCCATGAACGAAGCGGCTCAAGAGCTGGTTATCGCCTCTTTAGCCAGTCATGCAGAAAACGTGGCGGATTCACAGCAGCACCTTAGCTTGCTGCTGCCGATACTTAGCGAAAGCTTGCAGCGCAAGATTCAGCTGGCTTTGGGCCGCGTTTAGTTGCTGCTCGGGGCTGCAGAATTCAGGTGTACATCCATTTGAGGGAATGGGATGCCTATTCCTGCTGCATCAAATTCCACCTTTACTCGTTCCATGAGGTCGGAACGAACTTGCCAGTAGTCTTTGGTTGCTACCCAAGGGCGGAAGGTGATGATGATGGCGGAGTCGGCAAGCTCAGTGACACCAATCCAAGTTTCTGGAAGTTCTAGGACGCGTTCATCTTCACTGGCTAAGCCAGCGAGAATCTCGCGCGCCTGTTTGATATTGGATTCATAGCTAATGCCCACCGGCATATCGATGCGGCGCTGCGGGCGGATAGAGTAATTGGTAATGGTGTCGCCCCAAATTTTGTGGTTGGGGACGGTGACTTCTTGATTGTTCGGTGTTTTAAACACCGTGGCTACGATCTTCACCTCTTCGACAGTGCCGCTAACCCCACCGGCTTCAACAAAGTCACCGCGGCTGAAGGGGCGGAACATGATCAACATAACGCCTGCGGCAAAAGATGACAGTTGATCTTTTAAGCTGAGACCAATCGCGACACCGGCACCACCGAGTAAAGCGGCGGCAGACGTCGTGTTTACGCCAAGCTGGCCTAAGGCCGATACTACGATGATGGCCATCATCAGACCATACAAAACGTTGCCTAAAAAATTGGCTAATGTGGCGTCTGCACGGGCGCGTACCATGCCTTGCTTTACGCCGGCGATAAGCAGTTTGGCTATCCAGCGGCCAATGAAAAACGTGGCCAAGGCGGCGGCGAGCTTGATGCCCGCGATTTGGCCGACATTCATCATTCGGTCTAGGGTTTCTGGGCTCAAAATATCCTGCAGCATGTGCTCATTTGCTCCGTTGACTATCCTGTTGGGGTTACGCGCAGGATCTCGCGCGCATTGGTTTCACCGCGACGCACCAATTCCAGTCCGGCATCGCGTAGGCTGACACAGCCTTCGGCGCGGGCCGCCGTGCGTAAGGTCTCTAAATCGGTATTTTCGTCTATAAGCTGGCGAAATTTTGGTGAAATTTCCAAAAGTTGATACAGGCCCAGGCGTCCTAGGTAGCCCGTTGCGCGGCATTCCAGGCATCCCGGAGCATGAGTCAAATGCGCAGGCTCTGGCGTGTCGAGGCCGGCTAGGGCTGACCATTCCGCGCTATCAACAGGGGCAGGTTCGCGGCAATGTGGGCACAAGCGGCGGGTGAGGCGCTGCGCAAGAACACCCAATAGCGTGGCACGCAATAAATAGGCGGGGACACCTAAATCTAATAGCCGGGTGAGGGCTGCCGCGGCGTCGTTGGTGTGCAAGGTGCTGAGGACTAAGTGTCCGGTTAATGCCGCTTGTATGGCAACTTCAGCGGTTTCAAGATCTCGAATTTCACCGACCATGATGATGTCCGGATCCTGCCGTAATACGGTGCGTACACCTTGGGCGAATGTCACACCCAAAGCGGCATTAACCTGCAATTGATTGAATTGCGGTTCGACCAATTCTATGGGGTCTTCAATGGTGCAGATATTGACGGTGTCATCGGCCAATTGCCGCAGGGTTGAATACAGTGTGGTGGTTTTTCCAGAGCCGGTGGGGCCGGTGACCAAAACAATGCCATGTGGTTGGTCAGTGAGCGTTTGCCAACTGCTGGTTTGTTGTTCATTCAAGCCTAGGCCAGCGTAATCCTTGAGTAAGGAGTCGGGGTCAAACACGCGCAGCACCAGTTTTTCACCGAAAGCCGTTGGCATGGTAGACAGGCGTAATTCGATTTCTTGGCCATCCGGACTGCGGGTTTTTATGCGGCCATCTTGCGGGCGCCGCTTTTCCGCTAAGTCCAACCTGCCGAGTATCTTCAGCCGTGCATTTACGGCGGCCATGACCTTGGCCGGCATTTGGTAGACCTGATGTAAGACGCCGTCGATGCGAAAGCGAATATTCCCGGTGTCGCGCCGAGGCTCGAGATGGATGTCACTGGCGCGCTGATCGAAGGCATACTGCAAAACCCAATCGACAACGCCGACGATATGTTGGTCATCGGCATCCAGGTTGCCGCGTTTTCCCAATTCGGTCAGTTGTTCTAGGTTTTGTCGGCGTTCGTTGGCGCTCTTTTGCTCCTTTTCACTGGCGCTAATGGAGCGGGCGAGGGCATAGAATTCGACCGCGTAGCGTTTAATGTCTTCTGGGTTGGCAATGACGCGTTCAATTTTGCGGCCGCTGATTTGCTCGATGTCCGGCAACCAATCGAGCAGGCCAGGTTGGCTGACCGCGAAGCGGGCCGTGGTTTTGGTCATGCCTACCGGCAAAATGCCAGCACGCGAGGCATAAGCATAGGGGCACAATGCGGTGACATTAGAGATGTCCACATTGAGTGGATCTATTTTTAGATACGGCATGCCACAACGCCGGGCCAGCCAGCGACACAGGGCTTCTGTGTCCAATGCAAATTGCGGCTTGTCGTGGCGCAATAACTTCAATTGGGCTAAGCGCGTTATGGGATGGCTTTGTGAGCGCGTGCCAACCAGTCGGCGCTTAGCGTCATCGGACTGCTGTGCCGATAGCCAGCCTTGGGTTTGCAACTCATCGCATAGCCAGGCCGTGTCAATTATGCCAGTAAAATAACTCATTGGCGCATAATGGCATAGTTGGGCTGTAACAATCCGCGCCCCGCAAAAAGTGGATGGAGTTGGTAATGAATCGCTTGGCAGGTCTGGTTTTTTTGCTTCTGGCC